>CAXHDG010000005.1:0-103193 GCA_964015495.1 uncultured Magnetococcales bacterium
TGGTTCCTGAAAAGCTACCTAAGAGCTTGCTTGTTATTGGTGCGGGCGCCATTGGTGTTGAGTTTGCAAGTTTTTATAATGCGCTTGGCACTGATGTAACCATCGTTGAAGCGCAAGACCGCGTCACGCCTGCGGAAGATAAAGAAATTTCTAAAAATCTTGAAAAATCTCTTAAGAGCCAAGGCATGGAAATTTTAACAAACACAATGACAAAATCTCTCAAGGTTTCTAAAAAAGATGCAGAAGCAACACTTGAGATCAAAGGAAAAGCTAAAAAACAAAAATTTGAAAAAGTGCTACTTGCTATTGGTGTTCAGGCCAATACTGAAGGTCTTGGCCTTGAGGAGGTTGGCGTTGGCATGAATGAGCGTGCGGACATTACAGTTGATGAATTTTACCGCACAACGCAAAGCGGCATTTATGCCATTGGTGATGTTGTTGGTGCGCCTTGGCTTGCTCATGTGGCATCCCATGAAGCAATTGTTGCAGCTGAACATATAGCAGGGCAAAACCATATCCACACAATGGATTATACGAATATTCCTGGCTGTACATACTGCACGCCGCAAATTGGGAGCGTTGGTTACAGCGAAGAAAAAGCCAAAGAAGCTGGCTATAAAGTTAAAGTTGGCCGCTACAACTATCAGGC
Source organism: uncultured Magnetococcales bacterium (assembly GCA_964015495.1). Classification (GTDB taxonomy): domain Bacteria; phylum Pseudomonadota; class Alphaproteobacteria; order UBA2136; family JAPKEQ01; genus JAPKEQ01. The sequence continues at coordinate 650 of CAXHDG010000005.1, forward strand.
AAACGGTAAAGCGCTTGCGATAGGTGAAGCAGAAGGTCTTGTGAAAACTGTTTTTGATGAGGAAACAGGCGAGCTTCTCGGGGCGCATATTATTGGAGCGGAAGCGACAGAAATGATTAGTACATTTGTGATTGGCCGCCACCTTGAAACAACCGAAGAAGAGTTTTTAACTGCTTGCTTGCCGCACCCAACGTTGAGTGAGATGATGGGTGAGTCTGTCCTTGATAGTCTTGGTAGAGCTATCAACGCCTAGCCCGTTTTTTTGGCTCCATTTGCTTTTTGCAAGCTGCTAAAAACAATTGTTATTATATTTAAAAAGCCCGCAAGTGCGGGCTTTTTAAGCGTTAGATACTTTAAGCTTCTAGCGTTGAATACCAGAACGTGAAGAGGGAGAGAACATCCTTTTTAAAAATGTCATAATCAAAAGATTTAAAAACAAAGCCACGCGCGCCAAGCTTGTAGCATTCGGTATGTGTTGTATCTACAAGTCGGCCTGTCATCATCACAACAGGGAAAGATTCCTCGCCAAGCTCTTTAAGTTTCTCAAGCACTTTATCACCATTATCACCAGGCATGTCGTAATCTAATAGAAGAAGGTTGGGGCGCTCTGTCGTGTTTTGGATGCCTTCATAAAAAGTATGCGCATCTTCAAATGTTTTGAAGATGGGCTGTTTTTCTATTTTTTTACAGATACGTACGATACGCTCAATGTCATCGGGATTATCATCTACAATCCATACATTAAAATTTTGCACTTTTAAACGCTCCTACATCGTCTGATGGAAGTAAAATGGCATCTTGCCAAAATGGAAGAAATACTTGGTTTAGGTATTCATCATCCGTAAGGAATTTCGATGGGAGCTTAGCCCATACACGGTGCGGCGCATGCTGGGCACCTTCACCAATAACAAAAATAGGGTTTATAGGGCATTTATCTATAATATGCTCAATATGATTTTTTTCAGGTTCTACTAAAATAAGAACAGCATCTTCTGTAAGGAGCGTTAAATCTGCCCCAGAAAGAGGAAAGCTTAAGTGTTCAAGATTGGTGCTTTGTGACCAATTGGCAGCGCCAGAATGGTCATCGTGCATCAAAATATATTTTCTGTTGTTCCAGTGCTTTTGTGTCATCATGGAAATAGTATAAACTAACCCATCTATAAAACAAAATTTGACGATAGTAATAATGCAAAAAAACATACCAGTTCAAACGAAACCACATTGGAAGGATGTCTTAAATGCAACTGATGATCTTATCTTTATAAAGGATAAGGATGCTAAAGTTGTAGATGCGAATCAGGCATTTTTTAATCTTTACAATGCACCTGCTGATGAGATTGTCGGACAAACAACGTTTGAATCTTACCCTAAAGAGGAACAGGACCACTTTATTAAAAAAGATCAAGATGCTTTTATTTTAGGGTATGCAAGATCTGACATTCAGCTCACAAGTGAAAAAAGTGGTGAGCAATATTATTATGATATGCAGAAAACGCGCTTTGAGTTTGAGGGCGAGGTTTACCTGCTGTGTTCAGGGCGAAATATTACTGAGACCAAAAAATATACGCTGGTTATGGAAGAAATTGCCAAAATTACTTCTTCAAGTGGGACGACAGCAGAAAAGCTTGAAAAGCTGCTCGCTCTTGGAAATGAGTATTTAGGCACAGATCATGGTGTTATTAGCCATGTTTTTCGTGATGATTACTCTGCTGTTTATGTTTCTAGCAAGGTTATCCCTCAAGGAGCAGTGTTCCCTTTGGAAAACACATTTTGCGATGTAACAATTGCAAATGAGAGACTTACTCATGCATTTGATACAGAGCAGTCAATGTTTGCAAATCATCCATGCTTAGAAGCTTTTAAGTTGGGGGCTTATATTGGTATTCCTATCTATTGCGGAGAATCTTTATATGGCACCTTAAATTTTTCGGCTGTAGAGAAGAGAAAAAAAGATTTTTCTAAGGAGGAATTGAAATTTTTCCTTCTTCTAAGGGAACGTGTATCATTTTATATTAATGAAATACAGAGACTTAAGGAATTAAATAGATCTCAGGAAGTATTTAGGCAGGCTCTTGAGGGGGCAGCTCACGGTATGGCTATTGTAGACCTTGATGGAGGCTGGTTAAAAGTTAATAAATCCCTTTGCCAAATTCTTGGGTATAGCGAAGAAGAACTTATGGGTATGGACTTTCAAACTGTGACCTATAAAGATGATTTATCAATTGATAATAAGCTTTTAAATGATTGTATTACTGGAAAGAAAAATAAATATACGCTTGAAAAACGCTACATAAAGAAAGGTGGCGAATTGGTTTGGGGGCTGCTTTCTGTTGCCATTGTAAGAGATGAAAATGGTGCGCCGCAGTTCTTTATTTCACAGATTCAAGATATTAATGCGCGCCACCAATATGAAACGCAAATGATTGAAATGAGTGCTCAATTGCAAGCCATTTTGGATACAGCTGAAGATGGTATTGTTACAGTTGATGGCTACGGGGAGATTTGTTCCTTTAATAAAGCGGCTGAAAAAATGTTTGGCTATAAAGCAGCAGAAGCTGTGGGTAAAAATGTGAGCAGCATGCTCATTCCTCAGGATGCAAAGAGTTTGTCGGATCGTATGGATGCTTACTTTGAAACAAGCGAGCGAGATATCATGAGAAGCGCAACTGGTGTACAAGGCTTAGGGAAAGACAAACGCCAGATACCTATTGAAGTAACAATTAGTGAGATTTATAATCATGGTCGTGAAAATGCACGTTATTCTGCGATTCTTAGGGATGTAAGTCTGCGTATAGAGCACGAAAAAAACTTAGAACGCTACAACCAAGAGCTTAAGCGTTCTAATGAAGAACTTGAAAACTTTGCACGTGTTGCCTCTCATGATCTGCGTGAACCACTTCGTGGTATTTATAACTTCTCTCAGTTTATGAAAGAAGACTACGAGGATGTTATTGATGATGCAGGCATGAATAGGCTTGACTCTATTATGCAGATGACAAAGCGCATGGAGGGTATTCTTTCAGGTCTGTTTGATTACGCTAAAATTGGCCGAATGGAAGAGGCTGTGACGCCTCTGTGTTTAAACGAGCTATTAGGAAATATTAAACTTGATATTCAAAGGTTCCTTATAGATAAGAACGCTGAAGTTGAGTTTGATGGACTTCCAACAATTATGTCTTACAGTGTTCTTATGGATATGGTACTGAGAAACCTGATTACAAATGGCCTTAAATATAATGATTCTGAAAAGCCAAAGGTTACAATTGAGCACTCAGAAGAAGTTGGCGTGCACCTGATTACTGTGAAGGATAACGGCATTGGTATTCCTGAAGAGTTTTTAGATACCATCTTCCAGCCCTTTAAACGTTTACAGTCTCGAGACAGTGAATTTGGTGAAGGAAGTGGTATGGGGCTTGCCTTTGTGCAGAAAGCAGTTGCGAATATGGGCGGCTATGTTAAAGTTTCCTCTGCTGTTGGGGAAGGGACAACGTTTACACTTTGTCTTCCGCAGACACCGATTGGGGGAGATGGGGCTGAAAACGTATGTTGGCTTGGTGCTCCTAAATAGATCTTTGCCTGTTTCATTTCCCGCAGTTTTAATAAAACTAAAATTTATAAAATGAAAAGAGTATAGGTCATGCAGACAGGTGCAGATATCCGCAGGGAGTTTTTAAGCTTCTTTGAAGAAAAGGGACATGAAGTTGTTCCAAGTAGTTCACTTGTACCCAGTAACGACCCAACCCTGATGTTCACAAACTCAGGAATGGTTCAGTTTAAAAACATGTTTACTGGTGTCGAAAAGCGCGGATATACACGAGCCGCCAGCTCGCAGCGCTGCGTGCGCGCCGGTGGTAAGCATAATGACCTAGAAAATGTAGGTAACACAGCCCGTCACCACACTTTCTTTGAAATGCTCGGTAACTTCTCATTTGGGGATTACTTTAAAGAAGAATCTATTACTTGGGCATGGGAGCTTTTAACTGAGCGCCTAAAGCTTGACCCAAGTAAAATGTGCGTAACAATTTATCATGATGATAATGAAGCACATAAAATCTGGAACCAAAAGATTGGTATCGCAGATAAGGACATTATCCGTATTGATACATCAGATAACTTTTGGACAATGGGCGATACTGGCCCTTGTGGTCCTTGTACTGAAATCTTTTATGATCTCGGCTCTGATATTGCGGGTGACCGTCCTGGTACGCCAGATGAAGACGGCGACCGTTTTATGGAAATTTGGAACCTTGTGTTCACGCAGTTTGACCTGCAACCAAATGGCGATAAATTACCACTTGCGATGAAAAATATTGATACAGGCGCAGGGCTTGAACGCCTTATGTGTGTGGCTCAGGGCGTACAAAGTAACTATGATACGGATATTTTCCAGTCTATCATTGGTAAAGCAGGGCAGCTTACAGGTGTAAATTATGGCGCCAATACTGAGAGCGATGTGAGCCTTCGTGTGCTTGCTGATCACCTGCGCGCAATGACATTCCTTCTTGTGGACGGCGTTATGCCAAGCAATGAGGGGCGCGGGTATGTACTGCGTCGTATTATGCGCCGTGCTATGCGTCATGGACATCTTCTTGGTGTGAATAAGCCATTTATTAACAACCTTGTACCGACTCTAGTTGATGTAATGGGTGAGGCTTATCCTGAGCTTAAACGTGCGGCACCAATGGCGAAAGATGTGATTGAACTTGAGGAAAATCGCTTCAGCAAAACATTGACGCAAGGCCTTAAAATTCTTGATGAAGAAAGCAATGGCCTGAAGGATGGCGATACGCTGGCCGGCGAAGTGGCCTTTAAGCTTTACGATACTTATGGATTCCCTATGGATTTAACAGCAGACGTGCTTAAGTCTCGCGGCGTAACAGTTGATGAAGAAGGTTTTGCAAGCTCTATGACAGCTCAAAAAGAGCGTGCGCGTAGCGCCGGCATGGGCGGAACGGGTCAAACAGCACTTAGCGATGTGTGGTATGACTTGAAAGATAAAATCCCTGCAACTGAGTTTCTTGGTTACACAGGTACAGAAGCGGAAGCTCAAGTAACAGCACTCGTTAAAGATGACACCTCTGTAGATTCATTGAAAGCTGGCGACAAGGGGATCCTTGTTGTGGGTCAAACACCGTTTTACGCTGAGTCTGGTGGACAGGTTGGTGATACTGGTGTTGTGACGTTTGAGGGTGGGTCTCTTAAAGTGACAGATACGCAAAAAGTTCTCGATGGTATGTTTATTCACCATGTGACGGTTAAATCCGGCAATATATCTGTTGGTACTGATGTGATGATGACAGTAGACGAAAAGCGCCGCGGCGCAATTGTGGCCAACCACTCTGCAACGCACCTTATGCATAAGGCTTTACAAGAAACGCTTGGTGATCACGTGTTCCAAAAAGGCTCTGTTGTAAGCGAAGATAGGCTTCGTTTTGATTTCTCTCAGCCAAAAGCAATGACGCCGGAAGAAATTACCAAAATTGAAGACCGTGTGAACGGTATGATCCGCGCGAACCTTCCGGTAGAAACACGCGTTATGGATAAAGAAAAAGCTGTTGAAATGGGCGCCATGGCTCTGTTTGGTGAAAAATACGATGACGATGTACGTGTTGTATTTATGGGTGATGATGCACTGATGGAATCTGTTGAGCTTTGCGGTGGAACGCACGTAAAACGCACAGGTGATATTGGCCTATTTAAGCTGACATCTGAAAGCGCAATTAGTGCTGGTGTGCGCCGTGTGGAAGCGGTAACGGGTGAGGGTGCGTTTAACCTTCTGCGCGGCTATGAGCAAAACATGAAAAAGATGGCAGACTCGCTGAAAACATCTGTTAGCGAACTTCCTGAACGTATTTCAGCACTCCAAGCTGATAAGAAAAAGCTAGAAGCTGACCTTAAAAACGCTAAAAAAGGTGGCGGTAATGCTGGCGCTGATCTGACATCATCTGCGGAAGACGTTGCAGGCGTTAAGTTTGTTAGCTCTGTGCTGGATGCAATCGAGCCTGCGCTTCTACGTGAAATGGTGGATGACCTTAAAAACAAAATTGGTAGCGGCGTTGTTGTTCTGGCAACAGAAAACGACGGAAAGTCCACTTTTGTTGCAGGGGTCACACAAGACCTTACCGCAAAGTTTAAAGCGGGTGATCTTGTAAATGCTGCTGCTGCAACCGTAGGCGGAAAAGGCGGTGGACGCCCAGATATGGCCATGGCTGGCGGTAAATCCGGTGACCTTAGCGCAGCAATACATGCGGCTAAGGGGTGCCTAACACAATAATAATACTTGAGCGGGGCTTCGGCCTCGCTTATGCTTTTGAGCAACCTAAATAATAAAAGAATAGAGCTCTTTTGGTTACAAAACGTATTTTAACAGTCGGACTTATAAGTACAGCCCTTTCAGGCTGTGGTTCTCAATACATGCATTATGGCTATGATGAAATCATTAGCCTTGGTGATTTTAGGGCAACGGTAGAGCACTTGCGTGCGTATGCGCCTTGCAAGTGGGAAAGCCGCGGCCAGGTTGGTTCTCGGGTACAGTATGACTATGGTTGCCATGGTGGCGCTTGGAATACATCCACTTTGCTTGTCAACCAAACACAAAAAGAAGTTGATCAGATTCGTGTGCTTTGGCGCGAACGTCCCGAGAGCCTGACATTTAAAGAAGATAGACGTATAGCAGATGAGTTTTTGCTTGCTGCGCTGCGCTATGCAACGCCAGAAGCCGCAGGACATATTCGCGGGGAGTTCTTTAAGCACACAAACAAACAGATTATGTATGGTCCATTAAACCTTGTACTGACTTCTGAAAAGCAGGACAGGGGCGAATGGCTTAACCGTCTTGTAATTACAGATACAAGAGAAATTCATGCGCGCCCGCAATATCAGCGTCGGGGTGCAGTTATTCCTTCTAAAAAACCGCTTGGCGTTTATGAGAGACCTTCTCAGAAAATTCATGACCCCTATGGGGAAGTGAAGGTTCCTGAAACGCAGCCAACTACGCCTCTCGTGGCCCCAGAGACAGCCAATGCAATTAACAAAATTCGCCGCCCTGTGCAGGCGCATGAAATTATGGAGTCTAGAGATATGGCGCGCGGCGTAGAGCCTCGCACGCAGGAGCTGGCAGAGCAAATTCTGGAATCGCGCAAACCCATGCATGATATTGTTCAGCCTCGCATAGAGAACCGCGCACCAATGCATGATATTATTCAGCCTGAAATGCCAGTGATGGAAACAGCGATACGTTCAGAAGCAATTCGTATTGAGCCACAGGCACAACAACCTGTTGTAGAGGCAGTACAGCCTCAAAACCGTGAAGAACGTTTGCGTAATATATTGATGCATGCTGCTGATGAAGTAAAAGAGGATTCAGTAAAAGTTGAAACATCAAAAGTGCCAGCAAATTACATTTCTCATGAAGAAACTTACCTTAAAGATGTTGAAGATGAAGTTTATCGCCAAATGAAAAGCCAGTATGATTCGTCAGGGTCATCAAGTAGCTGGGAGGGCTTGAAAGAGCTTCGTGATGGACTTGAAATTATGGAATTTAACTTACCGGATGAAGGGGGACTATAAATGTCAAATTTGGTACCAATTACAGTTGCTGAGGGGGACGGAATCGGCCCAGAAATTATGGCAGCAACAATGAAAATTCTTGAAGCTGCAGGAGCGCGCATTGCACCTGAGCATGTCACAATTGGTGAGAAGAAGTTTCTTTCTGGCTTTAATAACGGTATTGGCGATGAGACGTGGGAATCTATTGCACGTACTAAAGTTTTCCTTAAAGCACCAATTACAACGCCGCAGGGCGGTGGGTACAAAAGCGTAAACGTAACGCTACGTAAATCTCTTGGTCTTTTTGCAAATGTGCGTCCGGTTAAAACTTATCAGCCGTATGTAGGCAGTAAGCACAAAGAAATTGATATGGTGATTGTGCGTGAAAACGAAGAAGATCTTTACTCTGGTGTGGAGTACCGTCAAACGCGTGACACCTGTCACAGTGTAAAACTTCTCTCTCGTTCTGGAAGTGAGCTCATTATTCGTTATGCATTTGAGTATGCACGTGCACATGGCCGTAAAAAGGTAACGTGTCTGATTAAAGATAACATTATGAAAATCTCTGATGGTCTTTTCCATAAAGTGTTTAAGCTCATTGCTGCAGATTACCCAGAAATTGAAGCAGATTCTATTATTGTAGATATTGGTATGGCGCTTGTAGCGGATAGACCAGAAGATTTTGATGTTCTTGTAACGCTTAACCTTTATGGGGATATCGTAAGTGATATTGCAAGCCAAATTGCAGGGTCTGTTGGTCTTGCAGGGTCATTCAATATGGGTCAAAAGTGCGCCATGTTTGAAGCGGTTCACGGTAGTGCACCTGATATTGCAGGACAAGGGATTGCAAACCCATCAGGGCTTCTTAATAGTGCAATTTTGATGCTTCACCATATTGGGCAAAGCGATATTGCTGCTAAAGTTGAAAATGCTTGGCTTTGCGCATTAGAAGACGGCGCTCATACAGGTGATATTGCTAAAGATAAATCAAAAGCGCTATCTACAAGTGAATTTGCAGATGCTGTGATTGAGCGTTTTGGTAGAGAGCCAAAAGAGTTAACTCTTGTTGAGACATCTGAAAAAAGTTTTGTTATGCCAACACATGACCTTCGTACAATCTCTAAGCGTCATAAAGAACTTGTAGGCGTAGATGTATACCTAGATTGGCGCGGACAAGATGCTGAAGAAATTGGCGGTAAGGTTGAATCTTCTTCAACGGATGTGATGAAATTCTCAGCCATGTCTAGCCGTGGGGTTAAGGTTTATCCCGGTAAATGCGAGACAGAACTTGTGAGCGATTTATGGCGTTGCCGTTTTCGTGCCACAGGGGGCAGTGTGAAAAACGCTGACGTGAATGTACTTCTCAGTCAGCTTGAAAAAGCTGGTCTTGAGTGGGTAAAGGTAGAGAATCTCTACACTTTCGATGATGAAGATGGCTTTACAGTCTTGCAGGGGGAGTAACCCCTCTTTGTAGGCCTGCTTTAAAAAGGCTTGCATATGCATAGGCTTATGGTAATGTGGCACTTAATGGTTTCGCAGATATGGTGATAACGGTAATTAGAAAGATATAGAAATGCTTAAAAACTTTGTACTTATGGCTGGTGCAGTTGTTGTACTGTCAGGTTGTTCAGCTTGCTCAAACGTAGAAGATGAGCCAATTGGCGCTAGCGCAACAAACCTTCCAACTGTTCAAGATGGCGATTATGCTGACACAATGGTTGTAGATACTCACAAAAACATGATGGCTATGGGCGGTTACAAGATGGTTAACTTCGGTTACGACTCTTCAGTACTTAGCTCAGAAGCTCAAAAGAACCTAAACATGTTTGCTGATTACGCTAAAAAGAGCGGCGTTAAGCAAGTTGTGATTGAAGGTCACTGTGATGAGCGCGGTACACGTGAATATAACCTTGCTCTAGGTGAGCGCCGCGCAAACAGCGTTAAGCGTTACCTTGTAGGTCTTGGTCTAGATTCTAGATCTCTTAGCACTGTAAGCTTTGGTAAAGAGCGTCCAATGGACACATCTCACACGCCAGCAGCATGGGCGAGCAACCGCCGTGCTATGCTTGTAGCTAAATAAGCTTATACGTAAGCGACTTCATAAAAGGGCTTGTCATATCAAGCCCTTTTTTGTATCGTTCATATTGAATAGCCTCTATACAAGGACATATAATATGAAGAATAAGATTCTGGCTTTAACCCTAGCCCTTCTTGCATCGACTGCAAGTTATGGACAGAATGCATCAACAGAACGTCTTGAACAGCGCCTTATGGTGCTAGAACAAAAACTTTTTTCAAGTACAACCTCACATGAAAACGCTGCGCCAAGTGGTTCGCTTCTTGCTGACTTTGAAGCCCGCCTTCAAATTTTAGAAGAAGAGTCTCGTCAGGTTTATGGGGCTGTGGAAGAGCTTGGCAACACTGTTAAAGGGCTTGCAGAGACATTAGAAAAACTTGCAGAGGATAATGATCTTCGTTTGCAGGATATTGAAAATGCCATTGCAACAAAAATGGCTATTAAAAAAAGCCTCTCTGGTTCACTTGGTGGCTCTAACGATGAAATTACAGAGCTATTAAATGCTAATATTGAAGCAGAAAAAGTGCCTGTTAAAAAATCAGCACTTTCTGCACAAAAGCTATTTGATAAGGGCTATGATGCAATTACTCGCGCATCTTACAGCGATGCACTCACATCATTTAAAGAATTTTCTGAAGCTTATGCAGACCATAAACTTGCAGGAGAAGCATTCTATTGGCTTGGTGAAGTTTATCTTGTGAAGGATAACCCTGAAAAGGCAGCTGTTGCATTTTCTACAGGGCTCACAAAAGATCCAAAAGGAGGCAAGGCGCCTTCTAATCTTCTGAAAATGGGATATGCTTTTAAGCAGCTAGAGCAAGCTGATATGGCACGCGGTTCTTGGCAAAAACTGATTGAAGACTACCCAAACAGCGAGGAAGCTGACGAGGCCAGACAGGAGCTTGATGCCCTTTAAGTCTCTCATAGATATGATTCATGCGGCTGCGCCACCTGAAGGAAAGGTGGCGCTTGCTGTTTCTGGCGGCGGTGATTCTACTGCTATGCTTTACTTGGCTCAGCAAATTCTACCGGTTGAGAAGTTTGTGGTTTTTCATGTGAACCATGGCCTGAGAGATGAGGCAAAAAATGAAGAAGCTTTTGTTGAGGGGCTTTGCAAGCAATATGGTGTAGCCTTTTTCTCTAAAACACTTTCTCATCTCTCTAAAGAGCAAAGTAACTTGCAAGCAATGGCGCGATCTGCGCGCTATAGAGTTTTTATGGAACTGGCAGAGGAGGCTGATGTTAAAGAAGTTTGGCTTGCTCATACCAAAGAGGATGTGGCTGAAACCTTCCTTATGCGTCTTCATAAAGGCGCAGGGGTTAAAGGGCTAAGCGCAATGGCTGCTGTATTTGAGCGTGATGGTTTAAATTATACACGTCCCTTGCTTGGAGCAAGAAGGAAAGACTTGCGTGCATATCTTGAATCAAAAGACCTTCCCTGGTGCGAAGATCCAAGTAATGAGGATGAATCTTTTTTAAGAATTAAGATGAGGAAGTTTATTCAAGCTTCTGAAAATAATGTAGTAAATATTGATTCTCTTGTTGCAAGTGCTCATTCTGTGGGACGTGCAAATGAAGCCCTTTCACTTTGGACAGAGCAATTCTGGAAAAATTCTGTAAACCATGAAACCAAGACGCCAACCTTTCAAATTTCAAGTTTTTTGGAGCTTCCGCTTGAGATTCAGTACAGAGTTATTGATAAATGCGTAAACTGGGGTGGTGAGCCTTATCCCCCAAGGACAGAGAAAAAACAGCGTCTCATTCAAGCACTTTCTAGCGGGGCGGTAAAGCGCACTTTAGGCGGAATTCTCTTTGAAACCAATCAGTACGGTTGCTGTGCTATTTCTCTGGAAAAGCCGTGACAAATGGTTGCATCGACAGGCCTAGGGGGCTATGATGCAATGCATAATAATATATAAAAATACACACGAAGGAGTTTGATCTTTGAATCAATTCGGTAAAAATGCTCTTGGTTGGGCAGCACTTGTCCTTGGAGCTATCTTGCTTTTCAACATGTCTCAAGGCGGTTCTATGAACAATGGCACAGAAGTTAGCTATTCAGAATTTTTAGGGCTTGTAGAGTCTAGGTCTATCAATAGCGTAGAGATTCAAGGGGATACTCTTGTAGGAACCTCTGCTTCAGGCGAAAATGTATCAACAGTTGCACCGCGTGACCCTGATCTTGTAAAGCAGCTCCGTGAGAAAGGCATTAACATTTCTGTGGATAACACAGCAAATCAGCCATCTATCCTTTTGTCTATTTTAATCAATTCTATTCCAATTGTTGTACTGATTGTCTTCTGGATTTTCATCATGAAACAAATGCAGGGCGGCGGCAAAGCCATGAGCTTTGGAAAATCTCGTGCCACGATGATGACGCCAAATGATAAGCGTGTCACATTTGATGATGTTGCTGGCGTGGATGAGGCTAAACAAGAACTTTCTGAAGTTGTAGACTTTTTAAAAGACCCTACAAAGTACACAAAGCTTGGCGGAAAAATCCCTAAAGGTGTTCTGCTTGTAGGCCCTCCAGGAACGGGTAAAACACTTCTTGCACGCTCTGTTGCCGGTGAAGCTGATGTACCATTCTTCACAATTTCAGGTTCTGATTTTGTGGAAATGTTTGTGGGTGTAGGTGCCGCACGTGTGCGTGATCTGTTTGAGCAAGGTAAAAAGAATGCACCTTGCATTATCTTTATTGATGAAATTGATGCGGTAGGGCGTCACCGTGGGGCCGGAATGGGCGGCGGTAACGATGAGCGCGAGCAGACCCTTAACCAAATGCTGGTTGAGATGGATGGCTTTAGCGCCAACGAAGGTGTTATTCTTATTGCGGCGACAAACAGACCAGATGTACTTGATCCGGCGCTGCTTCGTCCAGGGCGCTTTGACCGTCAGGTGACAGTACCACTTCCAGATATTAAAGGACGTACAATGGTGCTTGACGTGCATATGGCAAAAGTGCCTGTGTCTAGTGATGTAGATGCAGAAGTCATTGGCCGCGGTACACCAGGATTTAGCGGTGCTGACCTTGCAAACCTTGTTAACGAAGCAGCTCTTATGGCGGCGCGTCGTAACAAGCGCATGGTTGATATGGATGATTTTGAATCTGCTAAAGATAAAGTAATGATGGGACCTGAGCGCCGTAGTGCAGTGCTGACAAAAGAGCAGCAGAAAACAACGGCTTACCACGAGGCTGGTCATGCTATTCTTGGTTTGTACCTTGAAGGACCAACAGACCCGCTTCATAAAGTGACAATTATCCCTCGCGGCCGCGCCCTTGGTGTAACCATGAGCCTTCCTGCGGAAGATAAAGTCACTTACGATAAAGTTTACCTTGAAAACCAAATTGCCATGCTTATGGGCGGGCGTATTGCAGAGGATATTATTCTTGGCCAGTTTACAACGGGCGCAAGTAATGATATTGAGCGCGCAACTGACCTTGCACGTAAAATGGTGTGCAGCTGGGGTATGAGTAAGCTTGGCCCTATTAACTACGGGGAAAATGAATCTGATGTATTTATGGGGCGTGACCTTGGTAGCCGTAAAAACATGAGCGAGCGCATGGCGAGCGAAGTGGATGAGACAATTGAGAAAATTATCCATGAGCAATACGCAGTTGCTGAGAAGCTTCTCAAAAAACATGAGAAGAAACTACATGACCTCGCTGATGCTCTACTTGAGTTTGAAACATTGGACGGCGAGCAAGTGAAGGATCTGTTTGCTGGCAAAAAAATTATTGCCAAAAAAGCGCCAAGTACTCGTAAAAAGAAAACAGCTGAGACAACTGAATCTGATAAGAAAGAGCCTGTAAAAAGCACGCCTTCTAAAAAGAGTACGGCTAAAAAGCCTGCGGCTAAGAAAAAGAGTGAGGACAAGTAATGTCTCGTAAATACTTTGGAACAGATGGTATCCGCGGCACAGCCAATGAAGGGTTTATGACCCCTGATTTGGCGCTGCGCGTGGGGCAGGCGGCTGGCCATTACTTTAAACGTAAAAGCCACCACCCTAAGCCAACTGTTCTTATTGGTAAAGATGTGCGCCTGAGCGGTTATATGTTTGAGTACGCGCTGGTTGCAGGTTTTACAAGTGTAGGCTTTAACTGTCTGCTTGTGGGCCCTATGCCAACGCCTGCTGTGGCGTATCTTACCCGTAGTATGCGCGCTGACCTTGGTATTATGATTTCTGCCTCTCATAACCCGTTTGAAGATAACGGTATGAAAATTTTTGGCCCTGACGGCTTTAAGCTGAGCGATGCCAATGAGGAAGACCTTGAAACACTTATTGATGACATGCCGCCTGTGCTGGCGGCGCCAGACCAAATTGGTAAGGCGGTACGTATTGATGATGCGACAGGCCGTTATATGGAATTTTGTAAAAACAGCGTAGACGGTGACCTTGACCTTACAGGTATGCGTATTGTTGTAGACGCTGCCAACGGTGCAACTTACAAAGTGGCGAGCAAGCTGTTTTGGGAACTGGGCGCACAAGTGATTCGCCTCGGTACAGAGCCAGACGGTTTTAACATTAACCGTGAATGCGGTGCGCTGCATCCAGAAAACATGGCCTCTTACGTTAAAGACCATGGGGCTGACCTTGGTATTGCGCTGGACGGTGACGGTGATCGTTTAATTATTTGCGACGAAAAAGGGCAAGTGATTGACGGTGACCAAATTATGGCCGCTGTTGGTTCTTATATGCATAAGCACGGACTACTTAAAGGCGGCGCTGTTGTGGCTACGCAAATGAGTAATATGGGCCTTGAAAAGCACTTGAAAAGCATCGGGCTAGATCTTATCCGTACGCAGGTCGGTGACCGATACGTGATGGAAGCGATGCGAGAAGGCGGCTATAACTTTGGCGGCGAAGCCAGCGGGCACCTTATTCTTTCAGATTACGCGACAACGGGTGATGGTCTGCTTGCAGGGCTAAAATTCCTAGAAGTGATGAAGGCTGAAGGCGCGCGTGCATCTGTACTCGGCTCAACTTTTAAGGCTTTCCCGCAAAAGATGAACAATATTCGCCTTGGTAATTTTGATGAAGCTGCAGCACTGATGGGTAGCGACAAAACAAAAGCTGTTGTAGATGCAGCAAGTGAAAAACTTGGCGGTTCAGGCCGTGTGCTTGTGCGTAAATCTGGCACTGAGCCGCTTGTGCGCGTGATGGTAGAAGCGGAAGACATGGCGCTTGTGGATGAACATTTGGGACATCTAACTGAGCAAATTCAGGGATAAGTTTATGAGTAAAATATCAAATATTGTCTATGTTTTAACAAATGAAGCAATGCCTGGTTTTGTTAAAGTTGGTATTACCAACAATCTAAAGACACGAATGCAAAGTTTGTATTCTACCCCAGTGCCTTTGCCTTTTGAATGCTATTTTGCAGCAAAGGTTTCTGATGCAAATGCTGTTGAAAAGCTTTTACATGATGCCTTTGATGACTATAGGCTTGTAAAAAATAGAGAATTTTTTCAAATTAACCCTGAAAGAGTTGTATCAGCTTTGAAGCTTGCAGTAATTGAAGAGGTTAAGCCTGATAGTGCTCATGTTGAGACTCAAGAAGAACAGAGGGCTATTGAGGATGTAAAAGTTAAGCGCGGAAGGTTTAACTTTAAGCTAGCTCAGGTCCCTATAGGCGCTGTTCTTACTTTCTCTAGGGATAGCCAAGTTAGTTGTAAGGTTCTAAATTCAACAAAGGTGGAATTTGAGAGTAAGGAAGTTAGTCTAACTCAAGCCGCCGCAATTATTTTAGAGCGAATGGGGTATTATTGGAAAAGTGTTCAAGGCCCTTTATATTGGGAGTATGATGGTGAAACTCTTGTTGACCGAAGAATAAGGCTTGAAGACGAATCTTAAAGCAATAAAAAAGCCCGCGCATGCGGGCTTTTTTGTGTCTTGTTCAAGCTTATTTGTGGCTTTCACCAACTTTATTACGCTTTGGACGAGGGGCAGGTGATGCCAGTTCCTCGCGGTCCTGTCTGCGTGTTGAGCTCTCAATATTCTCTCGGTTAAGAGAGCGAATGAGCCGGTAAAGGTCTACGGGCTTATCGCGCTGGGCTTGCATAACAAGGCGAGGAAGGTGAGCAATATCTGGCTCATTTTCTTCAACGTCTAAAGCTGCGGCTTCTTGCAGGCCGTAATCTCCAAGGAACTCTTTGTACTCCTCGCGGATATCCTCCAGTAGTGCTTTAGGGATAGGGCAGTTCAAACGAATGATGACCTTATCCTTGTAGTAGCGCAGAGAATGGTATCTACGGTAGAAGTTGTTAATGTAGTCTGCTGCATCTGCAACATCCGTAAAGTGACGGAATAGGTACAAATCCTCAGGGCTAATTGTGCCATTGGCAAGCAAGCCTTCTTTTACAAACTCAATCCATTTTTCCCAGTAGTTGCTGCCTTCATGGTCCATAAGGACAATTGGCTGTGGCATGGCGCGGCCTGTTTGGATAAGGGTGAGGGCTTCAAAGCCTTCATCCATGGTGCCAACACCGCCAGGGAAGAGTACAATCGCATCCGCTTCTCTTAGGAAAGCAACTTTACGGTTAAAGAAGTACCTATATGTAATTAGGTATGGGCTATCCATAATGAACTCGTTTGCACTTTGCTCAAATGGGAGGTCAATGTTAAGGCCAATAGCGTGGTCTTTACCTGCGCCTTCGTTACCCGCGGCCATAATGCCGGGGCCAGCACCTGTAATCACCATGTAATCAAGGTTTGCCATTTGTTGGGCAAACTGTTTACAAAGGATATAATCTGGATGGTCTGGTTTTGTGCGTGCTGATCCAAAGATAGAAACTTTAGGGCGCGTACGGATTGGGTCAAACACTTTTGCTGTGTGAGCCAGTTCTAGAACCACATTGCTAATAAATTTTTTATCGTAACCACTTAGGTCTCCATCCGTTAGGATATGTGCCACTTCTTCGGCTGTTTTTTTAGGGAGCGGTTGGTTACCGTCAATGAGTTCTTCTATGTTGTTGTTATGATGTGTATTTTTCTTCACGTTTTTCTAAACCTTTCATAGGTTGATTTTCTTACATTTTCTAATTTGTCTAATTATACATTATCCTTTATGATAGAGGGAGAAAATCTATAACGTGAAAACACTGGCATTAGCGTTTTGTTTTTGATACTTTAGTGCCAAATAATAAGAATTTAGATAAGCAAGCCCATGACAAACAACCCTGTTGAACCTACGGATGAGTCTATTGAGGACATTCTGTCTTCGATTCGTGAAACTGTCGAAGAAGAAACTTCTAAAGATGAAGATGATATGGATCCTGAGGCACTTGCAGAGCAAATGCTTTCTGAGCAAGTTGATGAAAGTGTTCCTGACGAACCTGCTGCTGACCACGGAGACATAGACGAAAGCCTTATGAGCTCAACAGAAGTAAATACACCTTCTAATAAAGAGGCTGCTGGCTCTTTTGAGGAAGATATGCACCCTGTGGCAGAAAATGAAGAAGATGAAGTCGGCGGTGAAGAAGAGCTAGATGTTGATGCTCTTGTTGCTGAAACAGCGCCTGCTGCTGAAGAGGCCTCTACCGAAGGCGGTTCTGATATCGATGAGGATGATGTTCTTGATCTTGTAGATGAAGTTGAAACTGACACAGATGACGATTTTGTAGATGTAGAGCATTTTGAAGAGACTGGCGAGAGCAAGCCGGCACAAAGCTCTGATGTTGAAGAAGCACAGGAATCTTATAAAGCAGATTCTGCCGCTGAAGAGGAAGATGTTTCTGGCGTGCTTGATGAGCTTGGTGCTGAAACTGTTGCCGAAGAGGTTTCTGATGAGGCTGTACTCGCTGCTTTTAAAGGTGCTGCTGCAAGTGGTGCTGCTACATCAGCTGAGTACAAGCACTTAAACGCGCTTCCTGGCGCAGAAGGCCTTCAAGTTGGTTTTCCTATGGAAGTTCTAGCTGAAGCGCTTCGCCCACTGGTTAAAGGGTGGATTCAAAATAATTTGCCGGATATTGTTGAGCGCCTTGTAAAGGAAGAGCTTGAAAAGCTTGCTGACAAATAAAAATTTCTACTGACTCATGTCTGCAAATTACTTTTGAATTGCAGGGCGCGCCTCATGTACATGTAAGTACACTTCGGCTTTGCGCTTCATTCAAAAGTAATTTTCGCCGTGATTCAGCGAAATTTACGCATTCTCTCTCCGATAACCCCTGAAAATACACTAAAAAAAGCCTGATTTTTTTTGGCAAGTAGGCTATTCTTGTTCTGTTTTAACAAAAGGACGTGAAAAGTGGCACTAGATAAACATTATGACGCATCTGCTGTAGAGCAAAAACTCTACGCAAACTGGGAATCTGATAACTGTTTTGAACCAGAAGTAACGGGCGATAAAGAGCCTTACGCGATTATGATGCCGCCACCAAACGTCACAGGAACACTTCATGTGGGGCACGCCCTTGATAACACTTTGCCAGATATGCTGATTCGCCGCGCCCGTATGAAAGGCTATGATGCCTTGTATCAGCCTGGTACAGACCATGCCTCTATTGCGGTACATGTGGTTCTTGACCGTCAGTTTAAGGATGAAGGCACAAACCGTTTTGAAATGGGACGCGAAAAGTTTTTAGAGCGCGCATGGCAGTGGAAAGATCACTCTCACAGCACAATTGCTGCGCAAATGCGCCGCCTTGGCGTATCTTGTGCATGGCAACGTGAGCGCTTTACAATGGATGAAGGTTTAAGCTCAGCAGTTGAACATGTGTTTATTGAGCTTCATAAGCGAGACCTTATTTACCGCGGGCAGCGTCTTGTGAACTGGGACCCTGTTATGCAAACATCTATTAGTGACCTTGAAGTAAAACACAAAGAGGTGAACGGTCATCTGTGGCACTTTACTTATCCATTTGCTGATGGTGGTGAATACCAAGGTGCAAAAGGAATTAACATTGCAACAACGCGCCCGGAGACAATTCTTGCGGATGGTGCCATTGCCATTAACCCGAAAGACCCACGCGCTGCTGATTTGGTTGGGCGCAAAGTGACTGTTCCTATCGTGAACCGTGAGATTCCAATTATTGCTGATGATTACGTTGATCCTGAATTTGGATCAGGTATGGTGAAAATTACTGCCGCTCATGACTTTAATGATTTTGAAGTTTATAAACGACATAAAGATAGTGTAACTATCCCATTGATTAACCTGATGACACGTGAAGCGAAGATGAATGAGAACTGCCCAGAAGATTATGTGGGTATGGACCGTTTTGACGCGCGCAAAAAGGTAATTGAAGACTTTAAAGCGCTTGGCCTGTTTGTAAAAGAAGAAGAGCATATGCATGGCATTCCACATGCGGAGCGCGATGATACTGTGCTTGAGCCATACCTTTCAAACCAGTGGTTTGTTAAAGGAGAACCTCTTGCTGAAAAATGCCTTCAAGCCGCTGATGATGGAGAAGTAAGCTTTATAAATCCGCGTGATGAAAAAGTTTACCGCCACTGGCTTAACAATATTCAGGATTGGTGTATTTCTCGTCAGCTTTGGTGGGGGCACCGTATCCCGGCTTGGTATAAAGGCGAAGACATTAAAGTACAGGCAGAAAGCCCTGGAGAGGGCTGGGAGCAGGATAATGACGTGCTTGATACGTGGTTCTCTAGTGCGCTTTGGCCAATGAGCACGCTTGGCTGGCCAGAAAAAACACCTGAGTTTGATAAATTCTTCCCGCAGGAGGCTATTATGCCAGGGCGAGATATTTTGTTCTTCTGGATTATTCGCATGATGATGATGACAAAAGAATTTACAGGCAAAGTGCCGTTTAAAACCATTTACACCCACGCCATGATTTTGGATGAAAAAGGCCAAAAGATGAGTAAATCTAAGGGGAACGTAATTAATCCGTTAGACCTTATGGGTAAATACGGTACAGATGCGCTTCGTTATACTTTAGTGAACCAATCCGCTATCGGCCAGGATATTAAGCTGAGCGAAGGTATGGTAGAGCAGGGACGTAATTTCTGTACGAAAATCTGGAATGCCTGCCGCTTTGCTGAAATGAACGGCATTGCGCTTGGTCATGAATCTGCTGGCTTTGCGCAGGCAAAGCATCCTGTCAATGTATGGATGTGCAGCGTTTTGAGGGAAACAATTCAGGATATTGAAGATGCCTTTGATAGTTACCGCTTTAACGATGTGGGCGGTAAGCTATACCACCTCATGTGGAGCACATACTGTGACTGGTACCTAGAGCTGATCAAACCGCTTGTAAACGGTGATGATGAAGGGCTAAAAGCTGAAACAAAAGCTGTAGCTGGTGCGGTGCTGACAAGTATTCTTAAAGTACTTCATCCAATGATGCCTTACATGACAGAAGAATTGTGGCAAAATATGGACGGGGATACGGATGGATACCTCATGCAAGCATCATGGCCTGTACTGAAAGATATTCCGTCTGATGAAACAGCTAAAGATGATATTAACTGGCTTGTGAACGTAGTTGGGGCAATTCGTACCGCGCGCAGCGAAATGAAGGTTGCACCAAAGGTTGAAGTTGAGGCACGTGTAAGAGATGCAGATTCTACATCTCAGGCTCGTTTTGAAAAATTTGCATCAATGCTGGCTTTCCTTACAAAAACATCTGGTTTTGAAAGTACATCTGACGCAGCTGCTAAAACAGAAGTTGTTGCAGTGAGCGAGGGGCTTGAAATTCTTCTTAACATGGAAGGCGTTGTTGATTTTGGCGCTGAAAAAGAACGCCTTGAGAAAGAAATTGAAAAGGCTGAGAAAGAACTCTCAAAAATTGATGGTATGCTTGGCAATGAAAGCTTTGTTGCCCGCGCGCCAGAGCACGTTGTGACTGAGCAGCAAACCAAGCGTGATGCACTGATGGCAGACCTAAAAAGCCTGAAATCAACAATTGAAGCACGCTTCTAAATAGATATAAAGACGAAGGAGAGGGTGCTATGTCTCAGGTAGATATTAAGCTTTGTGAAGATGCAATGACAAAATTTATGCTTGAGGCTGGGGCCCTTGCTCTTGAAAAACAAGACGGCATTGAAACAATGTACAAGGGCGGCACAGATGCTTTGACTGAGGCTGATCTTGCTATTTCTAAAATGGCGCAAAAACTTCCATATCTTGAATTAGATACTGTGGCTCTTATTGATGAGGAAAGCATAGGCGATAAAACGCCAGTGGATATTTTTGGAAGCAGTGAGTACCAGTGGGTTGTTGACCCGATTGATGGCACAGCTGGCTACGCAATGGGACGTTTTTTATGGGGCATCTTTATTGCGCTGTATAAAAATGGCCAACCGCTTATGGCTGGCATGTGCATGCCGGCCATTGGTAAGCTGCTTCTTTGTACTGAAGGTGGGGCTGCACATGTTAATATTGCAACGGGTGAATCCGAGCCGGTTACGCTAAAAAAACATCAGATGACGTCTCAAATTTTTGTGGAGAGCGACCGATTTAAAGGGCGTGATTGGGATGCTGAAAGTGCAGTGAATGGGGTGTGGGCAAACTCACCAGAATCTTCAGCGCAAGGCACTTACTCTGTGTTTTCAGGGCAATCAGCAGGTATGACATATACAAAAAATCATTCTTTCTGGGACGTGGCTGTAGCCATTGCTTTTGCAAAACTTACTGATTTTGAAATGCAATCTTTCACGACAGGTGAAGTGCTTGAGCGTGTGGAAGCTGAGCATTTTCAAAGCAATTGGAAACTTAAAGATAACTGGCTTTTGTCTCACCCTGAAAACTATAAAGCTATTAAAGAAGCAATTTTTTAATTTATTTTATTCCATGCTCTTGAAACTTTTATAAAAAAACCATATATATTGGGAGATCATAATGATCTTCCTTTTCTTTTCTCTGTCCATAAAGGAGTATTTCCATGGACCCTCTTTTCCTTATCGTCGCTGCTGGCCTGGCTGCTGTTGTTGTGATTTTTGCTTTCCGCAAGAAAAAACCTGCAGAAGACCAAATATCGGTGGTTCAGCCGCCGAAAAAACCGACGAAAAAGCCCAACCCGTTTGATGTTGTGAAAAAAACAGCGCGCAAAACTGTGACCACGCGCCGTGGGCGTAGCTACAGCTACGCTGAAACACGTAATGGCCGTGATTACTACCGTGATGATCGCGGTGGCGACTTGGTCGATTTTCTTATTCTGTGGTGGATTCTTGATGAACTGTCTCAAGATGCCTACATGGCGGACTATCCGGACTATACACCGGATGTCAGCTATCAGGATGAGGCTGAGATGTATGATGGGCCTGCTGCACCTGCTGAAGAAGCTGCTGGCGATGCGCCTGTGTCCGAGTCTGCGCCAGAGCCCCTTGAGGAAGAGGTTGCTGCGCCAGAGCTCGCTCCTGCACCTGTGCAGGAAGAAACGCCTCGCACGCCCGCACCAGCGCCTTCGTATGAGCCTCCAGCAGATACTGGCGGCGGCTACGATGGTGGCGGCAGCGGTGACAGTGGCGGCAGCTACGACTAAAACCCTCGCCTTATCGAAATAGAAAAGCAGCCTTCGGGCTGCTTTTTTTATGTGCGCCTTTAAAGGCTAAAACTGGTGCCGCAGCCGCAGCTGGTTTTAGCATTAGGGTTTTTAATGATGAACTGGCTTGCTTCTAAGGTATCTGTGTAATCAATGGTGGAGCCTTTAATAAAGCCAAAGCTATCTGCATCTATAAGTACTTTTGCTGCGCCGTTTTCAACCACAATATCTTTATCTGTTTGGTTTTGAGTAGAATCTAGCTTGAAATTATAGCTGTAACCGCTACAGCCTCCGCCTGTAATGGTAATACGCAAAACAGAGCCTTCAGGCTCGTCAGATAGTAATTTTTCAATGCGAGAGGCAGCTATGTCGCTGATGCGCACAGAGGGAGCGTCTGACTGGCTTGGTGTTTCTGGTTCATCAAAGGCAATTTTTACCATGGGTTTGCTTATCTCTCTTTTGCCATTAGGTCGTATGTACGTTATACTGCATCGTGCTTCAGAACCTAGATAAAGTACTTATTTAGTCCTGATTTACATCTACTGTAGTAATATATTGAATATAAAGCAAGAGCAGATATGGCAAAACACAAGGCAGACAACCGAGAACTTGCATCTTATGCATGTCTTTGGAAGGAATCTAAAGGTAGAGATTTTAGCGAACCAGAGGCGGCAGATCGCACGCCTTTTCAGAGAGATCGCGACCGTGTGATTCATAGCGAGGCGTTTCGCCGTCTTCAGCACAAAACACAAGTTTACTTTAACGTAACAGTGACAGACCATATTCGTACACGACTTACGCATTCACTTGAGGTTGCGCAAATTGCCAGAACAGCCTGCCGTACTTTGCACTTAGATGAAGACCTTGGGGAAGCGGTTGCGCTCTCTCATGATCTGGGTCACCCGCCGTTTGGCCATGCTGGCGAAGATGCTCTTAATGAATGCATGGAAGGCCTTGGCGGCTTTAATCACAATATTCAAGCTATGCGTATTTTACGCAAACTGGAAAACCGTTACTGCGCTTTTGATGGTTTGAACCTCACATGGGAATCTATGGAAGGTATTTCTAAGCATAACGGACCGCTTGAAGGCGTTGAAGCCACAAACCCGCTTATGAGCGATATGGTGCCTGATAAACACTGTTCGCTTGAAGGGCAACTTGCCGCCATTGCAGACGATATTGCTTATAACCACCATGATTTAGATGATGGTTTGCATACGGGAATGCTTACTTTTCGTCAGATTATGGACGGGCTTCCTTACTTTGCACGTATGTATGATAGCGTGCAGAGCAGCCACCCTAGCGCAGATGAGAGCCGTTTATTTAAAGAGACGATTAAAAAATCTATTGGCCTGCACGTACAGGATTTACTTAAAACAACACAGCATAATATTGTTAAAGCTAAAATTCAAACTGTTGACGATGTGAGAAATGCAGGGAAAATGCTGGTAACAGTTAGCCCTAAAATGGAAAAGAACATGAAAGAGATGAAATCTTTCATGTACGCAAATGTATATCGTAACCGTCATATCAATGCGGAGAATTTTCGTGCTTTCCAAATTGTGAAAGACCTCTTTGACGCGCACATGAATCATAAAAAACTTTTACCGCCTCAAATTTTAGCGCGCCTAGATGGTGATGATAGCGATGCCACAAAAGCGCTTGCGGTTGCAGATTATATCAGTATGATGACTGACCGTAGCGCTGTGCGTGAGCACGCCCGCCTTTATGGTAGTTACATGCTTCAAATTTAATAGATATTTTATAACTAGAAAGCCTAAAAAACGTGAGTTCTTTGTACCATACTTTAAAACAGCAACTTGCTGCGGATCTTAAAACTCTTTATCCAGATGTTGATGCCTCAAATGTAACGCTAGAGCAGCCTAAAGATGCTTCTCATGGGGATTTTGCCACCAATGCAGCTATGGTGCTGACGCGCCTTGTTGGCAAGCCACCACGCGACATTGCAGCTGATATTAAAGACCAAATTGAAGCTTGGGATCAGGTGAGTGCTGTAGAAATTGCAGGGCCTGGATTTATTAATATCAGCCTGAAACCAGAGGCTATCTATGCGCAAATGCATATTATTGAATCTGATGTTGTGGCTTTTGGTTCTTCTAAAATGGGGAACGGTGAAAAGGTTATGGTTGAGTTTTGTAGTGCAAACCCAACAGGGCCTATCCATGCAGGGCATATGCGCGGCACCATTTTTGGAGATGTCCTCTCTCGCATTTTTGAGCGTACTGGCTATAAAGTTTGGCGTGAGTTTCTTGTAAATGACTCTGGCCGCCAAATTAGAACACTTGTGAACTCTGTATGGCTAAGATACCGCGAGCTATTTGGCGAAAATGTTGTGATTCCTGATGATGCGTATCCTGGAGATTACGTTGTTGAAATTGCTGAGAAGTTAAAAGCATCTGATGGGGACAAATGGACAAAAGAAACAGACTTTGAGGCTGTTTTACTTGGTTTGCGCGCCTTTTGCGTAGATGCGATGATGGGCGAAATTAAAAAAGACCTTGAAGGTCTTAAAATTGCGCCATTTGATGAGTTTTATAGTGAACATAAAATGCAGAAAACAGGTCTGCCTGAAAAGATTATGGGTGAACTTCGCGAAAAGGGGCTTGTGTATGATGGCACCTTGCCGCCTCCAAGAGGAAAAATCGTTGATGATTATGAGCCTGTAGAACTTCCGCTATTTAAGTCATCTGACTTTGGAGATGATAGCGACCGTCCAGTGAAAAACAGCCGTGGTGATTTCACATATTTTGGGGCTGACCTTGCTTATCACACAGATAAGCTTAACCGTGGGTTTGAGAGGCTTATTAATGTGTGGGGCGCAGACCATGGGGGCGCAGTTAAACGCCTAACTAGCGCACTTACAGCTGTTACAGGTAATAAAAAAGCACTTGAAATTAAATTGATGCAAATGGTGCGCTTTGTAAAAGATGGTAAACCAGTCAAAATGAGTAAGCGTGCAGGTAACTTTGTAACGCTTCGTCAAATTTTAGATGATGTTGGGCCTGATGCGGCACGCTTTTGGTTTATGAACCGTAAGCCTGAAACTCAGTTTGACTTTGATCTTGGTAAAGCCCTTGAAAAGAATAATGAGAACCCAGTATTTTACGTGCAGTATGCGTATACGCGTATGTGCAGTGTGTTCCGTCAAAAGGAAGATATGGGGCTTGAGCTTGAGTCTGATGTTGATATGAGCTTGCTCACACATGAAAAAGAGCAAGATCTGATGAAGCATTTGATTATGTACCCGCTTCATTTAGAGAAAGCGGCAGGTGTAGGGGAGCCGCATCGTCTTGCAGCTTATGCACATGATCTGGCAGCAGGTTTCCATAGTTGGTACGATAGTGTAAGGTTCCTAGATGAATCAGACATTAAGACAACATCTGCACGTTTGCAGCTTGTGAAAACAGCGCGCGAAGTTTTAAAGGATTCTTTGGGACTTATGGGCGTTTCAGCTCCTGATAAAATGTAAGGAAATAAAATGAAAAAGAAGAAAAAATCTTACGATATGGGTGGCGGCTTACTTAAGCCCATGATTGGTGTTGGAACTGTTATCGCTCTTATTGCGCTGGTTTGGTACGCTGCTGCAAATAAACAGGCTATTATGGCAGAAGATGTAACACCAAGCCTTATTGCTGCATCTACTTCACCGCTTAAAGAGCGCGTAGAAGGCGAAACCGGTGCGCGTGTACCATACCAAGATATGGAAGTTTTTGACCTACTTAAAACAACAAACCCTGTAGAAAAGGCTGAAAATGAAATTGTGTGCGCAGCAACGCCAGATGGGCAAGTGCGCTGCGGTAAAGAGCTTGCAAAAGCTGAAAAACGCGTAGAAACAATGATTGAGCATGCAAAAAACGAAGATGTTACATCTCTTCAGGATGTACAAAAGCTTCCGCCAAAGCAGCCGAAAAAAGAATTTAACCTGACGGAAACAACGCTAGACCCTATGGCGGCGTTAATTGCACAGGAAACAAAAACTGTAGCAGCTCCTGTAAAGACAGCCGTTAAAAAGGCAGTTAAGCCTGTGGTTGAAACTGTTAAAGCTGTAAAAACTTCTGCGCCAACATCTGGTAAGTGGGGCGTGCAGCTTGCATCCTTTACAAGCCATGCAGACGCAACCAAGGCTATTAGTACATTTAAGAGTAAGCATAGTTCTATCCTCTCAGACCTTAAACCTTTTGTTGAAGAAGCTTCTGTAAAGGGCCGAAATGTTTATCGTGTTAAGTTCTTTGGTGCTTCATCTTCAAGTGAAGCGCAAAGCCTATGCAATAAGCTAAGTGCAAAAGGGCAAGGCTGCTTTAAGGTGAAATCTTGAGTCTTGTTCCTGTAGAGGTAAAAAAGCCTCGCCCTGTTATTATGGCCATTCCTGATCCTCACCTAACGGATGAGGTGAGGGCGGTCATTGAAGATGTGAGGCCTATTGGGTTTATCATTTTCAATCGCACAGAAAAGGGCAACAACTGCGTGAATGCTGACCAGCTAGAAAAGCTGATAAGCGAGCTTAGTCTGCTTGCTCCAACAACGCCTCCACTTATTTTTATTGACCAAGAAGGTGGCCGTGTTGCACGTATCCGCTGGGATGTGACGCTTCCACCTGCTTCTGATTTTGGAAAAGCTTATGATAAAAACCCAGATGAAGCACTAGAATGGGCTCGCCTTGGTGGTTTTATTGTAGCGATTCAGCTGGCGCGTTATGGCATTACAGCTAACTGTGCTCCTGTAGCTGATATTGCCCATGAGATGACCCACAATGTGATTGGTGATCGTGCATATCATAGTGACCCTAAAATTGTTTCAAAACTTTGCTCTGCTGTGATTAGTGGTCATATGGCAGGCGGTGTTTGGCCTGTTATTAAGCATGCACCGGGGCATGGCCGCGCGGATTGCGATTCGCACACGGAGCTTCCTGTAGTCACAGCAGATAAAGCGGCCCTTGAGAGCGATTCTCTACCGTTTAAAGATAATGCAATGTGCCCATTTGTAATGACAGCGCATATTGAATATCCAGAATGGGATGCAAGCTGCGCTACAAACTCTAAGCATATTCTTAAAGATATTATTCAAGGTGCATGGGGCATGAAAGGCCTTATTGTAAGCGATGATGTGGGCATGAATGCGCTTGAAGGCACTGTGCCTGAGCGCGTTAAGAGCGCACTGGATGCTGGATGTGACCTTGTTCTTGAATGTTCAGCAGATATAGATGTGATGAAAACGCTAACGGCAGTGCCCGAAGCTTCAGAAGAGCTTATGCAGAAGTTAGAAAAACTACCAGGCCTTATAGTACCAGAAGCGGAAACAGTAAAAGAAGCGCTTGTTCGCTATATGGCTCTGACTGAAAAATACACATCAACGCATACTGTGGCAAAAGACCCAACTTTAAAAGAGGCTTAAAAAACGCTCATGAATTTTGATATTAATGCATTCTTACAGTTTTTATCTGTTGGAGCCATTCCACTGCTTCTTGCTATTACATTACATGAGGCAGGACATGCGCTTGCTGCACTAAAGCAAGGCGATAAAACGGCCTTTATGCTGGGCCGTGTAACCTTAAACCCCATTAAGCATATTGACCCAATAGGCACTGTGGCGCTGCCTTTAATTTTGCTGGTTACGGGTTCTCCGTTTTTGTTTGGGTATGCAAGGCCGGTTCCTGTGAATTTTAGAAACTTAAGAGACAGCACATGGGGCCCCATTATTGTGGCAATTTCTGGTCCACTTGCAAATTTGATTCTCATTTTTGCAACAATAGCGCTTATGTATGTTGTGAAATTTGTGCCTGCAGGCGCAGCGCAAACATGGCTGACTCATAGCTGCCTGATTTCGCTTCAAATTAATGCACTGCTTATGGTTTTCAACCTTTTGCCTATTTTGCCGCTAGACGGCGGGCGTATTTTAAGTGCAGTTCTTAAAGGCCCTGTTGGCTACTGGTATGCCTCAACTGAGCGTTACGGTATGTTCGTGCTCATTGGTCTTATGCTGGTTAGCTTTGAGGGAACGTCACTTTTATGGCAGATTATGGGGCCTTTGATGCGTGAGGTGTTTGAGGTAATTTCTCTGCTTGCGCCACGCATTGTGCTGGGGTAGTCTACGGTCTATGAAAGATCTTTTAACAGCGACACTTTTACCGCCAGGGTTATTTCTGGTTCTTTTGATTTTAGCACTTGTTTTTTGGCGCAGGAAAAAGCTGAGCTTTGTTTTTGTGTGCGCTGTATCCTCACTATTCTGGATATTTTCAACAGAAGCGTTTGGCCGGTTCCTCTCTGCTGCAATTATTGCAAACGTAGAAACAGAGCGCTTTAATGATGTGGATACAGATGAGGTTGACCTTATTGTTGTGCTTACTGGCGGTATGCGTTACGTGGGTGATGTGGGCTGGCAGCCACGCCATGAAAGCTATAAGCGCGGTGCTGTGGCTCTTACTCTACAAAACCACCTTGGTAGCCGTGTACCTGTTATGCTGAGCGGTGGTCATACTGAGGGTCTAAAACACCCATCAGAAGCTGCGGTTTTAAAGGCGCAGTTTGATACGCTTCGCGCGCAGGTTACCCCTGTAGTGCTAGAGGAAGCCTCAACCAATACATATGAAAGCGCTTTGCAGGTCGCTCATGAAGTGAGATCTCGCAATGTGCGCCGTTTCTTTCTTGTGACAGACGAAGTACATATGGCTCGTGCGCTGGCAACGTATCGTGGCCGTGGGCTTGACCCTATACCTTTCCCGGTATTTACATTGGAGCGTGGCCCTACTAAAATAAGCCACTTTTTCCCATCTATTTACGGTATTAACATTAGCCATGATGCACTTTATGAAGTTCTGGGCATTATGAAATATGCCATGACAGATAAGCTTCGTTTTTCAGATTTATAAACATTTCAAATAATAAGGATAAAAACTATGTTCGGACTCGGAGCAACAGAACTCATTATCATTCTCTTAATTGTGGTGGTTTTGTTCGGCGCAGGAAAACTTCCGCGTGTTATGGCTGATTTTGGTAAAGGCATTAAATCTTTTAAAGAGGGCATGAATAGCTCTGAACCTGCAGAAGATGACATTGAAGATAAGCCTGTTAAGAAAACGAAGAAAAAATAATTTATGTTTGGTATAGGACTCCTAGAACTTGGACTTGTGATGATTGTTGCACTGCTTGTTGTAGGACCTAAACATATGCCAGAGGCACTGCGTATGCTAGGAAGTACTGTGCGTAGCGTGCAAGCCTTTTGGGCCGATATTAAAGGCGCATTAAATGCAGAGCCTGAAACTTTAGAGGGGCCTCAAATGGAGCCGTTACCTAAAAAGGACTCTGAGGAAAAGCCTCTTTAATGGATAAATCACCTTTCGAAGCTCTTGTTGAGCACCTCCTTGAACTGAGAAAACGTATGATGTATGCCATGCTAGCGCTTATTGCAGGTTTTGGTGTTTTTTATGCCTTTAAACAGCCGCTTTTTCAGGCGTTAACAGCGCCCCTTAAAGAGGCGCAGGGCGGTGAGCTTGAGATGATTTTTACAGCAGTGCCTGAGCTGTTTGTGACCTACTTAAAAATGTGTTTTTTTGCCAGTTTATTTGTAACGCTGCCTATTCTACTTTGGCAACTTTGGCGTTTTATTGCGCCGGGTCTCTATAAAAATGAATCAGAAATTTTGTGGCCGTTTTTGGTGGCAACGCCTTTTATGTTTTATTTGGGCGGGGCGTTTAGCTTCTTTTTAGTGATGCCTGTGGCTGTGCCATTTTTCTTTGGGTTTGCAGGTGAGGGGCTGTCGGCCCTTCCTTCTGTTAAAGAATACCTTGGCTTCTTTTTAAAAATGACCTTTGCCTTTGGGCTGGCATTTGAGCTACCTGTACTTTTGGTACTTTTAAATGTGTTTGGCATTGTTGATATTAAAACTCTTAAATGGTTTAGACGCTATGCTGTTGTAATGATTTTTGTGGCTTCAGCAATGCTGACACCGCCAGATCCTGCCTCTCAGTTAATGCTGGCTGTACCGCTTTTGATTCTTTATGAAATTAGCCTTGTTCTTTGTCGTGTTTTATCCTCTAAAAAAGAGGATTCTTCCTCGTTAAACTCTAGTCAGGCTGACTAAAACTTGCTATAGTTTTCCTCGCAGAAATGCATCATAAAAACCTAAATTTAAAAAGAAAGAGTGAGATATTATGTTAGATATCCGTTGGATTAGAGAAAATCCCGAAGAGTTTGATCGTGTGAATGGCCGTAGAGGGCATGGCGTATCATCCTCGGATATCCTTGCTCTTGATGGAAAACGCCGCGATGTGATGACAGAGCTTCAGGCTTTGCAAAGTACACGTAATGACCTGTCTAAACAGGTGGGCATGTTAAAATCCAAAGGTGAAGATGCAGCAGAGCTTATGGCACAGGTTCAGGAAATTGGCCCGCAAATGAAAGCGCTTGAAGAAAAAGAACGTGAAGCAGAGCAAGCTTTTCTTGCAGTGCTTAGCGCTGTGCCTAACCTTGTGGAAGATTCTATTCCAGACGGGGAAGATGAAGAACACAATGTAGAAGTACGTAAATGGGGCGAGCCAAAAGTAATGGCTAACCCGCAGCATCACTACGATCTTGGTGAAGCCCTTGGCGGTATGCGTTTTGATATTAGCGCAAAAATGTCTGGGAGCCGTTTTGCTTGGATGCAAGGTGACCTTGCACGCCTAGAGCGCGCCCTTGGTAACTTTATGCTAGATCTTCATACGCGTGAGTTTGGCTTTACAGAAGTGATGCCTCCAATGCTTGTGAATGATGAGGCTGCTTTTGGTACAGGACAGCTGCCTAAATTTGCAGATGATTTGTTCCAAACAACGGATGGTCGCTGGCTTCTACCAACAGCGGAAGTACCTGTAACAAACTTTGCAAGTAACACAATTTTTAAAGAAGAAGAGCTGCCATTTAAGTTTGCAGCTTGGACGCAGTGTTTCCGCCGTGAAGCTGGTAGCGCAGGCAGAGATACGCGTGGTTACATTCGTATGCACCAGTTTGGTAAAGTGGAAATGGTTCAATTGGTTCACCCTGAAAAGAGTGATGAAGCCCTTGAATTTATGACATCTTGCGCAGAAGAAGTGCTTAAACGCCTTGAAATTCCTTTCCGTGTCATTACGCTTTGCACAGGTGATATTGGCTTTGGCGCACGTAAAACTTACGACGTAGAAGTTTGGGTGCCAGCGCAAAATACATACCGTGAAATCTCATCATGTTCAAACTGTGGTGATTTCCAAGCCCGCCGCATGAAGGCGCGCTTTAAGGATGTGGATGGCCAGACGCGTTTTATTCACACTCTTAATGGCTCTGGTATTGCAACAGGCCGCGCTATGGTGGCTGTTATGGAAAATTACCAACAGCAAGATGGCAGCATTGTTGTACCGGATGTGCTTATTCCGTACATGGGCGGCCAAACTGTGATTGAGGCGAAGTAATCCAATGCGCGTGCCAGCACAGTACAGTATTACCCAAGCACTGAGAGATCAGATGGTAAAGACGCTTGCTCTTGAAGGGGTGAAAAATACAGCTGTGCTGGATGTTATGCGTGCTTTGCCGCGTGAAATTTTTCTTGATCTTGGATTTAGAAGTGATGCTTATAAAAATAGCGCGCTTCCTATTGGGGAAAGCCAGACGATTTCTCAGCCGCTTGTTGTTGCGATTATGACTGAGGCGCTTCAGCTTGAAAAATCTCACAAAGTTTTAGAAATTGGAACAGGGTCTGGCTATCAAGCTGCGATTCTTTCTCGCCTTGTACGCCGCTTGTTTAGTATTGAACGTCATCCATCCCTTAGCCAAGTTGCTGTAAAGCGTTTTGAGTCTCTCGGCATTTTTAATGTTGTTACTAAAGTTGGCGACGGAACGCTAGGCTGGGCTGAGCAAGCACCTTTTGACCGCATTATGGTAACAGCTGCCTCTCCAAAAGCGCCAAGATCTTTGCTTGAGCAGCTTACGGTTGGTGGTATTCTTGTTATCCCAGTGGGTGACCCTGCAGGTGATATGCAAATGCTGATGCGTTATACGCGTACAGAAACAGGCTTTGAAGAAAAGAGCCTTGGCCCTGTGCGTTTTGTTCCTCTTATTGGCGCCCAAGGCGTTCCAGAAGCAAGATAAGGAAAAACTGAAGATATGTTAAAAGAGATTTACCAAAAGGTTGTTTACCTTGCAAACCACGCACATGCGCCATTTTGGCTATTTGCAATTGCGTTTATTGAATCTTCTGTTTTCCCAATTCCGCCAGATGTGTTACTTATCCCGATGGTTATTATTAACCGTGATAAGGCGTTTCATTTTGCCATGATCTGTACTGCAGGTTCTGTGCTTGGTGGCCTGCTTGGTTATGCAATTGGTTATGCGGGGTATGACTTTATTGGTCAGTATATTGTGTCCTTCTACGGGCTTGAGAATAAGTTTGATGTTCTCAAAGAATGGTACGCAGAATATGATATTTATATTGTTGCTGTAGCTGGTTTTTCGCCAGTTCCTTATAAGGTGTTTACAATCTTTAGCGGACTTTTACAGGCGAATATCTTTAGTTTCTTTATCGCTTCTCTGCTTTCACGCGGGGCAAGGTTCTTCCTGATTGCGTGGTTACTGTGGCGCGGAGGCCCCAGTTTTAAAGAATGGATTGAAAAAAACCTATACCCAATTACAATTGCAGGCTCTATTGCTTTGATTTTAGGGATTGTATTGGTAAAATTTATGTTACGAGCCTAGTTTTAGGGCGCTTGGGGGCGCACTGACATGGCTCAAGTATTTAAGAATAAAAATAAGACTCATCAAAGATGAGAAGGGGATACTTATGGCGAAGCATACTATTATTTTAGGATTGTCTATTATGGCAGCAACAGGCCTTTCAGCCTGCATGACACAAGATCCAGCACCTGTTGTGAGTGGTCGCCTCTCTCCTTATCCAACGCCAACAAGCAATGTTATTACACCTAAAACAGTAAATACTGTTGCTATGCCTTCAGTTACATCAGCACCTGTGGCAGCGCAAGTGCAAAGTAAAACTTACCACGTTGTTGAGCGCGGTGAGGGACTTTATGGCATTGCTAAAAAATATGGCTCTTCTGTAGATGGTATTATGGCAGCAAACAGTATTTCAGATGCTGGTGCACTTATGGTTGGTCAATCTCTTGAAATTCCAAGTGCAACGACGACGACAAGTGAGCGTTACAGTCTGACTGGTAAATACGGGACTACAGCTGAGGAAATTGTAAAAACAGCTGAAATTAAGCCAGCCGTTATAGCTCAAAAGCCAGTCACTGGCGGATGGACTTCAAAGCATATTGTTCAAAAAGGTGAAAATGCTTACCGTATTGCGCTTAAATACGGCACAAACCTGAATACGCTTCTTTCTAAAAATAACCTAAGTAAAGGCTCTGGCTTGAATGTTGGCCAGGCGCTTACAGTACCAAGTAAAGGTTTGGATCAAATGACAACAGCGCTTGCTGTGTCGCCAGGGCATGCAGATTATGGCAAGACGCCAAATGCTCGTGGTAATGTGGCTGTTGCGCTTAAAAAGGTTTCAAAAGAAACACGTAAGCCAGTTAAAACCGTAAAAACAAATTCAATTAAACGTAGCCCAATGATGGCGAGCGGTATTCCAACGCGCGGTATGATGTGGCCTGCAAGCGGCTCTCTTATCAAGCGTTTTGGTACGCAAAAAGACGGTGTTAAGCATACAGGTATTAACATTAAACTTCCTCAAGGTACGCCAATTTATGCAGCTGAGGCAGGGACAATTATTTACGCTGATGATGGCCTTAAATCATACGGAAACCTTGTGCTTATTCAACATAAGGGCGGTGTGGTAACAGCATACGGCCATAATGACGTGAACAAAGTGCGTAAGAGCCAGAAAGTGAAAAAAGGCCAAATTGTTGCCCTTGCAGGAACTTCTGGCGGGGTAGATACAGCTCAGCTTCACTTTGAAGTGCGTAAAAATGCAACACCAGTAAACCCTCTCGGTGTACTTCCTAAAAAATAAGCTTCTAATTGCTAATTTTAGCGCACAGCTAGAAACCTTAAAAGCCGCCCCCTATTAAAGGTGGCGGTTTTTATTGGTTTGAATCCTTGTAAAAATCTATTTTCCTACCTATATGAATTTTTGAATATTGATCTGTTTTCTTTTTTTAAGGAGTCACTCCTATGAATATTCTAGGTATTGAATTTTTCTGGGGCACAGATTTTTTGCCAGAAGGCAAAAAATTTGAGCCTGTTGGAATGGTGCAGAATCTACCAGATTCTGACTTTAAGATTGATTACCTTCAATCAGAAATGGCTGACTGTTATAAGCGTCTTGCGCAACAGGTAGAAGAAATGAACTGCAATGTTGTCATTCTGCAAGAGGTGAGAAATATCCGTGCTGGAGATTCTGTCTATATGCATCTTTTGGTTGTTGGCCATGCTGGTGTACTGAAAGATAAAGACGAATAAAGAAATCGAAAAGGAAAAGCCCTCTCATTTGAGAGGGCTTTTCTGCGCGGTTAAGTGTATTTATTTACGCTTATTTAGCGGCTTATAGTCACGTTTGTCAGCACCCGTATAAAGCTGACGAGGACGGCCAATTTTTTGTGTTGGCTCGCTCATCATTTCCATCCAGTGAGAAATCCAGCCTACTGTACGAGACATAGCAAAGATTGCTGTAAACAGACTTGTTGGGATACCAATAGCACGCATGATGATACCGCTATAAAAATCTACGTTCGGGTAGAGTTTGCGGTCTACAAAGTACGGATCGCTTAGTGCGATTTCTTCAAGCTTCATGGCAACGTCAAGCATTGGATCGTCTACGCCAAGCGCTTTAAGTACGTCATGGCATGTGTCACGCATGATTGTTGCGCGCGGGTCAAAGTTTTTGTACACGCGGTGGCCAAAGCCCATAAGGCGTGTGCTGTTATTTTTGTCTTTTACTTTTTCCATGTAAGCGGGAATGTTTTCAACCGTACCAATTTCAGCAAGCATTTTAAGCACCGCTTCGTTTGCGCCGCCGTGTGCCGGGCCCCATAGGCAAGCGATACCACTAGAAATACATGCAAACGGGTTTGCGCCAGAGGAACCTGCAAGGCGTACTGTAGACGTTGATGCATTTTGCTCATGGTCTGCATGAAGCATAAATATTTTATCCATCGCTTTGGCAACGATAGGATTTGGCGTGTACTCTTCCGCAGGAACAGAAAACATCATGTTCAGGAAGTTTTCTGCATAGTTGTATTTATTTTGCGGGTAAATAAAGGGTAGGCCTTGGTTGTAGCGGTATGTCATGGCGACAAGGGTTGGCATCTTAGCAATCAGGCGATGCGCGCTTACCATACGGTGCTTCGGATCATCAATATCGAGCGAATCATGGTAGAAGGCACTCAGTGCGCCTACAACACCAACAAGAATAGCCATAGGGTGTGCGTCACGGCGGAAACCTCTAAAGAAGTACTGAAGCTGGTCATGCACCATTGTGTGCTCAGTAATAATTTTTTCAAATGCTTCTAGCTCTTTTTTGTTTGGCAGCTCTCCGTGCATCAGCAGGTAGCATACTTCTAGGTGGCTAGATTCTTCAGCAAGTTGTTCAATTGGATAGCCGCGGTACATGAGTACGCCTTTATCGCCATCAATGTATGTAATCGCGCTTTGGCAAGCTGCAGTGCTCATAAAGCCAGGGTCGTATGTAAACATCCCAGTATCTTTGTAGAGCGCTTGTACATCAAGAACATCAGGGCCAACTGAGCCGCTATATCTATCAAGAGTTACTGTTTCTGATGCTTTTTTTTGTACAACTTCTGCTGTCATGTTTTTATCCTTATTCATTCTATAGAGTATTTGTTTGCCTTCATCTTTTATGAAGGTCTAAAAATCAAAACCTGACAACAGTTTACGTAATTTTTTTATACTTATAAATAAAGAAAGATATTTGCCAGACAAGGGGAAGGGAACTGGCATGTTAGACTGTGACACAATCGTCTCATTTTATTGCTTAAGGGAATTGCTTGTTAAGCAGCTAAGTATATTGTATACTTGCTGGATAAATCAAATCTGTCTTTCTCTTTTCATTGTGCTAATCTACTCAGCACAGAAACTTAGGGAATAATAAAATGTTTCATTCATTCTTTCCAAACCCGAAGAAATTTTTTCTTTCGTGGATTGCTTGGAGCGTTCTTGCAATTTATGTCTGGTATAGCTATGGCATAGACTGGGGAGCGGCTCTTGGGTTTACACCTAACGAAGACCCAATCATTGGTCTTGGCCATTTTGTAACGCCTCAGTTCCAATGGTTTTATATTTACAGCTTTATTTGCTGGCTTTTGCCTGCTCTTGTTTGGCGAAAAATCTCAGACCATCCTTGGTTCTGGTGGAGTGTTGGCGGTTCTGCGCTGATTATCTTTAAAACCTACTTCACTGTGCAAGTCAGTGTTGCCATTAACAACTGGCGCCGCCCATTTTTTGACTGTGTTCAAAAGGCACTTGGTAGTGATTCTCCTGGGCTTCAATGTACAGGAACAGGTGTTGATGGCGCTATTGTTGCTGGTGATATTTACAGCCTGATCGGCACTTTTGCAGAAATTGCATTTGTGTTTGTATTTGTGTTTGTGGTGTCTCGCTTCTTTATTAGCCACTATATCTTCCGCTGGCGGACAGCAATGAACAATTACTATACAAGTAAGTGGGAATATGTACGCGGTATTGAAGGCGCTTCTCAGCGTGTTCAAGAAGATACAATGCGCTTTGCTGGTATTGTTGAGGGTCTTGGTGTGGCCGTTGTTGATAGTATTATGACGCTGTTTGCCTTTTTGCCGGTACTTTTCGGCCTTTCGGAGTATGTAAGTGAGCTTCCTATCGTTGGGGAGGTTGCGCATGCGTTGTTCTGGGCAGCTTTGTTCTGGTCACTTTTTGGTACGGTACTTCTTGCTATTGCAGGTATCAAGCTCCCTGGGCTTGAATTCCACAATCAGCGTGTTGAGGCTGCTTACCGGAAAGAACTTGTATATGGTGAGGATAATCCAACTCGTGCTGAAGCTATGACTCTTAATGAGTTGTTTGGTGATGTGCGGAAAAATTACTTCCGCCTATATGGCCATTACATGTACTTTAATGTGTTTCGCAGTATGTATCTGCAGGCAGATAATATTTTTGCCTACATCATTCTGATTCCAACCATTGTGGCAGGCGCAATTACTTTTGGTTTGCTTCAGCAGATCCTTACAGCCTTTAGTCAGGTTTCAAGCTCGTTTCAATATTTGGTGAATAGCTGGACAACGATTGTGGAACTTCTGAGTATCCATAAACGTTTAAAAGGGTTTGAGAAGCAAATTGCTGAGAACGAGGCCTTAGAAAAATAAAACGAGGTGTTTTTAACACCAATTATGATCCCCCTTGCGTAAGCGAGGGGGATTGTTTTTATTGCAGTTTTTAAAAAATATGCAAAAAAAGTGAAGAATGTACGTTTTGGGGCTTGACGTATACAAGAGATACTCGTAAATTGCGCTTACTTTGATTGCGGGGGTGTAGCTCAGTTGGTTAGAGTGTCGGCCTGTCACGCCGAAGGTCGCGAGTTCAAGTCTCGTCACTCCCGCCACTTAAAGTAAATTCAAAAGGCTCATTTAATGAGCCCTTTTTTTTTCCAAAATGCATATTAAAAGCCAAGTAACAAATGCATGCTCGTTTGGCGTCTTTGTGCTACTCTAACGGGGCATAATAAAAAGAAAAAATAGCCATGAACTTTACGCGTACGCAAGTTGAGCTCCTACTTCAAATCTGTGAATCTGCTGGGGAGCAGATTCTTAAGTTTTATCAAACCGAGAATTTAGAGGTTGAAAACAAGGCAGATGACAGCCCCGTCACCCTTGCTGATAAGGCCGGTAATGATGTGATTGAAAAGGCGCTTGCAGCATCTTTCCCTAATATTTTTATTGTAAGCGAAGAAAATGCGCAGAGCCACGCAGGCCTTAAATCATCTGATGAAACCTTCTTCCTTGTGGATCCGCTAGACGGCACGAGGGAGTTTATTAACAAGCGGGATCAATTCACAGTTAATATTGGTGTTATCCACAAAGGCCAACCCGTTGCAGGCGTTGTGCATGCACCAGCACTAAGTGAGAGCTTTGTAGCGTTTGATGAGGGCGCATTTAAAGTTATAGACGGCATGTGGGAAAAAATTTCAGTACGGAATGTACCAGAAGCAGGCCTTACAGCTGTTGTGAGTAAAAATCATTTGGATGAAAAAACAGTTGAATATATAAGCCGCTTTACAGTGGCTGAACGCAAAAGCTACGGCTCAAGCCTTAAGTTTTGCCGTGTGGCAGAAGGCAGCGCTGATATTTACCCACGCTTTGGCCGCACAATGGAGTGGGACACTGCCGCCGCGCATGCTGTACTACTTAAAGCGGGCGGCAGTATGGTGGAGCCAGATGGCTCAGCATTTGTTTACGGCAAAGACGGGCTTGATAACCCGCGCGGGTTTATTGCCTCTGGCAATGTAGATCTTACATAAGAAGAACAAGGAAAAAATTAAATGGCACTCATTCAACCTCATGGCGGAAAACTGGTAAACGGTTATGCTGGGCATAACGCATCAGAGCTTAAAACAATTGCAGCGGTACATAGCAAAACCGTAACGCTGACACGCAAGCAATTATGTGACGCAGAGCTTTTGCTTAACGGAGCCTTTTCTCCGCTAACAACATTCATGAGTGAGGCAGATTATACCAGCGTGCTTCATGATATGCGCTTAAGTGATGGTACGGTGTGGCCAATGCCTATTTGCCTTGATGTAACAAGTGAGTTTGCAGATAGCATTCAAATGGGAGAGCGCATTGCACTGCGTGACCATGAGGGATTGCTTATTGCGCTTCTTCAGGTTAATGAAAAATTTAAGGCTGATAAAACACGCGAAGCAGAGCTTGTGTTTGGTACAACAAGCACAGCACACCCTGCTGTTGCTGCGATGCAGGAAGAGGGGGAGGTTTACCTTTCTGGAGAGCTTCTTGGCGTTGAAGCGCCTGCTCATTATGACTTTACACACATTCGCCGCACACCTTATGAGGTTCGTGCAGAGTTTGAGGAAAAGGGCTGGGATCGCATTGTGGCCTTCCAAACGCGCAACCCAATGCACCGCGCTCATTATGAACTCACGCACCGTGCCATGGAAGACCATGGGTTAAACTTGCTTGTACACCCAGTGGTGGGCGTAACAAAACCTGGTGATATTGATTACTACACCCGTACACGCTGCTATGAGCATGTGATGCACAACTACCCTGAAGATACGGCAATGCTGAGCCTTCTGCCGCTTGCAATGCGTATGGGCGGCCCACGTGAAGCGCTGTGGCATGCAATTATTCGTAAAAACTACGGCTGCACCCACTTTATTGTAGGGCGTGATCACGCAGGCCCGGGCAAGGATGAAAACGGCAAAGATTTTTATGGCCCTTATGATGCGCAAGAACTTGTGAATAAGTACGCCGATGAAATAGGGATCACCATGATTCCTTTTAAGGAAATGTTGTACGTGCCTGAGAAAGATTTATACGTTCCTCGTGATGAGGCAGGAAAGCTGCAAAGCGAAAGTATTTCAGGTACGGCGTTTCGTAAAATGTTAGCGGAGGGGGGGCATATACCGGCTTGGTTCTCTTTCCCTGAAGTTTTAAAAGAACTGAGAAAAACTATGAAGCCTCTCCATGAACGCGGGTTTACTGTGTTCTTTACGGGGCTTTCTGGTTCAGGTAAATCAACGGTTGCCAATGCGCTACTGAACAAGTTTATGGAAATGGGCGGACGCAGCGTGACCCTGCTGGACGGGGATATTGTCCGTACCCATTTATCTAGCGAGCTTGGCTTTAGTAAAGAGCACAGAGAAATTAATATTACCCGTATTGGCTTTGTGGCCAGCGAGATTACTAAAGCTGGCGGCATAGCGCTGTGCGCGCCTATTGCGCCATATGCAAGTACGCGCCGTACGGTACGGGATATGATTAGCAGCGTTGGTGGTTTCCTTGAGGTGCATATTTCAACGCCGCTTGAAATTTGCGAGAAACGCGACCGTAAAGGTTTATATGCTAAAGCGCGCGCAGGTATTATTAAAAACTTCACAGGGATTAGTGATCCGTATGAAGTACCAACAAGCCCTGAGCTATCTATTGATACAAGTGGTATGCAGCCAGATGAAGCAGCAGAGCAAATTGTATTAAAGCTTCAAAAAATGGGATATATCCTTGGAGGCGCAGGCACACATGCAGAAGCAGAAGAAAAAGCAACAGAGCAAGCATAAGGTATAAAATGTTACCCAAGTTTTTAAAAATTGATATTGATGATGCACGTACGATGCAAAATTTACCAAACACTGTTTGGGCATTTTTTGGTGTTATGATACGTCCTTATAAGTGGCATATTGCAACGGTCATGTTTCTCAATATTCTAGGCTATATTGGTATGGCTATTATCCCACTCTTTATTAAGTATATTGTTGATGCACTAGAAGTCTCTACACCAGAAACAATTTGGTCAGATTTAAGCGCTGTGCTGTTTTGGGGAGTGCTACTATGCCTGATTGGGCAACCTGTTGCTTCTCGTCTTGCTGGGTTTTATTCAGGGTATTTATATCCACGCATGGCAGGCGTTCTTCGTAGTGAACTTGCCATGTATATGCAAGATCATTCGTGGGGGTATTATCAAAATGATTTTGCTGGCCGCCTGAGTGCTAAAGTTTCAGAAACGCCTAAAGCCATCAGGCGCATACTGCGCAGTAGCTCCGATCAAGTTATAGGAACACTTACCAACTTTATTGCCTCGCTTATTTTAGCTTGGATGGCACACCCTGTATTTGGGGTTGTTTATCTTGTTTGGATTAGTATTTTTATTGGGTTTGCTTTGCTATTTGTTCCTACGGTGCAGCGTCTTTCAAATAAAGCATCAGATACAGGCAGTATTATGCTTGGCCGCTTTGTTGATATTCTCAGTAATATTCTACTCGTTAAGCTTTTTGCCCGTAAAAAATATGAAATGAAGCATCTGAAGAAAACCATTTCTGATACGTCTTATGCCTATAATTATTTTAATTATAGATTGCAAATTTTTTGGTCATGGCTTGAGCTTATTAGTGTTGTATTTGTTGGGGTAAGCGTTTTCTTCTGTATTTGGGGATGGCAAAACGAGGTGCTTAGCGCTGGAGATATTGCCATGATACTGCCGCTTGTGCTTACGAGTATGAATTACAGTTGGTGGATGGCAGATGTACTTACAGAAGTTTTTGAAAACGTGGGTATTGTAGAAGAGGGCATGCAAGCTATTGTAAGGCCAAGGTCTGTTGAAATGTTTAAAAATCGGCCTCACCTTGCTGTAGATGGCGGCGAGATAGCCATAACCAATTTAGATTTTGGTTATAAAAGCAATACAGAGGTTATGGATAATTTTAACCTGACCATACCAGCAGGACAAAAGGTTGGCCTTGTGGGACAATCTGGTGCAGGAAAAACAACGCTTGTGAACTTGCTTTTACATTTGTTTGAGGTCAAAGCAGGCTCAATTGCCATTGATGGGCAGAACATTGCAGATGTAAGCGAAGAAAGCTTGCGCGAGGCCATTAGTCTTATTCCGCAAGATACAACGCTATTTCATAGAACGCTTTCTGAGAACATTGCCTATGGTAAACCTGATGCAACCACAGAGGACATCCAAACAGCTGCTGCAAAGGCTTATGCATCTGAGTTCATTAGCGCGATCCCTAAAGGCTATAACGCAATGGTAGGAGAGCGCGGCCTTAAACTTTCTGGCGGACAGCGCCAACGCATTGCTATGGCACGGGCGATTTTAAAGGATGCGCCGATTTTGATTTTAGATGAAGCGACAAGCGCGCTGGATAGCGCCAGTGAACGCTACATTCAAAAAAGCCTTGAGGATCTTATGGTAGGAAAAACCGTGATAGCTGTGGCCCATAGGCTTTCTACCCTTGCGCAAATGGATCGAATTCTGGTAATGGAAAATGGAAAAATTATTGAAGATGGTAGCCATAAACAGCTGCTTTCTAAAAAAGGGGCCTACGCCAAGCTGTGGGCGATGCAGTCCGAAGGTTTCTTACCAGAGTAAGCACATAAACAAAGAGAGGCCCTAAGGCCTCTCTTCAGTTTTTTGATTTGTCTGCTATTTTTTACTCAAACGATTGTGTAATTAAAAGAATATGGAAAATTTTAGAGTTCCCATGCCACAACGCGGGCGCTGAGAATACCATCACCTTTGCTGGCTTGTTTATTCATAGAGACTTCTTTGACATCCAAAATACTACGGTAAGTAAGCGCATGGAGAAACGGCGTAAGGCCGGCCATATCAATTTCCTCAAACTCTACAGTGAGCCCTGCAGTACGCCCGGCTGCTGTTTCTTTACTGAGCGGCGTGATACGGCTAATACGACCAAAGACTTTAGATTCTTTTGCAAGGCGCTCCACTTGTTTAAGTGGGCTTTCCTCTTTACGCTTTGTATCTGAGCCTTCATCAAGTCCTACAAGCTTGCGTTCTAGAGCGTAAATTTGACCAGAAATTTCTCTAAGGGCGCGTAGTTCTTTTTTATTTTGGCTAAGGTCTTCTTTGCCTTTTTCAATATTGTGCATACCTGATGGTACAAGGGCGCTCCAAATAAAGAGCGTGCAGGCAAGAGAGACTCCAAGCTTAAATACAGGGTGAGTGGTAAATGTCGTATCTTTGTTTTTAATTTTCTCAAGCTTCGCTTTAAGTATATCTTTCATCTTACGACTCGCTCTCTTGTGCAGTGAGGATAAATGTCGCTTTACCACCTGCATTTAATTTCACATCTTTAACTGTAGCTCTCCACTGTGGGAAGCTTTCACTCACTAATGTTTCAAGGTCATCCACTTGGCTAAGGCCTGCAACAGCACCATGCATGCTAAGGGCATCTGCTGAAAGCTGAAAACGCTCAAGAGTGAGGAGGATTTCTGATTCTTGAATGCCGCTCTGTAGCGCCATTAAGTTTTCAAGCAAGACATCTTCGCGGCCCACAAGCGTGCCTGTCATTACAGCAAGCTCACTTGCACGACGGGACATTTGTAGCGGCGCTTCAATCATTGGGGTATCTGGTAGTGCTTCATTAAAAACAGATTCAATTGCAGCACTGTAAGAGGCTTTGCTTTGTTCTGTTTTGTAGCTAATAACTGTTTGCAGAGCCGTAATAAGCAGGCCAGATACAATGGCAATACGCAAAGGCCATTTAAGGCTATAAGAAAGGGCTGTCAGCGCTTTAATACTGTTAGGGTCCCATACATTCATCATGGCTG
The DNA here is from genome assembly GCA_964015495.1 of uncultured Magnetococcales bacterium. GTDB lineage: Bacteria > Pseudomonadota > Alphaproteobacteria > UBA2136 > JAPKEQ01 > JAPKEQ01. Next base: position 43,995 of record CAXHDG010000005.1, read on the forward strand.
GTGGCGTGCTCTCAGTTATGCTTTGGTAGAATCCATGCACAAGGGCAGGCTCATCCTTAACTTTTACTGTTGTAAGTTCTGCGCCATCTGGTGCTGTGACTTTGCGGGTTGTTAAATTAACCACTTGTACTCCATCAAGGGAAGCTGTCCATGCCTGAAGTGTTTGCTTAATATCTGTAAGTGGTAATTTTTTTGCAATATGGCGGAATTCAACAAGTTGTTTTGCCTGTGTAAACAGGCTAAGTGTTACGCCATCACCTTCTGGTATAATAACAATGCTATATTGGCCTTCTATTGCATAGTGAGCAGCGCCAAGTGCCATAGGCACAACGTGTACTACAGGAGAAATATGTGCGCCTGCTGTTTGTACAAATTTTTTGAGTTGTTCTTCTTCGAGTGAGAAGCTCATGAACTGGCCTTTGCTTAGTGCTGCTGGCACGATAAGGCTTCTGAGCTTTGTTCTTTTAAAGAGACTTTGGTGGAGCAGTCCTGGCAAAATTTTATAAAGCTTAGCAATCTCGCTAAAGGGTTTTGGATGACTACGGCGAATGAAGTCAGCGCTTGGTGCCATAAAAATAGCACGGCGGCCTGAACCTGAAATATTAAGGCTTTCACCGTTTGCAAGAGCTCTTGTATCCCCTTCAGGGAACCTTGCATGAATTTGTTCATTTTCTTGCCAAAGAATGTAAGTGTTAAGCGTCATATTTTTTATAGCCAATTGATTTTTATAACTTTAAAACTAAGTTCGTCTCTCCAGATAAGTGCTGTAAGACCAACTTCTGCGCCATTGTAACGCACCTGAGAGCGTACCGTAAAGTATTCAGTTGATGTACTTAAATAAATGGAGGGGGGTGATTTTTTTATCTCTAGCTCTTTTAAAAAATCCCCAAGGTTTAGGTAGGGCGTGCGTACTCGAAGTTCTGTGGCTTGTGCAATTTTAGAATTTGAAGGAAAAAGAGCCTTTAAAAAATTAGGGTGAGCTGTGTTTACGTTCACAATTTGTTCACCTGAAAGTAGTGAAAAGTAATCTTCTGCTTGTCTATGGATCTTTTCTGGAAAGTCTTTAATCATAGAAAGATCACTGTACCCCTCAATTTTACTGTTACGAGGCAAGAAAGAAGGTGTGTCGTTTAAATAATCCCAAGCTTCAGCGCCGCTGCTTCTTGTATCTGTATCCCCATCAATGTAATCAAGCAATGGAGCAAGGTTAAAGCTTGGCAAACTTTCTGCTGCAATATAACGCGTAAGCATGTCTTGGTAGAGTTCATCACTGGTACCATAACCAAGGACTTGATTCAGGCTTGGCAGTGCGCCAGCATCTTGGATACGAATATAAATTTCTCCGCCATCAATAGGGAAGGTGCGGCCGTCGTTATAGCTGTACCACCGGTCGGACATATCATCAGTATTTTCTTTGCGGCCATCACGTTTGAGCTCATACAAAATAAGATCAAGGCCAGAAAGCGCCATTTGGCGTGCCTCTGTATGGCTTAGCGATGCTGCAAGTAGGCGGGTATTATTGGTTGCGCTTTGGAAAGCAATACTGAGCAAGGAAGATAACGTAACAAGGAGCAAAAGGACATAAATAAGAACGCCGCCAGTATTATGTTTCATAGGCGCTCCTCATGTCCTGTAAGGATAGGGACAGCTCTTTTCCATGTTTCGCCATTTTTATCTACAATTGTCATTTCAATGGCAAAAGGCGGTTTCTGCTCGTTGGTCCAAATAGGAAGAAAAGTATGAGCATTTTTATATCCAAAATGTACAAGAGATTTATCTTCAGGGTTAGGAATTTGCAAGAGTATGCTTGTAATAGGGTTTACATTTAAGGATAGGGGGCGAACTGTCCGTATAAGGGATGTTACGCCATCTTGTGTCTCAATTTTATACTTAAGGGCATAGAGACTGCCCGACTGTGTAAAGCTTTCAATATCATCTTTAAAGAGTGTGATATGGAATTCTAAATCTGAAAGGGCTGAAAAATCAGCTCTGTAAGCATAAATGTCTTGGGTGAATTTTTCAAAAACAGCATGGACTTCTAAAGCTTCATTTCTGGCTTTTTCTGCATGAGAAATACCACTGGAAACCTGCCAGAGTATACCGCCAAGGGTTGTCATGAGAAGGCTTGTTAGAAGCAGAACAACCAAAAGTTCAATAAGGGTGAATCCATATTTGTATATGTTCATGGCTTGATCTTTTCATACTTTAAAATATGAGGGCTTGCAGCCATGCCTGAAAAACTAAGCACATCGTTTTCTATAAGAAACTGTGCAATAGAACTGGTGCCATCAGGGTAAAATATGAGGCTATGTTCGCCTTCATCGCCCCTTGCAGTGATGGTTTCTATTTTAGGGTTGAGTATAAACTCTTCCAAGGGGGCTGATTTTTCTTCGCCCAAAGTCGTTACGGTATAAAGATCACCCTCATAAACCTTAACAAAGCCAGCTTCGTCAATAATTAGCGTAATACGCATGTTTTTAGAAAGTGCTTTTACCCTATATTCAGAAAGCGTTTCCCTGAGTTCTGTAAGGGCTGTAATTTGAGCATCTTTTGGAGAAAATTTAAGATAAGGGAGCGTGAGACTAGCCATAATAGCCAAAACAGAAAGCACGACGAGGAGTTCAATTAAAGTAAATCCACCACATCGTGCTCTGTTTATCATAGAATGATTACTTAGTTGCTGATATCAGCGTTTTCGTCTTCGCCGCCTTTTTTACCATCAGCGCCATAGCTCATCAGGTCAAAGTCCTTTTTGATACCAGGAGATAGGTATACGTAACCGTTGCCCCAAGGATCTTTTGGCATGTTTTGCATATAGCCGCCGTCTTTCCAATTTTTTGGAGTCGGCTTACTTGTTGGTTTTTCTACAAGTGCTTTAAGGCCTTGCTGGGTTGTTGGGTACTTAAAGTTATCCAGTTTGTACATATCCAGCGCGTCGCCAATGGCTTTAATTTGTGTGTGCGTAGAGGTCACGCGTGCTTTTTCTGGCTGGTCCAAAAATTTAGGGGCTACAAAAGCACCAAGAACTGTGAGAATTACAATAACTACAAGGAGTTCCATAAGAGTGAAACCAGAATTATGAGGGTTTTGCATCGCGTGTTATAACCTTATTTTTATTCTTAAAGTGTTGAGTGTCTGCATGATAAGGGAGAGGGATTAAATGTGCAAGAGGGAATAAATCGCATACAATTTAGTGATGTATTACAACAGGTCTATAAATACCTTCCCTCTCTTTTTAAAGGATTAAACCTATAGAAACCCTTGATGGTTTTTATGTGAATAGAATTTAAAGGCCCATGCCACTATTCATATCAAACAGAGGCATTAGTACAGCCATCATAATAAAGGCCACCATACCACCCACAAGGAGAAGAAGGATAGGTTGCAATAGCGCCATTTGAGTTTTAATCTGTGCACGTAGCTCGCTAGATGTAAAGTCAGCCACGCGGCTTAGCATTTTATCAAGTTTACCGGTGCTTTCCCCAACGCCTGCCATATTGACAAGGAAAGGGTTGAAAACTTCTGTTTTCTCCAGTGCTTCTGCAAGTGTTCCGCCTTCTGAGACTTCTTTTGTCACATCCTCAAGGGCGTTACGGTAAGGCAGGAAAGGCGTAATGGCTTTGCTAATGCCAAGTGCTGTAATAAGAGGGACACCCGAGCTTGTAAGGGCTGCAAGTGTGCCGCTAAAACGGGCATGTGCAAGGCGTTTACCCATTGTGCCAAACATTGGCATACCAAGGGCAAGTTTATGCCAAAACAGGCGCATGTTTTTAATACGATTATTGAGAATCATAATCAGGCCACTTATACAGAAAATCAGAACAGCTAGCATCAGGCCGTATGTACCAACACCGCTGCTAAGCGACATGAGAAATTGCGTTGCAGCAGGTAGCGTTTGATCGCTTTGGGTGTACATGTCTGTAATGTTGGGAACAACGCTATGCAAAAGGTAAATAACAACAGCAACACCAGCAAATAGTACAAAGAGCGGGTAGGTGAGTGCGCCCCTAACATCGCTTATAAGCGCGCGGCGTTCTTCCATCATTGTAGCAAGTTCTTCAAGCACATTACCGAGAGTACCAGTGCTTTCACCTGCATGAATCATATTAACCATAAGGTCTGAAAATGTTTTAGGGTGCGCTTCAAGCGCTTCTGAAAGTGTGCCACCTTCATTGATATGTTTTTTAATATCTCTAAGAATACGAATAAGAGCCTGCTTGCCGCCTTGCGCAATCAGAATGTCTAGCGCTTTAATGAGAGGCACATCCGCACCAACAAGCGTTGCGAACTGGCGCAGGAAAATAACAAGCGTTTCACCGTCCACGCGAGCGGGCATAATTTCAATGTCCATGAGCTCACGCAGGTTGAAATTTTTAAGAGAAGAGAGGTCTATGCCACCACCTGTTTCGCGAATATCAGAAACAAAGAGCCCTTGATTCATCAAGGCACGTTTTGCCATATCCAGGCTGTCGGCTTCAGTTTCTCCGCGGAGGGTTTCTCCAACATCATTAAAGGCTGTATATTTAAAATGTGACATGCAGGCATGATAAACAAGCCCGGCTTAAATGTAAAACGCTTATCGCTCTGGATCTATCTCGTTAAAAAGGTTTTCATAGGAATCTTCTTTGGAAAGCGCCGCTTCTTCCCTAGAAAGAAGGTGCGGGTTTTCTCCTTTGAGGTTTAGGGCATTGTATTTTACAACCTCGCGGGCGCATGCAACCATTTTTTCTCTCGCTCTCGGGTTCTGGCTATGAAAAACAAGAATATCTGGCGGGGTATCTCCGTGTAAAACCACGCGGTCACGTAGGTATTCCATCACATGAACGCCTTCGCGCCCTCCTGGAGGGTCACCAAGGTCATTATCTAGAGAGATAATGCCAACGTTATCTTTATGTATTTCTAAAAAGGCGATGGTCTCTTCTGGCCAGTAATGGCGCTCAAACCCTTCAGGCGTTTGGCGCAGTTCATCATCGTCATCCAGAAAAGCGCAGGGCTTATCATTTGCTTGGGGGAAAAGCGTTTCAATATCTATATTTGACCCTGTTTCTATAATAACAGTATCATCAAATAATTGAATTTTATTGAAAACATCTTCAAATGTTTGCGGCATGCTTATTCTCCTCTGTGCAGGATAGATATAAGTATAATATTATGGATTACAAGAGGTAATGGATGCGCGTAACGCTTATCAATTTTTAATAGTTTTTACATTTTCTGAAAAACCAACACAGCTCTTAGGTTGGTTGTAATCCACTCCTGTAAAAAAGAAAATTTTGCGTATAAAGGCAGGTAACACAGTTTTGTTAACTTCAGTTTTTATCTTTGAATAAGAAATATCTTTATAAAATTTATCATCTTTTATATAGCTGTAATAGCGCTCTGGCTCGTCTTTCATATGAGCAAGTAAGTCATGATAAACAATATCAAACTTAGGAATATTCAAGAGCTTATCATTTTTCTGGATACGAGTAATTCGTACAGTTTCTTTGAGGTAATCAAACTTTTGAGCTGATGCATCTATAAGCAAATGATTACTTCTGTTTCCCTCTAAGTGCAAGTTTGAAAACATGCTCATGGCTTGATGAGTTTTTAGACCTGCGTAAGGCATCGCGCAGTTAATAAAAAAGGTTAATGCAACGGCATATGTAAAAGCATTAGCTTTCAGTGGGTGGTTTGGCTCTAAGTACTGCCTTTGCCCATAGAGAATAATGCACCCAAAAACAAATAAAGAGAGAAGGGCCGCCATGAATGTTAGCGGAGTAATATCTTTATTGAAGGCAATGGCAACTGTTACGAGGATATATAACAGCATAGATGTTTGGATTTGATGAGTATTACGACTTATTAAACCAGCAAGCTTAGAGTTTTTTAAGTTTTCTAGGCTTTCTTTCCCAAGGAAAAGGCTATGGAGGGTTAATGATAAGAAGCTAAAGGCGCCATAATATGCAAATGGCGAAAGCATAATAAACAAATGGAAAAAACATCCAAGAAGGATAGCGTACCTTCTGTAATTTTTAGAAAATAGCGCAATGAGAACTAAGCCTTCAATGATAAAGGTGGAGTAAATTGCAAGATAATGCAATGTCGTACTTTGTGTTATGAGGTTAGGGAAAGGTAAACTTGCCCATAGCGCACTTGCGCAGCTTGAAGCAGGGTTTAAAAAATCTGTATTAATTTTATGGAAAATACCAAAGATATACATAATGACTAATATCCAGCGGCCTGAAGGCGCAAAAGAATTATAGTAGCTTTTAGTGTCATATCCTCGTTTTAATAATGTATAGAAACCTGTAAGTAACAGTGTAACCATAAGGAATAAAAGAAGAATAGCATGACTAGAAATAGTGGGCATTTGTTGCCACATTTCTATAGTCTGTATACTAATCATAGTTAAGAATACAGCCATAACCTTTTTAGATGTTGGGTTTAGAATAATCCATATCGCAAGAGCAAGATAAATCCAACTTAAAGTTATCGGGCCGTGTTGGTATGTACCTTTATGGAAAGCTAAATAGGTAAAATGGAATAGAGTAGAAAAGCTCCATAACCAAGAAAAAAGATGGAAGTTATTAAAGCTTTCTCTTTTGCAATCAGGCTTAAATGATGAAGCAATTTTACCTTTTCCAAGAATTATGAGTAATAGATTTCTGAGAGAGACTAAAACAGGGTATAGAGTTTTTGATATTTCTAATTTAGAGAATAAAGTATTATTTATTGCACTTAGCAGGCCTGGTTTGGTGTTACTTTGAGCTATAAGAGATATTGCTTCAGCACCATAATAAATTTTTCCATCAACGTCTGCAATCATACCTTTATCTAAATCAAATCCTTGTAATTTAAATTTATTAAAAAGGCTTTGATTTTCCCTAACATTGATAAGTTTAACAGAGCTGTATGTTTCTTTAAGGGATACATATGAGATATAGTGTGAGCAAACAGGGCACTCTTTGTCGTAATAAATAGTGAGTTTTTTCACAGGCCTTGCTCTTTTAATTATTGAATGCGTGTCACACGCATAACTTCTTCAAGTGTGGTCTCGCCGCGCGCAGCTTTAAGGAGGCCTTCTTGGTAAAGCGTAAGCATACCTTCAGATTGAGCAACATCACGGATTTCACTGTCATTACCACCAGCTTGAATAACGCTGCGGACTTTATCTGTAATGGTAAGAATCTCAAAAATACCACTACGACCCGTATAGCCGGTTGGGCAATCATCACTTGAAGCTGCGTTAAAGAGTGTAATCTCTTTTGGACGAACCTCTTGAGGAAGAGCATCAAAAATCTTTTTCGTTTCAGCATCTAGTGCGCGTGGCACTTTAGTTGTTGGGTGTAGCAACCGAACCATACGCTGCGCCACCACGCCACGAAGAGACGATGCCACAAGGAAAGGTTCAATACCCATTTCAATAAGACGGGTGAGGGTGCTTGGCGCATCGTTTGTGTGAATAGTAGATAGCACAAGGTGGCCTGTAAGCGATGCTTCAACAGCAATTTCAGCTGTTTCAAGGTCACGTGTTTCACCGACAACAACCACGTCAGGGTCTTGGCGAAGAATAGAACGCAGACCTGCGGCGAATGTCATGCCAATTTTAGCATTCACTGGAATCTGCCCCAGCCCTTCAAGCTCATACTCGACAGGATCTTCAACGGTCACAATATTTTTATCTGGCGTATTGATGTGTTGGAGGCCAGCGTAAAGCGTAGATGTTTTACCAGAACCTGTAGGTCCGCTCACCAGCATAATGCCATTAGCAAGGCCAAAGAAGCCTTCAATTTGATCTTTTTGCTCAGGGCGTAAACCAATAGCACCAAGGGCACGAATACCATCTTGCTGACCAAGTAGACGCAGTACAATGCGCTCGCCGTGCTGTGTTGGCAGCGTTGAAATACGAATATCAGTATCTTTACCACCAATACGGATTTTAAAGCGGCCATCTTGTGGTAAGCGTTTTTCTGCAATATCAAGGCTTGCCATAACTTTAAGGCGCGCACTCATAGCTGCGTGCAGCTTAGCTGAAGGTGTAATAACTGTGTGCATTACGCCATCTACGCGAAAGCGTACACTCACTTGTTTTGCTGATGGCTCAATATGAATATCAGATGCGCCTTCTTTGGCAGCCTGCATGAGGATTGAGTTAATTAGCTTAATGATAGGGGCGTCGTGCTCGCTATCAAGCAGGTCCTCTGGTTCGCCAAGGGCAGATGCCATGCTTTGGAGGTCGGTCGACTCTTCCTCAGTATCTTTTACCGCATCTTTTGCGCTGGTCGCTTTTTTATCCCAAAGGGTATTGATAAAATCTGTAAGTTCTTCTGGAGAGGCATAAGTGAGCGTAATATTTTTACCTGTTGTGCGGGCATAATCATCAGCAATTTGCATGGCGCGTGTAGGGTCTGATACAGCAGCAACAACGGTGCCATCGCTCTTTTGCTCGAGTGGGAGGAATAGGTTTGTTTTGGCAACGCCAAGGTTAATATCGCCTAAAAGAGATTCTTCAATGCCCTCGCTTTTAGCGGGAAGAGCGGCTTCCTTTAAGCCAAAATATTTAGCTGTAGAAGTATTGAGATCTTTTGCTTTAACACCGGTTTTTATGGCTTTTGCGCGCACTTCAGAGAAAGGCATGTCCTGTGTAAAATTCAGGCGGTCATCCTGTAAATCATGAGCAATAAATGTGCTGTATGTCATGAGTCTCTCCCTATTTGTATACTTCTGTATACCAAAGCTCTAAGGCTTTGCCAAATATTAATTTATAATTACAAAACCTGTAAATATTAAAGCCCTGTGCCAACCTCTTGTGGCATTGCAAGCTTGAGGTTGATGCTATCAATAATAGTTTCATCCGCTGAAGCTAGAGATTCTGTACTTTTATGAGGCACTGCTTCAGGTGTAAGAGTTGCCTGTGGCGCTTTAATATGCACTTCATCTTTAACCTTTGGCATATTTTCTTTTGGTGGCGTGTCTCGTAGTTCTTCTGGAATAATATCCGCTTCGCCAATATCTGTGCGCTCTAGCATTTTAGTACCGCCATAAGTGTTGCCTTTTTGAATGATACGCATCTTCTTATATTTATCAGATGTAATGCCGTCCATTTGGTCATATGTACCAATAATGTGAGGTTTGATAAACACCATCAAATTTGTTTTTGTGTTTGTAAGAGATGTGTTTTTAAAGGCTTCACCAATACCAAAAAGTCCGCCAAGGCAAGGCACTTGCTGTACGTTGTCTGATTGCTCTTCTTGGATAAGTCCGCCGAGTGCAACCATGTTGCCGTTAGGAACCATCACAACAGTGCTTAGGCTACGTTTACGGGTTGTAATATCAGCGGCTTCACCGTTTGAAGCGTTTACAGATGAGATTTCTTGGTAAAGGTTAAGGCGTACATAACCATTATCGCTAATTTGTGGCTTAACGCGCAGGTTAATACCAACATCCTTACGTTCAATTGTTTGGAATGGGTTTGTATTGCCATCTGTTGTATAGCTACCTGTTACAAACGGTACGTTTTGACCCACAACAATTTCAGCTTCCTGGTTATCCATTGTAAGCAATTGCGGTGTGGAGAGAATATTAACGTCTGTTTCAGCTTCTAGCGCTGTTACAAGTGCGCCAATGTTTGCGTACTCTGTACCGCGGTATGTAATGCTTGCTCCTGCAAGTCCCATAGAAAAACCAGTAGGAAGAGAGAGCGGGTTTTCAGCAAGACCGTTTAGGCCGCCAAAATTTTGGCCGCCGAATGGTACAAGACCTCCATCAGAGCCAAGGTTATCTGCGCTACGCCATTCTACGCCAAACTGGTTAGAAATACTTTCACTCACTTCCATAACAAGGGCTTCAATGTAAACTTGAAGGCGTGGAATATCGAGCTTCTCTACAATGTTTTTAAGCAGAGACATATCTGAAGGGTCTGCTGAAAGAACAAGTGCGTTTGTGCTAATATCTGCAACAACGCTTACAGGGCCTTTAAAGGCAGCAACTGCTTTAAGTGCTGAAGCTGTAGTTGATACGGATTTGCTTTCAGCATCTTCTGTTTTTTCAATAAGATCATTAAGAACTGTTGCCATATCTGTGGCATCAGCGTGTTTTAGGTAAATAATATCAAGAGAGCGCACATTTCTTTGGGCTTCTACGTCAATACGTTTAAGCACCCGGCGAACGTCTTGCATTGTGCCTGCATCAGCTGAAACAATAAGCAGGTTCTGCGTTGCTTCTGGGATAATGCTGAGCGGGTTATCATCTGTACTAGAAAAAATGCGTTCCATAATGCTTGCAGCTGTGCTGGCTTCAATATGTTTAAGAGGGAGCATTTCAACGCTACCATCTGCGCTTGCTTTATCAAGTTCGCCTACAATCATTTCAATGCGGCGTGCATGGCTGTAAGCATCTGTCACCATAAGAAGGTTAGCAGGGCCGTAACTTGTTATAGCGCCACTGCTTGATAGCATAGGTTTTAGAATTTCAATGAGGTTTTTAGCATTGCCAGATTTTGGCTTAATGACACGGGTGACAATATCGCTTTCAGATTCAGGCGTATCTTCAGTAATAGGTGTTGCACTTGCACCAACTTTGGAAGCAGGTACAATTTGTTTTACATCACCAGCGGGTACAATGGCATAGCCGCTCGCCAAAAGAAGGTTGGCAAAAATGTTCATGGCTTGTTTGCGGTCAACTTCCTGTGGGCTGATAACCGTAACTTTACCTATAACTTTATTATCTACAATGTAGTTTTCGCCGCTAATTTCAGCCATGAAACGAATGAGGCTACGGATGTCTACATCTTCGAAATCAAGAGAGATTTTATTGCCAGGCACTTCGTTTTGTGCGGCAGAGAAGTTATACGGTGCAAGCAGGATAGAAACTGCAAGTAAAGCATGAACTGTTTTTTTCAACATATTGAAATCTTTTTTATTATAGCCTTTTAGGGGCTGGTTCTTGTTTTGCAAAACAAGAGAACTGTAACGGAAAGGGGGGCTTTCGACAAGGAAAAAGCCCTGCTAAACCAGCAGGGCTTTTAATAGTGTGCAGTTGGGGTGAGACTTTATTGCACAAACCCAAGAAGTGTTTTATGACAATTGAGGTTGGAAGCCACAATCATTTCACTTTCTTTGGTGACAGCATCGCCATCTTTATCTGTGACAACGCCCGATGATTCTTTGGTTACAAGGTCAGCAAACAGGTTGATTTCTGGTGCTAGGTGCTCGCCAATGAATCCATCAATTTTACCTGAAGCGAATTGCAGAATGTCATGGATGGCGTTACCAGTGATACGAAGACCAAAAGCTTCACGTTGAATATGCTCAACATAAGACATGCCTGTGCTATCTCCGCGGCGTGTTGGTGAGCTCCATAGGTTCACAATGCTTGACGTTGTAAGTTCTTTGGCTGCGTTAACGCGCAAACGGTAAACAGGGCCTGAGCCGCTTGTGCCTTTTTCAATTGTGTACATCTCATCTTCAATTGGGTAGTACACAACAGCGCTAAACGGGATGCCATCTTTAATAAAGAGGAACATCATGCAGACTGGAGAAAGCCCGTGCATAAAGTTATCTACGCCGCCTGTCATGTGGAGGGCCCAGCAAGAACCTTTATCTGGAATAGGTGCAAGGTCACGAATTACGATAGGTGTTGATGGGTAAGCTTTTTTAATTTCTTTTGCAGCAAATAGCTCAAGCTTTTTGAGCGCTTCAAGGGCTTCTTCGCGTGCGCCGTCACCTTTAGATTGCATGCGCTCAACTTCACCAAACTCACGGCGATAAATTGGAGCAAGCTTGCGGCAGATTGCGTCTGTAATGTTAATTTGAGGTGATAGGTACGTTGACATGGGGTTTTGTCTCCTAGGTTATATAAGTCTGTATCGGTAATAAATTTTATGCGCGGCCGACGTAAGTGCCGTCTGCTGTGTTAATTGTGATGCGAATGCCAGCTTCAACAAATGGAGGTACCATCACTGTTTCGCCGTTTTCTACTTTTGATGGCTTGTAAGAAGATGATGCCGTTTGGCCTTTTACAACACCATCAGCTTCAATCACTTCCATTTCAACATGCTTAGGGATTTCAACGCCAATTGGGTTGCCCTCATGCATTTCAATAGAAACGTCCATGTTTTCTTGGAGCCACACCTTACCATCGCCAATAACATCATATGGCAGTGTAAGTTGTTCGTAATTTTGGTTGTCCATAAAGGTAAGAGCTTCACCATCGTCATAAAGATATTGCATTGGACGTTGCTCTAGGCGGGCACGCTCAACTTTATCTTCACTTCTAAAACGCTCGTTTAGTTTTGTGCCTGTTTGGATGTTTTTCATCTCTACTTGGGCAAAAGCGCCACCCTTACCAGGCTTAACGTGGCTGACCTTATGAACTTGCCATAGGCCGTTTTGGTGCTCAAGAACGTTTCCTGGGCGAATTTCATTTGCGTTAATTTTCATGGCGTTAAAACCTTTGTTTAGGACACTGTTACGTGTTGGTTTGTTTTTTGCTTTGTCTTTGTTAGACTGTCACTAAATAATAATATATGCAATTCACTAGGTAAGGATGATGGAGTATGTTGTCAAGCATTCAACTCAAAAAAATGAACTATTTAATAGCTTTTACTCTTCTAACGAGTGTTTTTTTGCATGTGGAGGCCTTTGCGCTCACAAAGCTTGTGTTTGTAGATGATAAGCGCAACGAAATTGAAATGAATGTAGACCGCAAAGGGAATGTTCATATTTTAACCAGTCCTATTGCCGGAGATTTTTATTATAAAAAATCGGAGGAGGAGTTTATTTTTCGCCTTGAAGGCATGGATAGCTTTAATAGGTTTGCTCTTTCAAAGCTTAAACCTCATAAGGCGCACTTTAAAAAAGTTGAGGCTAAAGATAGACGTATTACGGACACAGCTGTATGGGATATTCAAAGCAATGGCGAGAACTGTGGTGTTGTTAAGGCAAGCTCTTCTATGGTGAAGGATGTTGGGTTAACTATTGCAGATATGGTTTCTATTAATAACGCATTTGCCTATATATTGGGGGATGATCTTACCGCCTCTGCTTGCTTAAACTTTAGGGTAAACAAAGCAAATGCTCGTCAAATTGGTTTTCCAATTTACTTAAGCACAAACCACGGCACAACCTTATTAAAGGAGGAGTCTCTTTTAGAGTATGGGCGCCGAGTGATTATGCCTAAGGGGGCAGCTATTTTAACAGATAAGATTTTGCAAGATGTGTACTTGCACCAAATGCCAGAAGCCGCGAGAGATTTATATCTAAGCGTATCCCATGGAAAAAGTAATAATGATAGACTTCGCCTGCGTGCAGTACGCAAATCTCTTAACATGGTGAGAAAAGGTGAATGGAAGCCCAAAAAAGAAGAGGTTATACCTACGTTCTCATCAAAAGCAGGGCAATCTACGCCAATTGAATAAGTTGGCATACAAAGAAAACAGGCCGCAAAAGCGGCCTGTTTTTATCGATTTTAGTTGCCAGTTTCAGGCGGAGTCCAGTTGTTGAGATCCACCGGGGCGCTGTAAGCTTTGGGTTGCACGTAAAGAACAATCTCCCGCTCACCATTACGAACGTTATGTTTGGCTTCCAGTTTTTGACGCTCTTCAGCAGTCAGGGAAACTTCAGCACCGTTCATGCGTGTCATGGTGATTTCAGCCGTGTTAACAACGTTAATATACAGAACCACAGGAGCACCGTTTGTACCTGCAATGTAACCTTCAAGAGCTTCAATGCGTGTACCAGATGTAACGCCGGTCAGGTCAAGTTTAGCTTGGCCCTGAGCTTTAACACCGGTGATAACCATGCGTCCACTTGCGCTAACAGAAATATTGACTGCGCGTTTGCGGCCGTTAATTTCACGCTGGGTGGGTGGCAGGTTTCTTGAGGATTCTTGCGGTTCCATGTCATGACGATGGGCAGGACCCATATCCATTACATCAGTTACAGTAACACCACCGCGTGCCGTATCTTCTTCCAATGTCCAGCCCATCAGGCCTTCATAGGATTCAGATTCAGGTGCGCTGTAATCAGATTCCCAAACATTACGAACAGGAATCGTCATTTCCAGAACCTCATAGACGCCATCAGCATTTTCGCGAAGAATTAGTGCATGTGCACCAACTTCGGGATCAGCAGACCAAACTTTCATGATAATGCGGTTAACGCTGGTTACCAGTGTGCCGTTTACATGAGTGATGATGTCACCTTTTTGGATGCCAGCTTCAGCAGCAGGTGTACCTTCCATAACGCTGCTAACAACAACGCCGCCAGGAATATCCATAATGGCAGCTTCTGCTTTGGAGATGCCGCCAATTTGAACACCGATCTGGTTGACTTGCATTTGGCCATAGGTATAAACGTTGTTCAGGAACAGGCGCATCAGGTCACTACGACCTGCAAAGGCAATGCCGTTGTTTTCTTTTTGGCGAGACAGAATTGACGTATTAATGCCAATCACATAGCCGTTCTGTTCAAACAGTGGGCCGCCAGAGTTACCGGGGTTAACCGATGCATCTGTTTGGATCATGGGCCAAACGCTCAACCGGCCTGTGCGAGCTGTATGACTCACAGTGCCCGTGGTCACTGACCATGTTTGTCCCATGGGGTTACCCATAGCAATGGCTGTTTCACCAACTTTTACATTGGTATGGTCCTTGATGATCGGAGCCCAAGCAGCGCTTTCACAGTGATCCATTTGCAGGAGTGTGAAGTCAAAATTTTGCTCGGAATCACCAGGGTGACCCACAATAGTTGCACTGACCTTTTCAACCAATGGAGTGCCATCTTCCAGCCAACCGTTCACGAAGGTCACGCTGAGAAAGTCAGCACCATCAGTCACGTGTTGGTTGGTGATAACCCAGCAGTTTTTGTTGTCAATGATAACGCCAGAACCCATTGAGCCTTGTTCTGTTGTTGCGCTGCTGTTTTGGATGAAGACAGTAGCTTCTTCCATGCGACGAACGCGCTCCAAGTAACCCAGCGATGGGTCCGTGGTACTTTCCTCAACCGTCAGGTCAGGGCTAAGCCACATGGTGTAGTCAAAGCGGGGGTCATCACCAGCAAGCGGGTGAGCCTCATTAGCAAAAGCGGCCGGAGCAAAAGCGCTCAGGGCCAGTGCAGCTGTTGCTGCAAGCAGAGAGTGTTTCATTGGAGAACCTCCAAGAGAAAGAGAAAAGGGGAAGTATTAGAAAGCGAATGCCTCCTAGACTAACTTGTAAGACAGATTCTATTTGAATTAATAAAAGTATAGCAATGAAAAGATTGTATGCAAATTAAAAAGTGAAAAAAGTGCGTTTATTTTGAAAAGAGGTAATCATGTCGGCTGAGTTGCTTTGCCACTTTATAACCTTTTTCTTTAAGAAATTGGGTGATTCCATCTTTGTCCCAACACTCAATAAGCATGTATTTAAAATCATAAGTTTCAAAATCAATACCTTTAAGAACTTCAAGCTCTGCGCCTTCAACGTCTAGAGAAAGCAAATCAATGCTTTGGGGAGCCTGCGCTTCTTTGAGAAGAGATGTAAGAGTGTAAGCCTTAGCACCAAATGTGAAATTTGTTTCGTGAGATTTCATCACGTTTAGGCCTTTTTCAGCATGAGCTTCGGCATCATCTCTGCCTGAAAGCTCTTTAGATATTGTCATAAGGTCACTGTATATGAGCTCAACAAATTTTTCATTGCAATCAAAGCTGACACATGCGCCACAAACAAAGTGGTTTTTGTTACTTCTGTTACGTACACACTCTAAAAATTTACTTGGGATAGGCTCAATAAGCAGGCCGTTCCAGTCTTTGTGCTTTTCAAAATGAGCGGTATTGGCTTGCGTGATGCCATCGTTGGCGCCAAGTTCTACAAAGTAGCCGTTTTCGTAATCTATAAATTCGAGAAGTTGCTGGTCGAGCTTGTTGAGGCTGTAAAATTTACCCTTACCAAGGCGCTTAAGATAAAAAGCAAGGCGAGGGGGGAAGAGATAATCTTCCATTCGTTTCATAAATATTTTAAAGCGCATCATCATAGGCATTACTTTTACGGAAGTTCAGGCGAGGGAGCAAGAAATAATTTTTTCCTAAAAAAGGGCTTGCCAGAAGTACTAATTCATTATAAAAACATCTTCACCCTGTGGCGGGGTAGCTCAGTTGGTTAGAGCAGCGGAATCATAATCCGAAGGTCGTGAGTTCAAGTCTCTCTCCCGCTACCATGTGAAAGCCCCCTATGGTCAGGGGGCTTTCATTGTTTTTGAGGCTGTGCATGGCACAAAAAAGAACCCCTGTTTCCAGGGGCCTTTTTTAATCGATATGCGTGTTAAAGTAGTATCAACTTCGTTTCATAGCGCTGTTTTCCTCTTGGTCATGTTAGGCCGTAGGACGCGTTTCCTCTGGGCCTAGGTGGCATTGAGAGGGGGGATTAAATCTCCTTCATGAATAGTTGCAGGTGGGGCGCAGGCGAACGGTGGGCGAAAATTATGACTGCTTCGCCGATTCGGCCTTGCGCGCTTCCTCCGCGATGGCGGCTTGATGAGCCACCATCGCCGCGGATGGAACTTTAACGAAGGGGCTGAGCAGGCAGCTCGGCAACCTTTGTGGTTTTTGAGTTTGCGCCATTGGCACCTCCGTTGAAAAAAAAATGAACACTGTGTTTTGTCTTAAGAGAAGGTATGGTGACAAAAACCCTTTTTTCAAGAGCTACCTTGCATTTTTTTAGGGGGAGGGATATTTTAATAACAACATTAACCAAATTAAGAAATCCCGAGCCTTATGAAACTCAGTCAATATTTTATGCCGACCTTACGTGAAAACCCAGCGGATGCGCAGGTTCCTAGCCACCGTCTTATGCTACGCGCAGGTATGCTTCGTCCTGTAGCAAGTGGGGTTTACACATGGCTTCCCTTTGGGCTGAAAGTGCGAGAGATTGTAGCAAAAGTTGTGCGTGAAGAAATGGATGCGTCTGGCGCAAACGAAATTTTTATGCCGATGGTGCAGCCTGCCTCTCTTTGGCAGGAAACAGGCCGCTGGGATAAAATGGATGCTGAGCTTTGCCGTATCAAAGATCGTCATGACAATAACTTCTGCCTTGGGCCGACCCATGAAGAAGTTGTAACAGACGCTGTGCGCAAAAGCCTAAGTTCTTACAAACAACTTCCTGTGATGCTTTACCAAATTCAAAGCAAATTCCGTGATGAGGTTCGCCCTCGTTTTGGTGTGATGCGTGGCCGTGAATTTATGATGAAAGATTGCTACAGCTTTGATGTAGATGAAGAAGCGGCAATGAACAGCTACAACATCATGAAGGACGCTTACCACCGTATCTTTAAGCGTCTTGGCCTTGATTACCGCGTAGTAAAAGCTGATAGCGGTGCTATTGGCGGAGACCTAAGTGAAGAGTTTCAAGTGATTGCAGAAACGGGCGAAGACGAGCTTGTGTTTGATAAAGAAGGCGATTATGCAGTAAACGTTGAAAAGCACGATGCTGAAAACTGCGGCGTACCTGCAGAGCGCCTTGAAACAAAACGCGGTATTGAAGTAGGTAATATCTTTTACCTAGGGGATACGTACTCTAAGCCAATGAAAGCTGTTGTGAAACATAGCGATGGTACAGAGCGCCCTGCCATTATGGGCTGCTATGGTATTGGTATTTGTCGTACTGTTGCCGCTGCAATTGAGCAGAACCACGATGAGAACGGTATTATCTGGCCAGAAGAAATGGCGCCGTACCAAATTGGTCTGATGAACCTACGTGTGAGTGATGAAGCTTGCACAGAGGCGGCAGATAAGCTTTACAACAGTTTCCGTGATTGGGGTTTTGATGTGCTTTATGATGACCGCGACGAACCAGCAGGTGCTAAATTTACAAGCATGGATTTAATTGGGCTGCCATGGCAGTGCACAATTGGTCCGCGCGGCGTAAAAGAAGGCAAAGCTGAATGGAAAAACCGTAAAACTGATGAGCGCTTTGAGCTGCCTATTGGTGAACTTCCGGAAGCACTACAGGCGAAAGCCAAAGCGGCAGCATAGTCACACACACTTTATAAGAGGGCGCGGTGGCGCCCTTTTTTATTGCAATGGATATAAAGTAGTGCCTAAAATATAGGCAACTCAGGGAGGGAATTTATGAAAATACTTTTAATGACAGCGCTGTGCGCTATGGCTACCTTACCTGCGGCAGCAACATCAGTAAGGCATATTGCTGTTTGGGATTGTGTAATTGAAAACGTAGGCGATCCAGAAAATATGGCTTATGCCCATCGAGCAGAGAGTATGTTTTATGGTAATAGCAATCATAGTATTTACTTTAGAGAAACGTTGCCATCTCCGGGGTACACTACAAAAATTGAGAGCATGTTAAAAGGTGAGGGACAGAGCTATTATGGCATTCAATTTGATGTAGAATGGATTGCACCAGAAGGCATGGCCGCCACAGTTATGGGAGAGGGTGAGTATAATCTTACAGTACCAGCAGGCGTAGAGAGCTTTGCCGTAGAACTAAAAAAGAGCTTTAATTATGGCCCTGAGAAAATCGTTTGTTATAAATCTCAGGAATAAAGAATTAAAAAAGGGGAGCTGAAGAGCTTCTTTTTTATTTTGTATATCTACTTGCTTTTAAGCATCCTGTAATCGGGGGTGGTTTTCTTTTGTCAAAATTTAAGGTTTGTCCTATGATGCCCCTTATGAAAAATTTAGCGCTCCAGCCTCATGTTATTTCTCGTTACCTGACTGCCCGAAGAGGGTTTGTTAAGGTGGTGACTGGCTTTTCACTTCTTGGTATTTTTTTAGGGGTTGCTGCCCTTATTGTTGTTATGAGCGTGATGGCTGGTTTTCGAGAGGAACTCCTGAACCGTATCCTCGGCATGACAGGCCACATTAATGTAAATGTGCAAACCATGACTATTGATGAAGGCAAGGCGGCACGCGCTGACCTAATGGGCGTAGAGGGCATGACCTCTGTGCAAATGTACACGCAAGCTCAGGGCATGGTGGTGCGCGGCGGTAATGCTTCTGGTATTTTAGTGCGAGGTATTGACCCATCCTTTGAACGTGGCCAAGAATTACTGTTTGATTCGATTGTAGAGGGTGATTTGCATCATCTTGCTAAGCCGAATACTGTATCAATTGGTGATTCACTTGCTAAAAAACTTGGTGTGGGTGTTGGAGATAGCGTAACGCTCATGTCTCCGCGGGGCACGCCAACCATTGCAGGCTTTGTGCCGCGTATGCAGCGCATGGAAGTTGCAGCTGTTTTTGATGTTGGCTTTACGCTTTATAACAATGGCTGGATGCTTATGAGCCTTGAAACCGTGGGTAAGTTTTTTGGCGTAGGTAATAAAATTGGCGGTTTTGAGATTCGCGTAACCACGCCAGATGAGCTGCTACCGTATGATGAAAAAATCCGAGCAGTGACAGGTGAAAATGTCTTTATCTCTGGCTGGAATACAGTCAATAAGCAATTCTTTGAAGCGCTTCAGGTAGAAAAAGTTGTGATGTTTATTATTTTGTCTCTGGTTATTGTTGTTGCGGCCTTTAACATTATTACAGGGCAAACAATGCTTGTAGGTAGTAAGCGCGGGGATATTGCTATTTTGCGTACAATGGGTGCGCCGCGCCGTAAAATTTTAGGAATCTTTTTCTGGAATGGCCTTCTACTTGGGGGGGTTGGAACCCTTGCTGGTATTGGCGCTGGCCTTCTTATATCCTTTAATCTGCAAGGCATTGTTGCTTTTCTTGAAAGCATGACAGGTGTTTCTATTTTTAGCGGAGAAGCTTATTACTTAACTGAAATTCCTGTGGTTATTGTATGGGCAGATATTATGCGTGTGAGCCTTATGAGTATGGCTCTTACTATTCTTGCATGCCTTTACCCAGCGTGGCGTGCGGCAAAAACTGATCCGGTGGAGGTGCTGCGTAGCCTATGAGTTTATTAGATATTAAATCAGTCAGTAAAACTTACGGCTTAGGAGAAGGGGCGCTTACTGTTCTTTCTGGCGCTGACCTTATTTTGAACAAAGGTGAGCGCGTAGCGATTGTTGGCCAAAGTGGTAGCGGGAAAAGCACGCTTTTGCATATTGCTGGTCTTTTGGATAAGCCAACAGTAGGAGAGGTACATCTTAATAACGTATCTGTTGATGATTTTTCAGACAGAAAGCGTAGCGCTGTGCGTAATAGCACTTTTGGTTTTATTTACCAAACGCATCACTTAATGCCAGACTTTACGGCACTTGAAAATGTGATAATGCCCGCACGTATTGCAGGTATGAGCCAGAAAGATGCCATTAAGCGTGCTTATGAGCTCCTTGAAAAAGTTGGTCTTTCACATAGGCTAAGCCACCGCCCAAGTGAGCTAAGCGGCGGTGAGGGGCAACGCGTAGCAATTGCGCGAGCACTTATGAATAAGCCAGAGATTTTGCTTGCAGATGAGCCAACTGGTAGTCTTGATCCTGATAATGCAGATAGTGTATTTGACCTGTTTGAGAGCCTTGTGAAAGATGAGGGAATGGCACTGCTGATGGTGACCCATAACCCTGACCTTGCAAAGCGTTGTGACCGTGTGCTTCACCTTGATCATGGGCATTTAACCCAAAGCTGATAAAAACTTTGACAAGCGGAGCTCTTCCGCGGTATGAATCCCTTTCCAATTTTGGATCTATCATCCCTTTTATTTTTGCATGAGGAAGCTTTCATGAATAAAACGCCTATCGTTCTTGATGCGCAGTATAGCGCTGGAATTTGGATTGAAAATGATGCAGGTGAAGTGCTTTTGCAGCTTCGCAGCAGTAGCGAAACAAGTTTTCCTGGTAAATGGTGCCTTCCTGGCGGCCGTGTACCAAAAGGAATGGGTGCGCGCAGCGTAATCATCCATCGTTTGATGCATGAGCTGGGCCTTGGTACGGTTAATGTCCCAAGCGAACCTTTCCGTAAGGACTGGGTAACAGATGGCTACGGCAATTATGCCAGCTATACGCTGTTTGCGCCTCATTTTACTATGGAAATGAGCGACTTTATGCAACGTGACCATGTTATGGTGCCATCTGTTGCATTTTACAGTAAACAGCAATTGCTTGATCTTGCTGAAGAAGATGCGCTTCATCCTGCTACGGCGTACGGCGTACGTCAGCTTGCAGCAGATGGTATGCTGCCCCTTAAAGGGGTGCTTGAGCGCGACTAAATAAACGAAAACAAAGCACGCCATTTTGGCGTGCTTTTGTGTATCATCTTGACAATTTAAGCCTTTATCCCATACATTGAGGTATCTTATCCATCTACATCTTTTTCTTAATAGGAGGGCAGCTATGCCTCTTTACCCTTACATGAGAGGGCAAAGGCCCGGAGCAGCTTTGTGGATTAAAAACCCTGATGGGAAAGTGTTCTTTCAGCAAAGAGATTCTGGACCATCTATTGCTCCGCTTCAATATGCTTTGTGGGGCGGCGCTATTGATCCAGGTGAAACGCCTGAGGAGGCCGCTGCAAGGGAAATGTTTGAAGAGCTGACCATGCAGGAAGTTCTTTACCCGTTTTCCCAAAGGCATGAAATGACAATAGAGAGCGAACATGGCGTGTTTAATACGTATATGTTTGAAGTCTCAAAGCCAGTAACTTGGGCAAATTTCCGAATTCAGGAAGGTGCGGGAGGTTCATTTTTTACGCTAGAAGAAGCCATGAAAATGAACTTGGCCGATATGGCTGTTGAATGGGTTCAGCTTATGCAAGGCCTAAAATAAATCGAAAAGAAAAGCGCCCTGTGGGGTGCTTTTTTTCTTATTCTGCCATTGAGTATATTTAGGGTTCAAACACCTTTATTTTGGTTGGTGTTTTGTGCTGTTGCTGCTTGCGCAAATTTGCACGCTTAAAAATAATGCATAATAAATGGGCATTATTACATGTGATCTATGGGAAACAAACTTATAAAACATCCCTTTTTAATTCACAGAAGGTAGGGGCTGCGCTACACTGCTGCCCATGAGTTTTAACCCTAAAAAGCCGTTTATTCACCTTAATGCGCATAGTACGTATTCATTGCTAGATGGCATGATGCCTATTAAGAAGCTTGCTGCATGGGCGCATGATAATAACATGCCAGCGCTTGGAGTAACTGACACCAACAATATGTTTGGTGCCATTGATATGAGCTTTGCTTTTAAGGCGGCAGGCATTCAGCCTATTTTTGGAACGCAGCTTGGTGTGAGAAGGCCTGACCAAGAGGGTTTTTTAAAAGACGCAGGCCGCCTCACTTTTCACGTACAAAACGAAGAAGGTTGGCGCAATATCTGTGTGCTGATTTCAAAAGCATATATTGATAAAGACCCAGCAGAGCTTGCTAATATTTCTCTGGATATGCTGAAAGCCCATGCAGGCGGCCTTATTTGCACAACAGGTGGCGCGCAAATATCCCCACTTACTGGCCTTATAGAAGGGGAGCAGTTTGATAAAGCAGAAAGTTTCCTTAAAGATTTACATGGTATTTTTGATGACCGTCTTTACGTTGAGCTTCAGCGCCACGGGCTTGCGCGTGAGGAACTTATGGAACGGCACTTAAGCGAGTGGGCATATAAGCATGGCATTCCGCTTGTGGCCACAAACGATAGCCGTTTCTTTAAAGAGGAACACGTAGACCCTTATGAGGTGATGCTTTCTATTGGTTCTGGTAGCGTGATGAGCGACCCTGAGCGCCCAAGAACAACGCCGCACCACCGCATGAAATCTGCGGAAGAAATGTGCAAATTGTTTGAAGATGTGCCAGAAGCCACCCAGCAAACCTCTGTTATTGCCCAGCGCTGTGCTTACTGGATGCCTGTGGGTACATACTATATGCCGGCTTGGCCGCGCAAAGACGATGATCCAAGTGTTGAAGATATTATGCGAGAAGAGTCTGAAAAAGGCTTCCGTTTTCGTATGGATGAGTATGTGCTTCCTGAGCTTGAAACGCAGGAAGAAAAAGATGAGGCTGAAAAGTTTTACCGCGAACGTCTTGAATTTGAAATTAAAACCATTAACCACATGGGGTACCCTGGGTACTTCCTGATTACATCAGATTTTATCCGTTGGAGTAAAGCAAATGATATTCCAGTAGGGCCGGGGCGTGGTTCTGGTGCTGGATCTCTTGTGGCTTACTGCCTTGATATTACCGATGTTGATCCAATTCGCTGGGATCTATACTTTGAGCGTTTCCTAAACCCGGAGCGTGTCAGTCTGCCAGATTTTGATGTGGATTTTTGCCCAGAAGGGCGTGAGGACGTTATTTCTTATGTGCGGGATAAGTATGGCGCTGAAAACGTATCTCAGATTATTACATTTGGTACACTAAAGGCTAGGGCTTGTATCCGTGATGTGGGCCGTGTGCTTGAAATGGGCTTTGGTACCGTGAGCGGTATTGCTGGCTTTATTCCAGAGGGGCCAGCAAGTATTCCGATTGATCAGGCACTGCTTGAAGAAGAAAAACTGAGGGATCTGTACGATACAGATGAAGATGTGAAGCTTCTTCTGGATATGGCTATGGACCTTGAAGGGGCTTATCGTCATGCCTCAACTCACGCCGCGGGTATTCACATTGCAGATAGACCCATTCATGCCATTGCGCCGCTATTTAAAGACCCGCGCGCCGAGATGCAGGTAACAGCCTTTGACTGGGGCAAGGCGGAGGAGGCTGGCCTTGTAAAGTTTGATTTTCTTGGGTTAAAAACGCTTTCAGTGGTGAACTATGCTATTAAAGATATTAAGAGAATCCATAACGTAGATATTGATCCTCTAAAAATTCCATTTGATGATGACCCAACCTTTAAGCTGCTGCAGGACGGTTATACCACGGGGGTTTTTCAGGTCGAGTCTCGCGGAATGACGGAATATCTTAAAAAGATTTACCCTGATAAGTTCCAGTATCTTTCAGATATTATTGCACTTTACCGTCCTGGGCCGCTGGCCAGTGGTATGGTGGAAGATTTTATTGAATGTCGTCACGGTCGCCAAGAAGCCGTATACCCACACCCTGCGCTAGAGCCAGTGCTGAAAGAGACTTTTGGTGTGCCTGTGTATCAGGAGCAGATTATGAAAATGGCGCAGGTAATGGCAGGGTATACGCTTGGCGGAGCAGATATGCTGCGTCGTGCTATGGGTAAAAAGAAACCCGAGGAAATGGCCAAGCAAAAGGCGATTTTCCTGAAGGGGTGTAAAGACGTTCATAACGTTGATGAAAAGCATGCGTCTGAAATTTTTGCCCTTATGGAAGGTTTTGCGGCTTACGGTTTTAACAAAGCGCACACCATTGCTTACGCGCTTGTAAGCTGGCAAACCGCCTATTTAAAAGCCAACTATCCCCTTGAGTTTATGGCGGCGTCTATGACACTTGACCGCGGTAATAGCGAAAAAATTCTTAAGTTTAAGGCAGAACTTCAGCGCATGGATGTGACGCTCCAGCCCCCTTGCGTTAATCATAGCGAAGTTTTCTTTACAGTTGCTGCGCAAGCAGGTGCAAAGGATAGTAACGGCAAAGAGCATAAAAATGGTGCGATTCGTTTTGCCCTTGGCGCTATTAAAGGGGTAGGGGATGAGGCCATGTCTGCGCTTGTAGAAGAGCGCAACGCAAACGGCCCTTACTTGGATATTTACGATTTTGTAGAACGACAAGACCCAGGTTTTTGTAACCGCCGCATTGTTGAGGCACTTGCAAAGTCTGGTGCATTTGATGAAATTCATCCAAACCGCGCAGAAGTTGTTGCCAATGTTTCTGTACTGCTTGGCCTTATGCAAAGCACGTTTGAACAAAAGAACAGTGATCAGATTGGTTTGTTTGGCCTAGGTGGTGAGGAAGAGGAAGCTCCAACGCTTTCTCGACCAGACCTTACTTTTGCAAATCAGTGGGATAAGTTTGAAAAATTAAAGCAAGAACTTAGCTCTCTCGGATTTTATTTAAGTTCGCACCCGCTTGAGGCTTATGCAGATGTTTTAAGGGACGTGGATGGGCTTGTTGAAATCAATACATTGGAAGATAGAGCCACAGAGGGCGGCGTGATTGTGAAAGTTGCCGGTGTAATTGCAGCTAAACGTATCCGTAAAACTAAAACCGGTAAGCGCATGGCGATTCTGCATTTATCTGATCGCTCTGGGCAGGATGAGATTGCAGTATTCCCTGAATCTTATGAGGCTTACGCTGATCTCATTGATGCAAGCGTGCCGCTGCTTGCGCATTTGAGCGTGTCTTTGGATGAGGACCGTCTGCGGGTAAGTGTGGAGCGTCTTGAGAACTTAGAGGACGTGGCGCAAGGGCCATCTGAAATTGAGCTTGTTCTGCGCGACGTAGATGCTGCCAAAGTGCTTAAAGAGTACATGGAGCCGCTCACGTCTGGCCGTACAAAGCCGCTGCTTAAGGTGCAAATTCCAGGCAGGGGGCAAGTGCACCTTAAGCTTAAAAAGGGCTTAAAGGTTACCAAGCCATTTCTTGCCAAAGCAGAAACACTTACGCAGTAAATGTGAATCTTTAATTCTTAAATGGTGCAAAAATATCAGAGTGTTGTGTGAGACTGCATAAAAATTAACCTCAATTGCAAGGGGCAAACCTTGTGGTTGCCTTTGAATTGGAGTATAAAAGATGCGTATAAAAATAAAAAATGAAGCACCAGAGCATGATTGCTGAATATTTTCCAGTCCTGTTGTTTTTAATTCTTTCAACTGCGGTAGCCCTTATTATGTTGGCTATTCCCTTTGTTGCTGGGCCAAAACGCCCCTCTGATGAAAAAATGTCCCCGTATGAATGTGGCTTTGAAGCCTTTGATAGCGCACGCAAGCGTTTTGACGTTCGTTTTTATCTTGTGGCTATCCTTTTTATTGTGTTTGACCTTGAGGTCGCCTTTCTTTTTCCTTGGGCTATGAGTTTTGGAAATATTGGCCTTGTTGGGTTTTGGAGCATGATGGCGTTCCTTACAGTGCTAACTGTAGGTTTTATTTATGAGTGGAAGAAAGGGGCTCTCGAATGGGAGTAAGCCTTTTATTGAAGGAATTTAAAAATGTCTAACATCATTACAAATGATCCTAAAGCTGTTGTAGATCAAGGCATGGAGCAAATGCATGAAGGTTTGCAAAATGATGGCTTTTTGTTAACAAGTGTTGAAAGTATGGTGAACTGGGCCCGTGCCGGTAGCCTTTGGCCAATGACATTTGGCCTAGCCTGCTGCGCTGTTGAAATGATGCAGGCCGGTGCGTCTCGTTATGACCTAGACCGTTACGGTGCACTTTTCCGCCCAAGTCCGCGTCAGTCTGATTTGATGATTGTTGCAGGTACGCTTACAAATAAAATGGCACCAGCCATTCGTAAGCTTTATGACCAAATGCCAGAGCCACGTTATGTGATTAGCATGGGATCTTGCGCGAATGGTGGTGGGTATTATCACCACTCTTACGCAGTTGTACGCGGCTGTGATCGTATTATTCCAGTAGATATTTACGTGCCGGGCTGCCCGCCAACAGCGGAAGCGCTTCTGTACGGCATTATGCAGCTGAAGAAAAAGATTAAAGGTGAGCGTGTGTTTGATTACGCAGAGCGCGACGCCATGAAGCCGCAATACGCTTATGCGCATGGTGAAAAACGCCCTTACACAAAACTAGAAATGCATAAAGGTTAACCGATATGACGGCGACAAAATTTGCACCACATCTTGAAAAGCATTTAGATCTTGAAGCTCTTGCAGAGCTTAAAGACCATATTGTAGGAGAGTTGGGTGATGCAATTTATGAAGCGGAACTTGCTCATAGAGAGCTCACGCTTAACTGCAAAAAGAGTGGGATTCTTACAGTTTTAAAATTCCTACGTGATGATAAAAAATGCCAGTTTCGCATTCTTTTAGATGTGTGCGGCGTAGATTACCCCGAGCGTGAGGCTCGTTTTGATGTTGTTTATCACATGCTTTCTGTTCAGCTAAATCAGCGTGTACGTGTAAAAGTGAAATGCGCAGACGGAGATGCTGTTCTTTCTGCTGTTGGTGTTTTTCCGAGTGCTGGCTGGTATGAGCGCGAAGCTTATGACATGTTTGGTGTCAAGTTTGAAGGGCATCCTGACCTACGCAGGCTTCTCACTGATTATGATTTTGATGGGCATCCATTACGTAAAGATTTTCCGGTTGAGGGACATGTAGAAGTTTACTACGACGAAAAAGAAAAGCGCGTCGCTTATAAGCCTGTGGATATGCCGCAAGAATATCGCCACTTTGACCTGCAAAGCTCATGGAAGGGGATGACAGGCAATGCTTACCTTGGTGAGGAAGCAGCCGTTGACCGTAATACATTTGATGCTGATGAATTTAACGATGAGACAGAAGAGGAATCGCACGCATGAGCGAACTCAGAAACACACCTCCAAAGAACCTGCCAAAAGGTAAGCACACTCAAGAAGTCAGTGTAGGTGAAGGTTTTACATTTAACTTTGGGCCTCAGCACCCTGCGGCGCACGGTGTGCTTCGTCTTGTGATGGAGCTAGACGGAGAAGTGATCACTCGTTCTGATCCGCATATTGGATTGCTGCACCGCGGTACAGAAAAACTTATTGAAAACCGTACATACATTCAAGCGCTTCCTTACTTTGACCGCCTTGATTATGTATCTATGATGGCGCAAGAACATGTATGGTGTCTTGCTGTTGAAAAACTACTTCGCGTGGAAGTGCCAAGACGCGCTCAATATATTCGTGTTCTTTTCTTGGAGCTTACACGCTTGCTTAACCATTTGTTGTGGCTAGGTTGCCATGGCCTTGATGTGGGTGCGATGTCTGTATTCCTTTATGCCTTTAGAGACCGTGAAACACTTATGGACTTTTATGAAGAAGTTTCTGGTGCACGTATGCATGCCAACTACTTCCGCCCAGGTGGTGTAAGTAAGGATATGCCAGAAGGCCTTACAGATAAGATTCAAAAGTTTGTAGACGGTATGTGGGCAAATATTGATGAATATGAAGGGCTTCTTTCTGAAAACCGTATTTGGAAACAGCGCCTTGTTGATGTGGGTACTGTAAGCGCAGAAGAAGCACAAGCTTGGGGCTTTACTGGCCCAATGTTACGCGGAAGCGGCGTGCCATACGATCTTCGTAAAGCACAACCTTATGAAATTTATGACGAGCTTGAGTTTGATATTCCTGTTGGTAAAAACGGCGATAGTTATGATCGTTACCTGATTCGCATGGAAGAAATGCGCCAGAGCTTGCATCTGATTGAGCAATGTTTAGAGCGTATGCCTGAAGGTCCAATTAAAGCGCAAAACTTTAAAGTATCACCACCAACTCGCGGTGATATGAAAAACAGTATGGAAGCAATGATTCACCACTTTAAATACTACACAGAAGGTCTGCATGTTCCTGCAGGGGAAGTGTACGTGGCTGTGGAAGCACCGAAGGGTGAAATGGGTGTTTACCTTGTCTCGGATGGTAGCTCAAAACCTTACCGCTGTAAGATTCGCGCACCAGGGTTTGCGCACTTGCAAGGATTTGATTTTATGGCAAAAGGCCACATGCTTGCAGATGCGGTAACAATTATCGGAACGCAGGATGTTGTGTTCGGGGAGATTGACCGTTAATGAAGCTTCTTTTGGCTATTGGTATTGCTGTAAGTTTAGCAGGGAGCGCATTTGCGTTTTCTCTAGATTTTGGTGAATCTTGCCCTGGCCTTACAGATGAAGAATGCCGTGATGTGATTGCTGAAATTGAAATTGATGGTGTGTATTGTCAGGGGCAATTTATTGGATCTGGTAAACCTTTATACAAACTCTGCCGTCAAAGAGAAGAGCTTATGATTCAGCTCAATAAAGCTGAGAAAAAGCATTGCGCAAAGAGAGATAGGCAAAGCCAAAAAATTTGCGCCTCTCTTAAAAAAGACATTATTAGCGAAGCGGTACGCCGCCTCAATTATTTAACTGATGACAATATGGAAAACTAAGCCTATGGCAAAATCTTCTGCACAAAAAATCGAAGTTCATGAAGGCAAAGACCTTAAGTGGACAGCGTCTGCGAAGAAAAAGGTCGAGAAAATTCTCGCCAAATACCCAGATGATCAAAGTCGCAGTGCGACAATTCCTCTTTTGTGGCTTGCGCAAAAAGAGTTTGGCGGCTGGGTGAGCGTTGATGCAATGCAGCTTGTAGCAGATACCCTGAGCCTTCCATACATTCGCGTCTATGAAGTGGCAACATTTTACACTATGTTTAACCTAAAGCCTGTGGGTAAATATCACGTACAGGTATGTACAAACTGCGCTTGTATGATTCGCGGCAGTGAAAAAATTGTTGATGTTGTAAAGGAAGCCACAGGCTTAAGCGGGCAGGGCACTATAAGTGATGATGGTCTGTTTACGCTAACAGAAGTAGAGTGTCTTGGGGCTTGCGTTGAAGCACCTATGATGCAAATTAACGACGGCTACCACGTAAAACTCACACCTGAAAGCACGGTAGAAATTCTTGAAGGACTTAAGGCTGGTAAAACAGTGAAAAGTACCACCCCAAGCAAAGGATTGGAGATTTTTGATGGCAAGTAAATCTACGGCAACAAACCTTATCCGTACGGATAAAGTTTTTCAGAACCTAGACGGTGCGGAAGATTGGGGCATTAAAGGCTACGAAAAACGTGGTGGTTACGGCAATGAACTTAAAAAAATTCTAAAGACCGACCCTAAAGAAATCATTGAACTCGTAAAAGCATCAGGCCAGCGCGGCCGTGGTGGTGCAGGTTTTCCAACAGGTCTTAAGTGGAGCTTTATGCCCCGCCCAGATGGCAAGCGTCCTAACTACCTTGTGTGTAACGCAGATGAAGGCGAGCCGGGTACATGTAAAGACCGTGATATTTTGCGTTTTGACCCTCATACACTTATAGAAGGTATGATTGTGGGCTGCCATGCGCTTGGCGCAGAAACAGGTTATATTTATGTGCGTGGTGAGTACTACGACGAAACATCTCGCCTCCAGCAAGCCATTGATGAAGCTTATGAAGCAGGTCTACTTGGTAAAAATATTATGGGCACAGGCGTCAACGTTGATGTTTACACGCACCTTGGTGCAGGCGCTTATATTTGCGGTGAAGAAACAGCGCTGCTAGAAAGCCTAGAAGGTAAAAAAGGCCAACCACGCCTTAAACCTCCGTTTCCTGCACAGTTTGGCCTCTATGGCTGCCCAACAACCATTAACAACGTGGAAACCATTGCGCAGATTCCATCTATTCTTAAGCGCGGGGTTGATTGGTGGACGCAGTTTGGTCGCCCAAACAACCACGGAACTAAAATTTTCTGTATTTCTGGCGCTGTAAATAAGCCTTGCAACATTGAGGCGCCCATGAGTATTTCACTGAAAGACCTTATTGAAGAGCACTGCGACGGTGTGATGGGCGGCTGGGATAACCTGCAAGCCATTATTCCAGGCGGATCCTCTACGCCAATGTTAAACCCTGAGCAATCAGGCGAAGTGCTTATGGACTTTGACGCCTTGCGTGAGCTAGGCACAGGCCTTGGGACAGCAGGCGTTATTGTGATGAATAAAGAAGTAGACGTACTGGACGTTATGACACGCATTAGCGGATTTTATAAGCATGAAAGTTGCGGGCAATGTACCCCGTGCCGTGAAGGTGTGGGCTGGGTTTACCGCCTTATGGAGCGCCTGCGTGATGGTAACGGAACAGTTAAAGAACTAGACCAGCTATTTGATGTAACCAAACGTATTGAAGGCCGTACAATTTGCGCCTTTGCAGACGGTGCTATGTGGCCTGTGCAAGGAACACTTAAGCACTTTAGAGGCGAGTTTGAAAAGCGCATTGAAGAGCGCAAGAAGCAGGGGGCTGCGTAATGAGCGATAACCTAATTAACCTCACTATTGATGGCCATGAAGTCTCTGTTCCGCAGGGCAGTACCATCATGAAAGCCGCTGAAAAGCTCTCGATTGAGATCCCGCATTTTTGCTACCACGAGCGCCTGAGCGTTGCTGGTAACTGCCGCATGTGCCTTGTAAACATTGAAGGTGCACCAAAGCCTGTAACAAGTTGCTCTTGGCCTGTAAGTGAAGGCATGAAAGTGACAACAAGTTGCGACGACACAAAAGAAGCCCGCAAAGGCGTGATGGAGTTTCTACTTATTAACCACCCTCTTGATTGTCCAATTTGTGACCAAGCAGGTGAGTGTGATTTGCAAGATGTTGCCGTATCTTATGGCTCAGATCGTAGCCACTACTGCGAAAGCAAACGTAGCGTAGACGACCTTGAAATTGGTTCAAAAATTAAAACAGTGATGACACGCTGTATCCACTGCACGCGTTGCATTCGTTTTGCTACAGAAGTTGCAGGCGTAGAAGAAATGGGCGCAACAGGGCGCGGTGAGAACATGCGCGTAGGTACATACGTAGAGCAGGCGCTACAAAGCGAGCTTGCAGGTAACATGATTGATTTATGCCCGGTTGGCGCACTGACAAGTAAGCCTTATGCGTTTACAGCTCGCGCTTGGGAACTTGTGCGTACACCATCTATTGATGTAATGGACGCTGTGGGAACGAATATTCGCGTAGATAGCCGCGCGGGTGAAGTGATGCGTATTGTACCACGTGAAAACGCAGAGGTAAACGAAGAGTGGATGAGCGATACTGCCCGCTTTAGCTACGATGGACTTGCACGAAACCGCCTCACAACGCCAATGCATAAGGTGAGCGGTAAGTGGAAAAGCATTACATGGCCTAAAGCTTTTGATGTGATTGCAAAAGCGCACAAAGGCGTTGACGTTGACCGTATTGCAGGCCTTGCAGGCGATATTCACAGCCTTGAAGATTTATATGCCTTTAATGACTTTATGAAGGACGTGATTGGTACAGATAACGTGGACGGGCGCATGGATGGCTACACACTGAACCGTGAAGACGGTCTTGGAGCAAGCCTTATGAACACAGGTATTGCTGGCCTTGAAAAAGCAGATGCTTTTGTACTTATTGGTACAAACCCACGCCTTGAAGCACCACTTATCAATACGCGTATTCGTAAGCAAGCCCTTAAAGGCGCACCTGTGATTATGGTAGGGGAAGATGCGGACCTCACTTACACAAGCACCCATGCAGGCGTAGATATTAAAGTACTTGAAGGCCTTGCTAAACCGGCTACAAAGCTTGGTAAATTACTTAAAGGCAAAGAAAACATTGCTGTGATTGTTGGGGCTAAGGCTGTACTAACACGCACGGATGCACGCCCGCAAATGAGAGAAATTCTTTCTTTTTGTGAAAAAATGAATGTGGCCCGCAAAGATTGGAATGGCTTTAATGTGCTTCATCAGCAAGCAGGGCGCGCAGGTGCGCTTGCTCTGGGCATAACACCAGAAGATAACGGCATGGATGCCTCTGCTATTTATAAAGCACTTAAGGGCGGTAAAATTGATGTGCTCTGGCAGTTTGGGGAAGGAGACACCGGTGGTGAATCTCTCAGCGGTGCTAAGTTCAGCATTTACATGGGTACGCACAAAACTGAAGCAGCAAAAGAAGCAAACCTTATGCTTCCACTTGCAGCTTACACAGAAAAAGATGGCCTGTGGATGAATACAGAAGGCCGCGTACAGGAAGCAAAAGCAGCCTCTAAGCCACCCCTTAATGCAAAAGAAGACTGGAAAGTATTTAGAGCGTTGAGCGATGTGTTTAAGAGCACGTTACCGTTTAACACTCTTAAAGCTTTGCGTGAGAACATGATAGAAGACTGGCCGATTCTTGCTGAGGAGCACTGGGGGGCAAAACAAGAATTTGACATTGCTTTTAAGGCTGGTAAAGCCACTGTTACGGATACAGCATACACTGCGCCTGTGGATTCTTTCTACCTCAGTAATGAGATTTTAAGAGCAAGCCCAGTGATGGCAGAGTGCGCCGCTGAAAATGGTGCAGCAAAGTTCAAACCTAACATGAAAAAGGTTTCTTAAGATGTTTGATTATTTAGAACTTATTACCATGGATAACATAAAGCACCTTGCTTTAATTGTGGCACAAATTTTAGCAATTATGCTGCCGCTTTTTGGTGCTGTGGCCTACCTGACCCTTGCAGAGCGTAAGGTAATTGGTTGGATGCAGCTGCGTGTTGGCCCATCAACTGTTGGCCCTTGGGGGCTAGGACAGCCTATTGCTGATGCGGTGAAACTCATGTTTAAAGAAGCCATTGTTCCTGGTGTATCTAGCAAGGCAACATACCTTATTGCACCCATTATGGTGTTTGTGCCTGCACTTATGGCATGGGCTGTTATTCCGTTTGATAAAGGCATTGTGCTGAGCGACATTAACCTTGGCGTTATGTATCTGCTTGCTGTGAGCTCGCTTGGTATTTATGGT
This sequence comes from uncultured Magnetococcales bacterium, assembly GCA_964015495.1. Lineage (GTDB taxonomy): Bacteria > Pseudomonadota > Alphaproteobacteria > UBA2136 > JAPKEQ01 > JAPKEQ01. The sequence goes on from CAXHDG010000005.1 coordinate 77,254, forward strand.
ATTTTGCTTGCAGGTTGGGCAAGTAACTCTAAATATCCTTTCCTTGGTGCGGTGCGCTCTGGCGCGCAAATGGTTTCCTATGAAGTTTCTATGGGACTTGTTGTACTGAGCGTTATTCTTCTTTCAGGCTCTATGAATTTGACAGAAGTTATTGAGCATCAAAAAGGTATGTGGCATATGATTCCACTGTTCCCAATGTTTATTGTGTTTATTATTTCTATTTTAGCGGAAACCAACCGCGCACCGTTTGACCTCCCGGAAGCAGAAGCTGAGCTTGTAGCTGGTTATAACGTTGAGTACGGGGCTATGGGTTTTGCGCTCTTTTTCCTTGGGGAATACGCCAACATGATTCTAATGAGCGCTATTACTGTGGTGCTATTTATGGGCGGTTGGTTGCCACCATTTGATTTTGCGCCGTTTAACCTGATTCCTGGATTCTTGTGGTTCTTTGCAAAAATTGCATTGATTCTGTTTGTATTCCTTTGGACGCGTGCCACATTCCCGCGTTACCGCTATGACCAACTTATGCGCCTTGGCTGGAAAGTTTTCCTTCCATTTACGCTGCTTTGGCTTGTGGGTCAGGCAAGTTTCATGAAATTCGTGATAGGAGTTTAAGTAACGATGATCAAACTTTTAAAGCAGTTCCTGCTGATTGATATTACTAAGGGTATGAGTATTACCCTGCGTAACCTCTTTAAAAAGAAGCTTACATTGAAATACCCAAAGGAGAGGGTGCCAACATCGCCTCGCTTTAGAGGGGAGCATGCGCTGCGCCGTTATCCAAACGGAGAAGAGCGTTGTATTGCTTGTAAACTTTGCGAAGCTGTTTGCCCTGCGCAAGCAATAACAATTGAAGCTGAGCCAAGAAAAGATGGGTCTCGTCGTACAACGCGTTATGACATCGACATGGTGAAATGCATTTACTGCGGCCTGTGCGAAGAAGCCTGCCCTGTGGACGCCATTGTGGAAGGGCCACATTTTGATTTAGCTTGCTCTGACCGCTCAAAGCTTGTTTACGATAAAGAAAAACTACTTCAAAACGGCGATATCTGGGAAGACAGCATTGCAGAACGCCTAAGAAAGGATGCACCGTACCGATGAGTAATTATAAAAAAGTATCTGAATTTCATGAAGTATTTGGTGGAATTCCTGATGATAAAAAAGACATGCTAACACTCCGTAAAAGGCTCGTTTCTGAAGAGTGCGCAGAAGTGATTGAAGCTATTGAAATTTTGGAAAAAACAGATATAGCTGGCCGTAAAGAAGCTGAAGCTCATGTCCTTAAAGAGTGTATTGACTTGCTTTATGTCACTTATGGCACAATTAAAAGCCTAGGCTGGGATGCAGACTTAGCGTTTAATGAAGTTCATCGCTCAAACATGAGTAAAGTAGGCGATGATGGCAAACCTATTTACCGTGAGGATGGTAAAATTCTAAAAGGGCCTAACTTTAGCCCTGCAAACATGGAAGAATATGTATCATGATTGCTGATCTTGTCTTTTATATGTGCGCTGCGCTTCTTGTTATTGGTGGTATTGGCGTAGTAACAGCTAGAAACCCGATGATTGCTATTATTTTTATGGTGATGTCTTTCTTTAATGCAGCGGGGATTTTCTTGCTCTTGGGGGCTGAGTTTATTGCTTTGCTTACAGTTATGGTTTATGTGGGCGCGGTTGCGGTTATGTTTCTCTTTGTACTTATGACAATTGATATTGATTTTGAAGTTTTAAAGGATACCAGTAAAAAGCATCTGCCATTGGGCGTACTTGTCATTGGCATTATGCTTTCTCAAATTATACTGGGCGTATTTAGCGGCGTATTTAAATCTGATGAAGCAGCTGTAACAGGCATGCCGATTCCAGAAGATGGTGAGAATATCATTCATATTGGAAATATTCTTTTTACAGATTACTTGCTACCGTTTCAGGCTAGCGGCTTTATTCTGCTTACAGCCATGATTGGCGCAATTGTGCTTACTTACCGCAAGCGTCCAGATTCAAAACGCCAAGTTATTGGCAAGCAAGTGTCCAGAACGCGCGAAGAAAGCATGGCTATTCTTGATGTGCCAAAGGCACGCGGTACAGCAGAAATGAAACCAGAGGAGGTTAAATAATGCACGCAGCATTCCACCATGTAGGGCTTACAGAGTTCCTTACGCTGTCATCTATTTTATTTATGATTGGCGTGTGCGGTATTGTTTTGAACCGTAAAAATATCATTATTATTTTGATGAGTATTGAGCTGATGCTTATGAGCATTAATATCAATATGGTTGCTTTTTCAAGTTACCTTAATGATATGGGCGGTCAAATCTTTACCTTCTTTATTTTGACAATTGCTGCTGCTGAGCTTGCAATTGGCCTTGCAATTGTAACAGTATTTTATAGAAACCGCGGCAACATTGATGTTGATGACGCGGATATGATGAAGGGTTAAACCATGACAGAAATGCATATTTTTGCGATTGTTCTTCTGCCGCTTTTTGCAGCGCTTATTGGCGGGGTTTTTGGTAAACAGATAGGACATAAAGGTGTAATGACACTAACCTGCGCAGCAGTTACAGTAAGTGCTATTCTTTCCTTTATTACCTTTGTTCAAGTGGCTATGATGGATGCTCATACCATTTCAGGTACGCTTTACACTTGGGTTAAAACAGCTAACCTCACAGTAGATTTTGGGGTGTATGTAGATAAACTTACAGCCACAATGTTACTTGTAGTGACCTCTGTTTCTATGTGCGTGCACTTTTACTCGATTGGTTACATGAGCCATGACCCGCACCGGGCACGTTTCTTTAGCTACCTTAGCCTTTTTACGTTTACAATGCTTGTGCTTGTCACTGCTCCTAACCTTCTACAAATGTTTGTAGGATGGGAAGGAGTAGGGCTTGCCTCTTATCTGCTGATTGGCTTTTGGTTTAAAAAAGAGAGCGCAAATGCCGCATCCATGAAGGCCTTTATTGTAAACCGCGTAGCAGACGCTTGCATGCTTGTAGGTCTTTTTACGATTGTTGGTGTATTTGGTACATTAAATTACGCAGATATCTTTGCTGCAGCGCCAGGTGTATCAGGCCATAGCTTTACTCTTCTTGGCCTAGAGATGCCTGTACTTAACTGGATTGCGCTGTTGCTCTTTCTTGGTGCTATGGGTAAATCGGCTCAGTTTGGTTTCCATACATGGCTGCCAGATGCGATGGAAGGTCCAACGCCAGTATCGGCACTTATTCATGCTGCAACAATGGTAACGGCCGGCGTATTTCTTGTATGCCGTATGTCTCCGCTGTTTGAAATGGCAGAAGGTATCCTTCCGTTTGTTGCTATTGTGGGTGCTGTAACAGCCCTGTTTGCGGCAACCATTGGCCTTGTGCAAACAGATATTAAGCGTGTGATTGCTTACTCAACATGCTCTCAACTTGGGTACATGTTTTTCGCATGTGGAGTAGGGGCTTACCACGCGGCTATGTTCCACCTCACAACGCACGCTTTCTTTAAAGCTCTTCTTTTCCTTGGTGCGGGTAGTGTGATTCACGCCATGCATGACGAACAAGATATGATGCGTATGGGCGCTCTTAAAAAAGTGATTCCGGTTACTTATGGGCTGATGTGGATTGGCTCGCTTGCGCTTGCTGGTATTCCTCCATTTGCAGGATTCTTCAGTAAGGACCTTGTGCTTGAAGCAGCCTTTATGAGCGGCGGCACTTTGGGACCTGTAATTTACGCTGTTGGTACCTTTGCTGCGCTTCTTACAGCCTTTTATAGTTTCCGTGTTATTTACCTTTCATTCCACGGTAAAGCACATGATGCTAAAGCACTAAAAGCGGCTCATGAGTCTCCGTTTGTTATGCTTGCACCAATGTTCCTGCTTGCTATTGGGGCAGTTGTTGGCGGCTATATGCTCAAAGATATGGCACACTTGCATTGGTGGCATGGAGCCATTGTTGGTTTTGATGTGCATGCAACGCACATTCCAGCGCTTGTGAAATTTACACCATTGGTATTTGCCATGACTGGTATTTTGCTAGCTACCCTTGTGTACTTGAAGAAAAAGCACTGGGCGAAATCAGCGGCTAAAAATACAGGCCCTCTTTACCGCCTCTTTAAAAATAAGTGGTACATAGATGAGCTTTACAACACGCTAGTTGTTCAACCCACTAAGTGTCTTGCTCAAATATTATGGAAGCAGGGGGATGTAAATGGTATTGACGCTGTTGGCCCTAACGGTGCAGCGAGCATCAGTAAGCTTTCAGCATCACTGCTTAGTAAATTACAAACAGGTTACATTTACCATTATGCTTTTGTCATTTTGGTTGGTGTGGTTGGCCTTATAACATTTTGGACATTTTAGAGAGACGAGCCTCTCACAAATAAGAAAGACAAGAGAACATGGATTATCCAATTCTATCATTTCTAACATTTTTACCGATCTTCGGCGCATTGCTTGTGATGCTTGTGAAGGACGGAGATGAGGAAACTGAAAACCGTAATGCAAGAATGCTTGCACTCTGGATTTCTGGTATTACTTTCCTGCTATCACTTGTAATGCTTAGTAATTTTGATAGTGCTGTAGGCATGCAGTTTATTGAAGACCATCCTTGGATGAGTAACTTTGGTATTCGTTACACTATGGGCGTGGATGGTATTAGTGTTCTGTTTTTACTTCTTACAACTCTTCTCACTCCTATATGTGTGCTGGTGAGCTGGGAAAGTATTACCAAAAATGTACGTGCCTTTATGGCTTGTTTCCTTGTGCTAGAAGGGGCAATTATTGGCGTATTCTGTTCTCTTGATTTTGTACTCTTTTATATTTTTTGGGAAGCCATGCTGGTACCAATGTTCTTGATTATTGGAATTTGGGGCGGTGAAAACCGTGTGTATGCTTCACTTAAGTTTTTCCTTTATACGTTTGTGGGTTCAGTGCTCATGCTCATTGGTATGATGTACCTTTACTTTGCCAATGGCGGTAGTTTTGACATTCTTACAATGCAAACGCTGAACCTTTCAGACACATCTCAGTACTGGCTCTTCCTTGCTTTCTTTGCAGCTTTTGCTGTAAAGGTGCCAATGTGGCCGTTTCATACATGGCTGCCAGACGCGCACGTACAGGCGCCAACAGCAGGTAGTGTTATTTTGGCAGGTGTGCTTTTAAAGATGGGAGCTTATGGTTTCCTTCGCTTTAGTCTGCCAATGTTCCCAGAGGCCGTAGATCTTTTCCGCCCGGCAATGTATGCGCTTAGCGCGATTGCCATTGTTTACGGAGCACTTGTGGCTTTTGCACAAACAGATATTAAAAAGATGATTGCTTATTCTTCTGTTTCACATATGGGCTTTGTGACCCTTGGTATTTTTGCTGCCACGCCAGAAAGCATTCAAGGCGCGCTGATGCAAATGCTGAACCACGGTATTGTCAGTGCCGCGCTCTTTATGCTCATTGGCGTAATTTATGACCGTATGCACACACGTGAAATGGATCGCTTTGGCGGACTTGTAAATAGCATGCCTGTTTACGCGGCTGTGTTTATGGTATTTACAATGGCGTCGGTTGCACTGCCAGGTACAAACAGCTTTGTGGGTGAATTTCTTATTCTTGCTGGCTCTTATCCTGTAGCACAAGGCGCAACTGTTATTGCGGCAAGCGGTGTTGTGCTTGGGGCAGTCTATATGCTTTGGTTATACCGCCGTATGGTATTTGGCGAAATGGGATCTGATGAAATTAAAAACCAAAAAGATATGACAGAGCGCGAGCGCCTTATGTTTATACCGCTTATTATTTTGGTCTTTTATCTCGGTCTTATGCCAAACAGAACGCTTGATATTTTAGAAGCGCCAGCACACAAGCTTTCTCAAGTAACAACGCTTGAACCTGTGGCAAGCCTAACATTAGGCGCGCCTCTACATACGGATACACACTCTGATCATAAGGGCGTTGATGCCCATGGGGGACACTAAACATGGATTACCTACTTTCAATTGCGCCTGCATTACCTGAGCTAACTTTAGCACTAAGCGTACTCACGCTCCTTATTGTTGGCGCTGTTATGAAGCCTGAAACTGCTGGCGTTGTGATTCCTGTATTTACGCGCTACATACTGCTTGCTGCTCTTATTGTGCTAATGTTTGTGGCGACAAGCTCTTATACGGGTACAGCATTTATGCGTGGGAATGGGGTTCCCATGTTTGAACTCAACGCGTTCGGTGTTTTTATTAAAGCATCACTTTTAGTTTTTGCTGCTATTTCTCTTGTGGGTGCAACACCGTACCTTGCACGCCATAAGCTCCTGAGTTTTGAGTACTCTATTTTGCACATTTTGGCCATTTTAGGCATGATGATTATGCTGAGTGCACGCGATATGATTGTGTTGTACGTGGGTATGGAAATGATGAGCTTCCCGCTTTATATTTTGGCGGCTTACGCACGCGATAAGCAAAAATCTTCTGAGGCTGGCCTTAAGTACTTTGTACTTGGTTCACTGGCTTCTTGCCTTATGGTTTATGGAATGAGCCTTTTTTATGGCCTTGCAGGGGATACCTCCTACACAGCTCTAGCAGGCGTGGTTGACCAGTTCTCTGGACTAGAAAAACCATCTTTGATGCTTTCTCTGGCACTTGTATTTACGCTCTCTGGTTTTATCTTTAAAATTTCAGCTGTGCCGTTTCATATGTGGACGCCAGATGTTTATGAGGGCGCGCCATCTACTGTGACAGCGTTTATGGCTGTGCTTCCAAAAATTGCAGCGATTGCACTGCTTATGTCTCTTCTTAATGGTCCGCTTGTTGGTGCATTTGAGCAATGGCAAGTGATGTTTATGGGGCTGGCTGTACTCACTATGGTTGTGGGTAGCCTTGCTGCGACAGTGCAAAATAACCTTAAGCGTATGCTTGCGTACTCCTCTATTGCAAATGTTGGCTTTATGCTTGTTGGCCTTGCTACCGGTATTACCTTTGGTATGGCAGCCGTGCTGGCTTACCTTATTATTTACGCTGTTATGACATTTGGTATTTTTGCTATTATTAACGGGCTGCACAAACGAGGCGGAAAGAATGTTGAGACATTTGATGACCTTTCTGGCCTTGGTTTCACGCACCCTAAACTTGCCATTTGCCTCATGGTATTAGTGTTCTCACTTGCGGGCGTACCACCGCTTGCAGGTTTCTTTGCTAAGTTCTTTGTGTTTACAGCAGCTGTACAAGCCGGGCTTATTCCGCTTGCTGTTATTGGTGTACTTAGCAGTGTTATTGCTGCTTATTACTGCCTGCGCGTTGTAAAAACAATGTACTTTGATGAGCCTAAAGCTGAAATTATTGCACCAACATTTGGCGTAACAATGCTTGTTTATATCCTTACAGGACTTGTATTATTTTACTTTGTAAATGTAGATAGCTTGCTTAACCTTGCAAACAAAGCCGCTATTGCTCTCGTTCTATAGGAAAAAGCTTTATGGATTGGCTCACCCATCTCGAGACTGTAGGTTCCACAAACGATGTGGCACTTGAAGGGCTCAAAATGGGTGAGCTTTTTCATGGAGACGTGGTGCTTTCTGATAGGCAAACAACAGGTAGAGGGCGCCGCGGAAAGCCCTGGAAAACTTTTTCTGGAGAGTTAGGTATTGCAATGACACTAGCACTTATGGAAAACCTTACCGAACATACACCCTTGCTTGTGAGCCTTGCTGTACATGATGTGCTCTCTAGTGTAGGAGAGGGGCTTGGTATTAAGTGGCCTAATGATATACTTTATAATGGTCAAAAAATTTGCGGTGTTTTAGTTGAGGCGGGAGTGCTTGCTGGTAAACCTTATCAAATTGTGGGCTGCGGCATGAACCTGCTGGGATCTGAAGATGGCTGGCAAAGTATTGAAAGCCTAACCGGCTTTAAGTTTGATCGTATGGAAACTGTTTGCCGTATTAGAGAACGAATCCTGAAGCTTCTATCAGAAGGGTGGGATGCTCATAAAGGGCGCTATATTAAACACTGCGTGACGATTGGCCAGCCTATTATTTGGCGTCAGCCTGGCCATGAAGATATCTCTTGCACGGCTTTAGAGCTAACAAGTGATGGCGCTCTTGTTATGCAAGATGCATCCGGTGAAAAAAAGATTATCCAAAGCGGTGAAATTATTAAGCAGGGAGCAGCAGAGTGACTGAGCCCGTACTTGTTATTAACGTCGGTTCTGTGAATACGGTTTTTGGCCTGTTTACAGAAGGTGAATTAAGCCATACGTGGCGTATTGAAACGCGCCCTATGCGTAGCGCTGATGAGTATTTAATTTGGCTTGAGCGCGTGCTGAAACGCGAAAACTTAGATGCAAGCTATGTGCAACACACGATTGTATCTTGCTCACACGCAGAAATGCTGCGTTCCTTGCAACACGCTATTTTACGCTTTTTTGGACATAAGGCTCTTGTTATGAGAGCTGGCCTTAAAACGGGTATTCAGATTCAGACAGGCCGCCATGATGATTTTAATGCAGATCGCATTGCAAACATGGTTGCAGCTTCTAGCATGGGCATTACGCCGTGCCTTATTATTGATCTGGGCTCTGTTACGCGCATAGATATTTTATCTGCTCATAAGAAACACCTTGGTAGTGTTGTCACGCTGGGCGTGCAAAAATCCCTCGATACCCTTACAGGAATGGGGCATGCTTATCCAGATGCCGCAATTGAGAAACCTGAGCGTATTATTGGTAAATATGCCTCTGATGCAGTGCAGAGTGGAGCTTATTACGGCACGCTTTGTATGCTAGAAGGTTTGACAGAAAAGATATTATGTGAGATGAAGACCCTTGAAAGTAAAGGACGTGTACCCCAGATAGTTGTTACAGGCGGGTATGCAAAAGCCCTTTCAGGACATACAAAGTTGTTTGACCATGTGGTTCCAAGTCTTACTTTAAAAGGACTTTATCTGATTGCCACTAAAAATTTATAAATGAGTACAAAGGTTTAAATCTCATTTTGAAACAAGTTTTCGCTAAAAGAAGCCGAGCGACAAGAAAGGCTTCATAAATGAATGAAGAAAGGCCAATATAATGGCAAAGAAAATACAAGGGCTAAGTGCCCTTCCACTTGGTGGTGTTGGTGAAATTGGTATGAATATGATGGTTTACGAGTGTGATGGCAGCATGATTCTCGTGGATGTAGGCGTAAGCTTCCCTGACCATTTTGCACCAGGAACTGACCTGGTTCTCCCTGATATTTCTTATGTGAGAGAGAACATTAAAAAACTTAAAGCCATTTTTATTACACACGCACATGAAGACCATGTGGGCGCATTGCCTTACTTGTGGGATGATATGCCTGTACCTGTGTATGCTACGCCATTTACATCAAGTGTTATTGCGCACAAAAAGCGCGACCTTGGCCTTGGTAAAGAATTTAAACTTAAAACTGTGGATATGGGCGATACAATTGAAGTCGGTCCGTTTACTGTAGAGTATGTGCCTGTAACGCACTCCGTACCAGAAGCAAGCAGCCTGTTTATTAAAACACCTCATGGTAATATTGTTCATACAGGTGATTACCGCTTTGACGACCGTCCAGTATTTGGCGGAAAATCAGCTGAAGCCCGCTTTAAAGAAATCGGCGAAGAGGGCGTTCTTGCTATGTTTGGTGACTCAACAAACATCTTTACTGAAGGTGAGCTTAAAACAGAAAGCGACGTTGCTGATAGCCTTGATAGCCTTCTTGGCGGCATGAAAAACCGTGTGTACTTCTGTACGTTTGCGAGTAACTTTGGCCGCGTGCTTAAAATGGCTGATATTGCCATGAACCACGGCCGCAAGGTGTGCTTAATGGGGCGTTCTATGCACCGCATGCTTGAGTGCGTGCGTGAGAGCGGGCTTATTGACCAAAAAACTGTAAACATGTTTGTAAGCTCTGAAGAAGCTTCTGCTATGCCAGACCACAAAGTGCTTGTGATTCTAACGGGTACGCAGGGCGAAAGCCGCGCCGCGCTTAACCGTATGAGCGGCGGGCAAACTGTTGGCGGCATGACAATGAAGCCAAAAGACGTTGTGATTATGTCATCTAAGATGATTCCTGGTAATGAGCGCCCGATTTTAAATATGATGAACCGCCTGACGAAACTTGGTGCGCGTGTGATTCATGAAAAGAGTGATTTTGTACACTGCAGTGGCCACGGCTCTCAAAAAGATATTGCTAAAATGTACAACCTTGTACGCCCGCAAGTGGCTGTGCCTGTACATGGTGAATACCAACACCTTAAAGCACATGCTGAATTTGCTAAAAAATGCGGCGTTTTTGAGCAGTTCATTATTATGAACGGTCAAAAAATTATTCTTGGCCCAGATCAGCCAGAAGTGGATAAAACTGAGTACCGCTACGGTCGTAACTACGTTGATGGCATGAACATTTTAGATGATGATGTGTTTATTGTGGCAGAGCGCCGCCGTATGGCACAAGAAGGTATTTTATCACTTAGTCTTGTTGTGGATAAAGAAGATGGTAAAGTTATCTCTGGTCCACATCTAAAGAGTAAAGGCCTCATTGATGAACGTCTGCAAGATGACCTAATCGACCAAGCTGAAAACGAGGTTCTTGATATATTATCTAAGCGTCTTAGCCGCGCAGACATGACGAACGCCAAACAAGTGGAAGATGTGATGAGCTCTTCTGTGCGTCGTACATTTATGCGTGAGCGTGGGAAGAAGCCTACGGTAATACCTCAGGTTATTCTTGTATAAAGAATAACAGGGACATAAAAAGGGCAGGAGTTATCCTGCCCTTTTTTATAACTTATGGTTTAAGTGCTTCGATCAGCGGCTTTAGATGTTTTTCAACACGCTTCCAACTTTGTTTTGATCCGCTATGGATTGGCGCGCGGGCTTGTACAAAGCTTGCGGTGAGAACTTTACCCGTATTTTTGTGGGGGCTAAGGCAGGCATCGTCCCAAGGCAGGCCTGCTGCGCTTACAAGAGAGCGGGTGCAATCTTCTGGTGTTTCTACAAGTGCATCGTATGAGCTCTCATACATATCAGGCAATTTAGGCGCCATTTCGCTCATGTATGTTGCATAGGCTTTATAGTACTTACCAAGCGCCTTTAAGTTATAGCTGTAGTGGTGCTTGCGTGAGAACATTTGCCTAAAGCATGAGAAGCATGTGGCCACGGCGTCTCTTGAACAGTGAATAATTTTAGCCTCTGGAAAAGCACGCTTAATCAGCCCAAGAATCATAAAATTATGAGGCATTTTATCTACTACAAAAGGCTTATCTGTAAGCTCCGACAATTTTTGCAGATAATACTCGCGAAGTGCTTTGAGTTTTTCATCGTCCTTAAAGGTTTTTCCAAGTTCTCTAAGATCAGCCACGCCGCCCATATCTTTTTCAATGAACTCCAATAGGTGAGGGAGCTCTCCTGCTGGGTACACATCTGGGTGTGCGCCTAAAATTTGCTCTGTGAGCGTTGTTCCGCTACGGGGCATTCCTACAAGAAATATTGGTGTCTGGCTGTGAGGCTTGACATCAAGTTGCGCGTCTAGGTGTGCTGTATCGTAAATTCCGTTTAGATTATCGATGAACGTCGCATCTTTTTCTACGTCGTAATGCATATCCTCAAACATCATGGCATTGGCGCGCGCAAGGTGCACAAATGATTTTTCGTCTTCTTTAATATCCCAGTACATTTTAGAGAGCGCAAATGATAGGCGAATTGTATCATCTATCATAGTATCAGAGCTCCAAGCAATTTTCTCATAAAGTGCTGTGTTCTGATGCGCCTCAGTAAATTTATGCACGTTAGAGTAGGTGTAGAAGGAAATTGTTTCTTCTGGCGCCAGCTCAATGGCTTTCTCTGTGCATTCTTTTGCTTTGTCCATGTCTCCTAAAATAGCGTGATACGTACCAAAATGAGCATAAGCAAGTGAGCAGTCTGGATACGTCTTTAGCGCAAGTTCATACCACTCTTTGGCCTGAACGAGGTCATCTTTTAGCTGGTAGCAGTAACCAATATTAGCATGGGCAAAACCATCCTCATCAGCATCAAGGTTAATCACCTTTTTAAGAGCAGGGATTGCGCGGCTATAATCTCGGCTTCGCAGTAAAAATGTTCCAAAGGCTTTCCAGCATTTCTCAGGCTCTTCATCCATAGAGACAGCCTTACTTAATACGGTTTTGGCTTTATCTTTTTGCCCCATTTTTTCAAAAAGCCTTGAGGATTCAATGTAAAGATCTACCTGTGGCACGCCAAGGCTGAGACCTTTATCAAAGGCAGCAAGTGCTTTATCTTCTTGCCCTAGCTCTCTATATGCTGCCCCAAGGTAGGCAAACATTTTTGGGTTTTTGCTAATAGGTACAAGGCCGCTGAGGCATTCTACAGCATCTTCAAATTCAGAAATATTATAGGAGGCATAGCCTTTATTTTCCTGTGCTCCAAGGTTCATAGGGTCTAGGAGAAGGGCCTTGTCATACAGATCAATTGCCTCTTTATGGCGTTCTTGATTTGAGTATAAGTTAGCAAGATTATTTAGGATTTGGCTATTGTTTGGCGCAAGCTTAAAGGCTTTTTTCATGCGCGCGGTGCCTTTATCAAAGCTTTCGTGCTGTGCTTCAAGCAGGCCAAGTAGGTGCAGGGCATCAGGGTTTTTTGGCTGTGCTTTAAGTACATCTTTATAAAGAGACATCGCTTGCTGCCAGCGGCCTTGCTGATGGAGTTGAACGGCTTGTTGAAGTGCTTGCATGTCTCATACCTTTGTTCTTTGCAAAGAAATTCTACTAGAAACTTGCTGCAAATGCTCGCTTTTTGCGTTTCCACTGCTCATGTACAATCAAAGTACATTGCGTTGCGTTACTCAAAAGCAAACATTCTCACTAAATTCTAGCGAATTTATGGTGCATCTATATTTAGGTCTTTTTACGTGCAAGCGTCATGCCATCGCTAAATGGCAAAATAGAGATATCTACGCGGGAATCTTCATGGATTTGCTTGTTGAAAAGTCTGAGCTTACGGATCATCGTTTTAGAAATGTTAGGGTTGACCACTTCGCCCCACATAAGGGTGTTATCTAGAATAATTAGCCCGCCTGGCTTGCAGAGCGCGTAAGCTTGCTCGTAATGGGTGGCGGTTTCCTCTTTATTTGCATCTACAAAAATCAGGTCATAGGTTTCTTTATTAAGTGTATCTAATACATCTGTGGCATCGCCGTGATGCTGGGTAATTTTACTTTCCATGCCTGCTTTTTGCCAAAAGGGTAGGGCATGCTCATGCCACTGCGGATTAATATCGATGGTATCAATATGTGCGTCTTCATCGCTATTAAGGGCAAAGCAAAGGGCGCCATAACCTGTATATGTACCTACTTCTAAAATGCGCTTAGGGCCAAGTAGGCCGCAAAGAAGCTTAAAGAACTGGCCTTGCTCTGGCGTAAGAATCATAGATTTACCACGCAGTTTTTGCGTGGCTTGGCGAAGTTCCCACAGAATATGCGGCTCATGCACACTATGCGCCACAAGGTACTTATACACCTCTGGCGTAATAAAAAATTTAAGTTTCTGTTTGATCATAGGCTCGCTCATGCCTGCTTTATATAGGATTTACCCAAAAAAAGAAAGCCCCCAAGGTGGGGACTTTCTAAGCAGCTTAAGCTGTATGATCGATTGTAGATTTGCCTGATGCAATACCTTTAATGCGTCGGTATGCTCTTTGAGCAAAGTTGGCATTCGGGTCTTGTTTTGGCGGTGGAGGGGCTTCCCAGCTGTCTAGCATGGCCTGTGTGATATTAAAATCTTCAGGTTTTTGGTCGAGAACATCCAGGTGAGCTTGCACTTCTGTTACACGCATAAAGCGATTGCCGTAATCTGCAATACCATTCTGCAGAGCCTGAATTTTCATTCGGGTCAGCTCTGTGGCCATGCGAATGAGTCCCTCATAGTTTTTTGGGGGGACTGTTTTCACCACAACTTTTGGCTTTGGCTCTGTGGCAGCTTGATAGAGCTGAGGCTCCACAACTTCTTGCAGTTTCCCTGTCAAAATTTTGTCGAGCTCTTCAGGGAATCTTTTGGCGATGAGGTTTTGGGTGTTGCGCCTTGTCGCCTCGTTTGTTCTTGGGTCACATGCTTGTTCAAGCAATGACTGTAGTGCAGCGTTATCCATAATGGATTTCCTTTTAAGGGACGTAAAGATTGAGTTGTGCTTTGCACATGGGGAGGATTGATCAGTTTTTCAAGGGGAAAGCATTAGATACTTAAAAATATATCACCCTCTCATAGACAAATATTTCCAATCCGCGTATCTTAGATCACGTCTTAAGTAAGAAAGAAAAGAACACTTATGGAACCGACTCTCGCACAAGCTGCTTTGCATACAGATATGAGCCTTCTTGGCCTTTTTGCACAAGCTGGCCTTTTTGTAAAAATCATTATGTTTACACTTATTGGTATGTCTGTGATGACATGGGCAATTTTCATTGGAAAATGGACAATTTTAAAACACCTGCATAGTAAGGCTGCTCGTTTTGAGGAAGCTTTTTGGAATGGTGAAGGGCTTGAAGACCTTTATAAAGATACACGCCCTGAAGATACGGACCATATTATGGCAAAACTCTTTGTTGTTGGCCTCAAAGAATGGGGACGTAGCAAAGATAAAGACGGCGATATTACAGGTATAGTTCAAATGGGTGCAATTGAGCGCGTTCGCCAAATTCTATTTGCTAAAATGGGCCGTGAACTTGATCACCTTGAAAAAGGTCTTGGTTTCCTTGCGACAACAGGTTCCACAGCGCCGTTTATCGGACTGCTTGGTACGGTTTGGGGTATTATGAGCGCTTTCCAAGGTATTGGTGCCTCTGGTAATGCATCGCTTGCCGTTGTTGCACCTGGTATTGCAGAAGCTTTACTGGCAACAGCTATTGGCCTTTTTGCTGCTATTCCTGCGGTTATGGCTTATAACAAACTGACGCTTGAGTTGGCACGTTACAGTGCACGCCTTGAAGGTTTTCTTGCTGAATTTACAACCCTACTTGAGCGCCAACAGGCCGAAAAAGTTGTAAAGTCTCGCAAGGTAAATAAAAAACGCCGTTCATCTGACGCAGCATAAGGAGAAAGAGCTATGGCTGGATCTTTAATGCCAAAAGCGCAGCGCGGCGGCGGGCGTTCTTTCAGGCGCCCACCAATGCAGGAAATTAACGTAACACCCTTTGTGGATGTTATGCTCGTGCTTTTGATTATCTTTATGGTAACAGCGCCACTGATTACTCAAGGCGTAGATATCTCACTTCCTGAAGTGCAGAGTAAAGCCATTAGCGAAAACAATGAACCGATTCAAGTTGGCATTGCTAAAAACGGTAAGGTTTACATGCAAGATACTGAAGTCTCTCTTGTAGATATCCCTGATAAAATTACAGCCATTAAAGCCACGCGCCCTGAAATTGCAGTGCTTCTGCGCGCGGATACTGACGTTGACTACGGTCAAGTGATGAAAGTTATGTCTGCGCTTCAAAGGGCCGGCATTGTAAACATTGGCCTTGAAACGCAAACCCCTTAATGAACGTAAGCTTAACCGAATGATGAAACGTACAACTCATGACGATCAAATGCGCTTTGGCATTGTTTGGTCTGTTATTGTGCATGTCATTCTTTTAGGCGTTATTGCTATTCAATGGCCTTCTTTTTTGGACCTTGAACAAGAAGAACCGCCAGCGATTCAGGTTAAAATTGTTTCTGTTAAAAAGGAAGATACCTTTAAAACACCTAAAAAAATTAAAGAGCCTGAGCCGGTATTCACGCAGCAATCTGCTGCGCCAGCAGAGCCGCCTAAGCCTCAAAAGGCTAAAAAAGCAGATGCCCCTAAAATGGCAAAGGTAGATACGAAAACGCCTGAAAAACCTAAGCCTAAACCTGAACCTAAAAAGCAGGTGCAGAAAGAGAAACAGCAAAAGCGTCCAGAAAAACTGGATAAATCCAAAGATAAAAAGCCTGTTATTAAAGACCCTGTCGCCAAACCTAAACCTAAGAAAAATGATGATTTCTTAAAGGCGCTAAGCTTTATTGAAAATCTCAAAGATGAAGACGATAAAGAAGATGATACGCCAGCAGAGCAGGCGGGTGAAGATAATGCACCGCTTCTTTTGGTAGATGTTGAGGCGCAAAACCGTATTAAAAAACATATTTCAAATAACTGGCTTAAACCTTCAGGCACTGTGGGTACATTTGAAGTTATGCTTGAAATTAAAATTAACCGCGACGGAACGCTTAAAAGCGCACGCGTTATTAAAAGTAGCGGAAAACCATTTTTTGATAACTCACTTCTTCGCGCTGTGAGAAAATCAGAGCCGATTCCGTACCCTGCGGATAAATACAATAAATTTAAAGTAATGGAGATTATTTGGAATGGCTAAAAAAACTGCTTTCTTTCTTTACAGTACAGTGCTGCAAATCCTTTTTGTTTGCGCTTCCGCTGCTCATGTACATTTAAGTACACTGCGCGATGGTTCTCTTCAAAAGAGAACTTTCGCAGGCCGTGCTGTAAATAAGAAAGGCCGTTTTGCTTCTTTGTTTGGAGAAGCTAATTTTATGCGTGTAGCACTGCTTGCTATAGCGTTAACTATGGCTTCATTCACAGCAGAAGCACGCGTACGTATTTACCTTGATGAAGGTAACACAGCACCGCTTCCAATTGCTCTAATTCCATTTGATGGTCCTGATAGTGAAATGGACGAAATGGGTGAGAAAATGCGTAAAGTTATTATGAATAACTTGAATAACTCTGGCCTTTTTGAAGTCATCAAGAAAAAAGCTTACCTGCAAGATAACGCGTCTCTAGTACGTGAAGGACCTAAGTTTTCAGAGTGGAAACTTATTAAGGCTGAAGGGCTGGTAATGGGATCCGTTGTAGAAGAAAATGAAAAGGTAACTGTTGAGTTTCGCCTTATGGATGTGTACGGAGAGAAGCAACTTAGCGGCCGCCGTTATAGCGCTGATAAACAATTTTGGCGCCACCTTGCCCACCGTGTATCTGATGACATTTACAGCACTATGACAGGTGAAAAAGGTTACTTTGCAACGCGTGTTGTACATATTTCTGAGCAAAAGCGCGCGAATGAAATTATTAAAAAACTTTGCGTCATGGATCAAGACGGTGAAAACTACCAGTGCTTAACTGATGGCAACCACCTTGTACTTACGCCGCGTTTTTCACCTGAAGCACAGCAACTTATTTACATGTCCTATGAAAACGGACGCCCACGTTTGTACTTCCTTGATCTACCAACAGGTAAGCAAACAATTGTTGGGGATTACGAAGGATTAAATAGCTCGCCACGTTTTAGCCCTGATGGCAAAAGCATTGTAATGACGCTTACAAAGGGCCATGAGGGTAATGCAGAAATTTATAGTATGAACTTGCGCAGTAAAAAGCTTAAGCGCCTCACAAACCAGCGCGGTATTGATACTTCGCCAGATTTTAGCCCTGATGGAAAACAGATTGTATTTAACAGTGACCGTGGCGGTAAAGCAGCGCTTTATATTATGAAAAAAAATGGTAAAGGCGTGCGCCGCCTTACATTTGGAGATGGACGTTACTACGCGCCAGTATGGTCTCCGCGCGGTGATCTTATTGCCTTTGTTAAAGAATACAAGGGCCGCTTTGGCATTGGTGTAATTGATGTGGATGGTAAAGAGGAGCGTATGCTTACGGATAGTTTCCTTGATGAATCACCAACATGGTCGCCAAATGGCCGTGTCATTGCCTTTGCGCGCCAAAAGGGTGACGTGACAAAGATGTACACCATTGACCTTACAGGACATAACGAACGTCAAATGCCAACGCCATTAAATGCCAGTGATCCGGCATGGAGCCCGCTATTGCATTAAAACTCTACTTAAGCTGGAGTATTTTAGCCACTGCTAAGCGCATTTAAAGAGTAATAGGTTGCAGGGCAGAGTAAGAGAATAAAAAAGAATAAGTTTTACTGCCCCTAGGCAGAATAATAGGCAAAAGCCAATAAACAGGAGAGAAGACACATGACATATAACAAAATTACAGTACCGACAGACGGCGAAAAAATCACAATGAGCGGTAACGTTCTTCATGTGCCTAATAACCCTATTGTTGCCTTTATTGAAGGCGATGGCATTGGCCCTGATATTTGGAAAGCTTCTCAGCATGTATTAGATAGCGCTGTAGAAAAAGCTTATGGCGGTAAAAAGAAAATTGCATGGATGGAAGTGTTTGCTGGGGAAAAAGCAAACGAAGTTTACGGTGAAGACCTTTGGCTACCAGAAGAAACTCTTGAAGCATTTAGAGAGTACCTTGTAGGGATTAAAGGCCCCCTTACAACGCCTGTTGGCGGCGGGTTCCGTTCTCTTAACGTTGCGCTTCGTCAAGAGCTTGATCTGTACACATGCCTGCGTCCTGTACGTTACTTTGAAGGTGTGCCGAGCCCGGTAAAACAGCCTGAACTCACCAACATGGTTGTTTTCCGTGAGAACAGTGAAGATATTTATGCTGGCGTAGAGTTTGAAGCTGAAAGCGAAGGCGCTGTTAAGATGATTAACTTCCTGCAGGAAGAAATGGGTGTGAAGAAAATACGTTTCCCAGATACATCTGGCATTGGTATTAAGCCAATTTCTCGCGAAGGGACAGAACGTATTGTACGCGCTGCGATTGAGCATGCGATTGAGCACAACCTGCCAAGTGTGACGGTTGTTCATAAAGGTAACATTATGAAGTTCACAGAAGGTGCTTTCAAAACGTGGGCGTATGAAATTGCACGTAAAGAGTACAGTGACAAGGTTGTTGTTGCAGAAGATGTAAACTGGAACATTCCAGCAGGTAAAATTGTGATGAAAGATGTGATTGCTGATGCCTTCCTTCAACAAATCCTTACACGTCCTGCGGAGTACAGCGTTATTGTTACGATGAACTTAAACGGTGATTATGTATCTGATGCCCTTGCGGCAACAGTTGGCGGTATTGGTATTGCACCAGGTGCAAACATTAACTACCTTACAGGTCACGCTATTTTTGAAGCGACTCACGGCACAGCGCCTAAGTATGCCGGCCAAGATAAAGTAAACCCAAGCAGTGTAATTTTATCTGGTGAAATGATGCTACGCCACATGGGCTGGAACGAAGCCGCAGATCTAATTGTGGCTGGTATTGAAGGTGCTATTACAAGCAAGACAGTAACATACGACTTTGCCCGTATGATGGACGGGGCAACAGAAGTAAAATGCAGCGCCTTTGGCGAAGCCATTGTTGCAAACATGCCTAAGGGTAGTGCGCATCAAGCCGCTTAATACAAAAGAGCAAAGCCTCCTTGGAGAGGACTGGAACCGCCTGTATGAAAAACCTTTCTACAGGCGCTTTTCGCTAGGTGCTGCTTTTTGGGGACCCTTTTGGTTTTTGTATTATAGAATGCCCGTTTTAGGGCTTTGCATTATGCTGCCGCTGTTTCTGGCTGCAACCATATACATGGGCATGTACAGGACGGAGATTCTAAGTTTTCTTCATATAGAATTTTCAGAATCTGTTTATAAGCCAATATGGGAAAAGCTTACGGGAGAGTTTATTTTGTTCGGCACAACTATTTTGACAATTGGTTACGGGGCACCTATTGCTTTAAGGCTTAAAATTCAACGTATCATCAGACAAAATAAAAGAGAAACCTACGAGATGACATCTCGTAAAATGCTGCTGTATCCCACTCTTATTATTGTGTTTTTGCTAATGCTTCTGACTGCAGTTTCTTATATGGCAAACCCTGAGCTTTTCCTAGAAAACTTGCAAAGGCAAGGTGCTCTTCTATAAGATAAATTATTGGAATAAAGAAAGATTTGCCAAGTGACCCAATTTAGCACCCCGTTTCAGCAAGCGCAAAAGCACCCTATTTGGGTTTTAGAAGATAGCGAAAGTGATCGGGAAATTTTAAAGCGTGCCTTTGAAAAAGCTGAAGTTCAAAACGAGGTTATCTTTTTTGAGAGTGTAGCAGCGCTTAAATTGACTGTTGATGCCTTTAAAGGCACTGTTCCAGCACTTGCACTTTTAGATATGCATTTACCCAATGAATCTGGCAGGGATGCTGTAAAGCTTCTTTCTCAGCATGAAATCTTAAAAATAGTGCCAAGTATTGCTTTTAGTCATACAGGGAGCTCTGAAGATATTTCAGATATGTATGCTCTTGGCGTAAGCAGCTTTATCAAAAAGTCTCTCTCATTTGAAGAAACTTTAGATATGGTCAAATCCATCAAAAACTATTGGCTAGAATCAGTAATTCTTCCAGCCGTAATTTAAGCTTCTTTAAACTGTATTAGGTAGCCATTCATGGCGTGGACCTGTACGGCATAGTGTATAATCACCCACCATAACCGGAAGCGTTGCTTTGTTTACAATATAAAGCGCACCTTCACGGCATGGGATGGCTTTATAAGGGTGCGAGAACATTGCACTGCGCATAACCCAGTGATAGTCCTGTCCTGCAACATTAAAGCGGTAAAGCGCTTTTTTAGGCGCGCTGAGCATTGCACCATCAATGTTGTGCTGAAACTGTCTGCTCCAAAAGAGAGGAGGGAGGCTACGTGCTTGATCGTAAGCATATGCTGTTGGCACGTCCTGGAAAGGCCTGTAAGTGTGGCGCGGAAGGTGTGGTCTGCTGCCATGCTCGTATGGTGATTCTAAATCTACATACGGTGGTGTGTATGTTGTGTCTGTAAAGTATAGCGCTCTATCATTAGGATAAACGCGGTCATTGGTGTACCAGTTGTAATTTTGTGTATAAGCGTATCGAGGCTGTTCTACATCATGCTCTAAAAGCGGGGCATGCCTATAATGTGCAGTTCCGCTATGGCAAGCACTAAAAGTTACGCTTGCTGTTAGCATTAATAGAGTTTTTTTCATTATGTGTACCTTTCGCTCATATCTTCTTACTATTCTTTCAAAAAAACATGCAAGCGGAAAGGAATAGTGGTAAATTGGCTTCTAGCTTATTAAACGTTCAATAAACTGTGATGGCAAAATGGCAACAAAAGCAAAAATTATTATTGAAGACACACCGGTGGATGATGCAGCTCCGACTGTAGAACAGCTTGAAAAAGAAGGGGTTGACCCTTCAGCTGTAGCAAGGCTCACTTATGCAACAACATCAGATGCCAGTAAGCCTGTACGTAGTGGTGTTGGCCGCATAAAGAAGCCAGAAGGTGGCCTTGATATTCGTGCACCTAAGCCAGATTGGTTGCGTGTGCGTGCACCGCAATCTCCTACATACTTTGACCTTAAAAAGCGTGTAAAAGATAAGGGCCTGTTTACAGTTTGTGAAGAAGCAGCTTGCCCAAACATTGGAGACTGCTGGTCTAGCGGACACCTTACAATGATGATTTTAGGTGACATTTGCACCCGTGGGTGTGCCTTTTGTAACATTAAAACAGGTAAACCGCGCGCCATAGATGCGGAAGAACCTGCAAAGCTTGCAAACATGGCAAGTGATCTGGGGTTAAAGCATATGGTACTCACCAGTGTTGACAGAGATGATTTAAAGGACGGCGGGGCTAACCACTGGGCAGAATGTATTACGAAAATTAAGGCAGCAGCGCCAGATACCACGATTGAAATTTTAACGCCAGATTTTCGCCGTAAGGAAGAAAATGTGGATATTGTTGCTGATGCCTTGCCTGATGTATTTAACCACAACATGGAAACTGTGCCGCGCTTGTATCGTACAGTTCGACCTGGTGCACGTTACTTTGGCTCGCTTCGTCTGCTTCAGCATGTAAAAGAAAAGCATCCACGCATGTTCACCAAAAGCGGCCTTATGGTTGGCCTTGGCGAAAGCCGTGACGAGGTACTGCAGGTGATGGATGATATGCGCAGTGCAGGCATTGACTTTTTGACCATTGGCCAGTATTTACGCCCAACGCAAAACCATTACCCTGTTATGGAATGGGTAACACCAGAGCAATTTGAAGACTACGAGCGCCAAGCGAAGCTTAAGGGTTTCCTTATGGTCTCTTCTAGTCCGCTTACGCGCTCTAGCTACCATGCGGATAAGTTCTTTGCGGAGCTTGTTGCGAAACGTGAAGCGGGTGAGGTATAATAAGTCCATGACAGATGTAACATGCCCGAATTTAAATGAAATAGAGCTTCATCAAGTGCTTTATGCACTTGGGGATTTTTCGCGTCTGCATATTGTTAAAAATCTATACCTAAACGGCGCGCTGCCTTGCAAAGAGGCCAGCTGCCCGAATATGTCAAAATCTACTATTTCACATCATTTTAAAATTCTGCGTGAGGCCGGCATTTTGCATTGCGACAAAGTGGGTGTATCGCACATGAATAGTGTGCGCTCTGCTGAACTGAATGAAAAATTCCCAGGTTTACTTGATACTGTAATTTCTCTTATCCCTGAAATTCCTAAAAGCTAATCTAGCGGATTGAATGCCTCATAGATATGCGTGAGCGCTGCTTCCACGGCTTGCAATCTTATCTGAAGGCGATTTCCTCTAAAATGATGCTGAAAAGCAGTGCTTTGGCCACCGTAATGAAGGCCCACCCAAACAAGTCCCACTGGTTTTGTGTCTGTTCCACCCGTTGGGCCTGCAACGCCGCTTAGGCTGACTGCAACATCAGCTCTGTAGGCTTTTGCTGCGCCTTTTGCCATTTGTAAAACAGTTTCCTTGCTTACAGCGCCATCTGTTTCCAGGGTTAAGGGGTTCACATTTAATAGGTCTAGTTTAGCTTGGTTGCTATAGGTAACAGCGCCGCCCATAACTACATCGCTACTACCTGATATTTCTGTAAGTAGGCTAGCCACAAGTCCGCCTGTACAGCTTTCTGCTGTGGCAATGGTAAGTCCTTTAGCGCGCGCATCTTCAAGAATACGTGCCGCAAGAATCATAAGGCTTTCATCAAACATGTTTTTTAATCCTTTTTTTAAAATATGAGCCAAAGCGCAGCGATGCTGAAAAGGGCTGCCAGAGCATCATCAAGCATTACGCCAAGAGGCGTATTCATTTTTTGATCCATCCAGCTGATAGGAGGAGGCTTAAGCATATCAAAAATACGAAAGAGAACAAACGCTGCAAGCCAGTGTAGCCATGTGCCAAGGCCAAGATATGGAAAAGCAAGAACGACCATCGCCATGCCAAAGACTTCATCAATGACAATGCTTTTGTGATCGTGTTCTCCTGTATGGATTTCAACCTGCTGACAAGCCTTCCAGCCTGCTATAAAGCTAAAAGCTGTAAAAAGAACAAGGGCATAAAGGCCCCCATAAACATAAAGCAAACCAATAAACGGAAGGCTAGCGACTGTGCCCCATGTGCCTGCCATAGGTAAATGGCCAACGCCGCCCCACGTTGCAATCCAAAAGGCTTTGCTTGGGTAAGGGTAAGGGAGGGGCGCCGCATGCTGCTTTTTGCGGCGTGCTGTAATCTCAAAGAGTTTATCTGCTATATGTTTCATGCAAGAAAGTGTTGTCTTTCTCATTGAGATTGTCAATATAATGTGCCATTCTTGGCGCTATGAGTATGCTTCAAACACACATATTACTTGCAGCCATTGCCTATGGTTTTTATACGCTCAGCGTGCTTTCTGCTCTTGGCGTGTTGCTGAAGGATTTGTTGCTTCGTAAAAAGAAGGCTTTATCTGGCTTTCTCCCATCTCTTGTAAAGCTTGAGCGCTTCCAGTTTGTTAGTCTTTTGGCGGGTACGCTTATTTTATATATCGCTCTTCTTATGGGGTGGATGAGCGCCTACGCTGTGGCTGATACAAGTGTGGCTTTAGAAAAAGCAGGCCTTAGTCTTCTTACTGTTGCCCTTGCGACATTTTTACTCTGGACCCATTATAAACTTGGCACGAGAGGTCGCTTTTCTGCGCGCGTTGTAATGGTTGTCTATGGTTTGATACTGCTTGCATATTTTGCCAGCCGTAACTGGATCTAATTCATAAGCACTTACTACAATACCCTGATTTCTGCTGTGCTTAGCTTATGTATTATCTGTGGATTTTTTGAGGTAAGATAGACAAGCTTCTTTGTTAGGATATTCATTGTACGCCCACCATTTCTTAGTGTTCACAAGATGAACGCCAATTTCAGCACCTGTAATACCAAGTGCCATTACGTCATGTCCGGTCAGTTCAAATTCTGGAATATCTGTATCTGCAAGTTTATAGAAGAGACCTTCAATCGCTGTAGATTCCTCTGCGTTTGTTTCCCATGCGCCAAAACGAAGTGCAAGCCATTTACTGATAATCTCTTTTCCTAGCAAAGCTGCAAAGGGTTCTGTTTCTGAAATGCGGAAAAAGTCTACTTGCTCTTTTGGGCAAGTACCGACAAGTTTTTTAAAGCCGCCAGAAAGAATAAAATTAGCGTTGTTCCCTATGCTCTTATCGAGGTCATAAGTGAGCACAAAGAAGCGTTCTTCTGCGCTGGCATCCGGATAAAAAGAAAGGTACCAGTTCAGCCTGTTGTGGTTTTCTTCGCCAAGGGGCAGGTCAAGTGCCTCGGTTAGTTTTGTATTTTCAAGGAGAGTAAGCCCCTCTGCCCAGCAGTCAGAGCTCATTAGCTTAAACATCTCTTCTGTTTTACGCTCACGAGAAAGCTTATCCATTGAACCTGCGGCAAAGGTGAGGGCGCTCATTGTATCTTCATCAACTGCCTCTTTTGCAAAGCGTGCATAAAATCTAACGTACCTAAGCGCGCGGAGCCAGTCCTCCTTCAGGCGCTGTTTTGCATCGCCAATAAAACAAACTTTGCCAGCTGCTAAATCTTTAAGGCCATTTGTGTAATCCCAAACATGGCCGTCTAGGTCTGCGCTAAGGGCATTAAAAGTCAGGTCACGGCGCATGGCGTCATCTGTATAAGACTTGCTAAACGCAACCGTTGCACGGCGGCCATCTGTGGAGACATCTTTTCTCAGTGTTGTAATTTCTGCCTTAAAGCCTTTTTCCTTGTCTACAGCTGTAATGGTGCCATGGTCAAGGCCTGTTGGAATAGCATCAAAGCCAGCAGATTTAAGCTTAGTTATGGTGTCTTCTGGCAGGTATGGCGTGCAGATGTCTATATCAGTGGCGACTTCGCCAAGGATTGCATCGCGTACAGGCCCGCCAACAAGCCGGCAATTGTTATCTAGCGCAGCAAATACTGCTTTAAGAGGCTCTGTTATGAGGCCTTCTGGGAAATCTATTTTTTCTGGTGCGTTATCACTCATTTCGCCATGATGCATCAAGTATGCACCAAAAGCAAACCCCCGCACCAAATTGGTACGGGAGAATGCAAATCGATTTAGTGATACTGCGTGTTGGTACCCAGCTGGTGAGCGGGGCGACCGCCAGTATCGGAACAAGTGAGTGGCAGGCGCTCAGAGAGCACTTGCACGCCGTGGCGTGTACCGCGCTGTGCGTCGGTATATGCCAGGATGGCCTTCAGCACGGCGGTTTCGCCATGCTCTTTAATGGCAGCGTCATAAGCCATTTCTGCTTCCAGCGGAGAGATTTCTCCCCGACCTTCTGCGCGAGTATGTACCCGTGCCAGCAGAAGTGCGTTTTCAGTTGCGAAGA
The DNA here is from genome assembly GCA_964015495.1 of uncultured Magnetococcales bacterium. Classification (GTDB taxonomy): domain Bacteria; phylum Pseudomonadota; class Alphaproteobacteria; order UBA2136; family JAPKEQ01; genus JAPKEQ01. Next base: position 102,754 of record CAXHDG010000005.1, read on the forward strand.
CAGGCTTGTTTGTTGCGTTTGTCATTGGTGTATCCTCCTCGATACTTAAGAAAAAAAGATAAGCCAAGATAGCGTCTCCCTAGAATAGGGACCCGGTAAAAAGGTAAACACTGTTAAAAGAACCGAAGTCCTTCTTAGCTGAAATATTATGTAGGCTTTTTAAAGGTTACGAAAGATTTTTTCTGACATAAAACAGACAAAAACCTCCCCCGCAATTGGCGGGGAAGGTCTGTTTTTTCGATTAAGCTTTTGATATGTTAAAGCTTATGAGGTTTTGGCCTGTTTGGCTGCAATGGCTGAAAAAGAGGTTTCTGGCTTGTTAAGCTTAGCGGCGTTTGCACCAAGCGTTTGGGCGCATTCCATTTCTCGCTTGCGGCTTTCCTCCCGGATATAGGTCTGTCTCTTATACACATCTCCGAGCCCACGAGACCGATCGATAT
>CAXHDG010000006.1:0-97044 GCA_964015495.1 uncultured Magnetococcales bacterium
TACCATTACAAAACTCTACGTTAGGTGAGTTATAACGAATCGCACCAGCTGTTGTGGCCGCACAGGTTGCACTGTCATTACCAATTTGGATATCACCTGCTACGTGGAGCGTACTTGATGGAGAATCTGTACCAAGACCAACATTACCACCAGAAAGATCACCATAAATCGTATCGCCAATGTTTAAATAGTTAGATGTTATTCCTGTTGGCACATCAGCGCCTTCACCAATCAATATGTTATCGCTACCACCTGCAAGTGTTGCAGCTGCTTGCGCACCTAAAATCGTGTTTCGATTATTTGTACCATCAATATTAACTGCAGCAGATTCACCAATAATAATATTATCTGAACCATCATAAGAGTAATTTGAGGTATTACCTCTACCAGCTCCGTAACCAACAAGTGTGTTATTGTTACTGCCTGAACGTAAATAAATACCACTCATACCCCCAAAGGCAACGTTACCATAACCATCAGATAAAGACTCTAACGCAGCATTACCAAAGGCAGCATTATTAGTACCATCTGAAATATTTCTACCAGCGTTCACACCGAATAGGTTATTATTATAAGCCGCTGCAATAGTTTCACCAGCGCCTGCACCTACGGCAGTATTTCCCATTCCTGTTGTAACACTTGTAAGGGCATTATGACCAATACCTGTATTATCATCTCCTAATCCGCCGCCTGAACCTGCATTTGTGAGAGAATTAAGTGCATCAATACCAATACCTGTATTACCTGTGTTATTTGCACCTATACTTCCGCCACCTTCATGTCCTAGGAAGAAGTTGTTTTGCACCGTATTTACAACACCGTCCGTTAGACCATTAATATCTGTAACACCGCCGCCACCAACATTTGCCCAAGTCGTACCATTACAGAACTCTACTTCACCAGAACTATAACGGATTGCTCCGTCTATTGCTGCTGCACATGTTGCACCTGAATCGCCTAGCTGAATATCACCTACTACGTGTAGCGTGCTTGATGGAGAACCTGTACCAATACCAACCGCGCCATTCGGTACTGTTAAATCACCATCGCGGAGGTTTACATTAAGAGACCTTGATGAATCACCAAATATATTTAACGTGTTTTCACCAGCGTTAGCACCGCCAGCCATAAATAGCATACTATCCCCTGCATTAAAGCCATTTGTAGCATTTTCAGTGTCTGTTGGCTGCCTAAGAACAATACTACGAGATGTCGCATTGTCAGTATCGCGTGAAACAAACAGAGTGCCTTCAACATTAGCATAACCAGTGAAGGATGCATCACCATTCGCTGTAACAAACAGACCTTCATCATCACCATCACCGCTCAGGTAATGGCTACCAAGTACAATATTTTGATCTGCTACATGGTCACCCATGTTATCTGCACCGCCTGCCGCGATTGATGCCCATGCTGTACCATTACAAAACTCTACATCGCCTGCGTTATAACGGATTGCACCAGCCCGATCGCCGTCACATGTTGCAGCATCATTACCAATTTGAATGTCACCGGCTACGTGGAGGGTTGAGCTTGGTTCCTTGGTGTCGATACCAACGTTATAACCTGCACCTGGAATCAATGAAATTTTGTGGTCTGCTGAAATATCAATTAACTTATCAGAAGCTACAAAAATACTTCCATGCTGGTTAAAATTAACACTTGTAAGCGTTGCGTTTGTTGCATTTTGATAGCGAATCTGGAAGTCCCCATCCTCCGGGTTACGCAAGTACATATAGGCTCTTGTAGCATCATGCAGTTCCACGTTCATTGTACTACTTGTGTTGTATGAAATACCTGAATTCGTACCGTCAGCAGAAAGCCAGTTTGAACCAAGCTCTACATTTTGGGTTGCTGTATGGTCCCCAAGGTCATCTGCACCACTACCGCCTACTGACGCCCAAGCCGTGCCATTACAAAACTCTACATCACCCGCATTATAACGGATTGCGCCTGCTGTTGTGGCTGCACATGCTGCGCTGTCATTGCCAATTTGAATATCACCGGCTACATGTAGCGTACTTGATGGCGTTTCAATACCCCCAACTCCAGTGTACCCTGTTGCAAGAATTGTAAGCGCTCTCGTACGAACATCGGCCAAGTTATTTTCTACCACAAACGTCGTATCATCATTATGGCTGTCTTCAAACATAAAGCCAAGCGTACCCAAACTTTGTGAACCACCTAAGCCAAACCCTAGTGCAGGGCCAGTTCCCTCAGCAACAACAGTTGTTCCATTTCTAACAGTGGCTGCCGTCCAATATCCAGAAGATCCAGCACCTTCTAAATATACCCGGCCAGCCGCATCAATATAAACACCTTCATCATCACCATCGCTGCTAATCCAGTTACCAGATGTCTGAATGTTTTGAGTCGCCGTATGGTCACCAAGATCATCCGCACCGCCTGAGGCAACTTGTGCATCTACATAGGCTTTATTGGCTGCGTCTTCTGTGTTCACCGGCGTTGCTACGTTTACAATAGTATTACTTGCCATATCTACGCTTGCAACAGCGGCGCGCTGACCTAGCTCTCCAAGGTATCTAAATGATGTGCCATCACAATAGTATATATACCCACTTGCATAGTTAATTGTTCCAGTATGAGTTCCATTACATGCATTCCCATCAAATCCAATTTTAATAGAAGTAGTAAAGGCTGCATCACCAGTTACCATAAGCTTTTTACTGCCTGCTGCGCCACCAATACCAACATTACCATCTGGTGCCCGTATTAAAATGCCTTCATCATCACCATCACCGCTCAGGTAATGAGCTCCTAACGCTATATTTTGCGTGGCCGCATGATCACCAAGATCATCCGCACCGCCTGAGGCAACTTGTGCATCTACATAGGCTTTATTGGCTGCGTCTTCTGTGTTCACCGGCGTTGCTACGTTTACAATAGTATTGCTTGCCATATCAAGGCTTGTGGTGGCTGTATGATCACCAAGATCATCCGCACCTGAGCCGCCAATACTCGCCCATACCGTACCATTACAAAATTCAACATCTCCAGTATTATAACGGATGGCACCGGCTTTTGTTGCGCCACAAGCTGCGCTTTCGTTTCCAATTTGGATATCGCCATTCACATGAAGCGTACTTGATGGAGAATCTGTACCAATTGATACCCTGTCGTACATATTGATATCATAATTATTTGTATCAAATTTTATTGTACCTGCAGCACCATAATTCAAACGCATAACACCGCTTGACCCGGTATTAACACGAATACCGCCATTCGTCCCCGATCTTACAAGCTGCAGTAAGTCGTATCCTGCGTTTGTGGTAGACGCAAAGAAGTGGCCCGCGTTTGTGCTAGCCGCATAAAAATAATCAGCATTAAAAATACTATTACCGTCCATATTAAGCGTTTGAGTGGCTGTATGATCACCTAGGTCATCCGCACCGCCTGAGGCAACTGCGCTATCCACGTAAGCTTTGTTAGCTGCGTCTTCTGTATTCACCGGCGTTGCTACGTTTACAATGGTGTTGCTTGCCATATCAAGGCTTGTAGTGGCTGTATGGTCACCAAGGTCATCCGCTCCGCCTGAAGCAACTTGTGCATCTACATAATCCTTACTGGCTGCATCATCGCCTGCTGTTGGGTCTGCAATGTCCTGCAGACGGTTACCGCCAAAATTAATTGTGCTAGAAATACCGTTACCGAGTAAAATATCACCAGTGTGAGTTACTGCAAACTCTGGGTTAGCAATACGAGCTGCACTACCAGTTAATCCAATACCGTCTGATCCAGCACCACCATTATGCTCTGTCAGAAGGCCATGATCACCATCACGGTCATAATCAACACGTACACTTGCTATATCTAGGATATGATTCCCATCCATATCTAGGTTTTGCGTAGCTGTATGATTACCTAGGTCATCCGCACCACCTGAAGCAACAGTGTCATCTACGTACTTTTTAGTGGCTGCATCTTGCGCATTAGAAGGGTCAGTCACATCAACAATACGGTTACCACTCATATCTAGAACAGAAGGAAGCGCTGAACCTATAATAACATTTCCACCGAACCTGTTTAAATAAAGAGCGCTTGCTGACCCATTATTAGATCCTTGAATTTCATCAGAATCTAAACGCAGCTTAAAACCTGAGGCATCAGCTGCTGCACCCTGAATTACAATTCCCCCCTGCCCTGCTGTATTTACAGAATTAATATTTGTGCCGCCTGTTATTGTAAGTGCTCCATCTATATCAGCATCACCTACGCCAAGGTTACCTGTTGTACTATCATCTTGATCACTACGTAAAAACTGCGTGCTATCAAGCCCGTCAAGCGTACCTGAATCACCGCTACCACCTGCAAGTTGGTCATCTACATACTTTTTGGTGGCTGCATCTTGGTTTGACGTTGGGTCTGCTACGGCTTGAACGCGGTTACTTCCCATATTAATAAGGCCTGAGCCATTTGCACCAAGGTAAGTATCACCTGCCTCGTTTACGTAAAACTCTGGGGTGCCTTCACGTGTAGTGCTACCAGTCAGACCAACACCGCCAAGGCGATTCACAATAAAACCTGAATTTGCAAAGTCAGGGCCAACACCAATTCTAGCAGCAGAACCAATATTATAACCAGACATATTCAGCGCTTGCGTTGCGACATGGTTACCAAGGTTATCTGCTGCGCCAGCTGCGGCTGTTGCCGCGTCTACACAAGTTATATCTGAACCATCACCAGAAAGAACCTGAGTTGCTGTACAGTTTGGCAAACTGCTTTTTGCAAAATCTTCAACCGTTGGGTCTGTCTCAGATACGCTGGCAACACCAGCCGCCACTTCTGTATCTACATAATTTTTTGTCGCTGCATCTTGTGCATTTGTTGGGTCTGCCATATTTTGAATTGCAAAAGTTGCCATTTTAAGGGCTTCTGTGGCTGTATGGTTACCAAGATCATCTGCTGCGCCAGCTGCGGCTGTTGCTGCGTCTACACAAGCAAAAGCTTGGCCAAGGCCATCCGTGTTACTTAAAACTTCATCTGCCGCACAAACCGGCATTACACCTTTGGCAAAGGTCATTGTTAACGGGTCAGACTCGGTAAATCCGCCAGATGTATCAGCTACGCAAGAAAGAACTGTACCATTTGCTTTAAGGACTTGCCCTACGCCACACGTTGGCAGTGGGTTTTGTGCAAAGGAGTAAACTGTTGGGTCGCTCTCAACCCCTGCGCCAGAAATAGCTACGCAAGACAGAACGGTTCCGTTACCTTTAAGCGCTTCGTTTGCGCCACAGGTTGGCAGTGTATCTTTGGCAAAATCTTCTACTGTTGGGTCAATCTCCGAGCCTGTTACAACGGCCGTAGCGTCCACACAAGTCATATCTGTGCCATCACCCTGCAGAAATTCTGTACCTGCACAAGTTGGAAGAGGATCTTTGGCAAAGCTGGAAACTGTTGGGTCATCTTCTTGGATACATGTGAAAGTGCTTGTGCCTGCATTCCAGTTAATTTTTTCGCCAGCAGCGTCGCAATCAGGGAGGTTTGCAAAAGACTGAGGCTCAAGAGCATCTAAAACGGCTTGTTGGTTATCATGCAATTGTTGCATGCGTGCGCCCATTTTGGCATTTTCCAGCCCGCGCCCACTACTTTGTACGTTAAATGTCGCCTGAGAATAGGCCACTGGTGCCATTAACAGTACAAAAAATATATTAAATCTTAAGGCTTTCATGCCATTTTCCCCATTTCAACCATAGTTTTCCACTATTCTTATGTAAGTGTACACTAGCAAATACTGACAACAGGCATATATATCACTCACAAACGGTCAGCTCACTGACTTATGTGCACAATCTGTTGTAAATAAACACTCAGAGCTACCCAACTTTTCATAAAAGCAAAAGCCGTGCCGAAACAACCTATTTTGGTGTAACTTATTTTCTTTTTAAGATAGGCTATTCATTAACAAGTTAAAGAACAAAAGGTTTAGCATGGGCATTCCACCTAAAAAACTGACGGCATTTCTCTTAGAAGCGGTTGAACATAAAGTTATCACTCAAAAATCAGCAAATAGCCTCGTTAAGTTCTCTCAAAGCGAGCACTTTAAAAACGAATCGTGGGGAAAAATTTCTAACATCTTAGGAGGTGTTGCGGCCTTTACTATTGTGCTTGGCATTATTCTTATTGTGGCCAGCAACTGGCACAATATTCATGACACCGTTAAGCTTACCGGTTTACTTGCTCTTATGGGCGGGAGCCATTATGCAGGGCTAAAGCTCCACAAGCACCGTTTTGAAAAACTGGCTATAACCATGCACACTATTGGCTGCGGCCTTATTTACGCTGGCATTGGACTTGTTGCGCAGATCTTTCATCTTCAAGGAGAATTTGACGGCCCGCTTATCACTTACTCTATTCTTGTTGCGCCTATGGCCATCCTTTTAAGAAGTGAGCTTCTTTCCTTTAGTGTTTTCGTCTCGCTCTTTGCGGCTATCCTTTACAGGCTTAGCGATACCGCAATGATTCTTTACTATACCCCTCTTCTTGCGTCATCCATTTTCCTCATACTTCACGCTTCTAAAATAACCTATATGCAGTGGGTTAAAGGCATTTGTATAACCGTACCATTCATTGCCACCTATCTCCTTGGTTTTGCTCATGATATGCATGGGTCAATCTCACGTCATATTGCTCTAAATCTGCCTGTTGCTAGCATGCTGATCATCACTCTTATCGCTCTTGGGTTTGCCATTAAACGCGGACATAAACTTGCTGCCCTCAGCATTGCACCGGTGCTGGCCCTCCTCACTCTCATGCCAATTGTGTCTACGATCTACGGGCACAGCTTAGATACCTTGTACGACACAACATACCAGTTTGGTGCACGTAACAAAATTTATATAGATAACTATGTGATTACGTTACTTGCCTGGATCTCTTACTTCTTCATGGCAGGTGTGCTTATCTATAATGGTGCGCGCCAGCATATAAATAGCGCAATAAATATTGGTATAATCCTTCTTGGTATTGGTATTTACACAAGGTTTATTGACCTTGTTGGTAGCATGCTTAACCTCGGACAAAGCTTTATTGTTTTAGGCACAAGTTTCCTACTGATGACATACCTACTTGAAAAATGGCGTAGAAACATAGTAGATACCGAAAAAGAGGCGGCATAATGAAACTTAATAGAACGCAAATTATTACTGGTATTGCTTTTATTCATATGGCCTTTTTTACCATTTGGTACGCAGCAGAGCTTTATAATAGAGCAAGCCCTCACCATATCATCAAAGTAGAAACTGTTGCCTATGACCCAAGAGATTTACTAAGCGGGCAATATATTCGTCTGCGCTATCCGTTCCAAAGGCTCACAGAAGGACAAGGATGGAAAAATCAGAAACCTAAAGCATGGGCGCAAAGCTTTACACAAGAGTGTATTGAATCCAAGGCGGGTTATATTGTTTTTGAAAAAGATGAAAGCTCAGGTCTCCATAAGCCAGGCCATATTCTTTGTGGTGAAGAGGTTCTTAATATAAGTGAAACCTCTCCTGCTCTGCGCATAATGACAATGCCACGCTCTATAAGAAAAGGCATACCACGCGGAGAATTTGGCTTTGGCATGGATCGCTTCTACGTACCCGAAGGCACGCCAGAACCATCAACCCAGGAAATTCTCACTGTTGAGGTCGGCATCTCCAAGAGCGGCACTGGTCGCGTAAGAAACGTTTACCTTAGGGGAGAGCCACTCATAAGAGACTAAGGGGAAAGAGGCATATTCTTTATTGACCTTCCGATAGATTCCGTATACAATCAGGCATCCATAACTTTATTATCCCTTTTTTACGGAGTCCTACCATGCCCCAAACTTTTGGAGAGCTTGCCCGCGCCACCTTGTCCGCCAAAGAGGATAAAAGGAAAATTGAAATTGAAATTGAAAAGAAAAAAGCCCTAAAGGAAGCAAATCAGGTCATGGAGACCCTTGCCGACAAGCTTCATGCTGAGCTAACAGATCTTTTAACACAAGGCAGTAGCCATACTAACAAAACAATTTGTGAGGTTTACCCTCTCTATCCTAGTGATATCCCCCTCCTTAGTGGCTTTAAAAAGCTAAAAGAAAAGGCACGAGAGCTTGATATCCGAATGGTGTTTGGAGAGATTGATGAAGAAGACATTGATCAACAGGTCTGCATTGTCTTTATTCTTACGGAGGCGTTCAATGAGGATATTCCCATTCCTGAGGAATACTCAAACTACCCTTAACCAAATCGAAAAGCAAAGCCTCCCATTGGGGAGGCTTTGTTGCTTGTGCATTGTTAAATCTATATATTTTTTTTAACAGCTCATACCTCCCCTTCTATAAAATAGAAACAAAAAAATCGCCCACAAAGGGGCGCATTGAAAAAAATGGAGCGGGATAGGGGAATGATTCAGGCAATGCCCTCACCCTGCGGGCGGCTATGCCTGCGGCATCCCGTCTGCGTCGCTTACGCTCCTGTCGAACCCTATGGTTCGCTTCCCGACCCTACCAATTAAAATAAAAAATCACCCACAAGGGGTGCTTTTCATTTAAATGGAGCGGGATAGGGGATCCCGTACCAACTTCTAATGTACTAGACTTCTCAACAGGTTACTAACTTCAACTTCCGAACCTATGGCTCCTATTGTAACAAAATGTAATACTTCTATGTAACAATTATGTAATAAAAATTACATTGGATACATATTATTTATATAGGGGGGGGCTATATTCATATGGAGTTTGTGCAAGGGGGTACACAGGGGGGACGTGGTCTTCCTCCCCTATTCTATCTGACCCTCGGATTTTCTCAGAGAAATTATATGCTGCACCAGCTAGCAATTGCAGTCATAGATGCATTACTACTAAAAAGAATTTCAAGAAACCTTATAGTTATTAATAGAGCAAACATTATTATTGTTGCCCATCCAAACCTTTTGAGAAGCCAGGCTGTGGAGTAAGCAGACCCGCTAGCCAATTGCCAAGAATTAAAATATTTCCTAATATGAACCATCATTTTAGTCTCATCATAAGAAGATGGACTGTCTACAAGATCTCTCATTTCAATTGATGCGCTATCTACATCATCCAAATCATCAAAACAATCACCAAGATGATTACGCAACAAATAAGCTGAGTGATTTAAATCAACAAGACTTTCACTAACTTTACTTAAATTTTCACCACTAACATCTTTTGTACTAGGTAAATTTTCAATAATGCCTTGCTGTTTTGAAATCAAATCTTTTAGCTCTGTATATGATTTAGACTTTTTATCTTTAATATAAAGAAAATAGGTAACACATAATGTGACATAACCACTAATAGCACCATTATATAGAGCCTCCCACATACAGTTATTTCTCCATAGACGCTAAAGCTTTATCGATCTGTATATGTATTTGCTTTTCCAGTGAAGGGTCTAGCTTACTAATTATAACCAGATTTTTTTCCAACCACCCGCTATCTACATCAGGTTTCTTAACTAAACCACCAAAAGATGCGGAAAAAAATGAAGAGCTAAAATTTATGAGACCATCAAGGTTGATAATTAATTTACCTTTATTTTCATAAGCTTCTATATATTTTGGATAGAGTAATTCATTTAAAAAAGACTCACCGCTATAGTCACCATGGTCACCCTTAGTCCTTCCATAAACATAAGGACTAAAGTCCGAAGCAATATCTATGATTGAATCTTTCATCTATAAACCTACCCCTGTTTGCAAATCACTCCAAATAAGCATAGTGCCCTTAAACGGGAACTTCAATACCTCATGGCTTTCTTCTTCCACAATACCATCAAACTTTAGCTTGTACATCCCGTAGCCACTAATTATTTTAATAGTCCCACTAGCAGACCTAACTAAATCAATAATATCTTTGAGTCCTTGCCCTCTATCTTCTTCTAATGTTCTTGTGATATCCTCACTAGCTGCAAAATCAATAGCATAAGGGTCTGAAGACCCTGTTATCCCTCCTTTTATTTTAGCTTTAATATATTTTAAAAACTCACCTTTATGCCTTTCTTGAATAGTTTGTGGTATGCCGCAACCTCTATCCATAAAAACAAAATTTACCTTTTGGCTTTCTGGCTGAAAACCTCCAACCATCCACCATTTATACCTCTCTGCATTTAGGTAGTCACCAAACTCATAAGCATGGTCAGCAACATTCAACAACCCTTCAGTAAGTGCTGTACTTATTTTTCTCCGAAATGGGCTAACCATAACACCCAGATCAAGAAGTTCAACAACCGCTTTATCGAGCTTTTCTACTAAAATATGCCCGCCTTTGGCTTTAAAGTTTTCATATTTTCTCAAGGAATTGTACCCTGTTCGAATAACTGTTGTCTTCATTTGACTATTAGTCTCCCAAAGAGCCTGAGGGACTTTGTTAGTTCTAAGGTAACGATAAAAACCAATATCACTTAAAATTTTATGAGCTAAGCTATCCCTCTTTGGGAAGCACCCCCTTACAGGAGGAATGCCTTTTTTAGACATTTGGTGATATGAAATCCCTTGAGCACAAACTGCACTAAACCTCTGAAGTATAGATAGCATCCAGACTGCGCAAGCAGAATCAATGGCACTACAGTACTCTAGGTTCAGATAAATAATTCGGCCTGCAGACTTTAATTCATATAAAGACTCATCCAGTGTAGATAAAAACTCTATTGAATTCTTATTGTTAATTACAAGAACGCTAGGAACATTGATTACTTCTGTTCTATCCTCAAGCTTTTTATTCAGGTCATAGCTTGGCCTGTTTCTAGTCAATAAAAACCTACGCCATTTTCTAGCATTCGTTAACTCTAATTTGCGCTTTTCTAAATAAGGATTTTTCATAATGAAAAGATACAGTAAAGCCAAATATATGCAACCCTAAATGGCAGTCATTAAAAACCTTAATTTTCATAAAAGATATCTAAATGGCCAAATTATAATATCTGCAGTGTATTGAATTGGGTTCAAAGGACACCAAACAATACCCATAATACCGCTATCAGCCATGCATTCAAACCGAGTAGAGATAAGCCTTATGATTGCATGTGTAGCACCAATTGCAATATAGCCAATCCCCATAAACATTAGAAATACTGGAAGTTTGGAGTTATTTTGTTTATTAGTCATGTTCTTTACCTCTTAAGTAATTAAGCTTAAAGGCCACAATAAAGTGGCCGGAGGTTCGAAACCGCTACATAAGAGACGGCCAGTGCCTTTTAGGCAAGCCTTGGACAGAGACACTGCCTCCGGCCTTAAACCGAAGACAGCATTTGTTTACGATGATGCTATCTACACCGCTTATGTATAGGAGTTTCGATGCTCCAGAACAGTTCGCATGTTCCACATATGAAGTTATAGAATAAGAGTTTGAGGGTCAAGAAATAAGAAGAGGTGCATAAAATAAAGAGGCCTTTCGGCCCCTTTAGTATTTGGTAGTTTACAGCGCTGAGATGACCTCGTCGTTAAGTGAGAGTCCCATCTCAATAAGGAGGCTTGCTCCGCTATGTGAGTAGTTGGCGTAGGTTGTTCCATCCACAGAGCTATCAGCCCCACGAGTGAACGCATCTATTGTTGTGACCTTATCCCCTGCTTCTCCATCAATTGTAATGGTGTTTGTATCAGAGAGATCAAGAATATCAGCTGCCGTTAGGATAACTTCATCATCGCCTGAAGCGTTGGTAAGGTCTACTTTCTCAAGTGAATGTAAAGCGTTAGAGCTGAGGTCAATCACATTGGCTCCGCCTAAGGCTAGCAGTGTATCGATACCGTTACCACCATTAACGTTTCCATCAGCAGTATCCCAAACAAGGATATCGTCACCATCGCCGCCAATCAGCGTATCGTTTCCTTCTTTACCGTCAAGGTAGTCATTGCCCGCCTCACCGTAGAAGACATCATTAAAGTTGCTTCCTGTAATGCTGTCATGACCATCGCGGCCATACACACGGCTACCCTCGGTAAGAGTACTTGCATCAAAGGTATCATCGCCAGTATTACCGTAAGCTTTTTCAACTGAAGCAACGCCCATATCTAGCACAACGCCAGTAAGGCCTGTCGCGTAGACAGTATCTGTGCCTGCGCCGCCTTCTACGATGCCGTCGTCAGCATCAATATAAAGGGCGTCATTACCAATACCACCATACAGGATATCAGCACCATCACCACCAACGAGCGTATCGTCACCGTCATTACCTGTAAGGATGTCGTCCCCATTCTCACCGTAGAAGACATCGTTGAATGCGCTACCAATAAGCTCATCAGCGCCGTCACGTCCATAGACGCGAGCCGCAACAGAAAGCATGACAGCATTGAAAACATTATTCCCCGTATTACCATAAGCCTTCTCGATTGAAGACGCGCCCATGTCTAGAGAGGTTCCAGCAGTGCCTTGCACATAGGCTGTATCAGTACCTGCACCACCGAAGATAGATATATCATCTGCATCGATGTAAATTGCATCATTACCTTCACCACCATCAATGGAGTCAGCACCGCTTCCTCCAACAAGGGTATCGTTACCAAGACCGCCAGTCAGTGTGTCATCTCCATCTTCACCATAGAAGACATCATTAAGATCACCACCTGTAATAGCGTCATTTCCAGCTCGACCATAAACACGAGTCGCTACAGTTGAACCTGAAGCATCAAAGATATCGTCACCAGAGTTTCCATAACCTTTCTCAATAGAAGAGCCTGTCATATCCAGTGTCACACCGGCAGTGCCTTGTACGTAAACTGTATCTGTTCCATCGCCACCATCTACAGAAAGGTCATCAGCATCAATATAGATTGCGTCGTTACCAGCACCGCCGCTAAGAGTATCAGCCCCAAGGCCACCTACAAGTGTGTCATTTCCAGCATTACCTACAAGCGTATCATCACCATCTTCACCGTAGAAAACATCATTAAAGGTGCTTCCTGTAAGGACATCGTTGCCGGCTCGGCCGTAGATACGTGTACCAACAGTTGCCGTAGATGCATTCAGGACATCATCGCCAGTATTACCATAAGCCTTTTCAATGCTTGATGCGCCCATATCTAGCACAGTACCAACAGTGCCTTGTACGTAAGCTGTATCTGTACCTGCTCCACCGTCAATGCTGAGATCGTCAGCATCAATGTAAATAGCGTCATTGCCTTCGCCGCCATTTAACGTATCGGCTCCAAGGCCACCTACAAGCGTGTCATTTCCAGCGTTACCAACTAGCGTATCGTTACCATCTTCTCCGTAGAAAACATCATTCAACGTACCGCCTGTAAGAACGTCATTTCCAGCTCGACCGTAAACACGAGTGGCTACCGTTGAGCCAGAAGCATTAAAGCTGTCAGCCCCTTCGTTACCATATGCTTTCTCAATAGATGAAGCTGTCATGTCCAATGTCACTCCAGCAGTACCTTGTACATAAGCTGTGTCTGTGCCCTCGCCTCCATCGATAGAGAGGTCATCAGCATCAATGTAGATTGCATCATTACCAGCGCCACCAGAGATAGTATCTGATCCCAAACCACCAACAAGAGTATCATTACCCTCATTACCAGTGAGGACATCATCTCCGTCTTCGCCGTAAAACACATCGTTCAGAGTACCGCCTGTAAGAACATCGTTACCCGCTCGGCCATAAATGCGTGTTGCAGCTGTAGAGCCTGTTGCATCAAAAGTATCGTCGCCTTCATTCCCGTACGCTTTTTCTACATTAGCAGCTGTCATGTCCAAAGAAACACCATCAACACCTTGTACGTAAACAGTATCCATGCCTTCACCACCGTCAATGTTGCTATCCATAGCATCCATGTAGATAGAGTCATTACCTGCACCACCAATAAGGCTATCAGCGCCAAGGTCACCAATAATGGTATCGTTACCACCGAAGCCTTGAATTTGATCGTTATCAACTGTACCGCGTAGTGTTTCACCAGCTTCAGTACCATCAATGAAGTTTGCAAATGATGTATCAACAAGGTAACCACCATCAGCAAGAATTGTATCTACATCAGTAGATGTAACCACTGTACCATCTGTGAAGGTAATATTTTCTACGATATAGCCTGGACCATACTGATTAAACCAATTAGTAAATGTAATAGAATCAGTTGTGCCATCAATTGAAAGCACAAGGTTATCTCCAATATGCTCAAATTTCACAGTGTACTTATCAACGTCCACACCAAAAGTAAGTGTATCTGAAGCACCAGCAGAATCAGAAATCGTATCCTGCCCGTCCCCTAGATTAAAGAGGTACGTATCATCTCCGCCTGTATCTTCAATGGTATCGTTACCCGTGCCACCGATGTAAAGGTCATCACCTGTATAGCCCCTTAATTCATCATTCCCTGCACCACCTTCTAGGGTGTCATTACCACTACCATAGCTACGGCTTAGCTTACTATAATCTGATCTAAGCAGATCATCTCCAGCGCCGCCAACAAGATGATCATCTCCATGATAGCCATACAAATCATCGCTCCCTTCGCCGCCATCAATCGTGTCATCGCCATAACCACCCTCTAAGTGATCATCACCAGCTTCACCATAAATAACATCATGACCTCCAGAATCGCCCCAAACAGTATCATTACCTGAACCGCCATAGATCGTGTCATCCCCTTCACGGCCAACAAATGTATCGTTACCTTCATAGCCGTAATAAGTTTCACTAAGGTCACTACCAACAAGAGTATCTGCGCCAGATGTACCATGAATCGTAAGAGCAGCTTCTAACGCCTCTGCACCAGTCATAACTGTGCCATCATCAAATACAAACTCTTCCATCATGTGGCCTGTATTGTTACTTGCCATATTGAGAATCGTGATTTGATCGCTACCAACACTTAGCAGGAGGTCTAGACCTGAGAGAGTAAAGGATACGTCTGCTGGTAAAATACCCGCACCCAACACAAGGCGGTCAATAGAACCGCTATTCTCAATGTCACCATTATCAATTGTGTCTTGGCCATCACCAAGGTTAAAGTGATAGGTGTCACTACCGAAGCCACCTTTTAGAGTATCATTACCAGTACCACCAATAATAATATCGTCGCCGTCGCCAGCATCAATATCATCATCACCAGATCCACCATCCAAATGGTCATTTCCTGTGCCACTAGAGCTTGAAAAACGGCTACCATCGCCTTCTAAAATATCGCTGCCTGCTCCACCAAAGAGAATATCGTCACCATCGCCGCCGTATAGGCTGTCGTTTCCTTCACCACCATCAAGAGAATCGTTATCCAGGCCGCCATCTAGCTCATCATCACCTGCCTCAGCATAAAGGGTGTCATCACCAAAACCACCATTAACATAATCATGACCAGATCCTGCATAAACGGTATCATTTTCTTCTCTAGCATAAACATTATCATCACCAGATCCAGTAGAGATAAAGTCACTTCCAGTACCTGCGTCTACAGTATCATTACCTTCACCAGTATAAATAATGTTATTACCATGAGCTTCAGCAATCACGTCATCCCCATTACCTGAAATAATAACGTCATCCCCGAGGCTACCAGTAATATCATCATTACCATCTCCTGTAAGAATGGTAGAGCCAGCTATGACATCATCAATAATATCTACACCCTCTGTACCAGCAATGAAGTTACCTAGAGATGTAAGAGAATCAACACCTGTAAATCCAAGAGCGTCAATCTGTTCTACAATGGCTTGCGTTACATCTTCTGGAGTTGTTCCAAAATCACTTGCGTATGTTTTTAGGGTAAGCCCCAACACATTCCAGTAATAAGCTGCTTCAAGCGCATCTACAGGCTGAAGCTCCTGCCCTTTTGTTAAAACGTCTTGCAATGTCATTGCTGTTTCAAACGTAAGACTATCTGTTGTAAATGAGTACTCTACTTCACCAAAGATGCCTTTAAGTGCGTTCTGAGTGAGAAGCTTCATCATTGTGTCTTCAAATAAGAGATTCCAATTTTCGCCCATTTCATGGGACAGGCCAAGCATGCTAAGATCATCAAACAATCCACCGGTACCAAGGCGACTTTCAATTACTGCAAGATGTTGAGCATTTATGCCATCACCTCGACTGTTTACGTCCACACCATCCACGCCAGACCATTTAATCATCAGCTGTTCTACTAGTGCAGAAGCCCCTGAAATGTTCTCAAATGAAAGCTCATCAATCTGTTTAAGAAGACTTAATACTTCAGGATCTTCACTTGCAGCAATATGTAAGTGAGCCGTTTCACCTGAGCCTTTAAGATAAGGAAGGAAAAGTGTTTCTAGCAGAAGATCATACTCGCCAAGGTAACGCGTGTTTGCATTGTTCACATCAAAGCCAACATTATAGCCTTCTCCTACCGAGCCATCCGAGTAACTAAATGTAACTGTATGCGTCACACCATTGCCTTCAACTTCCATATCCACCGCAACGCCAGCAAGGCTAATGCTTGAAATACCATGCGCATCAAGTGATTGGAGTTCACCATCGTCTGTAATGCCATCACCGTTTGCATCTTGCCATATTGTAAAGTCAGCAAACTGTGCATCATTTGCATCAAAAACATTATCCGCATTGGTATCATAAGCTGCAAGGTTATCTAAAGCACTTAGGCCATCATAATTTTCTAGAAGCTCATTAAAGCCATCAATTTGGCCGTTACCATTTAAATCAATAGAGAGAATACCATCATCAGCGCCAACCCAGCCTGTGCGTTCTGCAAACAGGCCGTCTCCGGTCGCATCAAGGTAAGCATTAGAGTTTTCAATTGAAACAAGCTCCACACCATCATTATCGAGATCAAAAACAATAGGGTCGCTTCCGCTTCTATAACTATTTATAGAATTAATGGCACGAGCGTACCTTTCAAAGGTTTCATTAGCTCTGGTACCATACCAAAGCGCTTCCCCTGTTCCAGAGTAGACATGAAGAGTTCCGTTAAGAGCCAGATAATTGACAATAATAGCTCCGCCAGCAGCAGCTTTTACACCAGTACTGCTGTCATAGCTAAAACGAGCGAGACTGATTACATCATTCGCACCTGCGTCACCAGTACCTGTGTTGCCCATGTCTTGACCAAAGGCGCCGTTCACAACATTTATTGGGAGAGAAATAGTATCTCCTTCTTGAGAAAAATAAAAGCGCTGGTCTGATACAGAAGTTTCTCTAAGACCATTTTCTAATGCAAATAAAGCATGTTCTTCAGGAGTAACAGCTCTGCCGAAAACATTTTCTAAAAGGGTATCAAACACAAGTGTTGCCCTAGATGTATAGGAGTCAATCAATTCGCTATTAGAATCATAAACAGAAAATTCGAACCCAGATAAAATATCAAAACCGGAGTCCATTAGCTGACCAAATCCTGATAAGACTTCGCCTGTTAACTGCAACGCATCAGTAATAGCATGACCATCAACTAACTGGACAGATATAAGGCGAGACTCAGGGTTAACAGCAATTTCATACCCTAAAACATAATTATCCTCATTGTTTTGGAAAGTATTTACTATCTCTAACATGCCATGTAAATGGAATAAGCTCCCAGTATCTTTAGTTAACCCTGTTCTATCAAGGTCATCTGCCAGAACAATCCCTTGAGCTAACTTGCCTTCTACAGTGCTTGCATTTACTAGGTACACTTCTCCTATATCATTCACTATTTGGGCCGATAAGGGATCTCCAACAATATTAAAAGTACTAATTTGCCCTTCTTGGATAGTTTCAATATTATTCGTATCATCTCGCACATCAGGGGCGTTAAAAGCAATAGCATCATTTTGTGTTTCAATAGCCATTGTTTTTGCTAGATACCCGCCAAGACTATGCCCAACATGAGAAGCTTGATTAGCATAAGGATATTGCTCTAACATGTCATCAACAAACTCTCTTGCATCATATTCCTACAAAGCTGGAACCCCTAATGCAATTGCTGAGTTAGAGTAATACCAATCTTTAATGTCATCAGAACCTCTATGTGAGAACACGTACTCCCCTGTATCCCTATTTAAATATAAAGTTCCATGATAACCACTATCAGGCTTGGATAGAGAGTCAATCACTTCATATGTATGACCTGCAACGACTACCTCAGCACCTGCAGAATGATCAGCATATACATGTTGTGCTAAAGTTGCTCCGATCAGAGCTTTTTGATTTGAAATCACTGTTAGCCTCCTTTACGAGCATTATTTATTCTATAAGGTTTCATTATTTCTGAGAATTCACTGCCAGTTGGCACTGTGCTTAAAATGAACTCCTGCATATTCGCAGGAAGTTTGTATAAATAATGGTATTTGGAATACCCAAACCACTTTTTAGGTCTTGGTGATTGGTTTAGGAGTTCTGTATATTGGGGTTTTTCAATCCAAATAGCTGGCTCAGATTTAGAGTACGCTGCCACATTTCTAAGAAGGTTACAGCCTGACTTATGCGAGTGCAAATTTAGGCTAGGCAAGAAATTATCAACGTACATTGATATAGGAGAAAGAGTTCCTCTAATCCCTTTTTTATCAAAGATAAAGTTTTTAGTTGCTAAATGAGCTTGAGCTTTAATAAATTGCTTTTCCTTGCTCCTTTTAGGAAGCACACTTTCAATTGCTAACACAGGAGAACGACGCTCTAGATTCACTTCAATTTGCATAGTGTGCATTTTCAAGCTTGACTTAGGGTTTATAGCTAATACATCTACCTCCTCCTCTAGCAAATATGTTAAATAACATTGGGGAATCCCTCTAAAAGAATCCTTTTGCAATGTAAACTCAAGCAGTGCCATTCCTCTCCCTAAAGGAGCTACCCCCTCTTGAGGTAAATCATATTCATTCGCAAACTTCTTAGAGTAAACTGTCATAGATGCCGTCCAGTCATCCCTAGCCTCTCCCTGCATTTTAAGCAGTGAGGCTATTTCTGAGCTTTCGGCCCATGAAACAGAAGAAATGAAAAAGCTGAGGGTAAGGAAAAACTTAAACATATATAAATGACCTAACATATTTTTACTATTTAGATGGACGCCATACTACCACTACAGATTGCATATATCAAAACGAATATTTGATAAGATTCATTTCGTGTCATTTTCTGGTTATAAATTAGAGTATCTCTTTAAGGAAGTTTGACGATAGTGCGGCTATAATTACTGCCCATTATTCACGCACAGGGGTAACATTCAGGGTAACCTCTAAAATATTTCTCTTCATCATAAATAATATAAAGGTGCTCTGCTGGGAAAAGCTCACCAGTCTAAATACCTTTCTAATTTAATAATTCTTTATAATCTTGATATGTTCTTAAAATAACTAAGCGTAAAAACCAGAGTGCTATAGGAAGAAATAGGAAAATCATTACTAATGGAGTCGTTTCATCAGAGATACGATATGATCCATATTTAAGGTGTATATCAACAAAAAACATAAAGCCTAATATTGCTAAAAAATTGCATATTTTTTTTTCTGTTTTAGGGAATCCCTCAGGATAAACAGGCCTAACTTTACCAACAGACACTCTGACTTTTCCACTATCCATCTTATTAAAATGCAGCGACCTAATAATAAATAATATAGCAAAAATTATTATTGGAGAGCACATGAGAAGAGACCTCAAAGGCATAATATAGGGGATAAGAAATTCATAAAGGGGAGCTAGAAGCACGAACTTAGCCTTTCGTTATTGATTAGTAACTCATTTAATTGCCAAAGATTACCACTAAAGATTGCATTCATCAAAACGAATGTTCGGTAAAAATCTTTCTATACATATAAAACATGTATAAATGGGGTGTCATTATCGCAGGTATTATTACACCTACTATCATAGGCATTAAAAATAAGTGCTTCGAGTAATGGGGAAAGGCTTTAAAGCATGAAAGAACCGTTAAAGCACCCTATGGAATACATCAGAATATGATGGAGGTTCATTCAAAATAAATGAGTACACCATAACTACCACTGATGCCTCTCCATATAGCCTTGGAGCCGACCATCTACCAGCCACTCACTAAGAGCCTCTTCTTGAGCAGTCTCTTCAATCTCTTTATGTGGCGCTCTTTGTCCTGTTACCGATGTATATGAGGATTTCATAACCTGTTTAAGCTTGTCTAAACTACCCCTAGTCACAAGGAAGCTGTCATGGATAGGAAGACAAACAACATCCTCTTCAAGTAATTTGAGCATGATAGTTTCTGCAATAATAGAATCTTTATATTGGAGGTATAAGCCCACCTCAGAAAAGAATAAACCAGAAATAGGCTGATGTTTTTCTAACAGTTTCTCCATAACAGTTCGGTATGTTTCCCCTTCAGGTAAAGGATAATAATCTCTAGGGTCTGGCGCTCTGTCACTGCTCATATTAAATGCTCGATTAAAGAGTCGTTTGACGCTTTTCCTATGAACTCCTTCAAACAAATAACCTTCGCCATCAGGTTTTTCTAACCCTACTTCTGCATAGGCAAGCGAAACACTTAAACTTTTATAATCTATTTCTACAGTAGGCTGGCCATTGATGTTGATATACCTGCGGTATTTGGATGGAATACCTTGCCACCACCCCCTATAAAACCTTCCACCCTTCTCGAAGCTTTCCTTGTTAAAGGTTCTGCTAAGCGATGTACGAGAGAAGTTAATAGCACGCCCAACATTTTTCCCTGCCCTACTTTTTATGGTTTCTTTCATTTCTTGCATCTGCTCATCAGATAAGCAGATATCAATAACTGATGAGTGAATCAGGTTATTAATAGAGCATAAGTTCTCTTTCATTCTCACCGTATCATCAGTATCAACAAAAGCTATAGCCCTCTTATCGTTATCCTTTAGAATAAGGAGAGCATCTTCATCATGTCTTGAAAGGTGGTGAAGCCTTAACCCTGTTCCAGTCTTAATGCGCTCAAAGAAAGCACTGGTAGCTCTTAGGCGTGAGTTCACATTCCTACTACGATGGTGGTGGTTATTTATACCCTTAACACTCTCTAAAAAATCAAGTTCAGTAAGGCCATCAACAGATGCAATAACAGCATTATAAGAAACATCTGATGGCGTTTCTCTATCACCTGTGTATGTACTTTCTGTTCTAGAGAATCCTAGACTTAAAGCAGGATCATATAAATAGGCTACATATACATCTAAAATAATTTGCCTTATAGTGAAAGCGAACTTTAACATTTCCTCTTCACTACGAATTCGCCTTGTTTCTATTTCTTCAATTTCACTAGCTAATGTTTTAGCAAGCTCCCAAACAGAATCAAGTGAACATTCATGATACCAGTCTAAAGGGCGTGAGTACTCGTAACTTATTGCTTCAGGCATTGAATAGTACCTCCTCTACGCAAGAATAGCTGACCTTATCCAGCCTCTTTCAGCTTAGGTGTACGAATAGCAGAACCATAGCGAGACGCCATACTTCTATTGCTATGCCCTGTGAGTGCATCTCTTGTTAGTTCCTTAATGCCGTCTTCATTCTTTAAACAGTCTTCAAAGTTATGCCTAAAGCTATGGAAACATGTCTTAGGAGTCTTGATACATGTTCTCTCTGCAATGGTTGTAAACTGCTTAGAGAACGTTTTAGAGTATGTGTTATCAGATGCTAGTCCCACATCAGGGAAAACTCTACTCTCTCCTCTAGAACGGAGCTCATCTACATAGGTTAGAAACCCTGCCCTTTGCAATACATCATGTACAGGAATAAGACGTATGCTTGATTGGTTCTTAAGCTTCTTCAATGAGCCATCAACATTCACATCAAATACCCATACATCTTGATCCTGCTTAATATCAGAGACATCTAACTGACAAATTTCTTGTAACCTCATACCTGAATAGAGAGCAACTAAAGGTACCCAATACTTAGCATCTTTAAACACATGCTCACCTTTCTCAAACCTACGGCCTGTAGACTTACAGCCCTTGTATAAGGGGCTAGAGAATAGTTTCTTTAGTTGTTCAGGTGAGAAAGGTTTTCTCTCATTTATAGCATTTGATCTTTGACTCATTTTAAGACCATCAAGAGGGTTAGCCCCCTCATAATAACCATTACGAATCGCCCACCTAAAGAAGGTACCCATTTCACCAAGGTAATCATTGATAGTCTTAACACTCATCTTACGTGGGTCATTAAGCTCTACTAGCTCTTGCAAATTCTTATCAGGGTAACGCTGTGCAGACTTTGCAGGGAGCCCCCTCACAACTGCTTTAAAACGTCTCCCATCTTCTTTAGTAAAAGATTGGATATTTCTATCCGTGAAGAGCTCAAGCCAAACTAGGCACTTAGCTTTCTTCTTTTTCAAAGTATCTTCACTAACTCGGCTTGCCTGAGCCTCCCCCATATACCTCTCATGCACAACAGAAATCAGTTCACTGGTATCTTCTATCGTAACCATTTGCTGAGGCTGAGGTACGGCAACACTCTCACCTAATAGATCACCAAACCACTCTTTGTTCCTAATCTCATACTCAAGTTTATAATTGGCATGTTGCTCTATGAGACTTCTAAACTCATTCTGAACTTTCTCAAGTCCTTCCCTTGCAAGCGCTTTATAACTACGTGACTCTTCATTGACTTCCATACCATTAGATTCCAAGACATGATCAGTCATTCTAAATAAATAAGCCCCTGTTTCTACATTCACCTTATCATTAGAAAAAGGCGCAACAATATCGGCTACAGCCTGCTCTACCGTGATACCATTCTCATGCTCCTCATAAACGGAGCTTGGCAAACCCATACGGTTTTCTTCATGGCTTTCTTCATACTCTCTAAAACGCTTTAGGCATTCCTTAAAGTACGTTCTAGAGATTTCTTTTACCTGTGCAGTTGTGAGCTTAGCCATACCTTCCACCATCTTAAATATTTGATATGCAATATTAGTCAGATAGTAGCACCTTACCTTCGCCTCGTGAACGCATTTAGTCCTTAAGCTATATGTAAATTCATGACAGCCCATTCTATGGCGCAGATGCATGGGCACAGCCATACGGAAGTAATAGAAGCCATTACGGCATTGAATATTCGTATATCGGGACATCAAAAGACCCTTCCTATGTAACACAATTATGTAACAATCGGAACGTTTCGGTCAGTAAGCAGTGGGGAAAACTAGGGTGAGTAAGAAAATGGAGCGGGATAGGGGAATCGAACCCCTCTAGCTAGCTTGGAAGGCTAGAGCATTACCACTATGCTAATCCCGCGTATAAAATTATCTTTTGTTTGGTTGCTTGCGCTTTTTGTTCCTTGTGTATATTCAAAGTACACGACGTCCCTCAAAACCACAAACATCCTGCTAAAATTTAAATTTTACCTCAAACAAAGTAAATCCTAATTTTCGCTTTACTGGTGCTGGTGAGAAGAATTGAACTTCCGACCTCTTCATTACCAATGAAGTGCTCTACCACTGAGCTACACCAGCTGGGTAGTGCATTACTTTTAGAAAACTATCCCGTCTGCGTCAAGGTTTTTATATGTAACCTTGTCATTTTTATGCTTAGTTTGAGAGCATAGGCACAAGAAATTTACCGGATGGCTCATAACCTTGCACCAAAAGCATCCTCTTGATACACTTTCTATTCATCAAAAAACAATACAAGAGGCCTTAAGCTTATGAGTGAAAAAACATTTGATATAAAGAGCATTGCTCAAGAGACAGTTTCTCTTTGCATGAATATGATCAAGTCACCTTTCCAAACGATTGATTCCCACATTCAAAACATCACCCCATGGAAAGAAACAATCCTTCATAAAGCCCTTCCTCTTTTTGTTGCTATTGCCGTACTTCTAGCTCTTGTTAACATTGTTACAGGCGCAGAATTTTCTATTGTGGCAACAATTTTTGAACCTATTTTTACAATAGCAAGCATTCTGCTTCTTGCTTTCATTTTTAGCATAATGGCCCCGCGCCTTGGCGGTGAAAAAGACCTTGATAAAGCCTTCATGATAACCTTCCTCACATGTGTACCGATTGCTGTAGCTTCACTCTTTGCTTTTCTTGGTATGATCTACGGTATTATTGCCTTACCTTTGTTGGTTTACACGGCCTTTTTGCTTTATAAAACACTGCCAGAAAATCTTGGCGTAACAGAGCTGCCTAAAAAGGTTGTTCTAATTGTAGCAGGACTTGCCATCTGCATCTGCATCTGCATCGTCCTCAGCCCTCTTATGCCGCAGCAGCCCGTGCCAAGTGCGCTCAACACAATGCCGCAAAATCACATACCAAACTAGGAGCCCTTATCGCATGACGCAAACAATCCTTGATGCCATTGGCGATACCCCCCTTCTCCACATTGATAATAATTTTATCAAATGCGAGTTTTTAAATCCGTCAGGCTCCCTCAAAGCGCGCCTTGCAAAATACATGATTGAGCGCGCGGAAAAAGAAGGCCTCCTTAAGCCCGGCGATACCATTGTAGAATCCACCAGCGGTAACACGGGCAACGCCATGAGCATGGTAGCCGCGGTAAAGGGCTACAAAATGATTGTTTGCATGCCGAAAGATTTTTCCAAAGAGCGTGCCTATATCTCCCGCGCATTTGGCGCTGATGTGCGCTTTGTCGGCACTTTTAACGTAGATGAAGCCATGGCAGAATCTCTTCGCCTTGGCGCATTGCCGGGCCATTGGTGTCCGCAGCAGTTTAATAATGAGTGGAACGTAGAAGAAAACGAAAAATGGATGGCAGAGGAAATCCTTAGCCAAATCCCTAAAGGTGTTACCATTGACGCCGTGACCAACGGCATTGGCACAGGCGGCACGCTTATTGGCGTGGGTAAAGTACTTAAACAAAAACATAACCCCAATATCAAAGTTGTCGCTATGGAGCCGGACGGCGCCGCGCTGATTAAATGCGGCGAATTTAGCCACCACCTCATTGAAGGCATCTCTGACGGCTTTGTGCCCGGCATCATTGAGCGCCACAGAGGTGAAATTGATGACATTGTGCGCGTGAGCGGAGAAGACGCCGTTGCTAAGATGAAAGAACTCGCAAGAACTTACGGCACGTTTGTAGGGCCATCTAGCGGCGCGAATTGGCTAGCGGCAGATCGTATCCGCGAAAAACATAAGGATGTGAAAAACGTCCTCACCTTCTTTTGTGATAAGGGCGAAAAATACCTCTACGACCACTTTAAAAACGAAGGTTAGGCGCACCATAAAAAACGCCTTCTATTGAGGGCGTTTTTTATGACTCCTAAAGTTTTTTGTATACTTATCTTCAAAAACACCCCTTAGCCATTGAAATTAGGCCGTAGAATTGTTACAACTAATCTTGTAAAAGTTTAGTTATACATACAAAGGAAGCCCCAACTCCCATGACGCTGGAAACAAATTCTGTTATTGATGCGCGCCGCGCTAAAGTAGACGCTCTGCGCGAAGCAGGCACAAACCCATACCCAAACGACTTTAAGCCTTCACATAGCGCAAATGCCCTTTGGGATAAATACAGCCCAATGAGCAGCGAAGAACTTGGCGAGCTGACTGACACTGTTGTCATTGCTGGCCGCGCAATGTTTATCCGTGAATTTGGTAAGTTGGCCTTTGTACGCCTTCAAGATGAAACAGGCCAAATTCAATGTGCACTCAGCGTAGACAGCCTTACCAAAGACGTTTATGACGCATTTAAAACCACTTGCGACGTGGGTGACATCATCGGCGTAACAGGTACAATGATGCGCACCCAAAAAGGTGAGCTTTCTGTAAAAGCAACAAGCTACAAAATGATTACAAAATCTGTGCGCCCTCTTCCTGAAAAATGGCACGGCCTTACAGACAAGGAAACACGTTACCGTCAGCGTTACGTAGACCTTATCGTGAACAAAGACACGCGTGATACATTCCGTAAACGCTGCGAGATTATGACTGAGATTCGTCGTTTTTATGAAAACGCTGGTTTCCTTGAAGTAGAGACACCTTTCCTTCATCACGAAGCAGGCGGTACAACTGCTAAGCCATTTAGCACCCACCACAATGCACTGGATATTCCGCTTAACCTACGCATTGCACTTGAGCTTCACCTCAAGCGTTTGGTTGTGGGCGGCTTTGAGCGCGTGTTTGAAATGGCTCGCGTATTCCGTAACGAAGGGATTTCTATTAAGCATAACCCAGAATTCACCATGCTAGAAAGCTACACTGCTTACTGGGACGCAGATGATACAATGGACTTTGTTGAGGCGCTGATTAAGCACCTCTGCCAAAAAGTGTTTGAAACAACAAAGCTCACTTACGGCGACAAAGAAATTGACTTCACAGGCCCTTGGAAACGCATGAGCATGAAAGATGCCCTCCTTACCCTTGGCGGCGCGAAAGAAGACGACCTCAAAGACAAAGCATCTATGCTTGCCTTTGCCAAAAGTTGCCACGTCGAGATTGAAGACTGGCAGGATGAAGGCCACGTATTTGCAACGCTTTTTGAAGAGCTTTGCGAAAGCCAGCTTATTAACCCAACGTACATTTACGACCACCCACTGGCGACGTCGCCTTTGGCCCGTACACATGACGATGACCGCAGCATTACGCAGCGCGCTGAGCTGTTCATTAACGGTTGGGAAATTGCCAACATGTACAGTGAGCTGAACGACCCTGCTGACCAAGCCGCACGCTTTAAAGCACAGGTAGAAGAAGCTGCAAAAGGTAACGATGAAGCTATGCCTTACGATAGCGATTACATTCGCGCTCTTGAGCACGGCATGCCCCCTGCTGGCGGAATCGGCATTGGAATTGACCGCCTTGTGATGCTGCTGACTAATGCGGAAAGCATCCGTGACGTGATTTTCTTCCCGCTTCAAAAGCCTGAAAATGTGGGCGGCGCAACAGAAGAAACTGAAGATACGTCTACTGACGCGAAAAAGGACGAGAGCGCGGCATAAATGAAAGTTTATACTGAAATTGGTTTTGGTAACGAAACCTTTATCAATACTGAGCTTGAAGATAACAATGGAAACGAGACGAGACAACCTGGCTTTGTCTCGTTTTCACTTAAAGGCATTTATTTACGGGTTTGGGCAGGTTATAAAGTTTTTGTAGTCTCCACTGTGAATGGTTTTTCCATAACAAATAAACCCAAGCGTAAATTTAAGTTTTTATTAGGTTTAGAAGGTACGCAAAAATAATAATATAGCCTATCAGAACGCGAACCGACTAGGTGAGACAATACTTCACGGAGAATTTTATTTTACAAATTTTACATTTGAAAAATGAAAGGCTAAGGGTGAAGAAATAATTAAGGAAATATACATGGCATCGATCAATAAACAGAAGCAAATGGCAAAGCAAGGCCCAGCTGAGGGCGTTTACTGGCAAGATGGTCTGCTTAAATCTCGTATGTATGATGACCTGTACTGCTCTAAAGAAGGCGGCGACGATGAAACGCGCCACGTATTTATTGGCGGCAATAACCTACAAGAACGCTGGGCAGCGCTAGAAGAAGATGAAGTTTTCACCATCTGCGAACTTGGCTTTGGGACAGGGCTAAACTTCCTTACAACAGTAGATGCATGGCTTGAAACCAAATCAAAAGGGCGTCTTGTTTATCTTTCCTATGAGCTCCACCCGCTTGAGCTCTTTGATGTAAGAAAGCATCTTGAAAAGCATGACTCTCTATCACCGTATATTCTAGAGTTTTCAAAAACCTATAGAACGCTTTACAACGAAGCATTCATCGCACCAGATACATTTATGGGCGTGCAGCTACAAGTGCTGCATCACAATGCACTTGATCACCTTCCAAAAGCAGATTTTATGGCAGACGCTTGGTACCTTGACGGCTTTGCCCCCACTAAAAACCCAGAACTTTGGGATGAAAAACTGATGCAAGCTATTGGCGCTCATACAAACCCTAAAGGAACCGTTGCCAGTTACAGCGCTGCACGAACAGTAAAAGACAGGCTCGCAGCTGCAGGGTTTGAAGTCTCTAAACAAGAAGGCTTTGGTAAAAAACGCGATATGGTTGTTGGTATTTTAGCCTAAATCTTAATAAAACCTCTTAAATAAGAGTTTTTTCATATACTGCCATTGACAACGACCCCGTCCACCTTTATACCTCGCCTACCTTTAAATCTTCACCTTTTTCCCACCGAGCAACAATAGGAGAATGCTCATGACCAATATCACTCTTCCTCGCGCAGAATTGGTTGCCAAAATCATTGAAGCGAACAGCGCCATTGTCGCTGAAACTGCTCGCTCTGCCGTAAAGGATGCGCTGCAAGCTATTCCTGCTGCTTCCAGCAACGTACAAAACCTGATGTATGATCAGGCATACTATGAAGTGCGCGACCAGATGGCCGTAAACCTCATGGATGATGAAAACCTTCCGACCAGCCAATTGCAGGCTTACGAAATTGCCTGCAAATCTGAACCTGGTCTGAAAGAAACAATCAAACACCTTGGTCTTGCTGGTATTGCTGCCACTCACCAAAATGCCGCTCGCATGCGGATTTTGTCCAAGTTCAATTAACGCCAATCGATTTTGTGAAAAACCCTCCTTCTTGGAGGGTTTTTTGTATGCCTTGCAGAGCGCCATTTTTTCTTTCATACTGCCTCCCATAAATAAAAAGAACAAAACAGAGATGCACCATGCCTGAAGTCTATCTATATCCAGCTCTTGAGCCTTACGAATCTCATACATTGCAAGTCAGTGAAACTCATACACTCTACGTGGAAGAGTCTGGTAATCCTAATGGTATCCCTGTTCTGTTTATCCACGGCGGCCCTGGCGGCGGCACAGACCCCATGTACAGACGTTTCTTTGATCCGTCTCAATATCGCATTATTATGTTTGATCAGCGCGGCTGCGGCAAAAGCACGCCATTTGCCTCCTTGGAAGACAATACAACAGATCACCTGATTGATGATATGGAGCAAATTCGCATTGAATTAAGCATCCCTAAATGGCACCTATTTGGAGGCAGCTGGGGCAGTACACTTGCTCTTGCTTATGCAGAATCTTACCCGCAGCATGTGAGCGGCATGATACTGCGCGGCATTTTCCTTTGCCGTAAAAAAGATATTCACTGGTTCTACCAAGAAGGTGCGTCCCATGTTTTCCCTGATGCTTTTGAAACATATAGCCATCATATTCCTGTAGAAGAACGCCATGACCTTGTATTTGCTTACTATAAGCGCCTCACAAGCAACGATGATGCGGTGCGCCTTGAAGCCGCCAAACACTGGACCACATGGGAGATGGCTACAAGTAAGCTTATCCCAAGCCCTGAGCTTATAGAAAAAGGAGTAGACCCTCAGTTTGCCCTGCCTTTTGCACGCATTGAAGCCCATTACTTTGTTAATGATGCCTTTTTGGATGATAATGAATTGATTCATTACATTGATAAAGTGCGCCACATTCCCTGCACCATTGTGCATGGCCGTTATGATGTGGTGTGCCCCGTTTCACAAGCTTATGAGCTCCATAAAGCTTGGCCTAGCTCTAAGCTTATCATTACGCCAAATGCAGGGCATAGCGCTACAGAACCCGGTACAGCAAAAGCCCTTGTAGCAGCCACAGACGAATTTTCAAATATCTAAAGCCCTTGACGGCTATTTAAGGCTTCTGTAGAACGTGAGGGATTCATATATCTTCCTCTTTTCTTTTGCTTACTGGAGCCTTACATGCAGTTAATAAAACCTGAAGATGCCCTGAGCATGCCGCGCGGTTACTTACTTGAAAGAGTTAAGCTAGCGATTGGAAGCAGTTACATTTCTGCCCGTAGACCTTTTACTCAAGAAGAGCTATTGAAGGCTGCACAGATTGCCATCCTTCATGAAAAAACACTCTTCCAAACTCAATCTCATATTGTTGCCTATATTCGCAATTTTAATAAGCAGCTTAAAAGCCCGCAGGCTCCTGAGACCTTTCAAGCCACTGCTTCTAAAAAGTGGGCTGATAGATTTGGATCCATTCGATAATAAAAAGCCTCGCATTTGCGGGGCTTTTTGTTGCGTATGTTTAATGTAAGATTCGCGTACTTGGCGCTGAATCTTTAAGTAAGTCCTCAAGCGCTTCAAACAGATCTGCATCTTCGCGGTTACTGCCGGCATGAATGTGCCTGAGGCTTGCTTGGTAAATAACGCGGTGGCTTGGCGTTACATCCCCGCCAACTATTGCGAACTCAGGGATCGCCACCACTTCTGGGCCTTTTTTATGGGTGAGGCACAGCTCAGCTTGTTCAGGCGTAATTTGCATCATCCATACCAGAGCCTGTATTGGACGAATTTTGCCTGTAAACTTATCTTCATATTTAAACATTGGCGCACTGATAACGCGGTCTACATCAAAAAGACGTTTGTTCACGGTTTTAATGAAAGACTCACCAAGAGCAATACGGCAGGTGTTCATCAGCGCAACTGATGGGCTTTCGTATTTACCGCTATCAAGGCAACTTACAAAGCGGGCGCGGTTTTCATCTTGCTTCTCGCGCACCATAATAAATTTGCGTGTATTACCCTCAAAATACCAAAGAATAAGAGATGACGCGACTGTACTTGAAGGCGTTGTGCTGATTGTCACAGGACGACCAATAAGAGCACTTGCCATTTTATGCGCAAGCTTTGAACGCAGCTGCGTTAGCTTTGCTGAAAATGTTTGCTTTTCTAGTGTTTGCACGTTTGTCATTGTTTTATATATCCTTTGTTAACTTCGGCAGAATCTCACGTTCTCTCTCCCGTAGCAAGGATATGTGAATGACTCAACTCACTTTCAAGGGGAAAAATTAAAAATAGTGGCTAAAATTCGCCACTATCATGCTTAACTATGGACAAAATAACACAAAATGCTACTCTATTTTTTATGCAAGATATTGTCTCAAGTTTAAACGATCCACAAAGAGAAGCTGTCCTCCATACAGAGGGCCCTCTTCTGGTGCTTGCAGGTGCAGGTACAGGTAAAACACGCGTACTCACAACGCGTCTTTCATATATTCTTATGCAAGGGCTTGCTGCGCCCTCTCAGGTGCTGGCTGTTACCTTTACCAATAAAGCCGCCAAGGAAATGGCAGAACGCATTGAGCAAATGCTCGGTATGCCCGCATCTGGCATGTGGCTTGGTACCTTCCACAGCCTTGGGGCACGTATTTTACGCATTCATGCAGAAGCGGCTGGCTTTATAGACCGTAACTTTACAATTCTTGGCGCAGATGACCAGCTCAGCCTGTGTAAATCTCTTTTAAAGGATCGCGGTATTGACGATACCACCATGAGCGGCCGTCAGCTCACTTACCTCATTGGTAAATGGAAAGACAATGGCTGGCTTCC
This sequence comes from uncultured Magnetococcales bacterium, assembly GCA_964015495.1. GTDB lineage: Bacteria > Pseudomonadota > Alphaproteobacteria > UBA2136 > JAPKEQ01 > JAPKEQ01. The sequence goes on from CAXHDG010000006.1 coordinate 31,156, forward strand.
GCATCAAGTGCCCGAGAACGAAGTCTACGGGTTTGAAATCCCTGTTATTGATCTTTATAAGGCTTATGAAAAACGCCTTAAAGATGCCAACGCCGCAGATTTTGGGGATCTTCTCCTGCGCCCCATTGAGCTGTTTAAAAAGAATCCAGATATTCTCTCTCGCTACCAAACCCAGTTTAAGTATGTGCTGGTGGATGAGTACCAAGATACCAACACCGTACAATACCTATGGCTGCGCCTGTTGGTGCAAACCCATAACAATATTTGTGTGGTGGGGGATGATGACCAGTCTATTTATGCATGGCGCGGCGCACAGGTGGGTAACATTTTGCGTTTTGATAGCGATTTCCCTGGCAGTAAATCTGTAAGGCTTGAGCAAAACTACCGCTCAACTGGACATATTCTAAATGCGGCATCAGGCCTGATTAAATACAACGAAGAGCGCCATGATAAAACCCTATGGACAGATGGTGATGACGGCGACAAAGTTGAAGTACACCCCGTTTTTGATGATCGTGAAGAAGCGCGCTTTATTGGTGACCGTATTGAAAGCGACCTGAAGGGCGAAGCATGGGATGATTTTGCAATTCTTGTACGTACGGCCGCGCAAACCCGCTCTATTGAGGAGCGTTTTATTCGCCAGAGTATTCCTTACCAAGTCATCGGCGGCTTGCGTTTTTATGAGCGCAAAGAAATCCGCGATGCCATTGCTTACCTGCGTCTTGTAAATAGCCCGCGCGATGATTTTGCATTTGAGCGCGTGGTGAACGTACCCAAACGCGGCATGGGCCCTGCGGCCATTGCAACGCTCACTCAGCTCGCACGCGAGCATCAAACAAGCCTGTTCCTTGCCACGCGCATGGCCATGGAAAATGGTATTTTGCAAAGCCGCATAGAAAACAAGCTTCGTCCGTTTATTACGCTTATTGATGAAGCGCATAAAACTTTAGAAACCACCTCTCCTGATAAGCTTATGGAGAACTTGCTTGAAGATAGTGGCTACCTTGAAATGCTCCGCAGCGATAAAGACCCTGACGCCAAAAACCGTATTGATAACCTGAAAGAGCTGATTCGTGCTCTGCAAGATTTTAGCGATGTGGGCACTTTCCTTGAGCATATAAGCCTTGTAATGGACAGAGACGCTGACAGCACCAACACTGTAAAGATTACCACGGTGCACGCAGCCAAAGGGCTTGAGTTTGAAAATGTCTTCCTGCCAGGTTTTGAAGAGGGCCTCTTCCCCCACCAGCGCAGCCTCAATGAGGAAGGCCAAAAGGGCCTCGAAGAAGAACGCCGCCTTGCTTATGTGGCCGTCACCCGCGCACGTAAAACGCTGATTATTTCCTACGCCTTTTCGCGCCGTATGTACGGACAATTCCAGCCAGCAACGCCGTCTCGTTTCCTTGGGGAAATGCCGGACGAATCCCTCAATATGGTCTCTGCTATGCCAGATACGGGCTTTTTCCGCCCTCAGGTGAACTCTAGCGTGGATAGATATGAAAATACCGAGCCTGTGGTGTCTTACAAAAGCGCTGTAGAGGATAGCTGCATTCATGTGGGTAACCGCGTGTTCCATGATAAATTTGGGTATGGCGTTGTCAAAAATTCTGAAGGCCAAGGCGATGCTGCTCGCCTCACTATTGCGTTTGATAAAGCCGGCCAAAAGAAACTTGTGGCAGGGCTTGCTAAGCTAGAAGTGGTGCGATAGTTAAAGCCTCTAATCGGGGGGCTTTTTTTAATTCTATTTTTCGCTTGCAAATATGTATACCAAAGCATATCTTCACGTTGATTTGAATCTAACCTTTCTTTTTCCTCTTTTTATTGGAGTTTCCAATGACTAATCAAAGCCCCCCCATCACCGTGGAAGAATTTGAAGCTGTTATGAATGCTATGCGCGCCCAAATGGATGCTGATAACTGGCACAAATCGCAAATTGCACTCAACACATTGAAGCTGCGCGGCGCACCAGACCCCTCCACCTACAGCTTGACGTCCCTTACGGCAGACGATGAAGAAGACATGAACCTTAAAATGCACCTTTTAATGGTGCCCGGCATTCAAAAATTTTTGGCGGACGAAGCAACACTTGAGGACGCTGTGGCAGATATTATGCCCATGCTGGAAGAAATGGCCCAGTGGGCAATGAACTTTGCCTTTGGCGGCACGCCAGAGTGGCCCGTCACCATTACCGTGGAAGATGAAAACGACGAGAATTAACCCTCACGCAAAAAGCCCCCGTTTGGGGGCTTTTTCATATGGATTTCATAGGCAATTTCAGGTACATTATCTCTATATAAATGAAAGGTTTTTCACCCCATGACACAAGCCGCAAAAAAAGTTCAAATGAACGTTCCAGACCAGCACCTTCACTTGTTTGAAGATATGGTGCTTGGCCTTGCTACAGCCACAGACATTGGAAAAACAAAGCAAGATGCATCTGAGTGGGTTGTGACTGCTTTTTTTGATCCACGTATTGATGATGCTGAGGTGCAAAACTGCATGAAAGAAGCCGCTGAAACATGTGGCCTTAGCACAGAAGAAAACGCCATCACAATTGTATCTGATGAAGACTGGCAGAGCAAAATGCGTGAAGATTTTCCTCCGCTTGAAGCTGGCGATTTCTTTATTCACTCTTTTGATGAAGCGGCCCCTGAAGGCAAAATAAGCCTGCATATTCCAGCGGGCATGGCCTTCGGTACAGGTGAGCACTCTACAACATACGGCTGTCTTGTGCTTTACAGCGAACTTAGCCAAAAAACGACATTTAAAAATGGCCTCGATATGGGCTGTGGTAGTGGCATTTTAGCCCTTGGCGCAACCAAAAAGCAAAACACACCTTTCCTTGCTGTGGATATTGACGCGCCTAGCATTGATATCTGCAAAGAGAACATGGACAACAACGATGCTTCAAGCACTGTCACCTCTATGGTTGGTAATGGTTTTAATACGGCTGAAGTTTCTAAAAGCGCACCGTATGATCTTATTTTTGCCAACATCCTAGCAAGCCCTCTTCTACAAATGGCAGATGGCCTTGTGAACGTTCTTGAAAAAAATGGCGTCGCCATCCTTTCTGGCTTCCTCACGCACCAAGAAGAGGCTATCATAAATGCCTATACAGCGCTTGGCATGGAAGTAACCGCCCGCGAGCAACGTGAAGAATGGGTTGCACTAGCGATGACGAAGGTAGGGTAATAAAAATTATAAGGATATGAGTGATATGAAAATCGGTGTTTTACTTTCAGGATGCGGCGTCAATGACGGCAGCGAAATCCATGAAGCCACACTTACCCTGCTTCATATTCTTAAAAATGGCGGCACGCCTGTTTGCATTGCGCCTGATGACATGCAAATGCACACGGTAAACCATCTAAAAGGTTCAGAGGACGCAACAAACCGCAACATGATGGTAGAAGCGGCACGCCTTACCCGCGGTGATATTACCCCCCTCTCAGACATCTCAGCACAAGACCTTGATGCTCTTATGGTGCCGGGCGGCTTTGGCGCGGCTAAAAATCTTTCAAACTTTGCTGCGCTAGAAGATAAAATGTCTACCACAGTACGCAGCGATGTGGCCTCTCTTATTCAAGGCATGCATGCTGCAGGCAAGCCCATGGGCTTTATGTGCATTGCGCCTGCTAGTGTTGCAGCCCCTGCTCTTTTTGGCAAAAAAATTAAGCTTACGATTGGCAGTGATGAAGGCACAAGCGGCGCGATTACAGCCCTTGGTAACATTGCTGTTCCAAGCACCGTGAGCGAAGTTGTGATTGATGAAACGCATAATATTGCCTCAACACCCGCTTATATGCTGGGTGAAAATATTGCAGATATTGAACTTGGGATAGCTAAACTCACCTCTTGGGTTTGCATGGCTGCTCACAATGTAAAGGCGGCTTGACAATGTTTCCAAAAACAAAGACAGTGAGCACAAACAAATCTGGTTCTCTTTCCCGTTTTAAAAACCTTCATACCGTGCTTTTAGGCCTTCCTGAAAAACAGGGTCGTATTGCCATGAGTCTCATTGTAATGACTCTTGTTTTGTTTGTTACACTTGTGCTCCCTGCTTGGATCTTTGGCTTTGCCATTGGTGTTGTCTCTGTGTTTATGGTACGAGAGCTTGGGCACATGTATAGAGGCAAACTTCCAGCAGTGCCTGTTCTTTTAATTATTTTCAGTGCTTTTTGCCTGTTTTTCATTCGTAATGAAAGTGGTGTTGGACATTTATTTATCTTGTACCTTATCGCTGTTATTTCAATGAATGATACAGGGGCTTACATTGTTGGAAAACGCATTGGGAAACGCCCACTCATGAAAACTGTTTCCCCAGGGAAAACAATTGAAGGCGCCGTTGCTGGTGTTTTTTCTGGTACGCTTATAAGCGGATTTCTCTTTAGCATTGCTGGGCAACCTCTCATACTTGGGCTGCTCTCAGGCTTAATTCTCTCTGTTAGCGCCGTTGCTGGCGATCTGTATGAATCTAAACTTAAACGCACAGCTGGCGTTAAAGATAGCGGCACTGCGCTGCTTCACCATGGCGGCCTTTTAGACCGTTACGACAGCTATCTTTTTGCAGCGCCCCTACTGGCGCTTCCACTCTTCATTCTCTCTCTACTATAAGGATATAGACTATGAGCAAAACTGTTCACCTACTTATTGAAGCCCGTGACAACATCGGGTACGCCACTGGCACGCCTCACCATGACCCTGCGGTCTGGGTCGGCGATGAAAATGCCAAAGGCGTTCTTCTCACCTCTGCGCTTGATTTCGGTAGCATGACAAGCCATGTAAATAGCCGTACACAGGTTATTAACTACTCTGTTTTGCTAAAGGACAATGCCACAGAAGATGAGCGCGCAAGCATCTCAGGTAATGTTGATATTGCTATTTGGTATCTCAAATATATTGGCGCGAGCGAAGTTGTTGTTCCTAAAAACGGTGGCCGTAGCGATGACGGCATGGCCGGCGATTACGTAGATGCTCTGCGTGATGCAGGCTTCAAAGTAACGTACGCTTCGCCGATGTTCCCCTGCCGTGAACGTAAGGACGCAAATGAAATTGCCATGATTGCAGAGGCGCAAGCCGTTAACGAACGCGGCTTTTACCGCGCATTTAAAATTTTGCAAGACGCAACCATTGCACCTGATAGCACACTCATGTGGAACGGTAATGTTCTGACAGCTGAAATTCTACGCGCTGAAATGTGCCTTGAAATTTATAAAAGCGGCAGCGGCACAATGGAGGCTGATGGCCCCATCATCGCCTGCGGCCTTTTAGGTTCTGACCCGCATGAGCGCGGCCATGGCCCGCTAAAAGCTGGCGAATTGATTGTGATGGATTGCTTCCCCCGTTTGCCAAATGGCTACTGGGGAGATTTGACCCGTACGATCATCAAAGGTGATATTCAGCCATGGCAGCAGGACATGTTTGACATGGTTCTTAAAGCCCATGACTGGGTTGAAACCCAAGTAAAAAATGGCGCTGACAGCAAAGCTATATATGACGGCGTCATGGCCATGTATGAAAAAGCGGGTTACCCGACTGATACCAGCGTTCCGCATGGTATGTTCCATGGGGTTGGCCACAGTGTTGGCCTTGGCCTACATGAAAGCCCAGGCATTGGGTCTCGTGAAGGCACGCTTGAAACCGGCAATGTGGTTACCAATGAGCCAGGTCTCTACTACAAAGGCCATAACGGTATCACTGGCGGCGTTCGTATTGAGGATATCCTTGTGGTCACAGATACGGGCTGTGATAACATCACAAACCTACCCAAAGAGCTGGACGTGGATAAAATCAAAATTCCATCAGACTTCTAACCGATTTACAAGCCACCCTTCGGGGTGGTTTGTTTTTATTCTTGATGCCCTGTATACATAAATGCTATAAAGCCTTATCACATATCTATTTTTTCTTTTTAAAGGATACCTTCTGATGGAACATCCTGTTTTATTTACGTTTATGGCCTTTTTTACAGCAGCAGGTTCAATGATTGCATTGATCCTTCTGTTAAATGTGGCAGGCCGTCTATTAAGAATAAAAAGTAATGCGCCCTTGGTAGGGGGCGCAATCGTCTTACTTATAGGAGTGCCTCTTCTTGCAGCTATTGTTTGGACCCTCGTTCTTTTTTATACCCTTAGCCCCTACCCTTGGGTAACTCTTGTCTTTTACGTTTTTTTTGCGGCCTTAGGGCTCAAACAGATCAAAAAAGACATAAAATCCTCTTAATACTTGGAGCTTAAAAACCATGACTCAACCTACAATTTACTTTGCTCACCCTATTTGCGACTATGGCACCCAGAAGGAAGCAGATATCATCGCTTTTCTGGAAGGCAAAGGTTACACCGTGGTGAACCCTGCTGATTATCAGGATGCTTTTACTGACTGGCTTAAAGGCGTTCCGCTCAAAGAGCTGGGCACTGACGCTTCTGAATTTCCAACCTTTGATGCCACCAACAAAATGGCCTTTTGGGTGACACTTGCACAAAGCTGCGACGAATGCGCCTTTTGTGCATTTGATAGTGATCTTGAAGCTGAAGGTGTGCCTTCTGGTTACCTTGACACCTCTGATAGCGCTTTTCGCAACCGCCCTACTATTCGCATTGGCGCGGGTGTTTGGAAAGAGGTTGAAAGCTTTTGGCAGGCTAATAAGCTTACCTATTTTATGAGCTACCGAGCTATGATTGACTTTGAAACAGAGGAAGATATTCCTCCGCACATATCAATCAGAGCAGCCGGTGAATGGCTAAACTGCTTCACTCTTCTCACCGTGGATCAAACCAGAGCACTCTTGCGTGCCTCTGGCCGCTACGACGGATAAAGGAGGCTTTATGCCCAAACATACCATTCTCTTGGTTCAACCCACCTGCGATTACGGCACTGAAAAAGAGGCCGACATCATCGCTAAAATGCAAAAAGAAGGCGTAGAGGTCATCAACCTCAATGGCGCCACTCAAAGCATCAGCGAACTTGTTGCACTTTGCGACAAGTGTTGTTTCAGCGGCTTTGATCATGACCTTGAAGCTGATGAGGTTCCGAGCGGCTGGCTGAAAAGTGAAGCCGACGGTATCACTATAAGCAGACCTGCGCGGCGCATCCCGTTTGATGTTGCCAGTATCGTGGAAGATTTCTACGAAGCTGATAAGCCTGTCTACTATATGGTCTATGAGATCGTTAAAGATAGCGGTCGCATGCTCTTGAAGCAGGTCTTTTCTCTTGAAGCAGATTCTTGGGACGATGAATATATTCTTCTGGATGAACCTCAAACAGAAGCTCTGCTTGAGGCAGCCACCGAAAACGTCTAAATAATCGATTAAAAACAGCCCTGCATATATTGCGGGGCTGTTTTTGTGGGCACTCTTTTACGCTAGGATGACACTGTTACAGTCCCCCCAAACAAAAAGCCCCGCACTTGCGGGGCTTTTTATATAAGTCAGATGTAAATTCGTTCAGCGGGAGCGAAAAGCTTTGCTGGGTGAGAACTGGCGCGCAATGTAAAACATACCTGAGCACTGGCTCGTAACCCAAGCAAGGCTTTGCAGCCCCGCCTGAATAGAATTTTTAGTCGATTTGGCCTGTTACGTCAGTTGCCAGTTGGCTTTTACGCATTGAGCTCAGCATCTTACCTGTTCCCGCAGGAATCAGACGTCCAACAATCACGTTTTCTTTCAGACCGTTAAGATCATCAACCTTACCGCTTGTGGCTGCATCCGTAAGAACCTTGGTGGTTTCTTGGAATGACGCCGCAGAGATGTAAGAGCGTGTTGTTAGGCTGGCTTTCGTAATACCCTGCAAGTGTCTTTCGAACTCAGCAGGTGTTTTACCTTGCGCAACAAGACGTGCGTTCTCTTCTTCAACTTCCTGTGCATCCGCAAGTTCGTTAGGAACAAACGTTGTCGCACCGGCACGTGTAATCATCACTTTACGCATCATCTGGCGCATAATCACCTCAATGTGCTTATCGTTGATTGTTACACCCTGAAGACGATATACGCTCTGGATTTCAGCAATCATGTATTCAGCAAGAGCTTCTACACCCTGAGTACGGAGAATATCCTGAGGTACACGCGCACCTTCAATCAGCATTTCACCGGCCTCAATGTAGTCACCGTCACGTACGTTCAGGTGAACACCTTTAGGTACAAGATACTCACGGATATCGTCCATGCCGTCTTCTGTCTTACCGCTTACGATAATACGACGCTTACCTTTTAGGTCTTTACCAAATGATACTGCACCTTCAACTTCAGAGATCAGGGCACTATCTTTAGGCTTACGTGCTTCAAAGAGTTCAGCAACGCGTGGCAAGCCCCCGGTAATATCGCGAGACTTAAGAGATTCGCGAGGCATACGAGCGATCGTATCACCAGCTGCAACTTCTTTACCATCTTCTGCAGAAAGAATCGCATCTACAGGAAGGAAGTAAATCGCTTGCGCACCGTTTGGCAGTGTTACAACTTTACCTTTTTTGTCGATAAGAACCATAGCAGGCTTCATGTCAGCACCACGTGGGTTTTGCTTCCAGTCAAGAACTGTCTTAGATGACATACCAGTGGTTTCATCCATTTCTTCCTTGATAGAGACACCATCAACAAGATCCATAAATTGAACTGTACCTTGTGCTTCTACCATAATTGGAAGTGTATATGGATCCCAATCCGCTAGCGTTGTACCAAGTTCAGCAGTATCACCGTCTTTGACATGTACTTTAGAACCGTAAGGTAGTTTGTGCTCTTCACGCTCACGGCCAGATTTATCAATAATCTTCGCGTTTGCGTTACGGCTCATGATGATGTTGTTACCATCAGAGTTTGTCACAGTGACTACGTTTTCAAGTTTTAGAGTACCTTCAGACTCAGATGTTGCTTTAGACTTCGCTGTACCAGCAGATGCTGTACCACCAATGTGGAACGTACGCATGGTCAGCTGTGTACCCGGTTCACCAATTGACTGTGCGGCAATTACACCTACAGCTTCACCGATGTTTACAGGTGTACCACGAGCAAGGTCACGTCCGTAACATTTCGCACATACACCTTCCTTGTTGTCACAAGTTAGTACAGAACGAACGTTAATTGTACCAATACCAGCGGTTTCAATTGCATCTACAAGCTCTTCATCAAGAAGTGTATCGCGGACAGCAATAATATCGCCAGTGAGTGGGTTTACAACATCTTCAGCTACGGTACGGCCAAGAATACGATCAGAAAGTGATTCCATCACGTTTCCGCTATCTGTAATAGCAGATACACTGATAGAGTTTTCTGTTCCACAGTCATCTTCAACAATCACACAGTCCTGAGATACATCTACAAGACGACGTGTCAGGTAACCTGAGTTCGCTGTCTTTAGGGCTGTATCGGCAAGACCCTTACGCGCACCGTGAGTCGAGTTAAAGTACTGGAGTACGTTTAGCCCCTCGCGGAAGTTCGCTGTAATCGGCGTTTCGATAATCTCACCGTTCGGCTTGGCCATCAAACCACGCATACCAGCAAGCTGACGCATCTGAGTTACCGAACCACGGGCTCCAGAGTTTGCCATCATGTAAACACTGTTTACAGAAGGCTGTGTGCGTTTTTCGCCGTCAATATCAAGCTGCTTGTCAGAAATTTCAGCCATCATGACATCTTTAACCATATCGGTTGTACGCTGCCAAATATCGATGACTTTGTTATATTTCTCACCAGATGTAATCAGACCATCCATGTACTGCTGTTCCATGCGTTTCACTTCAGCTTCCGCGTCAGATACAAGCGTGTACTTAGAGTCAGGGATAACCATGTCATCTTTACCAAACGAGATACCCGCACGTGCCGCAAACTTAAATCCAAGCTGCATAAGGTGGTCAGCAAAGATACAAGTCACTTTCTGGCCGCACTTCAGGTAGACAGTATGAAGCAATGCTCCAACTTCTTTCTTCGTGAGGATTTTGTTGATTGCGTTAAAGCTAAGCTCTGGATGCTCAGGAAGCAGCTGCGCAAGAATCAAACGACCCACAGATGTGTCATATGTCTTACCGCGGAAGCGACCTTTAATGCGTGTGTGAAGCGTTACACTTTTCTCATTAAGAGCGTGCTCAATTTCACCAATGTTTGCAAATACACTGCCTTCACCCACTTCGCCAAAGCGAGCAAGAGATAGCCAGTATAGACCCAGAATAATATCCTGAGATGGAACAACAATCGGCTTACCAGAAGCTGGTGAGAGAATGTTGTTTGTAGACATCATCAATACGCGTGCTTCAATTTGGGCTTCCAGAGATAGAGGTACGTGTACCGCCATTTGGTCACCATCAAAGTCGGCGTTGAATGCTGTACATACAAGCGGGTGAAGCTGAATCGCTTTACCTTCAATAAGCTTAGGCTCAAAGGCTTGGATACCAAGACGGTGAAGTGTCGGTGCACGGTTAAGCATAACCGGGTGCTCACGAATTACTTCTTCAAGTGCATCCCAAACTTCAATCTCACCATCTTCAACCATACGCTTAGCGGCTTTAATTGTTGTCGCGAGGCCTTTCAGCTCAAGGCGTTGGTAAATAAATGGTTTAAATAGCTCAAGTGCCATCTTCTTCGGCAAACCACATTGGTGAAGAAGTAGATCAGGACCAACGGTAATAACCGAACGACCAGAGTAATCTACACGCTTACCAAGAAGGTTTTGACGGAAGCGACCTTGCTTACCTTTAAGCATGTCTGCAAGTGATTTAAGTGGGCGCTTGTTCGCACCTGTAATCACGCGTCCACGACGGCCGTTATCAAACAGCGCATCAACAGATTCTTGAAGCATACGCTTCTCGTTACGGATGATGATTTCTGGAGCACGAAGCTCTAGAAGGCGTTTTAGACGGTTGTTACGGTTAACGACGCGGCGATAAAGATCGTTAAGATCAGATGTCGCGAAGCGGCCACCATCAAGTGGTACAAGAGGACGAAGCTCTGGTGGAAGTACTGGAATAACATCCATAACCATCCACTCTGGCTTGTTACCAGAATCACAGAAAGCGTTTACAACTTTAAGACGCTTAACAAGCTTACGACGACGTACATCAGGTAGATCATCAGATAGCTCAGCTTGCATATCAGCTTGAAGTGTTTTCAGATCAAGTTCTTTAAGCAGCGTACGGATCGCTTCCGCACCAATTTCTGCTGTAAATGAATCTTCACCAAACTCGTCTTGTGCGTCCATAAGCTCTTCATCAGTTAGCATCTGGTGCTTCTCAAGTGTTGTTACACCTGGGTCAGTCACAAGGAAAGATTCAAAGTAGAGAACCTTTTCAAGGTCTTTAAGCGTAAAGTCCAGAATCGCACTCATGCGGCTAGGAAGAAGTTTTAGGAACCAAATGTGTGCAACAGGCGCAGCAAGGTCAATGTGACCCATGCGCTCACGGCGTACTTTAGATTCAATAACTTCCACGCCACATTTTTCACACACAATACCACGGTGCTTCATGCGTTTGTATTTACCACACAGACATTCGTAGTCTTTTACTGGGCCAAAGATACGGGCACAGAACAGACCGCCATGCTCTGGCTTGAATGTACGGTAGTTAATCGTTTCTGGTTTCTTCACTTCACCAAACGAGCGAGAACGGATTTGTTCAGGTGCTGCGATTGAAATTCGGAGAGCTTCAAAAAGCTTTTGGTTTTGTTGCTTGTTTCCGAACAGGTTTGCGATATCGTTCATATGTCTATCTATCCTTTTTTCACCTGATTAGTTTGAGTGTTCTGCTGATGTGGCATCAATCGCTTCCACACCGTCTGGTACAGGAAGAGCATCAAGCTCAGTCATATCATCTGCTGTGCCATCAACCATGTCTGGTGCTTCTTCCAGCATTTCAACGTTTAGACCAAGTGCCATCATCTCATGCACAAGTACGTTGAACGACTCAGGAATACCCGCTTCAAAGTTTTGCTCACCACGAACAATTGCTTCGTAAGTCTTCGTACGACCCGAAACATCATCAGATTTCACAGTTAGCATCTCTTGAAGTGTATATGCTGCCCCGTAAGCTTGCAGAGCCCATACTTCCATCTCACCAAAACGCTGTCCACCAAACTGGGCTTTACCACCAAGAGGTTGCTGCGTTACCAGAGAGTACGGTCCAATAGAACGTGCGTGAATCTTCTCATCCACAAGGTGGTGCAGTTTCAGCATGTAGATGTAACCCACTGTGGTTCTACGATCAAACGCTTCCCCGCTGCGGCCATCAAACAGTTGAACCTGTCCATCTCTGTCAAGATCAGCATCATCAAGAAGGTCTGAGATATCTTTCTCAAGCAGACCATCAAACACAGGTGTTGCCATTGGCATACCTTTTTGCAGATTACCTGCAAGTTCCATGATTTCACCATCACTTAAAGCTTTTAGGCCTTTAGGATCTGTTCCATCTTTGTACATTTTCTCAAGATATGTGCGGACTTCTTTCACATCACCATCTTCAAGAAGAGCTTTTACTTTTTTACCGATACCGGCAGCAGCCCAACCAAGGTGTGTTTCAAAAATCTGACCCACGTTCATACGAGATGGTACACCAAGAGGGTTAAGTACGATATCAACGTGCTCACCATCTTCCATAAACGGCATGTCTTCAATTGGGTTAACCTTAGAGATAACACCCTTGTTACCGTGACGACCAGCCATCTTATCACCAGGCTGAAGCTTACGCTTCACAGCGATGTAAACTTTAACCATCTTCAGAACGCCAGGTGAAAGCTCGTCCGCAGCACGGATTTTTTCGATCTTCTCTTCACGACGCTCATCAAGGGCTCTTACAGCGCTATCAAAGTGAGTTTTCAGGCCTTCAAGGTCTTTCATGAGTTTGTCATCACTGATAGCAATCTTCCACCAGTCAATCTTCTTCATATCCTCTAGCATATCGCCAGTGATTTCTTTGCCTTTAGTGATTGAGCCATCAATCTTGTTCGCCGCTTTCTGGCCAATAAGAGCTTCTCTAAGACGTCCGTATACGTCCGTCTCAAGAATACGGCGTTCATCCGCAAGGTCACTGCTAAGTTTTAGGATTTCCTGCTCTTCAATCTCAAGGGTACGGGCATCTTTTTCCCCGCCACGGCGGTTGAAGACTTTTACGCCAACAACAGTACCGATAAGCCCTGGAGGAACGCGCAGTGACGTATCACGTACATCTGCAGCCTTCTCACCAAAGATCGCGCGAAGAAGTTTTTCTTCAGGCGTCATTGGTGTTTCACCCTTAGGTGTAATCTTACCAATAAGAATATCGCCAGGTTTAACATCTGCACCAATGCGGATGATACCAGCTTCATCTAGGTTTTTAAGAGCAACTTCACCTACGTTAGGAATATCACGTGTGATTTCCTCAGCGCCAAGCTTTGTATCACGCGCTTGTACGTCGTACTCATCAATGTGAATCGATGTGAAGACGTCATCACGTACAATACGCTCAGAAATTAGGATTGAATCCTCAAAGTTGTAACCATTCCATGGCATGAAGGCCACAAGTACGTTACGGCCAAGCGCAAGCTCACCCATATCCGTAGAGGCACCATCCGCCATAATATCGCTTTTCTTCACAAGGTCACCCTTGCTCACAAGAGGACGTTGCGTCATGCAACTGTTTTGGTTAGAACGTTTGAATTTATCCATACGGTACACGTCAACACCAGAAGCAGACGCATCTACATCTTCAGTTGCACGTACTACGATACGGTTCGCATCAACACTTTCAACAATACCGCCACGTTTTGCAACAACAGTAATACCACTGTCACGCGCTACGATAGCTTCCATACCTGTACCAACAAGTGGTGCTTCCGCACGCAGTAGTGGAACGGCCTGACGTTGCATGTTCGATCCCATAAGGGCACGGTTTGCATCATCGTTTTCTAGGAAAGGAATAAGTGCCGCCGCTACAGATACAATCTGCTTTGGTGCCACGTCCATGTACGTTACTTCATCACGAGGCACAAATACAACTTCACCACGCTTACGACATACAACGAAATCTTCCGTCATTTTGCCAGCTTTATCCAGTGGGCTGTTTGCCTGTGCAATGTAGTGCTCGCCTTCTTCAATCGCGCTCATGTAGTGTACTTCGTCAGTCACCTTAGAAGCGTCAACCTTACGGTATGGCGTTTCAATGAAACCGTACTTGTTCACTTTAGCGTATGTAGAAAGTGAGTTAATTAGACCAATGTTTGGTCCCTCAGGCGTTTCAATCGGGCAAATACGGCCGTAGTGCGTGGTGTGTACATCACGTACTTCAAAACCAGCACGCTCACGTGTCAGACCGCCGGGCCCAAGCGCACTAATACGACGCTTGTGAGTCACTTCTGAAAGTGGGTTTGTTTGGTCCATAAACTGAGACAGCTGAGATGAGCTAAAGAACTCACGTAGCGCTGCGCTAAGTGGACGCGCGTTTACAAGGTCATGTGGCATCATTTGTGAAATTTCACTACTTGCCATACGCTCTTTTACTGAGCGCTCCATACGAAGGAGACCAACGCGGAACTGGTTTTCAAGAAGTTCACCAACACTACGTACACGACGGTTACCAAGGTGGTCAATGTCATCTACGCTATCGTTACCATCACGGATGTCGATAAGTTTTTGAATCACAGCCAGCATATCTTCTTTACGAAGAACACTGATCTCTTCGCCAAGGTCTTTAAAGCCAAGGCGTGCGTTCATTTTCATACGACCAACATCAGAAAGGTCAAAACGCTCGCTATCAAAGAACATTGTGTTGAAAAGTTTGCTTGATGCTTCAAGGGTTGGCGGCTCACCTGGGCGCATAACCTTGTAAATTTCAGCAAGAGCTTTTTCACGTGAGTCTGTTTTATCAATTTGAAGCGTGTTACGGATGTAACCACCAACGTTAAGGTGATCAATCTTGAGAATCTTGAAGCCTTTAAACTTCATTTCTTCTAGCTTCTCAATAATTTCCATTGTAATTTCAGAACCGATTTCAAACAGAACTTCACCTGTTGATTTCTCAACAATCGCTTCACCAAGGTAGCGGCCAAGAAGATCTTCTTTTTCTTGAGAGATCCATTTTGTACCAGCTTCTTCAATTTGCTTCATTTTGCGTTTTGTCGGCTTTTTACCAGCTCGCTATCAAAGAACATTGTGTTGAAAAGTTTGCTTGATGCTTCAAGGGTTGGCGGCTCACCTGGGCGCATAACCTTGTAAATTTCAGCAAGAGCTTTTTCACGTGAGTCTGTTTTATCAATTTGAAGCGTGTTACGGATGTAACCACCAACGTTAAGGTGATCAATCTTGAGAATCTTGAAGCCTTTAAACTTCATTTCTTCTAGCTTCTCAATAATTTCCATTGTAATTTCAGAACCGATTTCAAACAGAACTTCACCTGTTGATTTCTCAACAATCGCTTCACCAAGGTAGCGGCCAAGAAGATCTTCTTTTTCTTGAGAGATCCATTTTGTACCAGCTTCTTCAATTTGCTTCATTTTGCGTTTTGTCGGCTTTTTACCAGCTTTAACAAGAACGTCTTTGTTATCGGCATCGATAAGGTCTTGTTCCAGCTTCACGCCCATGTAAAACATTGGCTCAAATCCAAGGGCGAATTTGCCAGACTTAATACGCACTTCTACAGTATCGTAGAATGTTTCAAGAATTTCTTCTTCGCTCATTTCAAGTGCACGAAGAACGTAAGTTGCAGGCAGCTTACGACGACGGTCAATACGTACGTACATGTTATCTTTGTGGTCAAACTCAAAATCAAGCCATGACCCGCGGAATGGAATCACGCGTGCTGAGAAGAGAAGCTTACCAGATGAGTGCGTTGAACCGTTATCGTGGTCAAAGAACACGCCCGGGCTACGGTGCATCTGAGAGACAATAACACGCTCAGTACCGTTAATAACAAAGGTACCGTTACCTGTCATAAGAGGCACATCACAAAGATAGACTTCTTGCTCTTTAATATCCTGAACACTACGTGCGCCAGTTTCTTCGTTTTTCTCGTAAACAGTAAGACGAAGAACCACTTTTAGCGGCGTTGCGTATGTCATATCACGTTGTAGACATTCGTCTACATCAAATTTTGGCGCTTCGAGTACGTGAGACACGTAGTCAAGCTCTGCCAGGCCAGCACTGTCCTCAATAGGGAACATTGTGCTCAGTGCGCTTTTTACACCAGAGTTAACCTCTTGTGGTTTGCCACCTTTGCCTTTTTTGACGAATACTTCGCCAGAAAGAAACTTTTCAAATGATAGTTTTTGAATGTCGAGCAGATTTGGAAGTTCTGCTACAGATTGAATTGAACCGTAATTTTTGCGGATACGCTTTTTCTCAGTGAACGTATAAGACATGTTATGAGCCACCCTTTGCCTTGTCACATTAATATTAACTTCGGTATTTCTGCTTAAAAATGAAGCCCAGTCCGAATCTCTGGAGCACTTCTGGTGTGCTATCCCCTGCTATTAAGTAGGCATGCAGCGCCTTATCTTCAAGAGCGAAACTGTAGAATTTTAAGAAAAACCCCTAAACTTTGCTCTTTTGCTCTTTTTTCAAAAAGCAAAAGCACCCCAGTACGCTTAGACAGCGCACTGGAGAGCAATTATCGTGCCAAAGAACTATTTAAGTTCAACTTTAGCACCAGCAGCTTCAAGTTTCTTCTGAATTTCTTCAGCGTCCGCTTTAGAAGCACCCTCTTTAACAACTTGAGGAGCGCCTTCAACCATGTCTTTAGCTTCTTTGAGGCCAAGACCAGTGATTGCACGTACTTCTTTAATTACGCCGATTTTGTTTCCGCCTGTTTCAGCAAGAACAACGTCGAACTCAGTTTTTTCTTCTGCAGCAGCAGCATCGCCACCAGCAGCAGGAGCTGCAACAGCAGCAGCAGCGGCGCTAACGCCCCATGCTTCTTCTAGAAGTTTAGAAAGCTCTGCAGCTTCCATTACTGTAAGAGTTGATAGCTCTTCAACCATTTTGTTAAGATCAGCCATAGCTGTTTCCTTTCTTAATCGGATTTATACGTTTTATTCTAAAGTTTAATACCTATTACTTACTCAGGCTTCATAGTCAGTACACGAGCGAGTTTGGCAGCTGGTTCAGCAGAAACACGTGCAATTTTCGTTGCTGGAGCTTGAAGAAGCCCAACAATTGTTCCACGTAGTTCGTCAAGGCTAGGCATAGAAGCAAGAGCTTGAACGCCAGCTTGGTCAAGAACCGTTTCGCCCATAGCTCCACCAAGAATCACGAAATCATCGTGCTCCTTAGCAAAGTTTTGAGCAACTTTAGCTGCGGCAACTGGATCTGCAGAGAATGAAAGGGCCGTAGGTCCAGTCATTAGCTCTGAGATGTTTGTGTACGGAGTGCCTTCGAAAGCAATTTTCGCAAGACGGTTCTTCGCAACTTTAACAGTTCCGACTTCACCGCGCATACGAGAGCGTAGGTCTGTCATCTTAGAGACAGTAAGGCCACGATAGTGCGCAACCACAACAACACTCGCATCTTGCAAGTTGGTATTCAGCTCAGAAACAAACGCTTGTTTTTGTGCTTTATCCATTATGTTCTCCATTTATTTGAAGGTAACCACTTAACGTTTTTACCTTCGTCCCAGTTACCTGCCGATAACGTAACTTACCGAATGGGTTATAAAACCTTTTCCATCTGTTACGCCGTCTCTAGGGGGGCGGACTGCTGTCCAATTAACTCGTGGCCCGTGCCACGTCCCTTCCTTGTCTTCGACAGGGTGCTTCCATTGTTTCCTTTGGAAGCAGATTGACGGCACACCGAAATGCGCCGTCAAAACTTGTATTAATTAGCCGTTTAGTGAAGCCATATCCACAGGAATACCAGGACCCATAGACGAGCTAAGAGTCAGTTTGTTCATGTAGTTAGCTTTTAGGCTTGCAGGCTTAGAACCTTTGATGAGGTCAAATACAGCTTGAATGTTTTCCTGTAGTTTTTTGTCATCAAATGATTTTTTACCAACACTAATGTGAATGATACCGTTTTTCTCAGTCTTGTACTCAAGCATACCAGCCTTAAGATCAGCGACAGCTTTACCTACGTTAGGTGTAACTGTACCAAGCTTCGGGTTTGGCATAAGGCCTTTAGGGCCAAGTACTTTACCGATTTTACCAACAGTCGCCATGCAATCTGGAGAAGCAACAGCGTAGTCAAATTCAAACCAACCACCCTCAATTTTCTTCACTAGATCTTCTAGGCCAACCATGTCAGCGCCGGCTTTATTTGCTTCTTCAACCTTCTCGCCTTTAGCAAACACAACAACGCGTGCTGTTTTACCTGTACCATGTGGAAGAGAAATCATACCACGTAGCATTTGGTCGGCGTGACGTGGATCAAGACCAAGGTTAAATGAAAGCTCAACAGTTTCATCAAATTTAGCTGAAGTAGCACCCTTAAGTGTTTTAATCGCTTCAGAAATTTCATATACAGACTCTTTATTGATGGCTGTACGGTTCGCTTTTACACGTTTACTCATATTCAATACTCCCCGATTAACCGTCAATAACCTGAACACCCATAGAGCGGCAGCTACCAGCTAGCATGCTCACAGCGGCGTCAACGTCGTTTGCGTTCAAGTCTTTCATTTTCACTTCAGCAATCTCAGCAAGCTGAGAGCGCTTAATTTTACCTACAAAACCTTGAGAAGGTGTTGAAGAACCCTTCTTCAATTTAGCAGCTTGCTTAATAAGGAAGCTTGCTGGTGGTGTACGTGTTTCAAACGTAAATGTACGATCAGCGTAAGCGGTAATTGTTACAGGAATCGGTGTTCCTGGAGCAATGCTTTGCGTCTTCGCGTTAAACGCTTTACAAAATTCCATAATGTTTAGACCCTTTTGACCAAGAGCTGGTCCAACTGGAGGGCTAGGGTTGGCTTGACCTGCAGCAACCTGCAGCTTGATGTAGCCTGCGATTTTTTTCGCCATACTTAACTATCTTTCTATTGGTTATCCGCCGTTCGAACGTATATCTCCTATAGATACACTCCGGCAAACTAAAGGGTTTCATACCCCTTTTACGCACCCATGTCAAGCCTTTGCGCATATAAACTTCAAATAAATTTTAATTTGTCAAGGGGGTGCAACATAGGGCAAACTCATTTTTATGACTATGGAAACAGCACTTTTCTTCGGACTTATCGCACTGGGCATTCTCCTGTCCAAAGTACCTATTGTCAGGTCCCCCTTCGATTGGATGGAAACTTTTTTCCATGAACTCAGCCACGGACTTGTCGCCACATTCACCTTTGGATGGATGAAACGCATGAAGCTAAACTTTGACGGTAGCGGCCACTGCGTCACAATGGGCGGCATGCGCATCCCCACCCTTCTTGCGGGCTACTCGGGCGCAGTTCTTTTTGGCATGGCCATATACCTTGTGGGATGGCACATCGGAAAAGGTGCCTTTACTGCATTTGATCAGCTCTACGTGCTTCGTATTCTTATTGGCCTGTTTGCTGTTGTCACACTCATTTCTGTAAGAGACATCACCACACTTATTATTATGATTTTTATGATAGGCGCACTCGGACTCCCTATATATTACGCAAACTTTTTACAAAGCTTCCCCTGGTATCTAGAGTTCATCGGGCTTTATATTATGAAAGGTGCACTCATTGCGCCCCTACACTTGATTGACGGCAGGCATGTAGGAGACGGTGCAGAACTCGCTGACCGTACCTTCATCCCAGAAATCATTTGGATTGTGCTCTGGCTTGCTTTTGCCCTCATGGGCATCTACTACCTCTACCTTGTGAACGTACACCAGGATACAGGCCATGCATGGTTCATGCTTACACAAAGCCTGCCATTTTAAGCGGCAAGTTTTTCAAGTACATCTTGCACAGAAATATCTGAAATATCCTGCTTTTGAAGAAGCTTCATCAAACTACCGCGCGGGGCAAAGGTTTCTGGGCTACTTCCCTCACCAAACAGCATCACACCTTCTGCGCCTACAGAGGCTGCCAGATGCGTTGAACCCGAATCATTACCAATCACAGCATTAGAAGCCCACATGAGCGCTGCTGATTCCTCTGGCGCCAAATCAAGCACCTTTAAACCATGTCCTGCCTCATGCTGAACTTCGCTCATCAAATCTTTTTCTACAGAAGTTCCAAGGAAAACAAGCTGCTCTAGATCCCTATCAAGCTCTTTTGCAAGCGCAGCGTAATGCGGCCAGCGCTTTTGCTTAAGGCGCTCAGACGAACCTGGCAAGAGAACAGTAAACTGCCCCTCATCTAACGCAAAGCGATCAAGCACGCGATCCACCGTATTTGCAGCCACTGAAATTTGTGGTGCAAGGGCAAAAGCATCCTCTGAAATATGCAGCCCCCTCTCATGCAGAGAGTCTAGCACCATATCACTCACATGCTTATGCTCTGGGTGCGCATAAGCTCCAAACAAATTCTGCTCCAACTTATCTTGAATCCCCATCACAAGGCGCGCATCCCCAAAGTCTGAGTGTACATCGGCGTAAATATTCAAATCAAGCACCGCATCAAAAGAGCCCACAGCCTCAGGCCCTGCCTGCTTTGTGCATGGAAACAGGAAAGAAAGGAGCTTTGCATCCCCCCGCATAAGAGAGACATCATACACATCATCCAGCGCCTCAATAATACCTTTAAGTAAAATGTAATCCCCAAAGCCCGCAAGTGGCGCAATGAGTAACTTAAAATTCTGCATATCTGTCATTGACTGACATCCTCCCGAGTATAAATAATTTAACGCCCACCAAATTCACAGCTCATACCATTCCAGCGGTAGCCAGACATACAAACAATTCCGCCACCTGACGACGTTACAGAAAGACAACCACTACCATCAGCATTTGCATGGCCTGGCGCATACAGCTTTGAGCTTTCAGCGCAAGCTATAGCCGAATCCAACTGCCCCCTCAGGCCAGAAACTTCAGCATTATTAGCCGCCTTATAAGCTGCCAAGTCTGCGTTTACAATGTTAATATCTGATTCAAGAACTGCAATGCTAGCATCCATAGCATCCTTGTAAGAGCTCATCATAGAATGCAATGACACCACCTGACGACTTAGCCCTTCAGCACTTGCAGGCCCAGCATGCACCTGCCCCAAGCAAGAAACAGCCATAACAGCGCCGCAAATTAAAATTTTTAAAGCATTCATAACCATACCCTTCTATAAAACATCTAAACCCATTTACTTCTTCTGCTCCCAAACAAAAACAAAAACTGACAAAAAACCCTCCTCTTACAATAAGAGAAGGGTTTTTAATCGATTAATCCATGAAGCCCAACTTACGTTGTGCACGCAATACATGAAGGGCCCTACGCGCACGCGGCCCACGGTTCAGTGCTTCTTCATACATGTTACGGAAAACTTCTCCCTGAGCTGCCGCATCCTCTACAGCAATATGTGTATGAGGATAACAAGGATTACTCCAAGAATCCTTCCATGTTGATGCTTTCACATCTCCAAAATGTACCTTACGGCGCAACCCAAGAAGGTAAGACTGGATATCTAGCCCTTTATTACCAAAAGGGTTTTCCATATCAGACATCTCAAAAGCCGCACTAAACCAGTGAAAATCATAAGCGCCTGGACGCGCAACAGGAATAACGTCAACCAAATGAGGATCACGACACGACCAAGCCTTTGCTGATTTTAGCCAAGCCAGCATGCCTTGCATAGCAGCATCAACAGGGACTTGGTTAATTTGAGTGGCATGATACAAAGACATATAATGCTCATCTTGATGCCAAAATTTTTCCATCACCTTCTCGTCTGGCATTGCGCCCTTTTGAGGACGGATATTCCGGCTATAAAACTCTGGAAATCGACGAAGCGCACGACACTTAATGCCCCAGCGACGGTTAACAACATAAACGTCCGTTACATAAGCAACAGCACCAATTGATAGAAGATTATTTCGATAGGGCGCATGCCCATCAGCTTCCATATCTACACTCACAAAAAGTGTTGGATTGTAAATTCTTTCCCAATGCATGAGAGATTTACCTCATAAAAAGAAACATAAGATGACTTTATATATCCTTTATAAGGGGGAATACACACATGAAGCAAAATGAATCTTACTTTTTAGAAAACTTTCTTTGACGCTGCACTTCATAAAGCGCAACACCAGAGCTAACCGACACATTAAGAGATTCCACAGATCCTGCCATTGGAATTTTAGCCAGATCATCGCAGTTTTTGGCAACCAGATCACGTATACCCTCACCTTCGCTGCCCATAACAAGTGCGATTTTTCCGGTCAAACGCTTTGCGCTTAAAGGCTCTGTTGCTTCACCTGCAAGACCAATAACCCAAAAACCTGCCTTTTGCAGTTTTTCTATTGCGCGGTTCATGTTACCTGCTTGCACAAGCGGCACTGTTTCTAGTGCACCGCTAGCAGCCTTTGCCACAACGTCACTAATACCCGCACTGTTATAGCTTGGCACCAAAACTCCGCCACAGCCAAAAGCATCAGCGCTTCTCAGGCAGGCGCCAAGGTTATGCGGATCAGTCACCTGATCTAAAATCAAAAGCACATCACTTTCCAGCACATCCTCTACAAACATTTCAGGAAGCGGCGCGACACGCGCAGCCACGCCCTGATGCGGACGGCCTTCAAACTTATTATCAAACTCTTGCTTTTTTAAAATAGCAGGACGGTAACCGTATTGTTTAATCCAACCTTCTTGCTGATCCGTTGAGAGAAGCTCAATCACATCTCGCTTACCTTTTGCAAGCACAGCCTCAACCGCATGACGGCCAATTAACCACGAACTACCTTCACCCTGCTTTTTAGGGGCGTTTCTCTTATCTTGTGGCTTTGCTTTGCGTTCATGCTTTGGGCGGAAACTCATCTGTCAGGTCACTCCATACTATTTGTGTATTTGGTATGTATCATAAAAGAAAATAAGTGCCGAGAAAAAAAATTCAAGCCCCACACACCTAAAAATGCAAAAAGCCTCACTAAAAGCGAGGCTTTTTGAAAAACACACAGAAACCAAACTTACGGGTTTGGCACAATCACAAATGTAATTGTATCTGTATAAGTTCCATTTGGCACACCAAGCGGCGCGCCAGTATCCGTTACCGTCACACGAATATCAGATGTATCACCACCAGCTGTCACGCAGTCATCATCTGTGCCCGTTGCCGTTGTTACAGTATAAGTTACTGTTTCATTTAGCGCGGAGTAAGCACCTGCACCAAGCGTATCATTCTGATACTCAAGTCCATATACAATGTTATTGGCACCAAGATTCATTTGGTAACCCGGACCTGCCGAGTTTGCTGAGGTTGCTGTAATATCGTACTGGTTTGCATTATTGTAATAAATACAAGCTCCAGAAGTACCAATCACATCACCGCCACCAGGAACATATTGCGCAAGAACAACATCAGCAAGATTACTGACCTTTACTTCTTCTAGTACATCCATAGTGACAACAAGCGTACCTGTTGATGTGACACCAGCAATACCTTGAGTTGCTGCCTGCGCAGACGCAGCCATGAGAACTCCAGCACATATTGCTGTTAGCGATTTTATG
Source organism: uncultured Magnetococcales bacterium (assembly GCA_964015495.1). Taxonomy (GTDB): domain Bacteria; phylum Pseudomonadota; class Alphaproteobacteria; order UBA2136; family JAPKEQ01; genus JAPKEQ01. Next base: position 54,649 of record CAXHDG010000006.1, read on the forward strand.
GGGGTCATCGCATTTTCCTTTTCTTTTTATTATATATGCCTGACTACCTGTAGACATATATTCACACCAAAGAGGGCATAAACCAGCCACCTTCCATGCACCTTATCAACCACAACAAATGATCAACAAGTAGGAATTATCCATTCTTTAGAGGTAAAAAGCCCCACGACTGCGGGGCTTTTTAAGCATAGACAGTCTTCGGCTTATGGGTTTGGAACCACTACAAGCGTAATTGTATCTGTGTATGTACCGTTGGCTACACCAAGTGGAGAACCAGTATCTGTCACAGTTACACGAAGATCAGATGTATCACCTGTCGCTGTTACACAGTCATCATCAACTGATGTTGCTGTGTTAACAGTGTATACCGTTGTCTCGTTCATAGCAGAATACGCACCTGCACCAAGAGCATCGTTTTGGTATTCTACAGCATATGGAATAACATCCGCACCAAGGATCATTTGGTAACCAGGACCTGCTGAGTTAGCTGATGTCGGTGTTATGTCATATTGAGTAGCGTTGTTATAGTAAACACATACAGGAGAACTGCCTGTAATGTTACCACCACCAGGGACATACTGCGTTAGCGGGATATCTACTAGGTTACTAATTTTAACTTCCTCAAGTACATCCATAGTGACAACAAGCGTACCTGTTGATGTTGGACCAGCAATACCTTGAGTTGCTGCCTGTGCAGACGCTGCGGCCATTACACCGGCACACGTTGCTGAAAGTAGCTTCATGAGTTTCATCGCGATTTTCCTTTTCATTTTTATTGGCACATGTCTTACCTACCTGCTCGACATATATGTGCACCAAAGAGATTAACACATTATTTTCTCTCCTGTGCATATTATTCGACTCCGAGAAGTCATATTATTATGTACTTTGTAACAAATGGTTACAGCCTGTTGCATACTTGCACACAGTATTTATGGATATACAGGAGCAAGATAAATGCCGATTTCCCTAGGATTTCCGCAAAAAATATATATTGTCAGGAATCTGTCAGAAATTTATTGCATGCAACACCACGCTCAGCAAGGTTTTTACTAAAAATATGTCAGGAGTAATTTTTTTTCATATTCCCCATTGACGTATACAGAGAGTTTCTATAAAAGTATTCAACGTAACCCACAGGCCGGATGGCGAAGTGGTAACGCTGCGGATTGCAAATCCGCCATGCGTGGGTTCGAATCCCACTCCGGCCTCCATTGGTTCCCAAACCAAAGGGAAGCCAAGGGATACAAACCTTTTCATTAAGGTTTTACACTAAAAATTTGGGAAATATAACCTGAGTTTTTGCAACTGAACTACAAAAAGTGTCCAAAACTGTACACAATTTGTAACGGGAAGCAAATAACACTGGACATTTCGCAAATATTGGGGAAAATTGGCAAGAATACTTTGATTTTTGAAAAGCAAATGTACACCTTGTACATAAGCGATAAGAAAAACAAAAGATTTACACCAAGCTAACCAAAACACTGTTCCGATGTAGCTCAGTTGGTAGAGCAAATGACTGTTAATCATTGGGTCACAGGTTCGAGTCCTGTCATCGGAGCCATTTAAAACCCCTAGGAAACTGGGGGTTTTAATTTTCTCCTCCCTCAAAAAAAGTAAAACACCCCGCCTAAGCGGAGTGTTTTTTCGATTTAGTCGCCCCATTTCCATTGTTGCGTGCTTTCACGCAGATCCTTTTGGGCTGCGTTGAACTCGTTCAGAGAGTATCCCAACATGCAAAGCGCCAGCACAACGAGGATGGCGTATACCTCTGCACCAATGTTGATGCCAACGAGCATCAACACAACTGCGATGGCGCAGAGCGCCATCATAATCCATAGTACGTTTGTGAAGAGTTCCATCAAAGCCATGGCGTTTTCCATTTTATTTCTCCCGAAAAAAACGTACCTTCATCCCCAGAATAGGGACGACAAAAAAGGTACGCTTTAAAAGATGTTTAGTACATACTTATAAAATGAGACATTAGAAAAAACTGTCTATAGAAGCAGAATCGCCGCTAGCCCTAAAAACGCAAAGAAGCCGCCCACATCTGTAATGGTGGTGAGAAGTACACCTGAGGAAATGGCAGGGTCTTTGCCAAGCTTATTGAGCGTCACTGGAATTACATAGCCCGCCACAGCCGCCAATACATGCACAATAATTGTTGAAAGCGCAATAACCACGCCCAGCATAAAGTTGCCGTACACAACCCATGCGCCAATAGCGAGTAAAAACGCCAAAAGCAGGCCGTTAAAGCTACCTACGGTAAGTTCCTTTTTAAGAAGCATAAAAGCATTTTGCCATGTTACCTGCCCCATACCAATGGCACGGACAGTTACAGTTAACGTTTGCGTGCCTGCATTTCCGCCCATGCTTGCCACAATTGGCATCAGCACGGCAAGAGCGACCAGCGTTGCAATTTGCTCTTCAAACAGTGCAATTACCATAGAGGCCAGCACTGCGGTAAATAAGTTTACAATCAGCCATGGTAAGCGCTGTTTCGTAATAACTGCAACGGGAGCAAATACGTCTTGAGATTCATTCAAACCGGCACTTCTTAGCTGCTCTTTCTCATGACGTTCTTCAACTTCATCAATAACATCATCAATGGTAATCATACCAACTAACCGCCCTGCTTCATCAACCACGGCGCAATCAATCAGGTCGTATTTCTCAAATTTTTCAATCACATCATCAACGTTTTCACCTGTAAGAGAGCGATACGTATTCTGGCGCATAACATTTAAAAGTTTTTCCTTCGCTTTAAGGCGCACAAGGCGAGACAGCGAAATGCTCCCCACAAGTACATTATCTGGCGAGGTAATAAACACGCTATGAATATTGTCGGGCAGACTATCGTGAGGTTTTTGAAAATCACTCATCACGTCGCCCACAGACCAGTTAAGTGGCACTTTATACACTTCAAGCTGCATAAGAGAGCCGGCCGTATCATCCTCATACTTAACCAGCTGCTTTTCTTCTTTGGACAGCGCTTTAATGGCTTTTTCAGCCACGTCCCCATCCATATTTTGGACAATATCAACAACATCATCACTATCTAGCTGCTTAAAAGCGGTTTTAAGATCTTTATTTGGCAGCTGTTCAACCAGGCTCTCTTGTGCAGCGTCAGATGTTTCAGCAATCACATCTCCCAGTACGCCTTTAGGAATAAACGGTACTAAAAGCTCGCGCTTTTCTGGCGGTAGCTTATCAATAAGTTCGGCAATATCACTCGGGTGAAGCGTGAGAAGAACATCAGAAACCCCTTCCCCCTCAGCTTTTAGGGCGTCCCAGACCTCTTTATAGAGGCTATCAGTCAGGGGCTGAACATCATGGCGTGCTTGTTTTGGATCTGATGGTGCTGTCATGATCTACCCCCCTTTAAATGTGTGCTGCGTACTGCTATTGAATGAATTCTGTATTCAGATGCCTTTAAGCTAACAAGGATCAACGCTTACTTCAAGGGGGCATTATGGGTTTTCCATAAAAAATGCCCCCTGCTGTTGCGCAGGAGACATGAATTTTCGTTTTTAGCTCGGCGGCTGAAAGTTTTTCAAGACCTGCCACATTTGGGAAAAATGATCCTCTGAAAACTGATACTGTTTCACTTTACTAAACTCATCAGACATAACAGACAAGTGGCGCACACCCTCCATATTATCTAGAACATTATGCAGTTCATGCAAAACAAATGGCGAAATTTGCGCTTGGCTTAGGCCATGGGATAATGCTTGCTGCATAAAATGAAGAGAAACGTTCATGCCCCTATCCATTGACGGCTGAATATCCACATAGATGGCTTCCTCAGTTGGTGTAAAGGGCGTTTCATAAACTTCGGGTGATACCGCCTGAAACTGACCAAGACAAACACCATCAAGTGAGTATCGCATGGTATAAAGCATACCATTCAATGCCGGGGTTTTTAGGGTTAATACGGTAAGCGTTTTCATAAGAGATACACTCCATTACTAAGAAAACAGGCAGAAAGGTAAGAGTTTTCTCTTTATAACAGAAGTTTTACTGAAGCGCAATAAGTGTATACACTACCTATTTAGACTGAGCCTCAACAACGGCAAGCGCTGTCATATTTACAATCTGGCGCACACTTGCACTCACATTTAAAATATGCACAGGTTTTTCCATGCCAAGCAGAATAGGTCCAACCGTCTCTCCGCTGCGCATAATACTGCGTACCATATTAAAGGCAATGTTTGCACTATCAAGGTTTGGCATCATCAGCACATTGGCGGGCTCTTGCAGTTTACTGTCAGGGAAAGTTCGCTCCATAATATCCATGTTGAGCGCTGCATCTGCCTGCATTTCACCTTCCACAAGAATCTCTGGGTGATTATCACGAATTAAACGATACGCCTGACGCATTTTTTCTGCGCTAGCATTTTCATGAGAGCCAAAGTGAGAGTGACTCAGCAGCGCAAAGCGTGGCTCCATACCAAAGTGTTTCACTTCCTCATGGGCAAGTTTTGTCATTTCTGCAATTTGCTCTGGCGTCGGGTCTACGTTCACGTTGGTATCCCCAATAAAGAACATGCGCCCTTTGTGCATAACAAGCTGAAGGGCATAAAGGTTCTGAATCCCATCGCGCGCTTTAATAATAGGCTGAATGGCACGAGAGAATTTACTAAAGCGACCCGTAACACCAACCACCATAGCATCTGCATCATTCTCATGCAGCATCACAGCGCCAAGGGCTGTCCAGCGGCTACGCAGTGCAATGGCGGCTTCTGGCGGCAGCATTCCGCTACGCTTACGCATGCTGTAATAAATCTCTGCGTAATGGTCTAGCTTGTCGTATGTGTTGGGGTCAATAAACTCAAAATCTTTGCCTGGCTTAATGGTCACACCAGATTTTTTCAGCTGCTCTTTTACAATTTTTTCACGGCCAATAATAATAGGGCGAGCAATCCCTTCATTGATAACTTGCTGCGCTGCACGTAAAACGCGCTCATCTTCACCTTCTGGGAAAATTACACGCTGCGGTGCACTTTTAGCTTTCATGAATACTTGACGCATAATACCAAAGCTCTGATCTACACGGCCACGCAGGCTTTCTGTATAAGCGCTTAAATCTGCTAAAGGCTTACGGGCTACGCCACTCTCCATAGCGGCCTTTGCAACAGCAGGAGAAACAACGCTCAGTAAACGTGGGTCAAATGGTTTTGGAATAATATATTCAGGGCCAAACTTAAGCTGCTCTGCGTTTTTATAACTGCTTGTCAGGCTATGATCTGCCGTTTGACGCGCAAGACCTGCAATAGCTTCTGCTGCGGCAATTTTCATTTCATCATTGACGCAAGTGGCTTCTACATCTAATGCCCCACGGAACATATACGGGAAACACAACACATTGTTAATTTGGTTAGGAAAATCACTGCGGCCTGTTCCAATAATGGCATCTGGGCGCGCTTTTTTAGCAACCTCTGGCATAATCTCAGGCGTAGGGTTCGCCATAGCAAAAATGACTGGATTTTTAGCCATTTTCTTTACCATTTCCGGCTTAAGAACATTGCCAACAGATACGCCGAGGAAGATATCTGCGCCGTCAATGACCTGCGTAAGCGTACGCTTTTTAGTTTTGACGGCAAACTCTTCAATGTACTCGTTCATTTGCTCACGGCCCTGATAGACAACGCCGTCAATATCTACCATGGTAATGTTCTTTTTAGGAACACCCCACGCATGCAGCATTTTCATGCAGGCAAGGCCTGCTGCGCCCGCGCCATTGCAGACAACTTTAAGGGCAGATTTTTTCTTCTTATTGAGTTTTGTCGCGTTAATAATACCTGCAAGGAAAATAATAGCTGTGCCGTGTTGGTCATCATGGAAAACTGGAATATCTAGGCGTTTTTGAAGCTCTTTTTCTACAATAAAGCACTCAGGGGCTTTAATATCTTCTAGGTTAATACCGCCAAATGTAGGTGCAATGCCAGCACAAATATCAATAAGTTTATGCGGGTCGTTTTCTTCCACCTCAATGTCAAAACAGTCTACCTGCGCAAAGTTTTTAAACAGAACGGCCTTGCCTTCCATAACAGGTTTACTGGCAAGAGGGCCAATGTTACCAAGGCCAAGCACTGCTGTACCGTTAGTGATAACCGCAACCAAATTACTTTTAATTGTAAGGTTCCCTGCCTGAGACGGGTCATCTTTAATCACGTTACATACGTCTGCCACGCCCGGCGTATAAGCAAGGCTTAGGTCATCCTGCGTAATAAGGGGTTTTGATGGGAAAACTTCAAGCTTACCTGGCTTAGGGTGGCTATGGTAGGCAAGGGCATCTAAGGATGGTTTAGGTGTCTTTTTTGGCATTTATTTTTCTTACTTTGCGGTTAACCGTCTTTACTATACCGAAAACAGATAGCTTTCCCAATCAGCATCCTTCTTTTTACTCAATTGTAGCATTAAGGTTGACGCCGTAATGCAACAGGTAGTATACAGCGTATCATACATACACTTCCCTTCCCTTTTTTTCTGGAGATCGCACAATGATCCTGCTTAACACTCAAACAGACGGCGTTGCCGTGTATGAAAGCCGCGATGCCATACCTGCAGGCCTGCAGGTGGAAACGCTTGGCGTGAGTTATAACTATGGCTTTGAATCTGATTATCACGATGAACCTGCGGATGCAAAACAGAAACTCTTGGCTGATATTGCAGCTTGCACAGGCTGCAATGCCATCATTATTCAGAGCTCAGGCTTTGAGATGATATCCCACAGCGCCACAGGCTTTGTTATTCGCGCCGCTTTGCTGCATGTAAAACCCGCCGAATAAATCGACTCTATAAAAGCACCTTCGGGTGCTTTTTATTTTTATAACATTCTTGACACACCACAACCTCAATCCGTATACATAGGGGGTTGTTTATCTCTTTCCCTTTCATATTGGAGCACTCGTTACAGCACAAGCTCCATCCCAACGCCATATCGCCCTATGCGATAAAGCAGAGGAGTATTACTATGAAATCCATTTTTTCCCGTAGAACTTTTCTTGCGGCCAGTACTGCACTTGTTGCAACAGCCGCAGCTGCCCCCATGGCGCTTGCCAGCACAGCCAAGGCACAGGAACAAACTGAAAAACTTTTTGCCGACATGCTTAATGCAGTAAACCTTGCCAAAGACGAGCGCACCCAATCATTTAGGAGCATTCTCGGCCGTTATGGCAACCCTTCAAGCATGGCAGGCTACGCACTCGGCCCTCTCAGGCGCATGTTCACTCCTGTTCAGCAAGAACAATTTACCCCAGTATTTCAAACATATCTTGCCCGTAAATATGGCAGGACTCTCTCCAAGTTGGGCATTCAAGGCCTTGAGATTGTTAAGATTGAAGAAAAAAGCAGAAGAGGTAAGGCCTACTTTGTTGTCCATGGAAAAATCTCAACCCGCAAATACGGAAAAGTCTTTGCCAAATTTTTCTTGGATAAGCGCGGCAGACAGTTGAAGTTTTATGACCTCCATATTGAACACCGCGGCATGCTAATTGCTGAACGCAATGAAATGGGCACGCTATTTGACCAAAACCAACGGAACTTTAACAAGTTTCTCCAAGCGCTTTCTTGATAATCGTAAAATAAAAACACCCTGCAGATGCAGGGTGTTTTTATTTCGCGAGTGTCGTTTTTATCTTCACTTAAACGCAAAGCAGAGCATCAAACCTTATGCCGCTATAACTCTAGCATGCATAGAATCAATCACGGCTCTATTTGTACGCATATTGTAAAACACCATCCCTAATAACTTCTGGGCTAGCTTCATGTTTAAAGAAACCAATGTTTGTCACGCCGTCTGTATCCATCAAATAAATATAAGAACTATGGTTTAATAGATAGTTACCAAGTGCATCCAGATCTTCTCTTTCATCCTTGGCGTAATATACTTTATAAGCTTTTGCAGCATCTTTAACTTGTTTTTGCGTCCCTGTAAGGCCGATCATGTTTTCGCTAAAGTTTGGCAGGTAATGAGAAAGGAGCTCAGGATCATCTCGCTCTGGATCAACCGTTACAAATACAAGATTAACTTTGTCCTGCACTTCCTTTGGCAGCTGGTCGTGGGCATCTGCCATGGCCTGAAGACCGATAGGACAAACATCCGGGCAGTAAGTAAAGCCAAAGTAAATAAGGCTGTGCTTACCCTTTAGATTTTCTTGTGTAAACACATGGCCATGATTATCAACAAGCTCAAATGCGCCACCAATAATAGGGCTTCCCTGCCCCATGTGCCCCGTAACTGCGCCTGTCTCATCGCCTGCAATTATTGTTCCTGCCTTTTGTGCAATACTCTCTGGTGTGTAGTATTGGCCGTAAATAAGGTACATCATGCAAATAAGAACAAGACTTAAAAATGTATATTTATGCTGGGCGATAATATGACGCATAAGAAGGACTCCTTTAAAATAAAATGCTACACATTATGTGTAGCATTTTACAGTTATTATTCCAAGTAAAGACACAAATTAAGTGCCACCCAGCGTCATAACAGAGATATCATCCCAATCTCCAGTATTACCATGTACATTGGTTGTATAAATCGTTACACCTGTTGTTGTTTTAGCATGCAAATAAGGGTTACTCCGCTCATCTGCTGCTGTTAAAGCATTACCATGGTAAATAAATATGGCGTAATCTGTATTGCTCATAGCCGTTGAAAAGTTAACGCGGTAATACCCCACGCCAAGATCTGTCACACTTGATACATTATGAGACCCACGAACAGATACCGTACCCTGGCCATTAAAGTTTACCCAAGAACTAATGCCTCCACCGCCTGTACGATCATCTACATATTTTTTAGTAGCCGCATGTTGATTAGATGTTGGGTCTGTTAGGTTTTTAATAACACCAACAACACGCACACCATCACTTGTAGTTCTAAATTTTTCAGTGCCATTATAATAAAGACGGGTATTATTATCAGGATCAGCCAAAATCATAGTCCTGTCTGTTCCGCCACCATCTTCTGCCGTTATATAAATTGGAACACCATGAGTATAACCGCGTATAACATGGTTTGTGCCATCATGACGAATACGAAAATCTGCATTGTTACCTAAACGGACCTCATAACTGTCTTGCCATTCAGTATGTCCTGTTATGTTATCATTGGCATCTGCGCGAATAAATGATGCCGCATGAAGACTATCAACCGTATCTGCATTGGCTGCTGCTGTATCTACATAAGCCTTTGTGGCTGCATCTTGGTTACCTGTTGGGTCTGTCAGGCCTGAAATACGCCCAGCTACAGTAACACCAGTATTTGCCGTTTCAAATTTTTTAGCTCCTGCATAATATAAAGCTACATTATTGTCAGGATCAGCAATAAAAAGATTACGATTGGTCCCGGCAGCGTCCTCACCCTGCACGATCACTCGTGCACCATGAGTGTAGCTTCTCATAACAGTATCAGCACCGTTAAAGTCCATCCTAAAGTCAGCATCTGTACCAAGGCGAACATCCATATTATCTTGCCATTCCGTATGCCCCGCCACAGTATCGTTGGCATCTGCGCGAATAAATGAAGCACTGTCAATGCCATCTACTGTTGCGGCATCTAGTGCAGAGGGCGCAGTTGTACAGTTTACGGCTGTGCCATCCGTTGTACAGAAATTTGTATTTGTAAGCGTGCCGACTTGCGGATCAGTTTCTGCAATAGGCAATAGAGAGGTTCCACCAAACGTAACATCACTTGGCGTTACAACAAGAGAGCTTCCCCACGTGACTGGTTGATCATTACCTGCACCAGGGTTAGAAGAAACTTTAAATGTAAGGGCTGTATTAGCGACTGCATCAATGTTAGACGTCATAACAACCGCACCACCACCATGGGTAAAACGCTCATCACCTGTTGTAAAATCGTGCCCCATACGCATTTGAACATTACCGCCACCATCGTTATAAGTAAGACTGTTCACACCGTTTTCCCATAGAAGGCCTGTAGCTGCAGTTGAAGCAAGCGTACCTGCGGTATAAGTTCCAGTACCTGTAATATCATTAGCACCCATAGCAAGGGTCTGCGTAGCTGTATGGTTACCAAGGTCATCAGATCCACCGATCGCACCAAGCGTAATCCAGTTTGTGCCATCACAATAAGCTATGGCATTAGCGGCATCATCCCAAACAAGAGCGCCCTCTTCTGTTGAAGTTAAAAAATTAGCTGCACCAAGTCCTGCCTTGCTGTCTGCATTAAGACGAAGCTGAAGTACAGGATCACTCGCTGTGCCCACTGGCGCTGCTGGACAAATTGCGTAAGCATTAAAGCTTATTAAAGAAATTCCAACTAACAAAAGAAAACGCATGCTATCCCACCATCTTTATATATATTTACCAAATCAAGTATAACTCAACGCTTTAAAATAGCACCTTCTGTGGCTATGAAACAATCCATATGCTTATAGTTGGTAACATTAAAGACACACTTTACTAAACTGACAAAAAAGCTTATTTCTTTTCAAAAGATGTACTTGCATCCCCCCCTCTTTTAAAGGCAACATATTTATGTAAACCATAAATTAAAGAAAACCTATGAACCTATTTTTTCGCCTTGTTATTCTCACCCTTAAAAGGCTTCTATTTTCCAGCCCCCTTAACCCTTTTGAGCCATGCACAACACGCTTTCGTGTTAACCCTTTAGATCTAGATCTAAACTTTCATATGAATAATGGGCGTTATCTTTCCATCATGGACCTTGGCCGTATTGACCTCATGCTTCGCGCTGGTATCTTTTGGAAACTTACCAAAAAAGGCTTTTACCCCGTTGTAACATCGGAAAGCATCCGCTTTAGAAAATCCCTCAACCTCTTTCAATCATTTCATGTCATTACTCATATTGAATCTTGGGATGAGAAAGATTTTTATATCACTCAAAAATTTATGCGCAGCGGACAAACCATTGCTGAAGCGAGCATTAAAGGACGCTTCAAACAGCGCGGCAAAGGGTCTGTTTCTACGTTAGATACCTTTGATGCCATGGGTATCCCCCATACAGAAAGCGATCTTTCAGACCTTGCAAAGGCTCAAAAAAGTATTGAGCAGTTACTTGCTCCCACAAAAAAAAGCGCATAAAATAGGCCCTTGACAGTTTTAGTTCCATTTTGTTAAACTAACCTCATAAGTAACAGAAGCTAATAGCCTTTTCTGGCTGGTAAATTTCTATTTAAATCTACACATAACGTTTTTTACGTGCGTTTGTCGCACACCTACTCAGATTTATGAGCTGTTTTTCAGTCATAATCTTTCACCCTTAACTCAAACTCATGAGTAAGTTGTGGATGAATTTTTTCTCTTTTATGAATGCGAAGCGTGCTTTATGTACGCGAGCAGACATAAAAAGTAAAAAGTCGCCGCAAGACACCAGGAGAACATGGAGGCATTATTGCTTGGACTTAACGCTGTAACCCTACTCGTTGTTCTCACAACGGCTCTGCTGATCTTTAACAAAAAGGTCCTTAAACTTCACCCCACTATTGGCCTTATGCTGTCTGCGGTGCTGACCAGTATTATATTTTTGGCTGTCAACGCCCTCGGTTGGATTGACGCAACCACCCATGTCACCACACTTGTGGGTGCTATGGATTTCCCCAACCTGCTCATGAACTGGGTCATGCCCTTCCTGCTGTTTGCAGGGGCACTCAAAGTAAATGTGGCTTACCTGAAAAGCCATCGCTGGGCGATTGGTGTTCTTTCTACTGTTGGCGTGCTGGCAAGCTCCATAATGCTGGGCATTATGCTGTGGCTTACATCCTTTGTTATGGGGCTGCCGCTTACGTTTTTGCACTGCTGGCTGCTGGGCTCTATTTTGATGCCCACCGACCCTGTAGTTGTGAGTTCGCTCCTTAAAAAGCTGAAAGTTCCACGCAAACTGAGCGCTAAAATTTCTGGCGAATCGCTGTTTAACGACGGCGTGGCGGTTATTTTGTTCTTGGCGCTTGCTGGCGCTGTATCTGGCACCCATGAGGTCGCCGGCGGCGTAACGGGCATTCATGATTTGAGCCTTTTGCAGCTGCTTTCTCTTCCCTTTGTGGAAATTGGCGGCGCTGTGATTATTGGCCTGATTCTCGGACAAGTGGCCTGCTGGCTACTGCACCACAACACAGACCTCATCATTGAGCTGTTTATTACCATAAGCCTTGTGCTTGTGGGCGTGCTACTGACCAACGGCCCGACCAACGCCTTTGGCCTTGGCCCGAACATGCCGCTTACGGTGGTCATTGCGGGTCTGTTTATTGGCAATCATGGACGCAAAACCAACAAGCTGACGTGGGAAAACCGCGCTGAGCTCTCTAAAATTTGGGAGATCATTGACGAGTTTCTGGTGACGCTGCTCTTTGTGCTCATGGGCATGATGCTTGTGATTATTAACCTAAGCGCGGTTTACATAGTGGCAGGTCTTCTCACCAGCATATTTGTGCTGATCGCTCGCTACGTGGCGGTAACACAGACCATCAAATGGCTGGAAAGCAGAGATATGGAAACCTTTACCGAGGGCTCACTTCCTATTCTCGTTTGGGGCGGTATGCGCGGTACCATCTCCTTTGCTATGGTGATGATGCTGCCCATCAGCCCCGCCAGAGACGCCATGCTCGCCATAACCTTTATCGTGGTGGCGCTGTCTATTTTTGTGCAGGGCCTCACCATGGAGTCGGTGATCAAAAAAGCCCTTCCCAAAGCAACAGAGGAAGAGCGGGCACCCAAGCCCAAAAAAGAAGCCCAAGAGGCGAACAAAAAAGCGGAGAATTAAAAAACTCCGCCCCAAAAAATCGAAAAAAAAAGCGCCCCATGGGCGCTTTTTATTGCCGTTAACCTTTCCCCAACCTCAGCGCCTTTCTCATATAAAGTGCGTACACCACAGGAATCAAAATCAGTGTTAAAATCAGCGTACTGAACATGCCGCTGACCATAGGGAGGGCGATGCGGCGCATTACATCTGCCCCCGGGCCGTTTGTGAAAAACACTGGCAGCAGGCCAAACACGATGGTGCTGACAGTCATCAGTTTTGGACGCATACGCAGCACCGCTCCTTGGGTGATGGCTTCCAGCAGAGCAGTATAAGTTTTTGGCTTTTTGAGGCTTACTTGCTGGTCGATATAGATGAGCATCACGATAGCTGTTTCTACCGCAATACCTGCCAGCGCAATAAAGCCCACCGCCACGGCAACAGAGATATTATACCCCGCCAAATACACGCCCCAAAAGCCGCCAACAAGGCCAAACGGCACAGCCAGCATAATCAGGCAGGTGCGATCCCATCTGCCAAAATGCATATACAAAAGCGTAATAATAATGAGTAATGCCGCAGGGATGGCAAAGCTGAAGCGTTTATTGGCTTCTTGCATTTGCTCAAACTGACCAGAAAAACTAATACTATAGCCAGACGGCAGTTTTAGTCCTTGCGTCAGCGCCGCGCGCATATCGTCAATATAGCCGAGGATGTCCCTGCCCTCTATATCCACAAACACCCAGCCGCTCAGACGGGCGTTTTCAGATTTAATCAGCGGCGGGCCTTCTACAAAACTGATGTTTGCTAGCTCCGCAAGCGTAATATGCGCACCCGAGGGCGCTGGCACCAGCACGTTTTCAAGGTCGGTAATATCCTCTCTAAATGGCCTGTCATAGCGCACCATAATGGCGTAGCGTTCGCGTCCTTCAATGGCCTCTGTCAGCTTAACGCCCCCAAGCGCCGTTTGGATAATTTTTTGTACCGTACCGATTTCTATGCCGTAGCGTGCCAGCGCACGGCGGTTGGGTACAATATCAATATATTTGCCCCCCTGTACGCGGTCTGCAATGGCGCTACGAGTGCCAGATACACCCTTGGCAAGGCGCTCCACATCCTTGGCAATTTTATCAATGCCTTTTAAATTCGGTCCAGAAATTTTGATCCCCACGGGGGTTCTTATCCCTGTTGTCAGCATATCGAGGCGGGTTTTAATGGGATACCCCCAGCTGTTCATCATCCCTGGCAGGCGCACTTTCTCGTTCATCTCTGCCATGAGTTTTTCTGGCGTCATACCTGCGCGCCATTTATCTATGGGCTTCAGTTCAATCCATGTCTCTATCATAGAGAGCGGTGCGGGGTCGGTGGCGGTATCAGCTCTGCCCGCCTTACCAAACACGTGTTTAACTTCGGGAAACTCTTTGATCATTTTATTGCTGGTTTGCAGAATTTGACGGGTCTGTGACGGCGTTACCCCCGGCAGTGTCATGGGCATATAAAGCAGATCTCCTTCATATAGCGGCGGCATAAATTCATGTCCTGTTTTTAAAGTGGGCCAAAGGGTACTTGCGCCCAAAACACATGCAAAAATAAGCGTTGCCATTGGTTTTTGCAGCGCCTTTTTAAGGACAGGTTTATAGAGCCTCACAAAGAAACGATTGATAGGGTTTTCGCCCTCGGATTTAACTGTGCCTTTCATCAGCCAGACCATCAGCACAGGCACCAATGTAATAGACAAAACCGCCGCCCATGCCATGGCATACGTTTTAGTATATGCCAGCGGCGTAAAGAGCTTTTCTGATTGGCCTGTGAGCGCAAACACAGGCAGGAAGCTAACAGTAATAATAAGTAAGCTAAAGAACAGCCCAGGGCCGACTTCCTTGGCGGCTGAGAGCACTATATCTCTATGCTGTTTTTTGCTCGGCGTACCTTTAAATGCGGCAAGGCGGCGGTGGGCATTTTCCACCATCACAATGCTGGCATCCACCATAGCGCCAACAGCAATAGCAATACCGCCAAGGCTCATAATATTAGCGGTAATCCCTTGGGCATACATCAACAAAAACGCCCCTAAAATACCAAGCGGCAGCGTGATAATAGCCACCAGTGCACTACGTACATGCAGTAAAAATATGAAGCACACCAAAGCGACCATAAGGCTTTCTTCCAGCAGCTTATTACGCAGGTATTCTATAGAGCCGTTAATGAGTTTAGAGCGATCATATACCACCTTAACGTCCACACCCTCTGGCAGGCCAGAGCGCAGCTCCTCTAGGCGAGTTTTGACGTCTTCAATAACGGTGAGCGCATTGGCGCCGGGGCGCATCACAACAATACCGCCGACGGTTTCGCCTTCTCCGTCGTATTCTGCAACGCCGCGCCTTTGGGCAGGGCCTTCCTGTACGGTAGCAATATCGGTGAGCAGTACAGGCACGCCATTTCTACTGCCGACCACAGTTTCTTTGAGGTCTTTTAATGCGGATACGTACCCGCGGGAGCGGATCATAAATTCGCTTTCTGCAAGCTCCATTGTGCGGCCGCCAACTTCCGCGTTGGCTTCACTCACTGCTTTAGAAACTTGAGTGAGATGGATATTAAAGGCGCGCAATCTATTCGGGTCTACAAGAATTTGGTACTCTTTCACAAATCCGCCAATGGAGGCCACTTCAGCAACGCCATCAACTGTGAGAAGTTCAAATTTTAAAAACCAATCTTGTAAGCTTCTTAAGTTCGCAAGATCATGCTTTCCTGATGTATCTACCAGTGCATATTGGAATACCCAGCCAACCCCTGTGGCATCTGGCCCCAACTGCGCAGAGATACCTTCTGGCAATTTATTTTGCACTTGGGAGAGGGCTTCAAGCACGCGGCTGCGCGCCCAGTACATATCAATCTTATCTTCAAAAATGACATAAACAAAGCTAGTGCCAAACATAGAGTATCCACGCACCACTTTTGTATGAGGCAGCCCAAGCATTTGGCTCGCCAGCGGATAAGTCAGCTGGTCTTCCACCACCTGAGGCGCTTGCCCGGGGTAGTCGGTTCTGATAATAACCTGGGTATCAGATAAATCTGGGATGGCATCAAGTGGCGTACGCATTGCAGAAAGAGCACCGAGCAAGAGCAGCAATACAGCCCCAAGCAGTACAAAGAATTTATGAGCGACAGACCAGTCAATGACGCGGGTCACGAAGGTTTCTTTTTCGCCTTTATAAAGTGGATTAGTGTTCAGCATGACCGCTCTCCTCCATGCTACCAAAGCCGCTTCTCAGGTTTGTTTCAGCATCCAGTAAAAACTGTCCAGAGGTCACAATTTCTTGTCCTTTTTTAAGGCCAGATACCACCTCAATAAAGTTATCAGATTTTGCGCCCGTGGTTACCATTTTGCTTTTAAAGCGTCCATTTCCAAACCAAAGCAGCACATAGCTACCCATACTGCTGCGCAAAATCGCTTCATGGGGCACAGCGAGACGCTGGCGTTTTTCAGCACTAAATATTACATCCACAAAACTATCAGGTTTAAGTTCACCCTTAGGGTTTTCAAGCTCGATTCTTACCTGCCCTGTGCGGGTAACAGGGTCAACACTTGGGTGAATAAAGTTTACGATGCCAACGCGATTTTTGCCAATTTCTGGCAAAGAAATACGAACCTTATCGCCTTTTTTTAAACTTAAAATATCGCGCTCTGGCACATCTGCCTCAACCCAAACCATGCTTAAATCCTGCACAGAGAGCAGCGGCATCCCTGGCTTTACATATTCACCACTACGGATATGAAGCTGCGTTATAAAACCTGATGCAGGCGCATGAAATGGCACTGCGGTTAAAGGCTCTTTTAAAGAACTTATAAGCTTTAAAGCGCGCGCATCTACGCCAAGTTGTTTTAGGCGTCTAAAGGCTGCTTCTTCAATGCCTTTATTACCAAGTTTTTTAGCTGTTATATAATCTGTTTGTGCGCTAATAAGCTCTGGGCTATTAAGCGTAAAAACCTGTTGCCCTTTATTAACAATATCCCCAATTGCGCTGGCGTTAAGCTCTTCAACCCACCCCCCAAGTCGCAAAGTTAGCTTGCTCTCAACCCTTGTGCTTGGTACCACACGGCCGTAAGCACGAATATCATTGCCGAACACTTCAAACTGTACCTGCGCTGTTTTTATGCCAATGGTTTGCACCAAAGATGGATCAATAAACATGGCATTTTCTATATCATGCGTAGCAGCGTCTTGCTTTTTCATGGGCGTAAGAGCCATACCGCAAATGGGGCAGCTATCCCCCTTCTCTCCATGAATATGGGGGTGCATTGGGCATATATAGCTTTACGTTTTTTCGTCTTGCAAATTGTGGTGGCGAGACGCCTCAGAAAATGCAAGGTTCCCTCTCGCAGCCAGAAGGCTTAAAACAATAAATAAGAATGTATATTTCATAATGGTTTATTCTCCTGTTTGAGATGCCTGCTGCGGCATTTTTTGAAAAGCTGATTGATACTGACTGACGCGGGAAATGTACTCTGCCTCAAGCTCTGCCAGTTCCATTTTTAATGCGATCAAATCTCTCTTTGCCGTAATGAGTCGGTTAAGCTCTCCGCCAGACTCGTAAGCACTTTGAAGGCTTGAAACTTGTGTTTGAATAGAAGATTTTTTTACGCTCAAGCGCTTCTTTTGTTAGGACGGTCTGCTTGATGTAGGCACGCATCGTTTGCATTTTTTTTTGCCAAACACTTTGCGTATCCCTCAGCTGAGCCTCTGCCTGTTTAACAGCTGCACTTGCCGCGCTCAGTTTTGGTTTTTGCGAGTTTTTAGCCCAAATGGGCAATGTAAACCCAACCTTGGCTGATACAAAATCACCGCCATCAAAATTGCCAGAATTTTCTCTTTGTGCATAAGTTAGCCCCATTTTATAACTTGGGGAAAAAGCACTTTTTGCACCGCGCTGATTTGCGCGTGCCACTTGTACATTTTTCTCTGCCATAAGCACCATATAAAGAGGAATATCTGAAGGCCATGGATGAGCTATAAGCTTTGGCATTTTTATAGAATAGTTAGTACCAACAAGTCTTTTAAGCTCTGCATCAGATTCTGCTTTTTCCGCATCTAAAAATGCATATACCACTTGAATTTGTGCAAGTTCTGCATCCACACGGCTACTCTCGTCTAATACACTTTCTCCAGATTCAAGACGTCCCCTCCAAAAAGCTGCTTCTTGTTGTAGAAGCTTTTTACCTTCTTGAACCAACTTAAGCTGAGCATCAATACGTCTTTGCTTTGAGATTGCAATATTCAACTGAGAGATAAGTTGCGCATATATATAGCTAGCAGAAATATTTGCCTGTGCAGCAAGCACTTCTTTTACTTCAACAGAAGATGCTCTCACGCCGAAATTTGGAATACTTTGACTCAATTCAATAGACTTACTACTCATAGCAAAGCGATCAAATCCGCCACTGCCATCTGCTGGATAATTATTTAAACCAAGCGTAACCATAGGGTCTGGCAGGGCACCTGCACCAAGAGCAGCATGCTTATATGAGAGCACGCCCTCCCTTGCAGCTTCTAGTGATGGGTGTGCGTTTAAGCGGGCAACAGCAGCCTCATAGCTCAGCGTTTGTTTTTCTGTTTTTTCTTGTGCTTGCGCCGTAAAGGTTATCACTGCGAGCGCTAAAAATATGTAATGTTTCATAGGTCTTTATCTTATCTGTTATTGCAGCCTATATAGGCCAATAGATGCCAAAGATATTTTTGGCGAATGTAAGTAAAGATAAAAGTTAAATGCGGAAACGCTGCGTGGTACGCAGAAGAGAGAGTAACGTGCGTTGTTTATCGCTATGAATGATGGGCGGTGCACGAGCACCCTTGTGCGTAAGACCCTCTTGCATAACAAGGCTTGTCGTATAAAGCGCGTCCATACCAGTATCTAGCTGAGGCAGTTTAAACGTAGGATTATCAGATAAAGCCATGCCATCTACATCGAAGCAATCTGCAACAGACATCACCCCATCACAAGGTTTAGAAAATTCTACCTTTGCCATGTTTTGATGGTTTGGACAAGGCATCTCCATTTGCGAAGAAGGCGCGCTCATATCCATAGAGCAAGGCACAGCCTGCGCCATCACAGGGGATACCAGTGTCATTAGAATAAAAATATTTTTTAGCCATTGCTTCATATCTTTATTATGAGGCGCTATACAAATCCCTACAAGTTTTATTTACAGACGTAAAAAAGCCCGCTTTCGCGGGCTTTAAAAATCGCTTTAAGGTATGCATTACCAGTCACAACGCCACCAGCTACTGCGCGTATTGTAGATATTAAACCAATACGTGTAACCAGGAGGTACACTAGCATTGCTCCAAACCCCGTTGCTACCACGAATCCTGCAATACAGGGTAGTGTAGCCATCGTTATAAATATGCAAACGGTGATTACCCCAACCATCTGAAGTATACCAGCTCTGTGCCGCAGTAGCAGGAACAGCACTGACAGCAAGCGTAAGTGAAACCAAAATAGCCATCGAAATTTTCTTAAGCATATGAATGCTCCTCAAGAAAGAGAAAAAAGGTAGATATAAGATATGTCTAACTTATCGACTCGCGGACAATACGCAAACACACCTAAAAATGCAATAGATAAAACACGTTTATTGGAAAGTTAATCCATAACAGATTATATAAAATATCACTTAAATTTAATGGACACAAACTACCACAAAAGCTTTTTTACAAAAGAATAATTGAACTCTACTGGATGATAAAAAATAAATAAATGGTGCGTCGAAAGGACTCGAACACAGGGCCTAATTCACTGTTATTTAATCGATTCAAACATCACACAGACGAATAGCACCCCCAAACACACCCCTAAAGGTCTGCTCTATCCGACTACTTTCTCATATATATGATTTTTAGCGTCTATATACTGATCATAAAAATGCTCAAATAAAGAGGCACACTTTGACATAAAAATATGCTCATCATAGGCATCAGGAAGTTTACTGTCGCAGATTTCCTCGATAGTATCTCTAACTTTAGCTCTGGAAGATTGTTTCTTCCTCCAGTCATAGACTAACTTTTCCGCTTTGAGCGTCTCTAATAACTCTTTTGCTGTCTCCTTAACCACCTCGATATCCTTTTTAGACATCTTTGGTTCAGGCTTGGTTAATATATCAAAAAGAACTAATTCTTCCTCAGTTAGGTTTTCTTTAATGTGCCTATGTTCTTCTGCATCAAGATCTCTTGAGAATTTTACAAGTTCAAGAAATATTTTTTCTAGGTCAATATTACCAGAGTTATAGTCTGCTATAAGATTTTCAAATCTTTCAAGGTAGCTTTTTCTGTGTTTATTCGCCTCTAGCATGCTTGATAACCTTTTTCCTAGCGAGCTCTTGAGGCTTTCTAATAGAGTTCTTTGATTTTCTTTATTGAAGAAGCGCTCTTGCAGTTCCTCAAAATCAATTTTAGCAAGATTGAATGGTGTTGTACCTGTGATTTGGTAGCTATCGAGACTAACTGACTCATTGAGCAGCGTTTCCACCCTTTCAGCAAGACCTTCTATTTGCTGTTTGTTAATAGGGGTTTTTGTTATTTCGTATACCTTAGCTGTTAAGATCGTAACGATCAGGCTTTGCTTTAGGTAGCTTTCGGCTCTAACATCAGGCAATACGGCCTTGAGGGATTTTTGTAGGTGTGAGGTTAATTCTAAAAACTTCTGTTTTGAATCTTCAGTGTGCAAAATTCGATCAACTGCATCATCAGTCATTTGAATTTTTACAAAGTTATCTTTTTCTACATAAATTTCTTGAGTACTAATAGATTGCTTAGATAAGTATTCATCCATTTTTTTCGATGATTGACTAAGCATAGTAACAAGTGCCTCTTTATCTTCAACAGGACTGTGTTCTCCCTCACCACCATTACTAGGGTTGCCATATATGGCTAGTGCTTTTTGTAGAGATTTAAAAATACCTATATAGTCAACAATGATCCCACTAGGCTTCTCACCCCATACCCTGTTCGCTCGTGCAATTGTTTGCATAAGCGTATGGTCTTTTAGGATTTTATCGAGATATAGAGTAGAAATTGCGGGAGCATCAAAACCTGTAATCCACATTGCACATACAAATACAATTCTTAGTGGATCTTCTGGCTTTTTAAACTTAACATCAAGCTCTTCTTTATTGCTTCTTTCCCTATGAGGCTTAATATCTACGCCTTTTTTCTTAAGCGTTTCTATTTCATTTTGAGCAGAAGAAACAATAACAGCCATGTCTGTTTCTTCCATATATCGTACTTTATCCTCGATAGAGGCTTTAATACTTGGGCTACAAGATAAAAGCTGTTTCTTTAAACCATCGATATAAGCTTGCCAATGCAATTTGACTTTATCATGCATTTTAATGGCTGTGGCTTTATCAATCGCTACATACATAGCCTTGCCCATAAACCCGCGATTCATAAAATGGTCAACTACATCTTTAGCAATGCTGTCTAATCTATGATCCCTGGTTATTAACTGGTATGTTGAGGCATATTCTTTTTCAAAACGCTCCTCTTCTTCGTCTGTTAAGCCTGCTTCAGAGATAATTTCTTTGATATCTTCTTCAAGATTGTCATTGATAATTTGGAGGTCTGGTCTACGATTTTCATAAAATAGCTCAACCGTGGCTTTATCCTCTACAGACTCTGCATAGTTATAGGTACTAATATAATCTCCAAATACCTCCTTAGTGCGCTCATCACCTCTCATGAGAGGCGTACCAGTAAATGCTAGAAAAGATGCGTTAGGAAGGGCTTTACGCATGTTCATTGCCAGGACATTATATTGACTACGGTGTGCTTCATCTGTGATGACAATAATATCACCTCGATCGGAAAGCATTTCGTACTCCTGACCTTTTTCCTCTGTACCAAATTTTTGAATCATTGTGAATACGTTGCGGTGATCTTCAGTCAAAAGCTTTTTCAAATCAGCTCTATTTTTAGCTCTAACACCTTTTTCTGTAACGGCACCTGAATTAACAAAATTTTTATAAATTTGGCTATCTAAATCTTCTCGATCAGTGACGATGAGAAACGTCCAATTCCCTGGAATTTTGCGAAGAATTTTTTGAGTTAAAAAGACCATGGAGAAGCTTTTACCACTTCCTTGAGTATGCCAGAACACGCCAAGCTTTCCATGCTTATTGTCTTTATCTTTAACGCTTCCAACAGCATCGTTAACTCCGAGAAATTGGTGATTTTTAGCTAAAATCTTTGCTGTACCACCCTTACTGTCCATATATAGGATAAAGTTTTCTATAAGGTCTAAAAGGTTCCCTTTCTCTAAAGCACCTTTAATCACTGTATCAAGTGAGATAAGGCCCTGCTCACCATCAGAGTTGATTTTTTTCCAATCTGCAAAGTGCTCCCAAGCGGATGTAATTGTTCCCAGCCTGCTTTCTGTGCCATTAGAGACAACAATAAAAGCGTTATGCCAAAAAGCTTGTGGGATAGCTTCCTTGTAATGCGTGATGTTGTCTTTGTAGGCATTTATAAGCTGCTTATGCGATGCCTTGAGTTCAATAAAGATAAGAGGAAGCCCGTTAATGAAAATAACCAAATCTGCCCTGCAGTTATACATTTCGCCAGATATTTTGAACTGTCGCACAACAAGGAAATCATTATTATCTGGATTTTTCCAGTCAATTACGTTCACAACATCCTCTGTTTCGATGCCATTTTCATCTTTATAGGAAACAGTAATTCCATCTTTAATAAGCTTGTAGAGCTCTTTGTTTGCTGTAACAGGGTTAAGTGTGCTTTTCCCTTCGGAAAGGGCATAAATGGCTGAATCAATCGCCTCAATTGGAATATCAGGATTAATACTGGTTAAAGCATTACGTAACCTAGCAGGTAACACAACTTCAGAAGGTATATTACGCTCAAAAAGAGATCCCTCGCCATACGTCTCACTGTTTGCATTCTCAGACGCATAACCCAGCTCTTCAAGCCGCTGTATCACAGCAAGCTCTAGCGATTCTTCTGAAAAGTCATTTCTCGTCATAATTGATTACCTGTTGCTAAGTTCTATCTTCAAAGTAGTGCGTCACGATAAAATTTGCTAGTGTTTTTGATGTATTTACCGCCAGCAATGCATCTTTCTGCGTCGGTTCAAAAGTAATATTGTGTGAATCGCTCATACCGTGCCTTAAGAGGTTCATACCTTGGCCCAGAGTATTAAACCCTTCTTCTAGCTTCTCATACCCCTTCTTAATCTTTAAGTCGAACCCATTAGGTAGCTTTAAAACGTCTAGAACTGTTTTGAGAAGCTTATCAAAATCCCCTCCATATCTCCCCCTTCTACCAGAGGGAATTTTATCGATTTGGATTTCTCTGAGAATCTGCTCTAGAAGTGAACGAGAACTTGTAATGGCTCCTGAATAATCCCCCTCTAATATCCTGCCAACACATTTTTTATTATGTTCAGCAATCAGGTGATGCTGACCTTGCAAGTTCTCAGCAAAAAGACAATCATAGCTCACTAAACAATCTAGTAATGAATGTATTGAGTAACGTTCTAACGCTTCTACATAGATGATTTCATAATCATCCTCTATAAATGATTCATTGATTTTAGCAACCAACTCTTCAGCAAGGTCTGAACAGACTAATATTGAGAGAAAATTTTCGGTAAAAACCCTTAATTCTCCAGTTCCATTCAACTCAGATATCTTTAGCTTTGCATAACTGTTTATCTTGAAGTGTTTATTCGCATATAGTTGACTATTTTTTACCTCATCTACGCCTTCAAAAGCTTTGTCATAGGTTTCAACCCTAACAGAAGTGCCATTTAAATACTGCTCAAACCCTTTTTTGGTTACATCAAGGCCAAAGCCTTCATCAGTCGTTAAGATTTTTGAAAGCCTATCAATGGATGCGTAACCTAATAGCATTACATTTTAATTTCTAGGTTTGAAACGTCTAACTCACCAGAAATAAGCTTAGGTAATAGCATATCTCTAGTTCTTTCTAGGTTAAAATTACACTCTTTTAATTTATCCATTTGACTCAATAGATCAATGATTTTCAAATTATATTCTTGCTGTAAGTTTTCGCTAGGTAATATTATTTCCTTACTTACCAGTTCTGACCAGTGACGTTTATACTCTTTTGTACTCACAAGGCTTGAAATTAAATAATATAAGAATGATGTTGGCATTGATGATTTAAGCGGCACAAACGGAATAACATTTGCCCCTACAGAAAATGGCTTGATTAGGATTTGCATTTTACAAGTGTGGTCACCAAATATAATGATAGGGTTATCAGTGCTGGCGGCTTGGTCAGCCTTATTATTATGATAACCAAGGACATCATTAGTAGACTGGTCAATAACAGGAGTACTGCCAGAACTCCCTACATTCTTTTGTGTATATTTCAAGCCCGCAGGTTTTCTTTTTAGAATACCTCCCACACTTTCACACGACCACCCTTCAGGAATAAGCCCAAGTTCAGACCCAACAAATTTAGCACGTTCATGACCAGGGAATTTAAAATCAACAAACCAGTGTTTATAAAGTTTTTGCGCCACCTCTTCTAAAATTTGAATGCGCTTGTTGTTATTTTCAATCAAATCATCATAAGCCGATAGAACTCCAGCGATTTTATTTTGGATTTTAATATCTTTTGGGTATGATATTTCAAAGCCTTCTAGGGACTCTTTTGTCAAGGCTTCACGTGTAGCACCACCTTGAGCAATGGATAGTAAACGTTGTTTGTTTTTACTGCTCACTAAAGAGTAATAGGCAAATTTAGAGAGTATCTTGTCTTGATTCAACCTAATAATGGCTACATGCTGATTCACACGTGCAGGTAAAGCCTCTTCTGGAACTATACAGCAACGAGCAACTGAAGCTCCTGTAATATTAAGCAGGACATCATTTTTCAGAACATTAACATTATCTAATTTTTTCGATTGTTTTTCATCTATACATGCTAAATCGTTCCATTTAAATGAATAATCATGAACATTCATACTCCTGATTAAAAATACACCAACTTCCTTATAAGCCCCTTTACCTCCTGTAGGAGTAGCACCACTTCCAATCTTTAACGTTAAGCCTTTTAAAGTAGATGATTTCCATGCTTGCGTAGGCATAGCTATACCCCCAATAATTTCTTAACATTATGTGAAATCTTACTTTCTAAATCATGTGCGTTTGAATTTAATCCTAGCAACTCATCATTCAACTCTTTGAGGCGTTCTTCGAAAATGTAATCTTCTTCTTCAGCCTCTGCTACATCCACATAACGGCCAGCGTTTAAGCTCCAGTCTTGTTTTTCAATAGCTTCTTTATCTACAACCTTACAAAGCCCTGCAATATCCCTGTATTCAAGGTTAGGGAACTCAGCTTCCAAGTCTTTTTTCTTTGTATGGTTAAACTCTAATGAGTCTTGGTCCCCCCTATAAAGCTTCACAATGTTAGCAATACGCTCCACATGAGCTTCTGTGAACTCTCTATGCGCCCTATCAACCTGTTTGTAAATTTCACGTACATCTAAGAATAAAGTCTTATCAGCTCTGTCCGTACGTGGTTTACCATTATCAAAGAACCAGAGTGTACAAGGGAGGGTTACATTGTGGAAGAAGTTTGAACCGACAGACACCATGACATCAACCACTCCACTTTGAATGATTTTCTTACGTATTTCTTGCTCTGACTGCCTTGCATCACTTGCTGAGTTCGGCATAACAAAACCTGCACGGCCATCCTCAGCTAGTGCTGTATAAAAATCCTGAATCCACAGATAGTTTGCATTATCAACCTTTGGAATACCCAGACTATAACGAGGGTCACCCTTTACACGGTCTTTATCGATACCACTTACGTTAAATGGAGGATTGGCCATTACAAAGTTAAACTTACCAACACTGTTGTGCATATCCTCATAGAAGGTGTTACCCTGCTTGATGTCACCCTCTAAGCCGTGAACAGCAAGGTTCATTTTACCAAGCTTCACCGTTTCTTCTGTTTTCTCCTGCCCATAAATAGTGATTTTATCATTAGGGTTGAATTTATGACGCTTAACAAATTCAGCGGACTGAACAAACATACCACCCGAACCACAAGCAGGGTCAAATACTGAGCCTTGTATGGGCTTAAGAATTTCTACAATAAGACGAACAATAGAGGTTGGAGTGAAAAATTCACCGCCACGTTGACCTTCAGCTCCAGCAAACTTGCCAAGGAAGTATTCATAGATCTTACCAAAAGCATCTCCTTCAAGTTCTCCAATTTTCATTTCAGAGAACGTTTTAAGGAGTGCTATAAGGAGTTCTTTTTCAATACGGAGGTAGTTTTTAGGTAGAACATCTTTCAATGAAGGGTTACCAGATTCAATCTTACTCATAGCTTCATTGATGATTTTACCGATATTATCACTTTCAGTGAGTGATCGCAGGTAAGAAAAGCGAGCTTCTTCAGGTAGGTATAACACACCCTCTGCATGGTACTTAACCTTTTCATCGGTTGCAGCCCGACGGCGGCTTGATACTTTTTCGCCTGCTTTATCAAACTTCTCTTTAGCTTGGGTAAACTTAAAGTCTGCATATCTCAGGAAGATCAGCCCTAAAACAGGTGTTGAGAATTCTGCAGTTTTAAGATTAGATGCAGCTCTTAGCTGATTAGCAGCCGCCCACAAATCATTCTTTACTTTATTGATATCACTCATTGTTCTTAATTACCTGATTATGTATCTGGCAAACACTCTACTAAAAATAGTAGAAGATGTCATTAAGTTGGGGGCTTCTGCATGCATGGAAAATGTTAAAGCGTGGTTATAATACATCAACATACCTCCCCCACCTTACACAATACCAATTACTGTCTCAAACTCTGGCTCTGGTAACCGACCTTCAACTAGACATATATAGCGGCTTTAGGGTAGGAAGACAGATTAAGATTTAAAATGCCCCCAATTATTCCATAACCTCTTTAATATATTCCCTATGAATCGCATGACCATCAATCGTCCATGAGTTGGGAACATTAATCTCATCATCAGTATAAGGGATGCCAAAGTAGTTATAGTACTCTTCTAATAATAGGTAGAACGTTCGGTTCATTTCACCTTTGGGGTAAGGAATAAAAATCGCTTTCTTTTTGGCAAGAGTATATAGAGCATCCTCAATATAATGGATTTTGCCTGCCACATCATCGAAATGCTCAGGGTTTTCTATAGGCCTCATAATCGCATCGAAAATATCATCATATGAAAGACTGTTAAACCATTCAGATAGGTTAAACTTTTTAATAACATGCCTTACAAAGGCATCTCCCTGACTTGGTTTATTGGTAGCGCTGCAATATCGAGGCGTAACCAAACCATATCGCTCATCTTCAGTGATATCAAAACTCTGTTTGCTAGGAATAGCAATATCTTCCTTAGAGTATTCAATGCCATAAAAAATATAAAATTCTTCCAGAATGCATTTATATAGTAACTGAACTGCACCTTGTCCATCAGGGATATACACGCCCCGCATGCCATGATACCTATGGAAAGTCTCTTCTAGGTCGCTCACATGATCAGAAATATCCAGAAAATCTTCAGCACCAATAGGTAAGAAAAATTCAACGAGCTCAACTATCTCATCAAAACCCACCCCCAACTGTTGCTCTAATTTAAACTTTATAACAATGTGCTCTGCGAAGTCTAAAATACTGTCTAATTGCGCCTTTTTATCTTCTGGTATATCTCCGTATTTCATACTCTTTCCCTACTCTTACTGCTCATCTATTAAAAATTTTATCTTTGATCGGGATTTAATAGCTGGCGCCACTTGCATAAGGTCATCTTTTACAGAGTCTTTTATGTGCCCGGATACCAACATAGGCTCTTTAACCAACTCACCATCGCTGTTTTCATAAAAGTTCTCAGGGCTGGTGATTTGTCCAAATGCATCTACCATGACATAGTGATTTTTGCGCATGGCATTAGTTTTTGCTTGCACCTCAAAGCGATAGTGATTTTGCCTAATTAAATCTAAGGCAGATAAAAAATGGTCATCACTTAGCATGAAGTGCTTTCGGTTTTTATAACCCAACTCTCCAATAGGCATATACTGAAAGAGCTGAACGTTTTTAACGCTTGAATACCTATTTAAAATATCTAGTATTTTATATACTCCGTGAACATTCCCTTTGTGAACCACGGTATTAATATCTAATGGTACACCATCCTTTTCAGCCATCTCTATAATTTGGAGAGACTCCTCAAATAAAGACTTTCTACCCTTTCTAAAATATGAAACAGATTCTTGGTCCCAACCATCTAGAGGAATTGATAAGCAATCAACTAATCTAGATAGGTCCTTAAGGCTAACAGCAGGCATATCCATCTTAACTGGGTAAATTGCTTTATTTGCTCCCAAAAAGACAGTACCAACAGTATCAACCTTAACCCGCAGCCCTAAATCCTTACAAAGTTTAATAACTTCAATCACGTGCGGATAAGTAAAGGGGTCGCCTCCACATAAAGTGACCTGACCTAAAGGTTGTTTAGCCATAACCTTTCTTAGAAATTTGGAAATTTCATCAACAGTGAGTATTGAACTAGAGCTACTGCACCCCTTTAAACCCTTAAGATTTTCTTTGGGAAAATTAAAATAGCATCCTTTACAAACAACAGGGCAAGACAAGCCAATTGCTAAGGATATTTTATTAAAAATTATATCATCTAAAACCATAACTTGATAACTTCCGCCCAAAAGCTTGCTTTTCAAACGGAAGGGATGGTATACCGTACCTGGATGATATTCAAGAAAAAACAACCTAAAGTAATAAGCATGCAATACTTTGATGTAACAAAACTGGAAGATCTACCTCCCCTTCAGGAAGGCTATCGATATTTTGACTTTATTGGAGGAACAAAAGAGTACAGATGTTTCCGTGCACCAATAGATCTGTCTAGAGGCACTTTTATGAACCAGCATGGTCACCTTCTTGATGAGTGCGTTCAGCCTATTTATAAACATAATGGTATCACAATTTCGCAAGATACTTCATGTCCTTTACCAGGGTTTTATATAGTTAGCCCCGACAAACAATTTAGATCAATTGATGAAGTTGATCCCATTACCCACCAAAGACTTTCTTTCCTAACCCGTGAAATTAGAAAATTAATGAGAGAACACCTAAATATCCAGTTCACACATATTTACTATGAAGAAAAAGCCAATAAAGGCTGTCATGTACACTACTGGATATTACCGATTAATGATATTAAGCAGAACCCAAGGCTCTACAAATTTGATGTTAAGGACTATATGGACCAGTTTACATTCAGAGATAATAAACAAACTATTTTAGATTTTAATAAAAAGATGAAAGACGCTATCGAGAAAAGCAATCTCTACCAGAGAGATCAAATCCTTGAGAAAGGCCTGAATCAGCTGGAAATTTTTTAAGAAATTTCTTCATAGTTTCCATTTAAGTCTGCCCATATTGCATGACCATCTTTTAAAGGGTAGTAGTTCTGCTCTCTTAACTTACCTATAAACTCATCAACAAAATGCGGAACGATCGAAAACGGTAAAATACCGTAACCAGATGTGTTTAAAAGTTTTATATTATTTTCATCCATACCAATATCCCCTAACGCCTGAATATCCAGCCCAAGCACAGAACTTCCTGCAGAGACCCCAATATAAAGGCCGCCGCCTTTTAAAAATTTTTGGATATTTTCTTTGGTATGTTTGTTTTGGAAACTCTTAAGGAGCCTGAAGGTATTTCCACCGTTTACATACAAGATATTAAACTGAGTCAAATCTACTAAAGGATCATTTTCAAAATCTATAAACTGTACGCCCTGCACACCAAAACTCGTGAGCTGCTCTTTCGCAAGCATGGCCCACTCGTTTTTTTCTTTTTTTGATGATGCTGTTGTCACAATAGCTGCTCGACCTTGTACCCTCAATTGCACAAGCTGTTTTGCGTGATTATAAACACTCGCATGAGAAAACCCTGTTGATGTTAAGAGTATGTTTTGCAACTTAACGTTCCCTTCTTTGGACTTTATCTAACTTGACACTTATAACGAACTCTCTTAGATTGAGCAAACTTTCTTAACTTCTCGTACCATTTTCATACTAATAAGGGGCCGACAATGGCTCAACTATCCAAGCAACAGGCGCACAAGTGCCTTGAGCAAGCCTGCTCTCAATTTAGAACCTTCTTTGAAGGTAAAAATTATCAACACCGAAAATCAGCTCTTATGAGCTCTGGTATTGACCCAACCGTTAGGTTTGTTGGGTCACATATGAACACACTTAAAGCAGATATGAATAACAGAGACATACATTCACCTATCTACATTGTTCAGCCCTGCTTAAAAACAAAAAATATTAGCTCTTATGAGGATCCTCACTTTTACCCACGCTATGGATCGTATTATATGAGCTTAGGATTACTGGCACCAGCAAACTGCCTTGAGCAGATTTGTTTAGACACCCATGAGTACTTACTTTCATGCAAGAGCATTCATGATCAAAACATCTCTTATTTGGTATCTTCATCAGATACGGAGATGCTTACCGCATTAAAGCGCTCCCTTCCGAAAGGTATCATTCATGTAGATACTCTCCCTGAACACAAATATGATCACCAATACGGCATTAATCGTGTTTCAGGTAGAGTTATCAGAGTCATGCTCCAAAATGACTCTGATAAAGAAGCAGAGATGATCGCAGTCATTGCTTTACTCACACATGAAGAGGAAGGGCATCTTTTTACAGAGGCCACAATTGGTATTGCTTCTATTCTTAAGCTCACCGAAAATCTGAGCAATGTTATGGATGTTTATCCTCTCTCACCTCTTGGAAATTCCTGTCTTCATTTGCAGGTCGAGGATATTCTGGTTGCAACTATCGAGCTTTATCAAGAAGGTCTCCGGCCTTCCAATAAGCACAATAGGAACAGGATACTCAAAAAGTATATCAAGCACCTTTTTGCACTTTGTGAGAAACTGCAGCTCACGCCAGAGAGTATCAAAAACAGAATTGTGGAATATGAGGCTTCAACAGGACAGCAGGAAACTATTTCAGCTACTCTTATTGAAGACCTTTTTAAAGCGAAATAAAGCTTACCCTTTTATGGGTAGGCTTTTTTACTTTTTCATATATGATATACCTCTACTTAAAGGGGCAAGAAAGATGAATTCAGCACTATTTATTGTTATTGAGGGTATGGATGGTGTTGGCAAAACAACGACAATTCAACAACTCGCTTATAATATGAATGCCAAAGTATTAAGGCATATGGATTCTCATGAACTTGAAACATTAGAGCAGCTTATTTCAGACAAGGCACCATCTGCTGACATTCATAACTTTGCACTTGAATGCTTACACAAAAAGTCTGAAGAAGTTAACAAGCTTAACCAAAACGATACTCCTGTTATCATGGATAGATACATCTATTCAGCAATCGCGTATTACCTGGCAAATGCTAAACTTATTGACGAGCCTATTAAAGCATTTAATATTGATGCCCTACAGCTCAGACAGCCCGACGTTGCATTTTATCTATATTTAGACTCTGATTCCCACCTAAAAAGAATCCAGGAAAGAGGCACACAAAACGATGCCAATGACCAAAAAATTATTTCTAACAACCTATACCGAGATCAACTCAGGCAATACTTTTTAAAGTTTACAGATGAACAGCACTTCAAAGCAGTCGATATAGAAAACAAAACAGTCCAAGAAGTATGCAAAGAAATAGAAATCCAATCACTTGAAATTAAGCCCAATGAACAGCATACTAACCTCGCTGGCTTAGGGAAATACTATGAATAAAGAAAAGTACTTTGCATGACAGAGCAAGATAGAAGAAAAGCGCACCAGCCCACAGATGCTAAGCTCTACAAAGAGTTT
Organism: uncultured Magnetococcales bacterium; assembly: GCA_964015495.1. GTDB lineage: Bacteria > Pseudomonadota > Alphaproteobacteria > UBA2136 > JAPKEQ01 > JAPKEQ01. The sequence continues at coordinate 86,279 of CAXHDG010000006.1, forward strand.
AAAACCGGTAAGCGCATTAAGCACGAGCGCCGATCTGACGAACTCTCTCGTTTGCAAGAAATTCATTCACAAAAAGTGCTCTGGTGGAAAGTCATCACAGCTTGCTTTGCGCTCAATATTATTTTTATTGGGCTCGCTATATGGGGAATAAAAAATTGATTGATAAAAAGTATCTGGGCTGGATACAAGCATTTTTTAGTGTCCTTGTTCTTTGGGGACTTAACAATGTAATGATTGGGTATAGCGCCCAAATTTTAGATGCCAACTATATCCTTTATACATGCTGTGCTTTTGCAAGCTGCTCTTTTACATTACTCCTGATCAGCGGCCCAGGGAAACTTGGTAAAGAAACCATACGCTCTATTGATACGTGGCTATTTGGGTTGGTCATGCTCCTTGGATATATTGTAACCCTCGCACTCTTTTCTATTGTTTCATCAACAGAAGGATCCCTCTTGCAGCGCATAAGCCTATTTTTTGGGATATTTGCAAGTTGGATTTTCTTACACCGTTCGCCAACGTTCAATCAACTTGCAGGACTTTTACTTGTTCTTATTGGTGTTGCAATTATATGCAAAGATATACCAGAAGAGTCTCGAGGCATTGTTTACTTTTTAATGCTTCTAGAAGGTATGATTCTCAGTGCTCGCATGTTCATTGCCGAAATGCACAGACCACACAACCACGCCCTCAACTCTAACGAAGGCTATCGTTCTAGATGCCGTGTTGTTGGCTTTGTCATGTTTATCATGAGCATGTTTTTCATGGCCGTTTCTTTTATTATCTCTGTTCTTAATACTGTCGCCCCTCTGCCTTTTGAATCTAATATCATCCCTACACTCAGCTCGATGACACATACCCCTACACTTGTTGCAGGCATTGTTGCAGGTGTATGCCTTGTAGCCCCTCTTCGTGTTATCGAATTTTCAAGCGCCTCTCTCATTAAAACCGAAAATTTTTTAGCGGTGGCAGCCCTTTCATCTCTTGCAACGTACTTCTGGGAGTGGCTGCTTTACCCTATTACAGGCATGCCCCTTAAAAACTTTAACAGTGGAGAGATGATTGCAATTGCCCTTATCACTTTTGGCTCAATGATTGCTGTTTTAAAACACAGTAAAGCAAAAGATGCATCATGGAAGAATCATTTAGAAATAAAACCTCATGACCCTGAGTTGATATCAGATAGCAGGGATATTTTTGCGGAAACGCTCACGCACTTTGATGGGTCCCTTAAAAAGGCATCAGATGCGCTTAAACTTCCCCAAAGCACATTAAAGATTATTCTACAAGACCATGAACGTATTTATGCCTTCAAAAACCTTGATAAAATACAAAGACACTTCAGACAGAATGTTGCTGGACAAGATGCTCTGACAGGTCTTCTAAATAGAAATGCCTTTAAAAGGCTCTCAACAGACCTCTTAGACACATGCAAGAGCTGCACACTTCTTTATATCGACCTAGATAAGTTCAAGCCGGTTAATGATACATACGGCCATGATGCAGGTGATGCCATTCTTACCCAAACAGCGATCCGTCTGCAAAAACAGCTCCCTGAAGGCTCGCTAATTTGCCGCATGGGTGGAGATGAGTTTTGCGCCATCCTCCCTCATAAGGCAACACAAGCAAAACACATCACGCCGTTACAAAAAGCAATACAAGCTCCTGTAGCCATTCAAGGCATCTCAGAAGAGATAAGTGTCGGTGCTTCTGTCGGCATTGCACACTACCCTAAAGATGGAGAGACACTAAATGACCTTATCTCGCATGCTGATGAAGGTATGTACGGGGTTAAGCATTCAAGAGACACAAAAACCCGTAAGGCCTAAAGCTACCTACAGTGCCATAAAAGCTGATAGTATTTAATAGCTTCAGGGTTAGGCTGAGGAAGACGCCCTTCAACTAAGCACATATAGCTACTTTCGGGTGGAGAGAGCTGAGGTATAGACTCTTCTCTTATGCCGTAGTTTAGCACAAACTGCTTCCACGCTTCTTTTAAGTTTGAAACCCTTTGTAGGAATATCAACCCTTCTTCTATTTCCTGCTCTCGTGCAATTGTGTATAGAAAGAGGTTTTCTCTTATCTCACATGCAACAATCATAGAGACAAGTGCCCCTTTTAAATCTGCTGCGGGGTTGTAGCTGACTCGACCCGTCACGATGCCATAACGAAATATTGCTGTGCATATTTGTAGAATACGTTGAGAAATCTCAGTCGTACCCTTCTTCTCTATTGCCCTTATAAGATTCAAAACATCCATAGGCTTTATAGTTTGAATAGGCATAGCGCCAAGTTTAGGTACTAAGTGCAGCTCTATTCGGCGCCAAATTTTAGCAACATGCTTCTCTGACCATTTATTTAAGCTGTGTCGTGCCACTCCTTAACAATAAGTGAGAATGAGTTTCCTGCCGCTATCACAGCATCAGTCTTTTCTTCTTTTCTGTGCTGAGTAGGGTTAATGCCTTTATCTAGTAATTTACGTGCTTCAAATTTTTTCTCTCTTGTTTCTTGCAGGGATATTTCTGGGTACTTCCCAAATGCAATAAGCTTCTCACTTCCATGAAAGTAATATTTCATTCGCCATAGCATTGAACCACTCTTATTAATCTGGATAAAGGTACCATCACAATCAAACAGCTTGTAGGGATTTTCTTTTGCTTTAGCACTTTTGATAGCAATATTCGTTAGCGGCATAGGGCTACCTTTCATTTGACACCCCTAACAGCACCCCTAAATGAGTGAGCTTGCAATAGATAGCAAGAGATGCCAAAAGACAGGATCCTTGGCTCTTACTGTTGTTTTATATTGATTTTTAGATTTTATGAGACTTAGAGAGACCAATTATTGGTGCCGTCGAAAGGACTCGAACCTTCACACCTTGCGGCACTAGCACCTCATGCTAGCGTGTCTACCAATTCCACCACGACGGCACAAACTCGGTTTGTTTTCCTTTTGTTTCCACTAACATCCCATGCAGGTTGTCTGCCCAAACAAAAAGAAGTACACTTCGCTTATACCCACGATTTATAGCAAGGAAACGCCTGTGACGCAAGCCCCAATCCGTATTATCCACATAGGACAAGATGTCCCTTACGAGGACGTTGTACAGATGCAAGAGGACGCTGTACAAAATGTAATAAACGGCGGCGAAGAAGTTATATTTTTTGTAGAGCACACGCCTGTTTATACCGCAGGCACATCCTTTGAACAATCTGCTGTGGGTGCAATTGGCGATATTCCTCTTATTCATACAGGCCGCGGCGGCAACGTAACGTACCACGGGCCTGGACAGCGTGTTATTTACCCGATTCTCGATCTCAAAAAACGTGGGCGCGATATCCGTGCTTACGTTTGCATGTTACAAAAATGGATGGTGGATGTACTAAATGAGTACGATATTCCCACAGATATATGCGATGAAATTGGTGTATGGGTTCCTATGCCGAAACAAAGTGAAAAGGCGCAAAAAACGCCCCTACTCCTCCAACAAAAAACCCCACAAGTGGGCAAAATTGCCGCTATTGGTGTGCGTGTGCGCAAATGGGTAACCTTCCACGGCATTGCCCTTAACGTAGACCCAATTATGGAGCACTTTACCCGTATTACCCCTTGCGGCATTACTGATAAAGGCGTGTGTAGTATTAAAAACTTTGCGCCCGATGTAACAATGGAAGAAGTAGACGGCAAACTAAAACGGCACATGATGACGCATTTAGGGCTTTAACACCCTGGTCATTTCATTAAAAACTTCATCTGAAAAATCAATCAAGAAAAAGAGCCCCGCAAGGCTCTTTTTTCATTTAAAGAAGTGCATCCACACTAGATGTACTGCTGTTTTGAATGCCTGTTAGGAGCGCCGCAAATGGATCTTCGCTCCCAGAATCATTACCGTTAAGAATACTTAAAAAGAGCGATGTACTCTGCGCGCGAGATTCAAGCAGGAAAGAACTGAGCGATGCAGATTCTGCCTGTTCAAAAAGTTCTGCAAGCTCCTCTACCAGCTTATCAGCCTTATTTTGTTCAGCCTCGCTTAGTTCACGCGCTGGCTTTTCAGTGCCGTACTCCGTAAAGGCATTATCAATATTCTGTGCAATAGCTGCGGCTGTTTCTGCTTGGGTGGCCGTAAGAGTATCACTACTTGCAAGGAGCTCTGTAAGGGCTGCAAACTGCGCAATAACTTCTTCCCCAATATCTGCCGGCAAATCTGCAATATTATGGCTAGATCGCACACGGCTCTGATCTAGAAGTGTATCAAGCTCTCCCGTAAGGCGGTCAAGATCTGCCTGCTGGGCATCTGTTGGCAGCGCCCCATCTGGAATGCTTTCATAGATGCTAGAAATTTCAGAAATAAGGCGTGTACCCACCTCTCTATTAGCCTCTGTCATATACAGGAAAGATTCAGACGGCGGCACACTTTCAATGTCGTAAATATCATCAAGCTGCGCGGTAATTTCAGAAATTTGTGCAATTTCAGACTCAGAAAGCTCACGCCCGCCAAGCTGCGCTTGAAGAAGAGAAAGCTTACTGGTGAGGTCATCAATACGCTCAAGAACGGCCTTTGCCTCTGGCGAAAGAGAAATCGCATCATCCTTCCAGCCGCCCTCTTCAACCACAGTTCCTTCCTGCATATTGATACGCACGCCGCCAATCACGGTCGTATCCTTATTGCCCGTAAGCAGGTTATTTGTGTAGCTGGTTAAACTTTGTAATGAAGACGAAATCATCTTATGGCCTCTATTTTTTGTATATACAGAGGGGAATACGCAAGATATAGGCCAAAAATAAAGAGCCCCGCAGGGCTCTTTTTTAATTAGTCATCTTCCTGCTTGCGCAGAAAATCAAACAGGTCATCTATGTTAGCCTTATCTGGCGCATCTTCTTTTTTAGCGTCGGCCTTTTTAGCACCGCCACGTACAATCGGGATAGGTTCTGTTTTCGGAAGGTCCATTAGCTTATCATCAGATGAAGCTTCAGCTTTTTCACCGCCGTCCTTTTTCAAAAAGTTCGTTGGGCGCTCTTCTGTACCAACACTCATGGCTTTTTCTACAAGCTCTTCGTTAGAGCGCGTTTTTGTTGGTGCAGCGTCTGAGCCCTCTGGCACAAATAGGAAGCACTCTTTAGTAAAGCCATGTGGCGGCACTTTACCAACTTGTGCGCGCTTACCTACCCAATCTTCAAATTCGTTGAGCACGCGGTCCTTTGTACCAATCGTGTTTTTAAGGCCCACACCAACACTACTGTTAAAGGAAACGACGTCAGCAAGCTTCGCTTCTTTGGCTTCCATCAGCTTCACGCCTTTACCACGGCCAAGCACGCTAATCTGATCACGATCAAACATCAACAGACGGCCGTTTTTGTTGGTGAGCAGGCAAGTAGAGAGAGCGACCATATCGTAAGGGGCTTCCACCATAAAGCTGGCCTTATCGCCCTTAGCGACGTTAATAATTTGCTTACCGTTTTTAGTTTGTGAAATCAGGTTATCTTTTTCCACAAGGAAACCAAAACCGCCTTCACTTGCCATCATCACAAATGGAGATGTTGGCACAAGGGCAGATACAATTTCATGGCCTGGCTTCATATCAATACTGACGTTAATCGGCTCACCAAAGCCGCGACCGTCAGGAAGTTTAGATCCATGAAGGGTGTAAACCTTACCATCGCTACTCAGGAAGCAGATATTGTCTGTGGTGTAAGCAGGGATACGCACAAGTTCATCGTCCCCTTCTTTAAAGCGGAAAGTGGTATCGGCAGAGCTATGACCTTTCATAGCACGCACCCAACCCTGCTGAGAGAGAACCATGGTAATTGGCTCCTTCTCAATCTGGTCTTCAAGAGAGACCACAATAGCTTCTGGCGCGCCCAGTACTTCTGTGCGGCGCTTATCGCCAAACTCTTTTTCCATATGCTGAATTTCTTCAGTCAATATACGTGTCTGCTCTTCGTAAGACCCAATAATTTTTTCAAGACCTGCAAGCTCAGCTGTCAGCTCATCAAATTCGCGCTGAATTTCCATTTCTTCAAGTTTACGCAAGCGGCGCAGACGCATGTTAAGAATCGCATCCGCTTGAATTTGATCAATATTAAAGCGTTCCATCATGATTGGTGCAGGATGATCATTCTCTTTAATAATTGCGATCACTTCATCAATGTTGAGGTACACAATTTTGTAAGCTTCAAGAAGGTGCAAGCGCTCTGCAATTTTAGCACTGCGCCATTTAGATTTACGTACAAGCACCACGCGGCGATGTTCAATAAACTCGTCTAGGGCTTCTTTAAGGCTTACACAAGCAGGTGTACCATTTGAAAGAATAACGTTCATGTTAATTGAAAAACGTGTTTCAAGGTCTGTCAGTTTATAAAGTGTTTCCATAAGCGCTGCAGAATCAATGGTACGGTTTTTAGGGACAAGTACCATACGAATATTTTCATCTGATTCATCGCGCACATCATCAAGCCATGTAATCTTTTTCATATGCATCAAGTCAGCGATTTTCTCAATCACTTTGCTCTTTTGCACTTGGTACGGCATTTCTGTAATAATAATTTGGTACTGACCGCGGTCTAGTTTTTCAATTTCGTATTTTGCACGTACACGCAGGCTACCACGGCCTGTTTCATAAGCCTTAACAATGGTTGCATGGTCTTCGTTGAGCGTACCACCCGTTGGGAAATCTGGCCCTTTTACACTGCGCATAAGTTGCGCTGTAGATGTTTCTGGCGTTTTAAGAAGGGTTAGCATTGCGCGGCAAAGTTCGCCCACGTTATGCGGAGGAATGTTTGTGGCCATACCTACGGCAATACCAGTTGTACCGTTTGCAAGCAGGTTAGGGAAAGCCGCAGGAAGGAGCATTGGTTCTTCGTCTGAGCCATCGTATGTTGGCATAAAGTCTACCGTACCAGACTCAAGATCACGCATCATAGCAGTGGCAACATTAGTCATACGGGCTTCCGTATAACGCATAGCAGCCGCGCCGTCTCCATCAATAGAACCAAAGTTCCCCATACCATCTACCATGGGGTAACGCAGAGAGAAATCCTGCGCAAGACGTACCATAGCATCGTAAACGGATTGGTCACCATGAGGGTGGTATTTACCAATCACATCACCGACCACGCGGGCACATTTTTTATAGCCTTTATCTGGATCAAGGCGCAGCATACGCATGGCGTAAAGCAGACGGCGCTGCACAGGCTTAAGGCCATCACGCACATCAGGTACCGCACGAGACATAATTGTTGAGAGCGCGTACGTTAAGTAGCGACTCTTCATCTCATCTGCAAAATTTCCTGGTACGATTTCCGTCATAAATACACCTAAATCCTTTAAACTTGGCGCATTATAGGGCTTTTAAGGGATTCCGTAAAGTGCGATATCGCTGTTTACACAAGATTTTTTGCTTAAAATAGGCGCATTTTAAAAGAAGGTTTTTTAAGATTTAGTTTGGGCAAGTGCTATCAGGTGCCTTCTTGCATCGCTTTTTTTACCATGGAGCGCGCGCTCTAAAAAATGCCCTGTCAGCGTAAACACATCTTGAATATCTTCGCTCTTTCCGCCAAACGCTTTAGGGAGAATCAAAAGCTTGTCTTTATAAGGCGCACCTGCAACCTCTCCAACAGCTCTACCGCTTCTTGGCGACACATAGGCCAGTTGCTCCCCTTCACTCTCCACCACAGCCTGCTGAGGTTTAAGGGAGAGTCCATAACCAAGCTCTAAAAGTAACTTAAACTCAAACAGACCAAACTTTGGAAGTAGCGCGCCTTCTGGCATGGTGCACACCTCCCTTAAAAAGCTCTCTGTGTAGCCATAAAAGGGTTTGTGAGCATCATCACTTTCAAAAGATTTAAGAAGCAGATCACATACGGCACTGACTGTTGAAAGGCGCTCTTCGCTCATCATACATTGAGCAGCAACAGGATGTTCCAAATCTACAGAGAACGTACCCAATTGCGTCTCAAGGCGCCTATAACGGGTAAGATTCACCACATTTCCTTGCTGAAGAGCATTCATTTTCTTCTTTGCAGCCTTCACCATACCGCGGCTTATGCCCCATTCCTCGCTAAACACAGTTAAAAGCACCGCGCTTTCACTATAGGGCGCAGTTTTCAGAACAATAGCTTTGGTTGTTGTGCTTGACATAATGGCCATTCTAACTTAACTTTCTGAAGTTATCCCATCTTTTTTCATGTTTTATTGGAGTTTTCCATGGCACATTCTTATAGCCCTGACGGTCGCCCCACAGGTATAGGCAAACTGCTACTCATTCCAGTCATTGTTGGCTTGTATGGCATTATTGGCCTGATCACCTTTTTTCTATTCACATCTCCTGTTTTTGGCGTGCTCGCAGGTATTGGTTTTCCTGCCTTTTTTGCCGGGCTTATTGTAGGCATTCTCTCCATTCCAATGTTCTTCATTGTCATTCTTGCAGTAAGCTTTCTTGGTATTATCTTTAGCCCTGGGCCTGTCATTTAAAATCGAAACTTTAAAAAGCACAGCTCCGCACTGTGCTTTTTTTTACTTTATTTTATATGAACACTTGATTTGCACAAAAAATAGGCATATATAATTAAAAAGCAAACGATCAAAAGGAACAAGCTCGATGATCAATACCGCTCAACCATCTACACTCAGCCAAGCTGAATCCCTCATTCAGGACTTCGAAGCCCAAACTCAAGTGAGTGCCGTTAAAGACTTTGCAAGGCGCACTCAAGGCCTTGAAGAAGCGCAGTGTTCTGTTATTCTTATCAGCGAAAAAAATCACGTCTATCTTATGCAAGACGGATCCCTTCTGCTTGAAAGCCTTGAAGAAGGCTCTGTTCATGCCATAGATACAGAAGAGCTTAAAGGGATGGTTCGCCAAGAGAGAGACGTACCAGAAGGCTCTATTCCAGATATTATTAACGCGAAAGCCATTGATGAAGCGCTTGAACGTGCCCATAGCAGCAACGATGCTTCTATGGCGCCACTCCTAGATGATAAGAATGACTTCAACATGTCAAAAGCACTTGTGGAAAACCCAATGGAAATTATGGCGCACGCTGCCTAATACATATTATTTTCTTAACGGAAACTCACGGCGCAGGCCGTGAGTTTTTGTTTTGCTTGCGGAAAGGGGGGCTCCTCCCTATAATGGGGCCAATCAATGCGAATATGTGCATGACTCAATTGAATAGGATAAAGTGAGAGGACGATTATGATGTCTGTAGAAATGATTCAGAAAAACGGTTATGAAACAATTGTTAAAGCAACGGACCCAGAGAGTGGGCTTAAAGCAATCATCGCCGTACACAACACAAATCGCGGCCCTGCTGTGGGAGGTACTCGCCTTTATCCGTACGCTTCTGAAGAAGAAGCAATGACAGATGTTCTTCGTCTTTCTCGTGGTATGACTTACAAATCTGCGCTTGCTGGCGTTAAATTTGGCGGCGGTAAATCTGTTATTATTGCAGACCCTAGCAACAAGAGCCCTGAGCTTCTTAAAGCGTTTGGTAAGTTTGTAGATAGCCTAGAAGGCAAGTACTTCTGCGCTGAAGACATGAACACAACCCTTGCAGACATGGACACCATTAAAACAAGCACAGACTTTGTACTTGGCCGTGCCAGCGGAGACCCTTCTCCAATGACGGCGCTAGGTATTTTCATCTGCCAAAAAGTAGCTGCTGAAGAATTTATTAAAACACCAATGAACGAACTTACTGTTGCCATCCAAGGCGTTGGTAACGTGGGTAAAAACCTCATTAAGTGGCTCACTGAAGCTGGCGTGAAAGGCGGCAATATTTCTATTGCAGACGTTAACGAAGCAGCGCTTACTGAAATGGCAAACACATACGGCTGTAACATTGTACCTACAAACGAGATTCACCGCGTAGCTTGCGATATTTACGCGCCATGTGCAATGGGCGGTATTTTGAGCGAAACAACCATTCCAGAGCTTAAATGTAAAGCAGTTGTTGGCGGTGCTAACAACCAACTTGCAACAGAATCTGACGCGGCTCTTCTGCAAGAGCGCGGCATTCTTTACGCACCAGACTATCTTGTAAACGCTGGTGGTATCATCAACGTTTATTACGAAAACCTAGAAGGCGGATACGATGAGAAGCAAGCGCTCACATCTATTCATGCCATTGGCGATACATTGCGTGAGATTTTTGCAATGGCAGAAAAAGAAGGTATCCTTCCTGCCGAAGCTGCGGACCGCGTTGCTGAAAGCCGCTTTACGCACTAAGCTTTATACGCCTTATAAAAACCGCCCTTCGGGGTGGTTTTTTGATATAGTAGCCCCATGAAACTTAATTTAAGCCATTTTAGTAATGAAGACTCTCCCAAGGAGGCCATCATGTATTTCCGTGAGGAATACAAATTCCTTTCCAACATGGAGCCTTGCAATGTGACTCTGCCTGCAGAGCCTGAGTTTGGCCTGCCTGCCTTTGAGTGTGGCAGCACTGAAAACGCTTATATGGCATGGAAGAGCATTGACCCAACCATTCGGGCTATGCTTGCGGCTATGGACCCGAAAGAGGCCAAAAAGTTCACCCACGAAGATTGCTTTGTAACGCGCCCTGATGACAGCCCCGAAGGGCGCATTGCCATCATGACAGAGGTGAACATGCAAAAATACTCAGACCGAAACCCAGAGCTGCGCGAAAAACTTCTCGCTACCGGCGACGCCCCTCTTTTTGAAGGGAACATCTGGGAAGATAAATTTTGGGGTATTGACCTCCTCTATGGTAAAGGTGGTGAAAATTACCTTGGACGCATCCTAATGTCC
>CAXHDG010000007.1:0-85436 GCA_964015495.1 uncultured Magnetococcales bacterium
CGCTTTCTCGTAAAAGCTTAAATATAACGGCCTTCCTCACCTTTATAGTTAGCGCAGTGGTTATAATTACTGCCTTTGGCGTGCGTAAAGATTTCTACGAATTTATTCATACGTCCTCTGCCCTTTTTAAGAACGGCCTCTTTTTATCTGTCTTCATGTGGGGACTAATTCTTATCCATAAACTATCCAGGCCCTCCGGGACGGTAACTTTTGTGCACATGATACCTTTTGCACTTATCCCACTTGGACTTTTTACAGCCGGATATATAGAACCTGCTAAATTTTCAATAGCTGCTTTTGAAGGCCAGATACTTGGTATGACGGGCATGGGCTTTCACTGCCTTGCAACATTGACCCTTGCAAGCCTTGCAGCCATGGCTATTTTATGGAGAGCTTGGCTTAAAAAGACAGCAAGCACTCAGCCTATGCTTCTAGGTGCAATCTCTGGTCTAACCTCAAGCAGTTTAATTGCATTTGTATATGCTTTCTACTGTAGCAGTGATTATGCTTTGTATGTTTCTATCTATTATGGCGTGCCTATCATGCTGATGACGGGACTTGGTGCCATTCTTGGGCGTAAAAAACTAACTTGGTAAAAGTTTAATCTATTTTAACTTGAGACTCTTTGGGTAAAGTAAAAGAAAACACACTTCCCTCTTCAGGCTCAGATAAAACTTGCATATGACCGCCATGACGCTCAACGATACGCCTTGCAATAGGCAGCCCCATACCAAGACCTTTAAAATCATCTTCCTTTACACCGCGGCGTAATGGCTGAAAGATGGTTTCAAGGGAGTTCTCCTTTATACCCATGCCATTATCTTTCACGGAAAACTCCCAAAAATCGCCTAAATCCTTGCAGGAAATATGGACAATGGGATTGTTACCTTCTTTTTGATACATGAGAGCATTGAGAAGCAATACATAAAATACCGTTTGAAGTTGAGACCTTACCCCCTGAACAGGTGGCAGCTCATCCAAAGTAATTTTTGCACCATCAGAGAAAACCAGATCTTCGAATAATGCTACATTTAATTGCACCAGAAGATCTGAAGACACTTCTTCTGGTTCTTCTTTTGAGCTATAAACACGAGAGAAAAGAAGAAGGCCTTCCAGCATGTCTTTCCCTTTTGTACAAGCTTCCAGTACCGTATTTAAATGTCGTTGAGATGATTCACTTAAATTTTCAGCGTCTTTCTCAAGTACCAATTGGGTAAACCCATAAGCATGCCTCAAGGGTGCGCTAAAATCATGAGAAATAATGTAAGCATATTCGCTATATTCTTTCTTTAGATTTTCAAGTTCTGTTTCAAGTTTTTTGATTTTTTCTTCTGGCGTCATTTTTAGCTCATACCTTTTTATTTGCGCTCAAAGCTTTGAATAACATCCAGCCAGATGCCGTCCAAATGTTTCAAAGCTTTTAAAAATTGAGATAAATCAATAGGCTTTACAATATAGCAATTTGAGGGAAGGTCAAATTTTTCAAGAACATCTCTATCCATGTGGGAGCTGGTCAGAATAATAACAGGCAGGTCTTTAAAGGCTTCATCAGCCTTCATAATAGTAAGAACTTCTCTTCCGTCCGTCTTTGGAAGGTTCAGGTCTAGTAGAACAATATCAGGCGTGACAGCATCAACAAAATCGCCACGCTTATAAAAAAAATCTAAGGCCTCGTCGCCATCCCTTGCCACATGAAGCTTTTTTCGAAATTTACTGCCCTCAAAAGCCTCCTGTGTGAGCTCAACATCACCAGGATTATCTTCTACAAGCAAGATATCAACGACTCTTTCTTCTTTAAGCATCTTTGTTCTCTCCTCCTGTTGATTTTAGCAATGTAAAGAAGAAGGCCGATCCCTCTCCTTTTTTGGATTCAACCCAAATTTTTCCGCCATGCCGTTCAACAATTTTCTTACAAATTGCAAGTCCTATTCCTGTACCTGAAAACTCATCCTTACGATGAAGCCTTTGAAAAACATCAAAAATCTTACCAAGATGACGCTCTTCCATGCCAATCCCGTTATCTTGCACAGTAATTTGCCAGCAATCTCCTAAATCAATACTGCTAATATTCACACATGGGTTCATGCCAGGACTTTGATATTTAAGCCCATTACTTATAAGATTTTGCAGAAGTTGATAAATTTGGGTTCTATTCCCCATAAAAGAAGGCAGTTCGTCATGAATAATTTCCCCGCCGCCCTTAAGGCTGACTTGCATCGTTTCTTTTATGAGACCCACAAGCTTATTTAAATCAACATTCTCATACCTTTTCGTATCCCTATCAAGGCTTGAATAGGACAGGATATCTCGTATAAGTTCTTGGGCACGCTCAGCCCCGTCCATAACATAATTCATGTAACGCTGGCCTTTTTCATCGCCTTTAATAGCCTCACTAAAGTGATTTTCAAGTTTCTCAGTAAAGCTGCGCACCATACGAAGAGGTTCTTGAAGGTCATGGGAGCAAACATAAGCAAATCGCTCTAGCTCCTCATTTGAATCTGTTAATGTCTCTATCATTTTTTTACGACTGGTAATATCCCTAATAATTCCGCTATATATAATGCCATCTGGCATCATAACTTCACTCACAGAAATTTCTGCAGGGAAGATTTCTCCATTTTGACGAACAGCATTCACCTCCTGCGAGAAGTCCTTCATGCCTTTTCTGTCTTTATTTTTTTGATAACTCTTTATATAGCCGCCATGCATTAAATCATCATATTCAGGCATAAGAGATTTAATATTTTTGCCAATTATTTCAGACTGGCTATATCCAAATATGCTTTCACAGGCCTTATTATAAGATTGAATAGCACCTTCATGATCAATTGTTATAAGCCCATCTACGGTATTATCTACAATTGACTGCATTTTAGCTTCGCTTTCAGCAAGTTCATCCCCTTTACGCTTCACAAGCTTATTTCGCTGGTGAGAGATAAGAGAGGTATACACAGAGAAACCAATAAGCATAGAAAAGAGAACATTCGCAACTTGCATAAAGAGAACAAAATAAGATGTATTATATTCAATATAATGCTCTTTAGGAGATAATATAACAGACCACTTTTTACCCAAAAGATTTAGGCTTAACTCTGATGCAAACGAAATAGTTCCACTATCTTTTTCAGAGTTTTGGAATACAATTTCGCTACCATCCCTGATAACAATATAAAAGTTATCTAACAGTTCATTATGGACAACATTTCGAATAAGCTTATCAGTATCAAACACACCAGCAATAAAGCCATCAAAATTATTACCTATATACATTGGGATATATATTAAAAATGCCTGATAGCCCTGCACAAGGTAGAATGGCGCTGTCATCGTAATGTGGCCTTTCATTTTTGCGCCCTCAAGCATAGCCTTACGCTTTTCATCAAAAACAATGTTTAAACCTACAGCCTTCTCATTCCCTTCAAGAGGCTGAATCCATTCAATAATATCATTACTGTTCACAAACTCTACCGTAGTCAACGCAGGAAAATCTAAAACATAGTTATTGGCATCATTAAGCCACTCATCTTTAGGTATGTCCTTACGAAACTCCCAGCGTTTTGCCATACGCCTCAAAGCGAGAACAGAGGCTTCAAGGTTATCCATGACACCCTGCTTAACCAAGTCCATTTCTTCCATAATCAGTGCATGAATAACACCTTCTTCTTGTTGTCTAAATTCATGAGATATTGACACTCCCGTAAGAAGAGTGATGCCAGCCACAACCCCAGCAGAAAGAGTTGCAAGCGTTGTTTTTTCTGGTTTATCAGCTGCTAAAATTTCTTTCTGAACGGACTCAACGTATGTAGAAAGCCAAATAAGAAACAAAGAGAATATACAGCAAATAAGGAGACCAATAATCAATAACAACCAAAGGTGACTTGAGGAACCTTCCTCCTTTTTTAGAAAGACAATTTCCCAAACTCTTCCTGCAAAGTTTATCTTTACAACAGCCTTTGATGCGCCCTCATCTAAAGTTTCATTTTCTTTAAAATCTTTTGTCCTAGAGTCATATAATATCTTGAGTGAAGGGTCATCTGTAGAGGCATCCTTTAATAAAACGTCAAAGCCTTTTTTCAGAGCCTCTTTACGCAAATTTTCCATTAGATCTGGGAAGGTAAATATTCCACTACAATATCCAATAAGAGATTTCCTGCGCTCGCTAATAGAGGAACTTTCCATATCTACAGAAAATACTGGGTGATAAACAATAAAACCGTACTGATTTTCAGCCTGCACAATAGGAAACCTTCCCGTTACAATAGGCATGGCTGTATCCCTAGCACGTTTAAGAGACCTCTCTCTCATATCCCCAACAATAGGATCTAGGCCATTTACATCAAAACCATGCGCGCTTTTATTCTTTTCATATGGACGAACATAGGTAACAGGGAAATAAACATCTCTAGGCTCTGAAACATCTAATATACCCAAATTAAAACGGCGCTTGATTGAAAAGTCAGGGTATCCTTGCTGGCGGATAGAAGCTTCATGAGATTCTCTTTGCTCATGGGTAATTTTAGGCAGCCACCCCATACCAGAGACCCCATCAAAACGCTTAAAAAACTCTCTCGTAAAGAGGTCAAATTCAGCATCTGATACATACTCTGATGATAGAATAAAACGCTCATTTGCTGTGAGTAAGTTTAGATAGGTTTGCAGGTCTTCCTCAAGCTCATTTGCTAAATCATAAGCAATTCTATCTACTTCTAACTGCCTTTTGTTTTTTTCAATTTCTTTGGCTGTAAAGAAAGCCACAATAACCAAAGCCACAAAAATGCCAGATGGCACAATAACAATAAATTTCCGTAAGAATGAACTGCTCCTATCAAGGAAGAGAAAAATAAAAGGAGCAAGCAAAGATATACCAACCGCATCTCCTAACCACCAGCTTAAATGGTTTGATATCATGGCTTCAGCTGGCAAAATGCCATACATATAAAGAGTGAGAGTTCCTACTGTTGCACTTACAATAGAACCAAGCCAGCCCGCAAGAAGAAGAAAAGTAAATACATCGTGGTGATTATGAGGTGGAATAGATGATGCTGGCATAAACTTACGTACTAAAAAGGCTCCAAAAGCTGCCTGTGCCATAACCCCAAAAGAAATCCAACTTGCCGTCGGAAGGGAACGTATCGCACTAATAAAAGACTCACCTCCCGCAGTTTCAACAGAAAGAATTAAATTCGTTGCAAGTGCTCCTATAAAAATAGCAGGCAAATAACGGTATCCACCTAAAATAATAACAGCCAACGAAAGGCCGGCAGCAGGCCAAATAGGCACAGCAAAAGCAGGTGGAACAGCAAGGGTATAAGAAAGGCGTCCAATAGCTGTATATGCCATAGCAATCAGCACGGATTTAATCACAAATAGAGCGATCTGCCTCATTAAGCGTCCAATTTTAGTTTCTTTTAGACAAACATCTACCATAAAGCTAAGCCTTAACGAGGTAAACTGTCTATCCTTTCTTTTATAACACTTCCCCAATAGTTATCTCTTATGAACCTTCACGCAAAATCACAATCAACCTCTGAAAGTACTCATGTATGTAACCATATTCAAAGGCCGGCCCTACAAGGGATAAGTGGTATATTTTTTATCAAATAATGTAGCAGACTTGCCTAAGAGATTGACATCATATAGAATGAAAAAGATTTATAAATCTGAATTTCTTTTAACCCTTCAAGGGAGACTAAGATGTCACAAGACAAAAAAACTGGCGCTGAAGGCGTTCGCTGGGACCATACACAACTGTACGCAGATCTGAATGATCCCAAAATTGATGCAGACCTTGATGCCTGTGAAGCTTTAATTAAGCAAATGGGTGCCCTTAAAGGTAAGCTCTCCACCAAACTTGGTGAAGTTCTTACTTTGGATCAAAAACTGGAACGTACAGCCTATGATTTGTATGTTTACCCTATGCTTTTGCTGTCAGAAAACCCTGACAACACAAAAGCGCAGCAAATCTCTTCCAAAGTTGCAGAGCGCCTTGGGTCTTTGCAAGCTGTACATACAACCTATATCAGCATTGAAATTGCCGCCATCTCAGATGCGGACTATCAAGCATTGCTGAAATCTGACAAGGTTGTAGCCCATCACAAGCCGATGCTGGATAACATCCGTAAAAACGCACAGTACCAACTGAGCGAAGATCAAGAAGCCATGCTGGCCCACCTTAGCCCTTATGGCCCAGGTGTGATGAGTGAATACCGTGGCCTTCTTGAAAGTGAACTGGATTTCACCATTCCAACTGAAGACGGTAAAGGCGAGAAAACAATTCGCCTGACTGAAGCTCTCGATATTCTTGAAGAGAGCAAGGATCGCAATTACCGTAAAGCTGTTTTGCTTATTATCAACAAAACATTTAACGATGTTAAGTTTGACCGCTTTTCTACAAAAGCGCTCAACAGCAGCATGGGCTATAAAGCAACAATGGATAAAATGCGCGGCTATGACCCTGCAAATCCAATGCAGGCTAAAAACCTTGGCAATATGATTGATGATGCCACTGTGGAAGCTCTGCATGATGCCGGTAAAACTCGCGGCGCGAATTCTTGTGCTGAGTTTTATCGCTTGAAAGCAGCAATTTTGAACAAAGCAGACGGCGTGCCAGCAGGCACACCGCTTGAATGGTCAGACCGCAACGCACCTATGCCATTGAACTCCGATGATAAGGTGGACTGGGCAGACTGCATGGTTGATGTGAAAGCCGCTTATGGCGCCTTTAGCCCGACTCTTTTGAGTTTGGTTGAGCGCATGGAAAGTGAGAACTGGATTGACGCACCTTACGTACCAGGCAAACAGAGCGGTGCTTACAACTGTTCTGGCCCTTACAGCGGCGGTGATAAATCATGGAATTTCCTGAACTATCTTGGCACACGCCGAGATGTGATGACGGTTGCCCATGAGCTTGGACACGGTGTACATGGCCTGCTTGCGCTTGAGGCGCAAGGCGAACTTATGTGGCACGCGCCCATGCCGTACGCAGAAACAGCATCTATTTTTGCTGAAATGCTCACCTTTACGCATATGCTTAAACAACCTATGAGCGACGCTGAAAAGCTGGACCTTCTCATGGGTAAAATTAACGACTTCATGAACAGCGCTGTGCGTCAGTTGTCGTTTAGTGAGTTTGAGCGCGCTATCCATACGCACCGCCGAACAAAAGGCGAACTTTCCGAAGATGACTTTAACAGTTACTTCATGGAAACAAGCAAAATGTTCTATGGCGCAGAAGGTGATGTGTTCAACTATGACGAAGAACAGATGAAGCGCATGTGGTGTTACGTTGGGCATTTCTACAATGCATTTTACGTCTATGCCTATGCATTTGGTGAGCTGTTTACGCAGGCGCTTTTTGCTAAAAAGGATGACTTTGGCAATAAGTTTGAGCCAATGTACCTTGACCTCCTGCGCTCTGGTGGTACCAGAAACGCTGTTGAGCTAACCAAACCATTTGGCCTTGACCCTACAAAACCTGAGTTCTGGAACGCAGGCTTTGACGTGGTTGACGGATGGATTGCAGAAGCTGATGCTCTCGCAAAAAAGCTGAACATGGTGTAAACCATAATCGACATATAAAAAGGCCCCCGCAATGCGGGGGCCTTTTTTCGTTTTTAGTATTAAATATTTAAAGTGAATTACATGGGGACAGATTTTTCTTTTTGAAAAGCGCCAAGCAGGAAATACCTGCTTAAGCTGCATCAAAAAGGAAAAGGTACCCCATGAAAACGCTTTAAGCGGCAGAGACTTTCATTGGGCCAACATAACACGTTGGCGCATTGGTTGCTCCGCGAACCTTCAGGTCATCTGCCTGAGTCAGCGCCTTAAACATATCACTTAAGTGACCTGCAATTGTCACGCCTTTAATTGGACGATCAATTTTACCATCCTTAATTAGAAAGCCTTGCGCGCCACACGAGTAATCACCCGTCATGATATTTGCACCAGTTCCCATCAGACCTGTCACAAGAAATCCTTCTTCAACGTTCAGAAGGTCATCCCGTGTCATAAAGCCATTGGACAGTGTCAGGTTGCTGGTTCCGCTTGCAAAACCGTTAGACGGCAAACCAAGTTTGTTACCAGAACCAATTGTCAGTAGCCACTCATTCAGAACACCTTGCGTCACAAGTTCGCGCTTTTGCATAGCCACGCCTTGACTGTCACAATAGCGAGATCCCAGCCCACGCATCACCAACGGATCATCCGTAATGGTAATATTTGGGTTAAAAATCTCGGTGCTCAGAGCATCTTTCAGGAATGTTGACTTGTTAAAGACAGCATCCCCGCCGATACCAGACATAAACTGCCTCAGCAGAACCGTTGACATTTTTTCATCAAAGAACACAGGCATTTCACGTGGGTTCTTAATAGGTGCAGCGCCAAGCATAGAGAGAGAACGGCGAACCGCCTCATCTACAATGGATTCCCAAGGCTCAAGATCTGCAGCATAACGCTGCGCATCGCCCCAGTAAGCCATAAAGGTATCATCACCTGCCCCAACAAGCGCCGAAGCCGTCAAGCTGGTGTAGGTGCCTTCACCACTCACAAGCAAGCCATTAGAGTTTGCCGTAACAGACTCACCATAGCTTGTTGATGCGTAGCAAGTACCCTTGGTTACGCCTTTTACAGCAGAAGCACGCGCCGACATTTGTTCAGCAAGAGCTTTAAGGGCACCTGCATCCATCAGCGGTTTGCTATCAACCTTGCCAAGGTCAACAGGCTTAGCCCATTGAGATGATTCAGAAAGTCCTGCATAAGGGTTTTCAGCTGTATATTCAGCCATGGCCACAGCACGATCTGCAAGGCGCGTCAAACCTTCAACAGAAAGATCAACGCCTTCAACACTTGCAAGCTTTTGACCCTTAAACACTGTTAGGGAAATACCCTGCTCTCGTGGCGCTTCATAGCTTTTCAGCTGTCCGCCTTCCACTTCAGTTTCAGTGCTTTCAGATCGGCTTACATGGCAAATTGCATCCGTTGCCCCTGCTTTCTTTGCAAGGTCAATGGCCTGCTGTGCCAATTTTTCATAAGAGGTTGTCATAGGTTTTTCCTTTCTCTTACGCTGTGCCACCAACCGCAACGCCGCCCATAAGGCGTAGTGTCGGCTGACCGAGGTTAACAGGAAGGCTTTGGCCTTGCTTACCGCACATACCAACGCCAGCATCGTATGCCAAATCATTACCAATCATATCCATGTGCATCAAAGCCTTATAAGGGTCTCCCATAAGAGTTGCACCTTTAAGTGGCTTTGTCAGCTTGCCATTTTCAATAAGAAAAGCAAACTTGGCATTGAACACAAACTGGCCCGTAGCGCTTTGTACACTCCCGCCAGAAAAGTCCGTGATATAAACCCCGTTCTGTGTCTGAGAGATAATATCTTCAGGCGTCATTTGGCCGTTTTCAAGGTAAGTGTTACGCATACGAGGCAGCACAGGAAAACGGAAGTTTTCACGACGACCACTCCCCGTAGACACAGCACCAAGCTTACGTGCGCTGATACGGTCATGCATCAGGCCAACCAATTTACCATCCTCAATGAGAGTGGTTTTTTCAGTTGCTGTGCCCTCATCATCAAAGTTGAGCGCCCCTCTTGCATTTTGATCCATACCACTATCAACAATGGTTACGCCTTTGGCAGCAACCATTTGCCCCATTTTATTATGGAAATTCGATGTCTTTTCAGCGTTCGCATCTCCTTCAAGAGGGTGACCAATAGCTTCATGCAGCAATACACCAGCCCAACCAGGGCCAAGCACTACAGGCATTTCACCAGATGGGCAAGGCACAGCATTTAGCATGTTATTTGCAGCAGAGAGCGCAACGCCCACATGATGCTTCCAATGCACATCAGCAATAATATCAGCGTAAGTGGTACGGCCACCAAGAGCAGAACTTCCTGCCTCAGTGCGTCCATTTTCTTCAATTTGAACGCTAATACGCAGTTGGACCAATGGGCGAATGTCTTCGCACATAAAGCCATCAGGGCGCACAATGAGCACTTTGCTCATGCTGCCAATCAAAGCCACTGTTACGCGACGTACGCGAGAATCTTGAGCTCTCGCATAATTATCAACTTGCTCCAGCAGAGCAAATTTATCCTCATAGCTCATTTCGGTCAGTGGGTTAGCACTGCCGTAAAAAGATTGCGCACTCACTTGAGGCGCAGGGAAAAGCGTGTGCGGCGAAACGCCAAACACAGCATTCAGGTTAGAACCTGCTTCCTTAATAGCACTTGTAGAAAAGTCCGTTGCAAACTGATAACCATAGTTACCATCCACAACACGACGCAGCCCAAAACCGCCATCCTCGCTATAAGAGGAACTGGTTTGAACATCCAGATCAGTGCTACCAGGTTTAGGTTGAGATGAACGACTTACCGCCTCATCCCAGATTTCTTCACAGAAAAGTTCACCATCATCGGCGCCTTTGAGACTGTCCGCAACAAGATTTGTCGCAGCAGCAGCATTCACGCCAAAGCGGTCCAGAAAGTCATTTGTGACTGACATGGTTTGCTCCATTCTTCAGTTAAAGGTAGAGTATAACAGATTATTAAACACTATCAATGTATACAAACTTGAAACATACCGCAAGAGATTTTTAAAAACAGATGCCAAAAAACAATTTTAATATTCAAGCATTTCTAGATGATTTAAATGCAAACAACCTTTCTCATTACACGAAAGCTGACCTGCAAATTTTTACAGAGAAACTCACAGCCCTCACCCTAAAAAGCTATGATAAATTTGCTGAAAGCTATCTTGAAACTGTCAACCATGAAGATTTACTTTTTATTAAACAGAAAGATAAAGAAGCTTTTGCAAAAAACATACCTGCTGGCGGAAAAATTCTTGTTCTTGCGGCAGGCTGCGGCAGTGAAATTTCTTTCTTTAAAAAAGATGGCTTTGACGTATCAGCTATTGAACCTTCTAAGGCTTTTACAGCACATTTGTCAGGGCATAAAGTGTGTAAAGGCACTCTCACTGATTTATCAACCTATAAAGATGCTACCTTTGATGGTGTTTTCTGCCATGCAGGCATTTTACACCTACCAGACATACAAGGACACAGCATTGGCGCCGCACAGGCCTTTGCAGAAGCCTCTAGAGTACTTAAGGCAGGCGGACACCTTTTCCAACACGTAAGAGAAGGAACCGGTGCTTATATTCAAAAAGAAACAGGCAGGTTCTTCCAGATGTATTCAGAGGAAAGGCTCAAAGAGCTTGGGAGAGAACAAAAACTAAAAACAATAAACGTCTCTCATATCCATAAAGCGCCCCTTCCGGAGAACTTTAAAGAGTGGATGAGCATGACGTATCAAAAAGAGTCGTAGATGGCGCAAGCTTATTCAGAATAAAAATAGCAAAAAATTCAGCAGTAGAATAACCTTGAGACTTTTGAAGCTGCTCAGATTTTGCCTGTGCAATATAAAAGGCCAGCTCCCTTACAGAAAGCTCTTGGCGCATAATTTTATTAAAGGCTTCAAGCATAGATGATGCCTGCTCTTCTAGAGAAGATTTTTCAAAACTTTGATACAAATCCACAAGACTTTTGTGGGTGCTTTCAGGGCTTGTTATGACTGCGCTTTTTTCCATATCGGCAGTGTAACAGAATTTTTATTGAAAAAAGTGAAAAAGAACACTTGACCTAACCTCAAAAACTCTCTATTTTTCGTGAACGTAAGCGAGGGCTCATAGCTCAGTTGGTTAGAGCACTGTGTTGATAACGCAGGGGTCGGAAGTTCAAGTCTTCCTGAGCCCACCATCGTTTACTTGAAAATAGAATATGGGGCCTTAGCTCAGCTGGGAGAGCGCCTGCTTTGCACGCAGGAGGTCAGCGGTTCGATCCCGCTAGGCTCCACCATTTTCAAACAGATTTAACACCCATTTGGGTGTTTTTTTGTTTGGAATATTATAAAGCAGATAAAAAAAGCATTAAAATAGATTTTTCACTGCTTTTTCAGCACCAAGAAATCTCTCTTCAAAAGAACCGCTTATAGTTTGGTATTTTTTATTATTTTTTTCTAACTCTTGCTGGCACACCTTATAAAAGGATTCTCTATCCTCAGGAAGGTACCTATGCGTATCATCAACCCAGGGTACATCTACATCTAAGAGCAGGTACAAATCATATGACTGCTGCTTGGCTTGCTCTTCAATCCAGCTGTCGCACTTGCCAAACAATTTATGGCTCCAAATTTTTGTCGTTATTAAATCAGTATCACAAATCAGCAAATCTGGAGATTTCTTTAAAGCTGCTTCAACAAGGCCTAATTGGCCTTTGGCAATTTTCTTCATATCAGGGTAAGAAATATTACCATCTTGCTGGCGAATCAGCTCTTCTGCATATTCAGGCACAAGCACAGCCTTAAAACGCTCGGCCAAATTTTTAGCAAGCGTAGATTTACCAGTAGATTCGGGTCCAAAAATACAAACCTTAATTGTCATGCCTTTTCTCCTAATAAAGAAAATTTCGCATATATTGAAAGTAATTCAGGTGTAACCTTTGGGCAGTTATTCCTCTCCCCTAATGCGCTTTGGGTTTGGGATGTATCAAAAGTTATGTCTGTAGCCTGAAAAAGATCCATTGTACGGTATGTTTTAAAGAGGCTTGCATCAGCGCGGCAAAGTGCCAAATAAGCTGCAGATTCATCTGGATCCATATCTGAAATTTTTGAAATTTTAGATGTCCACAACGGGGTTGTTAGCCCTTTCATAGCAATACCTTCATTATATAAAGCTTCTAGTAGCTGCCTGAGGCTCGCCCCCTTCTCGCTCGCTATATGATAAGTGCTATTTTTCTGCTTCAATGAAATATTGAAAAAAGCAGAAGATGCATAATCACACGGCGTTACATCAAGGTACAGCTCATCGAGCGCACTTTCAGGGAAAGCTTGTAACTTTTTAATGCCTGTAAAAAACATATTAATGAAATCAGATTTTGCCGATACGCCTTGTATTGTATCCCCTGTAATTAAACCAAAACGATAAAGAGAGACAGGAAAACCCTTTGCCTGAAGCTGACAAAGCAGGCGGTCACTTACCCATTTTGTTTGCGCATAGCCACCATACACAACCTTTGTTGAGGAAAGGTCATCACTTTCATATACGGTGCCAGTGTTTTGATCCGTTGCTACAAAAACGGAAAGCGTTGAAGCGTAATGTAAATGCTTTGTCTTGCCACTTAAACAAAATTGAATCATATGTTTTACGCCTATTACATTAGAGGCTTCAAGAGCCTCATACGGCAATACAGTATTCACATGAGCCGCGCAGTGGTACACCGTATCTACTTTTTGAGAGAGTTCTTCCCATAAAGTTTGAGGGAGCTCTAAATATTTTTGAGTTATATCCCCGCATACAGGCGTAATACGCTGCCACTGACTCTCTGTGAGCTGAAGGTTTTGTATATGCAGAGCTTGAACAATACGCTCTTTTGCTTGCACCATCCCCCCTGCCCGCACAAGAGCAAAAACATGAGCTTCACTGCCTACAAGAATTTCATGCAACATACGTGCACCAAGAAAACCTGTCGCTCCTGTTAAAAAGGCATTTTGGAGTTTTTCTACTGCAGTGGAAGCCGTGTCTAAAGCTGGCATCACTTCACTTAAAAGATCATTCACTCTATCATGGAGGATCTGGGCATCCGTGCCACCTGATTGAAGTAAAGCGGCTCCTTCATCTAGCGCTGCTGCCATATCTGCAAGCACAGGTTTTTCAGCAACAAGCGTTGGCGAAATATGCCAGCCCGCTTTTCCAGCTTGAATGGAGAGGTCAAGCGTAGCAAGGGAATCACCGCCTACTTCAAAAAAGTTATCCGTTGATACAAACGTCTCTACGCCAAGTACAGCACTCCAAATATCTGCAAGCTTACATTCAGTAGCTGTATTTAACTTTTTCTTTTTAGATAGGCTTAAAGGGTAATTTTTAAGCTGTTTGCTATCTACTTTTCCTGTAATAGTTTGCGGAAGCTCTTCTAAAACTTCAAAACGGTAAGGAATCATCCATTTAGGAAGTTTTTTGGCTAAACTTTCTCTTATCTCTACAGTACTTATTTTTGCATTATTAAGCTGAACAAAACCAACAAGCTGTTCTCTAAGAGCCGTATCTGATACGCCCCTTTTTATAACAGCGCAGCGCTTAATATCTGGATGACTCATAAGTACTTGTTCAATTTCTTCAAGCTCTACAAGCTGGCCCCTCACCTTAACCTGCCTATCAAGGCGGCCATAAAAAACAATTCGGCCATCTTCAAGGCGCTCAACTTTATCTCCAGTCCGGTAATAACGTACGCCTTTTATGGTGGGGAATTTATCGGCCGTTAGCTTCTCAAGGTTTTTATACCCTCTTGCAAGCTGAATACCGCTTATATAAAGCTCACCCTCATCAGCTGGTTGCCCCTGTTTATTAAAAATATGGTATCGCGTATGCGGCACGACATCTCCAATATCAGGCACGCTCCAATGAGGTGTACATTTCACCATACTTGTACAAATCGTTGCTTCTGTAGGGCCATACACATTAACAAGATTTACCCGCTGCGACCAAGTACGTACTGCTTGAGTGTCCGGCACCTCCCCGCCAATAACAAGCGTTTTTAAACTTGCTGAAACTTGAGCAGGGTCTAATAGCTTTAAGAAAGATGGCGGCAAATCAATATGCGTAATCTTCTTCGCGTTTAAAATATCGTAAAACGCGCTTAAATTTTGCAGCTTACATACTGGTTCAATATGCAATGTAGCACCAGAAAGAAGCGCTGTGCCTATATCTGAAATAGATGCATCAAAGCTGTGAGAAAGGTAAAAAAGAGCCTGTGCACCAGCAAAATATTCAAATGCCTCTATCTGTGCTTCAAGAATATTTAACAGCCCTGCGTGCTCAACCATGACACCCTTAGGCATACCTGTTGAACCTGATGTATAAATCGTATAAGCAAGATGCTCTTCTTGAACGGTGGCAGGCTCAAGTAAAGGCTTTTCTGCATAGATTGTTTCAGCATCAAGTACAACACCGGCACCTGCATCCTTTTTTATAAACTCTTGTCTCTCTTCTGGCAGGCTTGGATCTATAGGTACAAAAGCAGCGCCAGCCATCCAGGTTCCAAGTAAAGCTTCAAGGTAATCAATTGATTTATCAAAATGCAATCCAACAACATCCTCTGCGCCAAGACCTTGCTGCTTTATATACCCCCCAATAAGAAGAGCGCGCTGCCAAAGATCTGCATAAGAGATACACCTATCCCCCTGCACAATAGCAAGAGTATCAGGATACTTTTGAACAATCTTGTGAAGT
Source organism: uncultured Magnetococcales bacterium (assembly GCA_964015495.1). Lineage (GTDB taxonomy): Bacteria > Pseudomonadota > Alphaproteobacteria > UBA2136 > JAPKEQ01 > JAPKEQ01. The sequence goes on from CAXHDG010000007.1 coordinate 15,288, forward strand.
GCATTTAAAAACACGTATTAGGCTCCCTTAGGCTTTTGGCAGATAAAAATAGCGCGCAGGCTATCAGCGCAAAGAGGCTGCCCTTTCACGCCACCAAACATCTTAATATTTATAAAACCAACCTCTTCAAGAAGCTCTCTAATACGGCTCGGCAAATACATTTTAGCGCCGCCATGATGTACTTTCTTGCTGCCATCTGCAGAAAGAAACGTCCATGCCTGCTTGTACATACCAGTCTCCACATTCATACCATATTCACGAAGCAAGATGACCTCACCATTTGGTGTCTCACGGCGAATAATTTTACAAGGATTACTGTTCATAAACCCATCAATAATGTTGGTAAAATCTAGCGCAAACATACCGCCTTCTTTTATGGCTTCATAAGAGCGTTTCAGCATCTCTTTGTTTTGCTCATCACTTTGTGAATACCCAAAGCTTGTGTACCAGTTAAAGGCTGCGTCACATGTTCTATTTGGCTTAAATTCAAAAGCATCCCCTGTATAAAACTCAGCTTGCACAGCTTCCTTTTCAGCTTTGCTTTTTGCTCTTTGAATATAAGAACCGCACTGATCCACACCAACAAGGCTTATTCCCTTACGGGCAAGGCCCATGCTCACAGCACCGACCCCACAACATTGGTCAAATACAGTGTCGCCAGTTTTAATTTTAAGCTCTTTTTCTAAAAATGACATTGTTTGCTCATATTCAGGGTCATGCACTTCATGCTCAAGCATCACATCAGCAAAAACATCATCGTAAAAATCTGCCCACCAGTTTTCATTTTTTATAGCTGTGCTCATCTCTATACTTTCATATTAAACTGTTCATGCATAAGTGCTGCTGTTAGAGACAACATCAATACAGGTTCATAAGCGGTTTGCTCTACAGGTGTCATGGTTTCTGTTTTATCCAGCAGGCTTAAAAGTGCTTTCTGATTGATAAGAGAGAAGTCTTTAAAGTTATGACTGCCAATAGTATCTCTCATGAATTCTTTCATACGACCGGATGTATAACGGCTCACTGGCGGCGCCATAAAGGCTTGCTTTTGGCGTTTATACACGGTTGGCGTCAGCACATCTTTAGCCGCTTCACGCAGAATATGCTTTTCCATTTCGTCACGGATTTTCATATTGAGGGGTATGCTTGCTGCAAATTCAAAAAAGTGATGATCTAGAAACGGCACACGTCCCTCAACAGAGTGCGCCATCTCTGTGCCATCACCAAGGGTTTTTAAAATATAATTAGCAAGGGTGTACTTGGTCCAAAGATAAGAGGATTGGTCGACCTTGCTACGCCCAGTAAGCTGGCCAGAAACGTCTGTATCTTTCATAATTTCTGAAAAATAATCAACCTGTATATCGTTTGAAAGCACAGATTTAAATCGCGCTCCCATTGCTGATTTTGCTTCAAGAAAAGCTGGGATATAGCCAAGTTCTTTTTGCACGGCGTCCATAGGTAATGCATCGCCATAAGCAATATGTACGCCAGCAGTAACAGGGTTATTTTTAAAGAGCGTATCTAGCTGTTCCTGAGTGTAATCCTGTTCCTTAAATAAATCTGTTCGCAGGTGCGAGTACCCTGCAAGAGCTTCATCAGCTCCCTCTCCGCCAAGCACAACTTTAAACCCTGCAGCATGGATAGCCTTACTTAGCATATACTTTGCAGAAAGATGCCCGTTAATTGCAAGCCCCTCACTCATAAACACAGCCTTTGCCATGTTCTTTACAATATCGTCACCGCTCACATTCACCACATGCAGATTCGCACCCAAATGGTCTGCCGTCTCTGTTGCAATATCTAGCTCATCATAAACATCAGCTTCAAAGCTCACTGTAAAGGCATCTACTGGCCCTCCTTTAAACTTAGAGACTGTTCCAAGCACTGCGCTTGAATCTAACCCGCCGCTCAAATGGCAACAAATAGGCACATCAGAACGCATTCGTAGCTTTACAGCATTCTCAAATTTTTCTTTGCACTGCTCCACAAGGTCTTCTGCATTATGTTCTTCACCTTCCAGCGGAAAATCAATATCCCAGTATCTCTGAATTTGAACCTGCCCCTGCTTTGCTAGCAGGTAATGTCCAGGCTTTAACTGTAAAATGCCTTCAAACATGGTTCGACCTTGCGGCTGATACTGCATTGTTGCAGCTTGCAAGAAAGCGTACTGATCCCACCTTGCCTCAATACCATAAGCAAGTAATGCTTTAGCTTCAGATGCAAGAGACAATGAGCCGCCCGGCCCTAAATGGTAATGCAGAGGTTTAATACCAAAACGGTCTCTGCCAGCAAAGAAAGTTTCACGCTTTAAATCATAAAGTACAAAGGCAAACTCACCGCGCAAGTGCTTTAAGCAATCTGTGCCGTATTCTTCATATAAATGGATGAGAATTTCACTATCTGACTGGCTCATAAACCTATGGCCCTTGCCCTCTAACTCTGCGCGCAAGCGTGCGTCATCGTAAAGCTCGCCATTTACAATAGCAACAATGCTTTTATCCTCATTAAAAAGAGGCTGGGTCCCTGTATCAAGGTCTACAATGCTCAGGCGCGCATGGCCTAGCGCAGCGGTTGTGTCATCAGAAAGCCATGCTCCTGTCCCATCAGGGCCTCTATGGCTAAGCGCAAGAAGAGACGCCTCAACAGAGGAAGCATTTACCCCAGAAGGGTTATAATAACTAACGATCCCACACATCGGAGCCGTACGCACTTAGGAATTGTTTTTTATCTTCCTCACTATCAAACACTTCATTAAAGCTTTCTAGCGGATGTACAGGGCCCCAAAGTTTTTCTACTGATTTCAATTTGCCATCAGATGCCATTTGAATGCACTCTTCAAAAGAGCCATAGTTTGTTCCAATAAGCTTTAGCTCTTTTCGAACAATGTCATTAAACACAACACCGACTGGCGGATACTTACGGCTTTTAATAACAATAATACCTTGCGGCTTAACAGCACGGATTAGTTTTTCCATTGTGCTATCATCAGCAAGGGTTTCTACTGCAAAATCGAGGCTATTATCTTCAAGCTCTTCTTCCGCATCCTTCATATCAACATCTTTAAAGCCACAAGCGTTTAAAATATGCAATGTAAGCTCCGAAATACGGTTACTACCAAAAACAATACCTTTATCTGATGGCTGGATTGCAGCTTTTGTAACGGCATAAGATGCAGCAATAGGCTCCATATAAGCCCCCATCATAAAACTTACATTATCAGGCAACTTATAAATAGACCGGCCAGGTACGCAAACATACTCAGAAAATGCGCCCTGATGATCAATGCCAAGCATTGTGCTATGCGGGCAGCACTCAGGCGTACCTCTCTTACATGTTGGGCATTCTCCACAGGCAATAATAGGCATACAGGTCACGCGGTCCCCCACTTTTACATGAGTCACGTGAGTTCCAACCTCAGTCACTGTTCCAGAAAATTCATGCCCTAAAACCAAAGGGTCTATCACGCGGTCAATCTGCCCTCTTGCAGCATAAACATCCGTACGGCAAACACCTGTAAGCGCAATTTGCACCACAACATCGTTTACAGAAGTCGCCTTTGGCACATCTACATGATTAACAGATACATTGGACCCAACTTTTTGAACAGCCTTCACTGGCGAAACCCTTTTTATAAATAGCGAACTGCTAAGAAGTCTAAGCATGATTTCAATTATTTCAACCTATGTATTGAAAAAAAACCTTCCCTCCCTTATATAAAGCGTACCTATGCATCTCTCTTATCGTTCCTAGAAAGGACAACACATGACTTTCCAAGCTCAAAACCACTTGCGCTCGGTTTCTGGCATTGAGCATGAAAAGGTTGGCCACGGTTTGGTTTTTGGCAAATTCATGCCCCCTACCAATGGCCATCTTTTTCTCTTCAACTTTGCAAAGGCATCGTGCCACAAGCTGACTATTATGGTTTGCACACTTGAAGATGAACCTATCCCTGGCGCAAAACGCTATGAATGGGTTAAAAAGCTCTTCCCTGATTGCAACGTGGTTCACCACGCGGCAGAAATCCCTCAACTTCCTGAGGAGCACCCCAATTTTTTCAGCATCTGGAAAGAAAGTATTGAACGTCACTGCCCTGGTGAAAAATTTGATGCTATTTTTGCCTCTGAAGATTACGGCTACAATATGGCCAACATCATGGGGGTACGTTTTATTCCGGTAAATACACGCCGTGATATCGTGCCTATCTCAGGTACAATGATGCGTGAAAACCCCATGAAATATTGGGATCATCTCAACCCTGTTGTGCGGCCTTATTTTGCTAAACGTGTTGCGGTGCTTGGCGCGCCTAGCACTGGCAAAACTGAGCTGACGCAAGGGCTTGCTGAACACTTTGGCACCACCATGGTTGGTGATTATGCCGAAATTCTTCTGGAAGATTATCAGAAAAACATTCCCGGCTATGATCCTGAGACAATGCTAAACATTGGCGATGTATCCACTGTAGCTCGCGGCCAAATGGCTGGGCTTGAGGCATTGCTTCCACAGTGCAATAAAGTTCTCTTCAGTGATACAGAACTCATCACAACAGCCATGCGTTCACAAAAACTGTTTAACCATGTCCCTGATTGGGTTGCTGATGTAGCTTGCTCACAACACTATGACCTTTACTTGCTCATCAAGCCTGATGCATCAGCAAGCAAGGAGACCATTATGGATTATAAATGGCTCCATGGTGAACTTGTTCGCCGCGCACTTCCCTTCATGGAAGTTTTCAAAGACTCTCATGAAAGCCGCCTAAAGGAAGCCATTCCATACGTGGAAGAACTTACCACTTAAACGAAAAAAACAGCCCCGAAAGGGGCTGTTTTACATGAATATCCCTATAAAATATGTTCCTTGCTAAAACTTACAAAAAACTCTGCATTTTTTTGATTTAAATCGACCTAAAGTGCGCCTTTATATGTTTCTAAATAGTTCTTAAGCTGTTCTCTATAATCAACTTTTACACCCTCAGAGACATGAGAACTTATATTAGCAAATTCGCCCTTTTGAGAGCTATATTCTAAAAGAGCACCTCTCTTCATATCAAAGTACCACCCATGCAATTTTATATCACCTGCGTCATACCTTGCCTTTATCCAAGGGAAAGTGAGCAAGTTTTCCATAGAGACGATAATGCCCGCTTTTTCTAAAAGAGTTGCTTTTTCATGTGGGGATATATCCTTAAACATATCATCAATCATCTCTTTTGCATCAGAAGCAATATCAAGCCAGTTCTCAATAAAATCAAATTCATTACCAGATTTCGCCTTATAAGTATCTGTTGCAAGCGCGCACATACCGCCGCATTCAGCATGGCCTAGAACAATAATATGTTTAACCTGTAAAGCGCGTACTGCGTACTCAATAGCTGAGCTTGTTCCATGTAGCGACGCATCTTTAGCATAAGGTGGAACAAGTGCTGCTACATTACGCACAGCAAAAAAATCTCCAGGTATGCTATCTGTTAAAATGGCAGGGTCAATTCGAGAGTCTGAACAGGCAATAACCAATGTATCTGGGTTTTGCCCCTCTTTTACCAGCTTTTGGTAAAATTCTTTTTTGTCAGTTTGAAAATAATCTTCTTTAAACTTATTGAATCCTTTAATGAGTTTTCGATAGCCCATGCTTCACCTGTATTATTTTTATCAAAATCTTCGCTCTTTAGCAGAGAAGCTCTGCCTTCTGAGTTTTAATTTTCTATATTCTCAAGCATACGCATATAAAAACGAAAAAGCCACTCAAGTGAGTGGCTTTTTTGAAAATTAGACAAGAACAAATTTGTGAGACCCAGTCAGTAATCCTTAGAAAGGAGGTGATCCAGGCGCACCTTCCGGTACGCCTACCTTGTTATGACTTCGTCCCAGTCGCGAGTTCTTCCGTGGATGGCTGCCTCCCAAAAGGGTTAGCTCACCAGCTTCAGGAAAACCCCACTCCCATGACGTGACAGGCGGTGTGTACAAGACCCGGGAACGTATTCACCGTGGCATGCTGATCCACGATTACTAGTGATTCCAACTTCATGGAGTCGAGTTGCAGACTCCAATCCGAACTGAGAACTGTTTTAGGGATTTGCTCCACGTCGCCGTATTGCATCCCTCTGTACAGTCCATTGTAGCACGTCTGTAGCCCTAGCCGTAAGGGCCATGATGACTTGACGTCATCCTCACCTTCCTCCTGGTTATCCCAGGCAGTTCCCTTAGAGTGCCCAACTTAATGATGGCAACTAAGGGTGAGGGTTGCGCTCGTTGCCGGACTTAACCGAACATCTCACGACACGAGCTGACGACAGCCATGCAACACCTGTGTTGTATCCAGCCGAGCTGACTCCTATACTTCTATAGGATACGATACACATGTCAAGGCTAGGTAAGGTTCTTCGCGTTGCTTCGAATTAAACAACATGCTCCACCACTTGTGCGGGTCCCCGTCAATTCCTTTGAGTTTTAACCTTGCGGCCGTACTCCCCAGGCGGGGTGCTTAACGCGTTAGCTTACACCACCGAGATCTGAGATCCCGACAGTTAGCACCCATCGTTTACGGCGTGGACTACCAGGGTATCTAATCCTGTTTGCTCCCCACGCTTTCGACTCTCAGCGTCAGTATATGGCCAGATAGTCGCCTTCGCCTCTGGTGTTCCTTCCAATATCTACGAATTTCACCTCTACACTGGAAATTCCACTATCCTCTCCATAACTCTAGCGATGCAGTTCCAAATGCAATTCCCAGGTTAAGCCCGGGGATTTCACATCTGGCTTGCAAAGCCGCCTACAGTCGCTTTACGCCCAGTAAATCCGAATAACGTTCGCCCCCTCCGTATTACCGCGGCTGCTGGCACGGAGTTAGCCGGGACTTTTTCTTTAGGTACCGTCATTATCTTCCCTAATAAAAGAGCTTTACAGTCCGAAAACCGTCATCACTCACGCGGCATCGCTGCGTCAGGCTTTCGCCCATTGCGCAAGATTCCCTACTGCTGCCTCCCGTAGGAGTCTGGGCCGTGTCTCAGTCCCAGTGTGGCTGATCATCCTCTCAAACCAGCTACTGATCGTCGCCTTGGTGAGCTCTTACCTCACCAACAAGCTAATCAGACATGGGCTCATCGAAAAGCGCTAAAGCTTTCCCAATGTGGATTATGCGGTATTAGCTACTGTTTCCAATAGTTATTCCCCACTTCTCGGTAGATTCCCATGTATTACTCACCCGTCCGCCACTCGATCCGAAGATCGCGTTCGACTTGCATGTATTAGGCGTGCCGCCAACGTTCATTCTGAGCCAGGATCAAACTCTCATATTGTTGCTCTAGATAAATCTAGAAATATATGAGCCGACCGACTGAACGGTCATCGCATATATAAATGCGTGACCTGGCACCGTCATTGATTTACTCAAAAAATTGTTAAATGTTTTACCATTCAACGGGTATATCAATTTATGTGCCCAGTCGATCCATAACGTATTAATTGTTAAAGATACCGTCCAGGCCTCACAAATTGTTCTTGTCATATTCAATTTTCAATTAACGTTGCTGGCGTTTGGTTTGTTTCGTTTGCCCCGTCAGCGATGTGGAATATAGCTACACCCCCCTCTCATGTCAACACCCAATTTTCAAAAAAATGCATTTTTCTTCATTTTTTTTGCTTTTTTTAAAACTGTGGCCTTTTGAATACAGAGATAACCTAGCAAAACCAAGGGGTTCAGCAGAATCATTTGACAGACAAAAAAATGAGGTGCAATCATAAAAAAATGAACACATTGTACAAAACAACATTCTTAGGCCTCCTTCTGCTGCAAAATGCAGCATGGGCAAGTGCCGATTTACCCGAAATTATCATCGAACAGAGCTTTAGTTTGTCATCTGGCGACACTCTTGCAGAAGCTTTAGAGGAAAAAACGCCCCTAAAAGGAAGTACTTTATATGGTGCGATGCATGCTTTGAATAAAAAGTACCGACTCAGCCGCCTAAAAAATGGGCAGTCCTTTAAAGTCTCTTACGCGCTTCCGGAAGATTCTCCTATAATAAAGAACATATCTTTTGAAACACCTGACCATCACAGCGTATCAGTTAACATGTCTAAAGATGGCATTACGGCTTCTAAGGAAAAGATTAAGCTATTTGAAAGCAAGTCTATTGCAATAGGCTCTATAGATAGCTCTCTTTATAAGAGCGCTGTGGATGCAGGTCTTCCTGAAAACCTCATCCCTGCGTTCATTAACCTGTTTTCTTGGGATGTGGACTTTACCCGTGAGATTCGTAAAGGCGATACCTTTAAGATTACTTATATGCAAATGCTAGATAGCGACGGTAAAATTCGTGATAACGGTCCTATTCTCGCAGCGGCTATTACAGCGCGCGGCAAACCGCTTGACGCTTACCGCTTCTTTACGGGTGCAAAGTATGATTACTTTAATGGCAAGGGAGAAGCCCTTAGAAAGTCTCTCCTTAGAACACCTTTAGATGTAGTTCGTGTTACCTCTCATTATAACCCAAGACGAAAGCATCCTGTACTTGGCTATACTAAAGCCCATAAAGGAACAGATTTTGGCGCACCAAGGGGAACACCTATTAAGGCTAGCGGCGATGGCGTAATTGAACGCGCCAACAGATATGGTAGCTTTGGTAACTACATTAAGATTCGCCATACAGGTTCTTATAAGACAGCTTACGCGCACCTTAAAGGGTTTGCCCGCGGCATAAGAGCAGGTAAACGCGTCAAGCAAGGGCAAATTATTGGTTACGTGGGTACCACCGGCCGCTCAACAGGCCCACACCTGCATTACGAAGTACATAAGAATGGTAGACAAGTAAATCCTATGAAGGTTGCCCTTCCTAAAACAAAGCTTCCAAAAAAGAAACTTGCCTCCTTTAAGGGACAGGTTTCAAAGATGGTAGCCCTTTGGGATAAAGAAGAGCAGAAAACTATTCAGCTTGCTGATCAGCAAAGTGCCTTATAGAAGCGTCTAAGTAACCTTTAAAGCCTTTCTGAATAAAGATACCATTATGTCCACCCGGCACAGTGGCAAGGAAAGGCTTTACAGGAAGCGCTTCAATCAAACGGTCAGAATGCGCTTTCGGCACAACTAAGTCCTCCTCAGCGATTAATACAGAAAGCGGCTCTGTAATACCCTTTACAAAATCAACAGATTTAAAGCTATGCTTTACAAGCAGCCCTACAGGAAGCCAGGGATACTTAGCCTTACCAAGTGCCTCCATGCTATCAAACGGCGTAATAAGAATGGTACCAGAGGTCTCTCTATGCGCTGCCACGTATGAAGCCACGCTTGTGCCAAGGCTCTGGCCGTAGATCACAATCTCTTTATCTGGAAACCTATCTCGCGTTTTATCAAAGGTTATTAAAGCATCCTTAAGAATCGCCTCCTCACTCGGAAGCCCCTCACTTCTCCCGTATCCGCGATAGTTCACCCCTATAACATCATGCTTTGGCAGAAAGTAATGTACGTTTTCGGCAATGATTAAGGCATCTTGTGAATTTCCTGCAAAAACCAAGAGCACACTTTTTTGAGAGTCATCCCCCTTTATATAAGCGCCATCTAAAGTAATGCCATCAGCAACCTCTACTCTAAAGGGCTCTGCGTTCTCCATCTGTTCTACAGCTCTAACGGGGGTATCATACCCGCGCGCAAAGATAATCCAGTCTTGGTTAAAATAGATATAGGTCAGCGCAAGGATATATATGCCTGCTAAAATAAGTAACGCACTAGAAAGAACAGACATAGATACACCTTTTTTATTCTGTTTTAAGCATTATAACACTAAGCGCGTTCAAGCTCATCCATTTCAGGCGTTGGCACAAGCTCCCTCTCAAGCTGTATTTCAATTTTTGCTACAACTTGTCCATAGACATCTTGCGGACGCATTGTCCCATCAATCATAGTCCAAGACGCTTCATCTGTGCTTGGATGTATAAGGTCATCCTTAAGTTCTCGTCCGCGTTCAATGGCTTCCTTATTGCGGTCTATAAGAATTCTGTCGTTACGGTCTTCAATTTTATTAAAGACTTGCGCTGTCATATCGCTCGCATCTGGCCCGGCTTCAGCCCTTTCAATAATACGGCTTTCAGCCACATCCCGTGGTACATCTAAAAATACCCCGCTAAACTTAGCGCCGCATCGCTCTGCAATATCTTCAAACTCTTTTCGGCTTAAATAGTTAGTAGAAGGCATATCCACAACAACGCTTTTACCTGCATAAAGAACCTGTTCAATTTCATCATGGAAATTTTCACGGTGCTCCTGCACATAGTCTGGAGAGCCTTCCATAGCATGCCCCTGCTCATCTTTTGGGGGCATTATATAATACTGGGCATCTAGTTTTTCATGCACATCACAGCCAAACAAAGCTTTACGGCGTGCATCTGCTGAAAGGTTTATAGCCCCCATGTCGTTTGCAAGCCTTAGAGAAGTCGTGCTTTTGCCACAGCCAGAACGTCCACCAATAATAATAAGCACAGGTTGCTCTTCTTCAGGGTAAACCTTAAGTTCATCAATAACCTCATGAATGCTAGCGCCTTCGTAAGCCATCTCATTAATATCATCTATAGATGATGGAACTGTTGTTTGATCTAACATATATGTCCTCCCGTACATTTCCCTATACATATAAGTTATGGAGAGAGACACAAACCAAAACAAGCCTTATAGCTGGCATGCGCATAATGTGTTTGATGGATTTATTTAAAGGGGTATGATAAAAAGCTCTAAAGTTTATTAAGATTCAGCAGGAGAAAAAGCATGCTACTTAAAGGAAAACGCGGCCTTATTATGGGCGTAGCCAATGAAAGATCACTCGCATGGGGGATTGCCAAGCAAGCCCACGCACAAGGCGCAGAGCTTGCCTTTACATTTGTTGGTGAAGCACTAGAACGCCGCGTCAAGCCACTTGCAGAATCAGTTGGCAGCAGCGTTATCCTACCTTGCGATGTAAACTCTGACGCCGATATTGCACGCACATTTGCAGACCTTGAAAAAGTATGGGGTAAATTGGACTTTTTGGTTCATGCTATTGCCTTTAGCGATAAGAGCGAGCTAAAGGGCCGCTACGCTGATACATCACGTGAGAATTTCAAAAATACCATGGATGTATCTTGCTACAGCCTTGTGGCTGTTACCAAAGCGGCTGAGCCTCTCATGAAGGATGGCGGAAGCGTTTTGACCCTTTCTTACTATGGGGCAGAAAAAGTGATTACAAACTATAATGTTATGGGCGTTGCTAAAGCGGCTCTTGAAGCAAGCGTACGCTATCTTGCATCAGATCTAGGGCAAAATGGCATTCGTGTTAATGCACTGAGCGCTGGCCCAGTTAAAACACTCGCATCAAGCGGTGTTGGCGGCTTTAAAGATATTCTGAGTTCTTACGAGGAAATGGCGCCCCTTCGTCGTAACATTGACCAAGATGATGTTGGCAGAAGTGGCGTTTACCTTGTGAGTGAGCTTTCAAGCGGTGTCACAGGTGAAGTACACTACGTAGATAGCGGCGTGAACATTATGGGTTATCAGCCAAAAGCAGGCTAAGCTCTTTCGTATTCTGGGCACGCATCAGGGGAATGCTCCTCAAACATGGTGCGTGCTTCTCTATGTAGACGAAGCGAACGATACGCTATATCTTTTTCTACATGCCCTTCCGCCTTACCAAGATAATAACCATAGGTGTTTCTATAAGCCATTGCCTTATACTCCCCCTCTAAATCTGAGCGGTACGTGTCATCAAACGGAGGCATTTTTGTTTCCATAAACTCTCGCCATGCTTCTTTTTGTTTGTGTGCACACGTATGCCCCTTGGCAATGTGGCGGGCATAATCTGCAATCTCAACCGTACCGCAAAGCTCTAACTGAGGCTGAAGCTCTTCTAAAACATCATCCACCATTTCAGAAAACTCTGCCTCTTGCCCTTTCCATTTAAGGGGCTTGTCATAGCCGCTCTTGCCTAGCTGTTTAATAGAATGAGCAACATCTCCTTGCCACATACGAGGACATTCTTCCATATCGCCTTGCTGCGCCTTCATAACCAAGGCTTGATAAATTGCCGCTGTCGCAGCAATTGCTCGAGGGTCAGATGTGCTATCACAAATCATCAGTTCTAAGGTTTCAGGCCTGGGAATCTCTACCCCATAAGAGTTTTTAACTGCGCTTGTTCTAAAAACAGGGTTATCTTCAAGGTTATGCATATCACTAGCCCAATGTGCACGCTCCATTAAACGAACAGAATACTCTTGCGCTTGAGAATCCCCAAAAGGGCTAGACATAGTTAAACCTGCAAGTACAGGGGTGTAAGACAATAACTTTTGAGCAATTTCACGTCTTTTATGTTCAGGGGCCTCAGCATGTAAGTGCAAGCCAGAGCTAAAGCTCTCAGCACCAGATATTAAACTTCCATCAGGTGGAAAACCGGCAAACATTACTCTTTGATTTAAATCATCCAAATATTGAGGCTCACCTTGCTCCATACGGCGTGCATGATACCCTCTATAATAAGTGGTTGTCATATGTTGTAAATCTTCTACACGTTCACTCAGGCTCATAACACCATTCAGCACATCTGTTGATGGTTCAGATTTTACTTCAAAACGGTTATATGTAGACGCACTTGGATCATATAACTCAAAGCTAATTTCATCAGGTGATACCTTTTGACTCACGTAATCAATGAGCCCTGCAGAAATATGTTTTCTTGTTATAAGCTTGCCGCAATGGGTTACGCAGCCCTCCAGTTCAAGGCCAATTTTAGGAATATTTGTAGTAACAGACGCATTTGACATGCAAAAGATATAGGTATGCTGCCCCTCTATATCAAGGCTTTAAAAGTTAAATTTGACGCTGAATAAGCTTACTTTTTATAAAAGCTGCCACAGATGCCGCCTCTATATGGGGTGTAAACGTGTTTTCTTTATATTTTTGAGAGAGATCAACAACGCGGCCTGCCTTTAAGAACCCTGTATAAAAACGCTTAAGTTTTGAGGCTTTCATCGCTTGCTTTAAATCAAATGCATAAACAGGGACGGATGTGGCGCAAGCTTCACTTATCATGCTGACACTTTCAGCTGTAACTACAATGCTATCCGCGCAAGCAAGCATGCCAAAGTAAGGGTTTTCGCCCTGCCCATCATAAAAATAGCTATCACGCGCTTCAAAATAATCTGTAAGGATTTGCTTTTCTGCGGCGCCAGTTCTGCGAGACGTTGTCACCATATAGCGTACGCCCTCCCCATACTGTTCTTCAAGCTCAGCTATAAGGGCCTTTACGCTTATTTTATTAAAGGTAAAGTTTTTACTGTTTCCGCCAATAATTACTGCTACCGCTTTTTTACCATCAGGATTTAGTACGCTCTGCCACTTTTCTTTTTCGCTTTGGAGCTTTTCGGTTGATACAAGGTGGGGCGCACCCATTGTTGTAATAACATTACCGGCAACTTTAGGCTGATCATGCTCAGGAATAGCCAGAACTGTAAATGCGCCTGCATAGCCCTTGGGCTTCATCATATGCACAAGCATCGTTTCAGGATTTTTCATTTTGACCCATTTTGCAGCCACAGATACATGGTACCCCGTACTCACAACAATATCAGGCCAAGGCGCGCTGGGGAGATTTTTGAAATATAAAGACGGGTAAAGCCATTGAAGCAGCTTTCCAAAAGGCCGCTTTTCCAGCTCTATAACTTCAGGATCCACGCCAAGTGCTTCACAAACCCCAAGGCTTTGGTTTTTGTGCCCGGGCTTGCCGTCAGATAAAACCCAAATATTGGCGTTTTCTAAATAAGATTGAGCATCAAAACTCATCATTACTTTTTAGCCCAGAGCAAAAATTCTTTGTTACCGTCGCCGCCAAGTACAGGGCTATCCATAAGTTCTTTAACGGTAAAACCTTCTTTTTCAAACATAGCTTTTACGCTGGTAATAGCTTCTTCATGTAAAGCTTCGTTTTTTACAAGGCCGCCTTTACTAATGGCCTGCGGAGAAAGCTCAAACTGAGGCTTCACAAGGCAAATAACCTCTTCAATAGAAGGAAGCTCTTCAAATGCAAAAGGTAAAACCTTTGTGCAAGAGATAAAGCTCAAGTCAGACACCATAAAAGTAGGCATAGGGTCAAATATGCTTGCGGCAAGGTCACGGCCATCCATTTGCGGCATATCCACCACCTGAGGAAGCGCTTTAACTTCTTCCGCAAGTTGATCCGTGCCCACATCTACAGCGTAAATCTTCTCAGCACCACTTTCACAAAGTACCTGAGTAAACCCGCCAGTTGATGCACCCATATCTAAAACAGCTTTGCCTTCTACAGAAATTTTCCAAGTATCCAAGGCTTTTTTAAGCTTAAGCGCTGCGCGAGACACATAAGGATGGTCTTCCTCAACAGTCACGTCATAAGGCTCAACGTTAATAGAGGCCTTTTTAGCCGTCTTACCGCTCAGTTTTACAAGGCCACTTTTAACCATTTCCTGTGCACGAGAGCGGCTACGCGCGTAACCATTTTCATGAAGATAAACATCGAGACGCATATATATTTCTCCTTAGTGACCGCGGGCCACAACAAATTGAGCCAGGATACGAAGGATATCTGCCTTCGGTCCGTAATGGGTAAGGTTTTGAATCGCCTGCTCGCAGAGCATACGGGCTTGGTTTTGTGCACCTTCTACGCCGAGCAGACTGGCAAATGTTGCTTTTCCGCGCTCTGCGTCCTTACGCACGCGCTTGCCAACTTCTTCTTCATTGCCAATTTCATCCAAAATATCATCAACCATCTGGAAAGCAAGCCCAATATTGCGGGCATAATTCATCAGATGCATACGATCAGATGCCTTTACGCGATCTTCGTTTAAAATAAGCCCGCACTCGCAGCAAGCACTAAAGAGTGCACCTGTTTTTTTACGCTGCAAGCGTGCAAGGGCGCCTTGATCTAGCTCATCAATATCTTCCGCAAGCATATCAATCATCTGACCACCTACCATACCCTGCGCGCCAGAGGCTTTCGCAAGCGTACTCACAAGGCTCGCACGGATGCGCCCTTGTGGATGCGTGCGCTCATCAGACATAATATCAAACGCAAGAGTTTGCAAAGCGTCACCAGCAAGCACGGCCGTCACTTCATCAAACTGTTTATGGCAAGTTGGTTTGCCGCGGCGTAAATCATCATCATCCATGCAAGGCAAATCATCATGTACAAGCGAGTATGTATGAAGAGATTCAATAGCAGCTGCTACGCGGGCCGCATGCTCACGCGAGCCGCCAAAAATATCATTGGTCGCCATTAGCAGTACAGGGCGCAGGCGCTTACCGCCAGAAAATACACTATAGCGCATGGCTTCAAACAAACGACTTTCTTCATCCTCAGATGGAGCTGGAATAATTTTATCAAGTACGCCTTCTACCTCAACCGAGGTTTCAGTAACATACTCTTCAAGGCGTTTGAGGTCCTCTTCACGAATTAGCTCTACAGTCATTACCCGTTCAGCTCCGTTTTCTCAGTTGTGAGCACGCCGCCCTTTTCAACAATTTTTTCAATCTTTAGTTCAGCTTCATCCAAAAGCTTTTTACAGTGGCTATGCAGTTTCATGCCTTCTTCAAAAGATTTCATAGCATCTTCAAGGGGCATATCGCCTGTTTCTAACTTCTGTAGAATGCCTTCTAGGTTTTTCATTCCATCTTCAAAGCTCATATTTTTTTTATCAGCGCTCATATTCTTAGCCCTTTTTCTTTAAAATTTCTGGGTAACCTGTCCCTGCAATATGCACATCATACCATAAACAGAGCGAAAGCAAACGAAACACAACAAGTGCCTGCTTTTGATTGAGTTTGCCTGCCTTTAGCCATTTTTGCAGCTCCGCGCGTTCAATTGAATCATCAAGCCATGTAGAGGACTCAAAATACGCTGAAAGATCTTCTGCTCTATTTGAAAGCCAGCTTGCTATTGGCACACTAAAGCCGCGCTTTTTACCAAAGAGAGACTCTTTAAAGGTCAGGTAACCACCTTTAGAGAACCATCCTGCCACCACATGAGACAGCCACATTTTCACAAGGTATTTACCCGTTTTCCCTTTCATTTTCAGATGAGAAGGCAGTGAAAAGCCAAAGTTTGAAACATGTTTATCAACAAACGGCACGCGCCCTTCAAGCCCGTAAGCCATAAGAGAGCGATCGAGCTTGAGAAGTAAGTCGTGCGGCAACCACCCATGAATATCCTGCCACTGCTTCTTTTGCAATTTATCTAGCTCAACAGGAGGAGTGTTTTTATGAAGTTCAATATTTTGCTTAAATAGATTTGAAAATCTCTGACTGTCATTCTTCTCTTTTTTGAAAAGTGTTTTCCAAACAGGTTTTCTGTAGCGGCTATAGCCTGCAAAAAACTCATCGCCCCCCTCACCGCTAAGCACAACTGTTACATGCTGAGAGGCAAATTCAGAAAGCTTAAGCACAGGAAGAATCGCATAATCAGCACACCAATCATCCATACGCTCTACCATCACAGGCAGATATTTCCAAAAATCACCTTCTGAGAAGCTTATATTTTGATGGTTGGCACCAAGTGCGCCAGCCACTTCTTCTGCAAGGCCTGTTTCATCAGGCACATCCTCACTTTCAAAACCAATAGAAAAACTACTCACTTGCTTTTCATGTTCTGCCATAGCGGTTGTAACGGCAGAGGAATCTACTCCGCCAGAAAGATAAACCCCAAATGGTACATCTGATTGCATATGTTTTTCCACGCTATCCATAAATTTAGCGTCAAATGCATCAAGGGCTTCATCAAGAGGCGCGTCATAATTTTCATTATCAAGAGAAGCTATAACAGAGCTTTTTACAACTTTTCCATCTTGTAGCCTTAAAACTTCGCCAGGTGCAAGACGCTTAATACCTTTAAAAAGTGTTTCTGTGCCGCCCGTCCAGTTTTGCACAAGGGCTTCAGGAAGTTTGCTTTCGTTCAATTGACGCTTTACCCAGCCAGAAGCAAGAAATACATTTGGCTCAGAAGCAAAGCCAACCCCAAGACCTGTTTCTGCAATATAAAGTGGTTTAATACCAAATGGATCACGCGCAAGGGTTAGCGTTTTTTCTGCTTTGTCATAAATCGCTAGGGCGTACATGCCACGAAGTTTATGGAAAATGTCTGCGCCAAGTTCTGCAAAAAGATGAACCACAGGCTCGCAATCAGATCCTGTTTTACAAGCTATACCTTTTTGAGAAAGCTCATGTTGAAGCTCTTTGTAATTATAAATTTCACCGTTTCCAATCAGCACATAACGCCCGCAATGGCTATGAAGAGGTTGATCTCCATGTTCTACATCTAAAATAGAAAGCCTTGTATGAACCAGCAAGGCGCTTTCTTCTTTATGCACGCCATTTCCGTTAGGACCGCGGTGCAGCATAGCCCGAATTGCGCCCTCTGTTAAACCGTCCCAATGATTATCAGATAGCCTTGCGCCATCTTTAAAAAGGTATCCTGCTATGCCGCACATATGTTCTCGTAGAACTCCAAATATTTTTTCATAATCACATCTTCACCAAAGCTGGCATTTAAATAACTTAAACCGTTTTTGACCATGGCAGCAGATGCTTTTTCATCATCAAAAGCACGCTGCAGCAGACTTGCACAGCTGTCCACATCATCAATATCAAACAGAAGTCCTGTTTTTTCGTGCTCTATTAGGCTTTCTGGACCTTTAGAGCGCGCAGCCACAAGCGGTTTTTCATGAGCCCATGCTTCAAGTACAATATTGCCAAGCGGTTCATAGCGCGATGGCGCAAGCCATACATCGCTTGCGGCCACAAAAGGCGTAATATCATCTTGCCAGCCCATAAAATGTACGCGGCTTTTAACGCCATGCTCTTTTGCAAGAGCTTTTAGCTCATCTTCAAGTCCGCCAGATCCCACCAAAATCATATGTGTATTTTCAGAGAGTTTAGGCAACGCCTTAATGGCAATATCGAAAGCTTTTACCTCATGCAAACGACCTGCGCAAAAAATTATGTTTTCATTTTTTTGTAGCTTTAATAAAGCACGAATATCATCTCTCTTACTTTGCCAGTCTTCCGCTGGCATCACCGGAAAATTAGATAGATAATGCACATGTTTTTGTGGCCAGCCAGCCTCCTTTATATATGTGCAAATGTCCTCTGTGTTTCCAATAAGATGATCACAATTTTTATAATACTTAAGATTATAGTACCCACCCATACGGCCTACCGCAGGTACTGGTAGGCGCGGTAATTTTTGCCCTGCTCGGCTCATCCACACCTGCGCAAAAAAAGGTTTAAGTTTTTCACTTAAGTTTCTGATTTTAAATTTAGTTTTAAAATCAAACATGTTACCGAATGGCAATTCATAAACTGTTACATCAGATTTTTTAAGCTGCTCAGATACCCAACTTTTTTCACGCACAACGCAGTGTACATCCATATACTGAGAGAGCGCTTTGACAAAGCGCACATAAAAGGCCTCAGCTCCGCCAGAGCCTTTTGCGCCTATAATCTGCAAGCAGGTTTTTTTAGGATTTTGAAACTGTGTCATCTGTATATTCGTACGCTCGTTTAACATGAATCATCAGCGGCATCATTGCTGTAACAACAGCAAGGAAAAATCCCATACGCCCTTCCTTAAACCCTTTGCGGGAAAGGTAGCTTTTATAAAAGCGTGTGAGCATTTTTCTAAAGGTTTTAAGAGGGTGCGGTGCAGGCTCATTACGGTCACGCATGTCCTTTGCCATAGCCGTGCTATAACGCTGCAAGCGGTCAACCATGTCGTCAATGTTATCATCCACAAGATGGGTAATCGGGTTAAACAGTTCCATAGCCTCACCGCTTAGTTCAAGTTTGGGATGAACACGGTCCATGCCCCAAACCTTAGAGCCTTTACTAAATACTTTTTTAGTACGTGTTGTACCGAAAGATCCTGCCCAGCCATGCTTTATAAGGCGTCCGCCAACAAAGTTATCAATTGGCGTCTGAAAATAGCCTTCAGGCGCGTCTTTTAAGGTATGTATCAGCTCTCTTTTAAGAGGATCAGTTACCCGTTCATCTGCATCAAGTTCAACAATCCATTTGCCTTTACAAGCTTCAATACCAACGGCGCGGCGCTCACCTTCAATGGGCCAATTGCCTTTAAGGATATTTTTTGTATAGCGCTTACAGATACCTTCAGTACCATCCGTGCAGTTATCAAGAAGCACCACAATTTCATCACAAAAATCAAGAGACTTTAGCGCATCCTCAATCTTTTGCTCTTCATTGTGAGCAACGATCAATCCAGAAATAAAAACGGCCATTTATGCTTTTTTCTTCTTTGGTAATGTGCGTGCAGTTCTCCACCCCATGCGGTAAGCCAACAAAGCTGGCACAATAGCAAATACAAGCCACGTTGCATTAAAGATAGACGCACTAAACAGCGCTGCAAGTGAAAAGGCCATAAAGGAGCTCAGGCCAGCAAGGGCGTAAAGATCAGCCTTAGCACTATGCCAGAATTGTTTAAACACAAGCGCCCAAAGCACAAGCCCTGCAATAAGGCCAAGCGCTCCTGTTTCAAGGAAAAGCTGAATCAAAAAGTTATGTGGGTGTGCATTAGAGGCAATGCCTTCCGCAGGTAGTGGAAGTTTTCTAAATGCGTTAACACCAATACCTGTTACAGGGTTCATGCCCATATGGTCTACGGCAAATTTCCAAATCTGATCTCGCCCTGAGCCCATACCAAACGGCTCGTTCCAAAATGTTAGACGCTCTACCAAAATGTGGAAGCCACGACTGTAACCATAACCAATAAGCCCAAGAGCAGCTGTTATAATACCAAGTCCCCAATGGCGCTTATGCAGTACAATGCCATGGTAACGAGATGCAAACCCAAGGAACACAGCTCCAGCAAGCGCAAATGCAAGCCACCCTGCACGGCCGCCAGTCAAAAAGACAGCAATTGCACCAAGAAGCACTAAAGGAATTGAAAGGTAACGCGCGGTTACTTCGCTTTCGCGATACATTTTAAGCATCCAAGCCCACATAAATGGTAATAGAATCGCAAGAATTGGGCTCATAAAGTTAAGACGATGAGGGCGCCAGAAATCTTTACCATGTAGCGCAGATGAGAGACGTTCATCATGAAGAGTTGCATCAAGTACGCAAAGAACCATCACAACAAGCGTACTCATCACAAGGGTACGCATAATCATACTGGCATAACGAGATGGCATTTCCCTTAGTACAACAAATAAGAAGAAAGCCCCTACCGCAACCATGGCAATTTGCCCTGTGTGTTCTAGGCTGTAGTTAGGATCAATTGAAAAGAGAGAAGACAGCGTAAATGCACCAAGAAGTGCGAATAAAACTTTTGAAAGTGTTGAAGACATAAACATAGATACACTACTACGAATACTTGTATCTTTCGTTGCCATCATGCCAAAAATAAGTGCAAGAATTAGTAGGATAGATGTCAGTGCTTTACCAAGAAGCATTGCTGGAAGCGCGACTCCCATACAAATGGCTGAAATACGCCACAATGTGTTTACTTCATCTTTATGCATAAGTTTTATCTTTCTTTTTTTCCTGCATCATTTTTAAACGTTTCTGCAAATTACGTAAAGCATCATACACCATCTTAGGCTGAATATCAGTCATGATTCTTGAAATTGATTCAGGCTCTAAATTTAATTCCGCTGCGGAACGTTCTGGCGCAAGAATAACTTCTACATGATCTCCATAAGGTGCGTAAACATCATCTTTTGTCGGTCCAAAAAGGCTTACAACAGGCGTACCCACAGCAGAGGCAATGTGACCAAGCCCGCTATCATTACCCACAAACATGTGAGAGTTTGCAATAGCTGTTATCGCGCCTTTTAAGTTGGTTTTTCCAACAAGGTCAATGCAGCTATGCTCAGGAATAGATGCAATAAAATCGTCAATACTCTCTCTTTCATGAGGCGCACCAAGTATTATAAACTTTGCGTTTTTGTAGGCCACATCAGAAAGTGTTATAGATACAAACTCAGCCCAATATTTTTGCGGCCATTGCTTTCCCATCCAGTTAGCTGTTGGCGCAAGCGTGATATAAAATGCGCTGTTTTCCCTCTCAAAAGGAACAGGCGCTTTAGGATCAAGCCAAAGCTTTGGCAAGGGCGCTGCATCACTTTGAATCATTTTTGCAAATTGCTCTACGCTATGACCCTTGCTTTTACGAAATACCATACGTTTTTTTGTACGCACCATTGCGCTAATAAGGGAGCCACGCAGATCAATGACAAGGTCATATTTACGTTTTTTAAGTTTCCAGGCAAGCGCTCCGTAATGCATATGGTGCTTCATTTTTACAAGAGGAATTACATCTCCCTTATTTGGAAAATCATCAAACAGCCCTACAGATGGCTTGCCGCAAACAATATCAAACACCGCATCTGGGTGCTGCTCAAGAAGCCTTGTCATGATTGTCGTCGACATCACCACATCACCAATATTACTTAGCGTTACAAATAAAATGCGCATAAATTCTTACAATCCTTCGTCGTCTCTAGACATACTCACAGTTCTAACATAAAATAGAGGATAAATCATGGACAAACAGAATCGACCAGACACAGAATACATCCACCTCATTTCTCGGGGTATACTTCTTATTAAAGGAGAGGATGCAGAGTCTTTTCTGCAAGGCCTTATTACTCAAAACACAGAAAATTTACAAAAGGATGAGCTGCGTTACGGCGCCCACCTCACCCCTAAAGGACGCATTGTTGCTGACTTTTTCTTCTTTAAAACAAAAGAAGGTATTTTGCTTGATGTGAACGTCTCTATTTTGATGAAGCTTGCAACAGCTTTACATGGCTTTAAGGTTTCTGAGCGTGTTGAGTTCCATGATATGACTGAAGATTATATTGTCCTTTCAGACCTGACAGGCACAGAAGGCCTGCAAGATCCGCGTCTCAAAAAAATGGGCACGCGTCTTTATTTAAAAACAGATAAGAGTACTGCCGGTTACCAAGAAGAGAAAGCTTACACAAAACAGCGTATCCACAAATGTATTCCGGATTTTCCGTTTGACGGCACTGAAAGCACCCTTGCAAATGAAATGCTCCTAGAGCACCTAAATGGCATAGACTTCGAAAAAGGCTGCTACGTGGGGCAAGAAATTACCGCACGTACTAAATATCGCACAGAGCCTAAAAAGAAGCTGTTCTATGTACGCTCAAGCCAACTTATTCCAGGTAATAGAAATGTTGTAAACGAATCTGACCGTATTATTGGTGAGGTTTTCACCACCCTTGGCCAAGAAGGCATTGCCCTCATTAAAGAACAGCCTGTAAAAGATGGGTCGGGACTTTTTGTAAATACGCACCCTATTGAAGCGTTTATACCCAAGTGGGCACGCAAAGAGAAAAGCTCTTAAACTTTCATATAAAAAGCCCTGCATTTGCAGGGCTTTTTATATCGGGTTATTATCCAGATACTCTTTTGAAATCTGCAACACGCCCAAGGAGGCTTGTCATGGATGAAAGTAAAAGTAAGCGATTCTGCTTCACAGCTTCATCATCTACCATCACCATCACATCGCTAAAGAACTGATCAATCGGCCCGCGAAGTTCACTAAGCGATTTCATCGCCTCTTTATAACTTTCATCCTTCAGCTGATTATTCACATTTCCGCCAACAGATTCAATCTTTGCAAACAAGTCGCGCTCAGCAGTTTCCTGCAACAGCTCTGCATTTACAGAATCTTTTGGCAGGTTAATATCACCTAAAATATTGGCTGCACGCTTGTAAGCGCCATGCAATGCTGCGCCATCTTCCCCTTTAAGGAAGCTTTGCAGCGCCGTTGCACGTTCTGCTACATCTACAACATCATCAATATTTAAGCCAAATACAGCATCTACACAGTCAGCAGAAATATTTTCTGATTTTAAAAGAACTTGAAGACGGTTCATAAAGAAGCTCAAAAGCTCTTTGACAGTATCTTCTTTAGAAACTTTTGGTGCACTATGCAAATCATACACATGTTCAAAAATACTCTTCAATGGAATTCGGAGCTGATGCTCTCGCAATACACGGATGATACTCAAAGCTGCACGACGCAGAGCAAACGGATCTCCAGATCCTGTTGGCTTAAGGCCTGCTGCATAAAAACCAACCAATGTATCAAGGCGATCAGCAAGGATTACCCCCTGTGCTACAGAACCAACAGAAGCAAAATCATCATAAAGGTACTGGCTTGCAAGCGCCTCAACCACTTCTTCACTTTCACCTTGGCGCTGCGCAATTTCAGCACCGACAAGACCTTGAAGCTCAGGAAATTCAAACACAGTCCCTGTCACAAGATCACACTTTGCAAGGTAGATCGCACGCTCAAGCAGTGTGCTATCTACGCCTACAAGACGCTTACCAAGAGTCTTTGCAATCTTTTGCATACGGGAAACTTTATCACTTAATTGACCAAGATCCTTATGGAATGTCATTGCTTCCAGCTTTTTAGATTGCTCAACAAGAGGTGTTTTTACGTCCATATCCCAGTAAAACTTAGCATCGTTAAAACGAGCTGTTAAAACTTTCTCGTAACCTATTTTCACATTACCTGTACGGTCTGGCACGTTAGATACACCGACAAACTTAGGCAAAAGTGTTTTGCCTGATTCATCATAAATTGGGAAGTAACGCTGGTGTTCAGCCATTGTAATTTCTAGTAGCTCATTTGGCAAATCTAGGTATGATTCATCAAATTCGCCAAGTACAGCCGTTGGTGCCTCAACAAGGCCAGAAACTTCGTTCAAAAGGCCTTTTTCCATCTTAGCGCCATTTTTACTAATTGCACTGACTTGGCTTTTAATTTCATTCAAACGATCTTCTTGCTCAAGAATGACATGCGCATTATGAATAGAAGATACATACTCTTCTGCATGGCTGAGCTTTAACATATCAGGTGAAAGGAACATATGTCCGCGTGTTTTGCGACCAGATGCAATACCATTCCATTCCATATCCATTACACTACCATCCCAAAGAGCAGTAATCGCTTCTACAGGACGTATAAATGCTTTAGGGGCATCGCTCCAGCGCATAGATTTAGGCCAAGAAAACCCGTCAATTATATGAGTAATTTCAGAAGTAAGCAGTTCTTTTACAGACTGCGCAGGCTTTTTCATTGTATAAAATACAAACGTACCTTTTTCAGTTTCGCGTTTTTCAACATCATCAGCTGTCACGCCCTCACCGCAACCACGCAGAAAACCTGCGAGCGCTTTGGTTGGCTTACCTTCCGCATCAAATGCAGCTTCGGCGCGCGGGCCGCGGCGCTCTTCTTCTGCCGCTTTTGTGCGCTCTGGTACGCCATAAGCCATTACAGCAAGGCGCGCGCAAGTCACGTAAGATTCAATACGAATATCTTTAAGGTCTAGTCCCTCAAAAAAAGCGCCTAGAGATTTTGCAAATTGCTCTTTCGCGCCTGTTTGCACGCGAGAAGGCATATCTTCTACAAGAAGTTCAATAAGTACAGTTGCCATTGTTACGCCACCTTACTTTGAGATTGGTTTTTAAGCAGAGGGAATCCGAGTTCTTCTCGGCGCTTTAGGTATCCCTCACAGCATGCCTTAGACATATCACGTACGCGTAGAATATAACCTGCACGTTCCGTTGCACTAATAACGCCGCGTGCATCAAGCACATTAAAAATGTGAGACGCCTGAATTGCATGGTCATATGCAGGAAGCGGCAAGTTTTTTGCAACCAGCTTCTGGCACTCAATTTCCATATCTTTAAAATGCTGGAACAGCATAGATGTATCTGCATGGTTGAAGTTGTAGTCACTAAACTGAACTTCGTTATCATGGTAAATATCGCCGTAAGTTACACCCTCATTGTTAAACTTCAGGTCATATACACTTTCAACATCTTGGATGTACATAGCAAGGCGCTCAACGCCATAAGTAATTTCACCAAGGACAGGTTTAACTTCAAAGCCACCCACTTGCTGGAAATATGTAAATTGAGAAACCTCCATACCATCGCACCATACTTCCCAACCAAGCCCCCAAGCACCAAGCGTTGGAGATTCCCAGTTATCTTCTACAAAACGCAGATCATGGTCATCAGAAGTAATACCAAGCTTTTCAAGCGAGCCAAGGTATAGTTGGCGAATATTTTTAGGCGCAGGTTTCATAGCCACCTGATACTGGTAGTAATGCTGAAGACGGTTTGGGTTTTCACCATAACGGCCATCCGTTGGGCGGCGGGATGGTTGCACGTAAGCTGCATTCCAAGGTTCAGGGCCTAGCGCACGTAAAACAGTTGCAGGATGAAAAGTCCCTGCTCCAACATTCATATCGTACGGAGGCTGAAGAACACACCCCTTGTCCGCCCAATATGTATCAAGCGTCAAAATCATATCCTGAAAGCTAAGTGTTTTCCCTGTCATCTTCGTCTTCCTTTTCTATAAGTCCGTCATTACATTTTTTTTGCAAAGGTTGCAATTTGCATCTTTGTCTACCTCAGGCATATCAATTACTTTAAGGCCGCAATAAGGGCATTGCACCTTTTCACCCTGAAACGCATCTTCAATCATTTCTATCTCATCCTCTTCATCGTCCTCAAAAGGCTCAGGCTCTGGCGCAATATAAAATGCATCATGCCCTCTTTTAAGCATAATCACGGCAAGCTTAAACGCTATAATAGCAAGGGCTGCATAAAGGGCCGCATTTAACACATCCACTAAACTCATGAAGCATCTCCTGTACTTAATGATTTTTTTAATTCTTTAATCATCGAAGCATGGTTCCAGTCTCGCTCCCCAACAATAACACGTTTCACTGCCCCATCAGCACTCACAAGGTAGCTAACAGGCAGACCAAGTGCTTTAAGGTGCTCTCGCGTTCTTCGCCCCATAGGGTCAAGCCTTACATCAAGTTCTTTTAGGTTATTTGTAGAAAGGAAATCTTTCACAAGCTCTGGATGTTTATCTGTTGAAATTGTCACCACATCAAAATCATCGCGCAAAGAAAGCGCCTTAAGAGAAGGAAGTTCCTTAACGCATGGCGGACACCACGTTGCCCAAACATTTACAACGGTGGGCTTTGCAAATGTAATTGTTTCTGTTTGCATAGATTCAAGGCTTGCTACATTAAACTGAGGAAAAGCCTGACCTGAAAGCTCCATTGCAGGGTGATCGGCATTTTTCTCTTTTTCAGGAGAACATGCAGCAAAAGCTGCGCATGCTATAAGGGTGAAAAGAATACGCGTCATATCTTAAGCTGCGTCCTGCTTTCGCGCACCAAACACTGATTGAGAAAAAGCTTGCCAGCGCTGCGTTTGATCAACCTGCGCAAAACCATAAACCTGCGCAAGCGCTGCACTTGCGATAAGCCCGAAGAACAGCTCAACAGATTGTTCAGGTTCAAGAATAGTGGTTTCCCCCTTGGCTTGGCCAAAGCGCAAAATTTGAGCCAACTGAGCACGCACCTTTGCGTGAAGAAGTTTTAATTTTTCTGGCGCTCCCGGAAAACCAGATGATCCATGCCCAAGGAAAAGACGTGCAAGACCTGGGTGGCCATAAAAGAAATCTAGGAATTTTTCAAAAACAACAGACATACGCTCAGCTGTCGCCTCATCACTTTCCTGTACAGCAGTAAGTGGACTGAGGAAGTTTGACTCCATATAGAGGTAAAGCGCGTTAAAGATTTCTTCTTTTGAAGGGTAGTGGCGGTAAATTGCAGCATCTGTTACCCCTACAACATCAGCAATTTTGCTGATTGTTACTTTTTCAGAAGGGTTTTCTAAAAGTGTGGCTACGGCTTGCAAAATTTTAAGCTTACCAGGGCTAAGATTTGTGAGGCTCATTCTGTGTTTTTATCCTTTTTCAAACGAAGGTTAGCATACGCTAACATCAATCAAAAAACAATGCATTTTTTGTGCAAAACATTACTGCCAGACGGAAGATAACCAGTCGGCTACGGAGTGAGATGTATAGTCTACATATTCAGGGTTTTTATCAGTAAGCTTATGCAGCAGTACTGTCTTCATGCCCATCTCATGAGCAGGCTTAAGGTTCCTTACGCTATCCTCAAAAAAGATACTCGTTTTTGGATTCACGCCATGAATTGCGCAAAAGCGGTCATAGACCAAAGGGTTTGGCTTAACAACATCATCCATTTTTCGTACATAAAACAGACCATCAAAATGGCCAAGCAGGCCAAGGCGCCCTAAAACAATATCAATACGATTGAAGTGAGCATTGGTAAAAATGAATTTTCGGCCCGGCAACGCTTCTACGCCTGCCTTTGTGCGCTCACACCGTTCAACAAAGCTATGATCTACAGAATCAAACACATGAATAATTTCTTCAAAGGATACGTTTTCTTCAATCATCCAGCCGTAGAAAAGGTTGCCCTCATAGGCCTTCTCAAAGATAGCAGATTTCGCATCAACTTCTTCGCGGGAATATCCGCAGCGCTTTTTGAAAAAGTCATACCAAGAGTCCCAAAGCGCATCCTCCAGGCCGTTATCTGGCGGATAAAGCGTTCCATCCATATCAAAAACCCAGTTTTCAATATGGCGGAACTCTTCTTTTAACACTTTAGGCATTATTAAGCTTGAGCCTTTTCCATGCTACGCATCAAAATATATTGCTGAAGAATAGAAAGTACGTTGTTCACAAGCCAGTACAGTACAAGCGCAGCTGGGAAGAACAAGAACATCACCGTAAAGATAATCGGCAACATACGCATAACCTTCTGCTGAGTAGGGTCACCCATAGCAGGGCTCAGTTTTTGCTGAACGTACATGCTAAGTCCCATCAACACTGGAAGAATAAAGAAAGGATCCTGCGCTGAAAGGTCATTCACCCATCCCTCAATAAATACAGCATGACGGAATTCAAACGAAATAAGAATCGTTTTGTAAAAAGCAAAGAAGATTGGAATCTGCACAAGCATCGGCCAACAGCCTGACATAGGGTTCACTTTATGTTTTTTATAAAGTTCCATCATGGCCATGCCCATTTGCTCGCGGTTATCAGTGTAGCGCTCTTTCATTTTTTCCATTTCTGGCTGAATAAGCTTCATTTTTGCCATAGAGCGGTAGCTCTTGTTAGCAAGAGGCAGAAGCAGTATTTTAAGAACGATAGTCGAAAGAATAATTGCTGCACCCATGTTTCCAACATGAGACTGGAACCACATAATCATTGAATAAAGCGGACGCGCAATAAAATCAAACCAGCCGTAGTTCACAGCTGAATCAAGATCAATGTTCTCCTTCTTAAGTTCTGAAATTTGACGCGGCCCCACGTAAAGACGCAGTGAGCGCTCAAGGCTTGCGCCACTTGTAAGAAGCTTCGGCTCAGCCTGAACAAGCGCCGTAAAGAAATCATCGCCGCGCTTTGTATGCTTAAATGTGAAAGATTGTTCCTCACCTTGGCTTGGCACAAGAGCTGCCATAAAGTAGCGCCCTGTCATACCAATCCAGCCATTTTGCCCATCAACTGTAGAGTTTTGCTCAAGCACATCCTTGTACTCAGGCTCAGCACGAATACCATCAACAACAGATACAGGCCCCATGTGGTTAAAGAACGTACTGCGCTCTGGGTTGTATTTCATACCGCTACCGCCGCCAAGCACGCCCGTTTTATGAAGCTGCGCATAATGAGAAAGCGCAACAGCACTAGGTCCTTCGTTTACCACTTTATCCTGAATGGTAAGAACATAACGAGATGCATCCATCGTATATGTACGGTGGAATACTTGCCCAGTGTTGTTACTCCATGTCAGAGTAAGCGGCGCCTCAGGAGAGAGACTTTCACTAGAAGCGAGCCACTTTGCATTACCATCTGGTGCCTGAATACTTTCAGAAACCCAGCCAGCATCAAAGAAATGGCTTTTACCTTTATCATTACTAAAGAGGCTAACAACACCCTCCCCGTCTGCAGTTTCGCTATATTGAGGGAAAGAGAGAACATCTACGCGTCCGCCAGTTAAAGCAATCGAGCCTTCCATCACATTAGAGTGAATAGGCACGCGGCGCGTTGTTTGAATATTTTCATCAGATGTAGCACTTACAAGCTGTGCTGGTTTTTGCTGTGTCATTGCAGGCGCAGAAGGAAGCCCATCAGCTAAATCTGCATGAACCTCAACACTCGCTTCAACTTGTGCTGTGCTCACAACGCCGTGCTTAACGCCTGTCCATGAAACATACGCCTCATACGCTAAAAGAACCATCACGCTCATAATAACGGCAATAATTAAATTTCTCTTATCGCCTGTTTCATTATTTTCTGGTGGAAGGAAAAAACTCATTATATATCCTATCTTTCTTACTTTTTAGCTGACGTATCTTTACGACAAAAACAATTATAATGTTCTGGCACAGGGTCATATCCTCCTGCCGAGAATGGTCCACATCTTATAAACCTTTTAAGCGTTAGCCAACCCCCTTTTACAGCTCCATGACGATTTATTGCCTCTTTACCATAATGAGAACATGAAGGATGGAACCTACAACGGCCACCAAACTGGTGAAAAATGGGGGATCCTATCGTTTGGTAGAGCCAAATAATGCTGAGAAAAATATATCTCAAACTTTATCCCTTTAATCCAGAAATGGCCATTTCAAAATCTTTCCCGATTTTTGAGAATTCGCGGCGAACGATAGAATGGCGTGCAATAAACACCAAATCATACCCACAAGGAAAGCTTGAGCCAGCATTGAGACGAATATGTTGATCGACGAGAGCACGCAAGCGCCTTTTCGCCCGGCCGCGCTGCACAGCACCGCCAACCTTTTTACTTGCTGTATAGCCAACACAAATTTCTGTATCTTCTCTTGGTATATACTGCATAACAAAACTTTTCGTTACCACTTTATCTGCTGCATGAGACATACGCACAAATTCTTTGCGCTTTTTCATAACAGAAAATAGGTGAGAACAATTTGACTTCATAACATTCCTTAAGTATTAAGGCACAACAAAAGCGGCACTTGGCCGCCTTTGCGAATCATTTGCTTAAAATATATTAAGCAGAAAGAGATTTACGTCCGCGAGCACGACGAGCGTTAAGGATACGACGACCCCCAACAGATGATTTACGTGCACGGAAACCATGACGGCGAGCGCGTTTGATACGGCTTGGCTGATACGTACGTTTCATGGTTAGTCCCCTTGTTTAAACTTTATCTTACTGTTTCCCCACACCCTGCGGGAAAATCAAAATCAGTTGCTCTTTTACGTAATTTACCCCCATGTTGTCAACTCTTTTTTCTCGCTAATGCTTTTTTTTTGTAACAAAATGCATATACGCTTCGTATTAATAGAATATGAAATGCAAATGAAAGCAAATATAACCATGCAACCTTACCTTAAAATCATCCTTGGATTCTTCATGGTCTCCATCTTTATCCTAGGGTCTATTTATGCCCCCGAATACCTAAGCCTTGAAAGCCTAGGCCGCTATAAAGGGCAAATCCTTGAGCTATACAACACACAAACCATTGCTTTCATTATTCTCTTCACATTAGCCTATGTGCTTAGCACAGCTTTTGCACTACCTACAGGCGCCGCCCTTACACTTGCTGGCGGATTTTTTATGGGTACTATAGCTGCAAGTATTTCCGTTGTTATCGGGGCAACCATTGGCGCTACAATTCTTTTTATGGCAGCTAAAACAACCCTTGGTGAACCCTTACAGAAAAAAGTAGGTAAATACGCACCCAAATTTAAAGCAAGTATGGAAGATAATGCTTTTGAGTACCTCCTCTTTTTAAGGTTTGTTCCTATATTTCCGTTTTTTGCGGTGAATATTTTACCCAGCCTTTTTAATATTTCTCTACGCACATTTTTTACCAGTACATTTATTGGTATTATTCCTGGTACAACCATCTACTGCTACATTGGGTCCACCCTTAGTACGCTCAACACGCCAGGAGATATTATATCTGTAAAAGTACTCATTGCCTTTGGACTGCTAGGCGCTCTAGCTCTTATTCCCCCTCTACTTAAAAAAAGAAAGAAAACCCATGCATAAATTTGATCTTGCCATTATTGGCGGTGGCGCAGCAGGACTTGTAACCGCATCAGTTGCAGCTCAGCTTGGTTATAGCGTTGTGCTTTTTGAAAAAGGCGAAATGGGTGGAGACTGCCTCAATAGCGGCTGCGTACCCAGCAAAGCTCTCCTTTCTAGCGCTCAAAAAGGCCTCACATTTAAAGATTCAATGCAGCAGGTACGCAAAAGCATTGAGACCATTGCCCCCCACGATAGCGTAGAGCGTTTTGAGAGCCTTGGCGTAACAGTGATTCAAAAAGAAGCCGTTTTTCTGGATAATAAAACGCTTAAAGCCGGCGATGAAACATATACTGCAAGACGCTTTGTGATTGCCACAGGATCAACAGCTGCCATACCTCCCATTCAAGGCCTTAAAGATGTGCCCTACCTCACCAATGAAACACTTTTTCAAATTAAATCTCAGCCCCAGCATCTCATTATTATTGGCGGCGGCCCTATTGGCTGCGAAATGGCAGACGCTTTCACAGGGCTTGGTAGCAAAGTCACACTTATACAGGGTGCTTCTGATATTTTAGCACGCGACGATGCTGATGCCAGAACTATTGTCAAAAAAAGCCTGCAAGATAAAGGCGTATCTATTCATACGGGTGCCAATGTATCAATGGTAAGTCAACATGATAAAGCAGCAATAACAGTTAACACAAACGCTGGAAGCTTTACAGGCAGCCACCTACTTATTGCTGCAGGACGCGCACCAACAGTACACGGCCTCGGCCTTGAAAGCGCTGGCATAGAATTTACGCCGCACGGCATTAAAACAAAACAAAACGGGCAAACATCCCAAAAGCATATCTATGCCGTAGGCGATATTACTGGAAAACATGCCTTTACTCACATGGCCGCACAGGATGCATCTTTATTTATTAAGCGTGTGCTTTTTGGAGCTATAACAGCAAAAGAAGACCTAAAAGCTATGCCATGGGTGACTTACACCTCTCCTGAACTTGCGCAAGTTGGCTTAATTGAAGAGAAAGCTCAAGAAAAGGCATCATACGCAAAAACCATACGCGTTGATTTTTCTGAAATGGACCGTGCAATTACAGAGGCTGATACTACTGGCTTTTGCAAAGTTATGCTGGATAAAAAGTCCCGTATTTTAGGCGCTACCATTGTTGGCAGCCATGCAGGAGAGCTTTTGCCGCTTTTTTCTTACCTGATTCACCATCAAAAACCTCTAGGAAGTTTATCAGGAATTACATGGCCTTACCCAACGCGCGGAGAAATCTTTGGAAAAATCCTTTCAAAGCACGCAAGTCCACTGTTGAAAAAAAGTAGCGTTCGCGGTATAAGTCGTGCCATGTATCGCTTATTTGGTTAAGCTGTACCTGCAAATAATAAAACATAGGTTTTAGATTAGCGTTATGGTTCGTTTTTTCATCATATGCCTTTCTTTTTTCGCATCTTTTAAAGCAGAGGCGTCTTCCATAGATCATACATTCAAGCTCTACAATGAGCTCCTTGGCGCATATGTTTCCCCAGGAGAAAAAGAAGGCATTACTGTAAATCTTGTTGATTATGATGCATGGGCAAAGGATAGCCGCCACAAAAGCGCAATGATCCAGATTAAAAAAGCAGACCCTCTTGCTCTCAAAAGCGTTGAAGAGACCATTGCTTTTTGGATTAATACTTACAACCTACTTACTATTGATCTGGTTATTCAAAAAAAAGAGTCTCAGTCTATTCGCAACCTTGGCGGCCTCTTTGGCAACCCTTGGGATAACTTTAAATGGCAAATTGGCCCGAAGTCTTACACTCTTAATGATATTGAACACTCCATTCTTCGCACATTAAACGAACCGCGCATTCACTTTGCGCTCAATTGCGCATCACTTTCATGCCCAGACCTTGCACCAGAGGCCTATAGCGCTGAAAAAATTTACACAACTCTTGATATAAAAACTAAGAATTTCATGAATAATCCAACCAAAGGAATGGTTGTAACAGAGAAATCAGGTACATCTCATGTAGAGCTTTCTCAAATTTTTAAGTGGTATAGAGACGATTTTTCCTCTATAGAGAAGTTTATAACCAAGTATACAAATGTTAAAAACATTTATATTGATAGCTATATTAAGTACAACTGGAACCTCAACAAAAGGAAATAACAGGAATGTCTCTTTCAGTTCTTGCATCGACGGCTCCCCAAATGCCTGTTACATCAGTTGTTCCTCTTCAGCAAAATATCCTGACATCAACAGAAGCTGTTATGCACAGCGCACGTGATGTGAGCATTTGCCCAGACAGTATAGCCAAAATTTCCCTGTCCCTTGCGGATAACCTTATTTTAAGACGTCCAACTTGGAGCCAAAAGGACTATGACCGTCACTTTTTTGACGGCACAGAAACAACCGTACAATGGCTTTTCATTCTCACTTCACTTAACTTTTCATTTTGGGCAGATAGCGAAGCACCTGCATGGGAAGTACAGCATAAAGGCGAAGCAGTTAGCGGATACTGGGCTCTGGCCTGTGCGCTCAAAGAAGCGCAAGAGAGAGGTGTTCCTATTACAGATGCCTCTTTCCTTGCTGGCATTGACAGAAATAAGCTGAAATCAATTTTAGGCGGCGTAGGGCCTATTCCTTTACTAGATGAACGCGTGCATGTGTTGCAAGAGGTAGGACAAACCCTAAAAGATCTTTATCTTGGCAAATTTACTTACGCAATTGAAGATGCAAAAGGCAGTGCCGTAAAGCTTGCTAATATTGTAGCATCGCAATTTTCTACATTTAAAGATGTCGCGCAGTACAATGACCGCGAAGTTGTTTTCATGAAACGTGCGCAAATTTTAACAGCAGATTTATGGGGCGCTTTCCGCGGCGAAGAGTTCGGCTCTTTCCATGATATTGACCACCTGACTATTTTTGCAGATTACCGCCTGCCTCAAGTACTTAGGGCTATGGGCGCACTTGTCTACAGCGATACGCTTTCTGAAAAGATTGCAAAACTAGAAGAGTTTGATATCTCAAGCCCAGAAGAAATTGAAATTCGCGCCGCAACGATTCAAGCGGTAGAAGCCATTAAATCTGCTGCTGCAGCCCGCGGTGTACATTGCACAGCTCTTGCGCTAGATTGGTGGCTTTGGAACCTAAGCCAAAAAACAGCTTACCGTCCAGAACCGCACCACCGCGTCAGAACAATTTTCTATTAAAAAAAGGCGGCAGATGCCGCCTTTTTAGTATCTATTCTTCTACTTACTGGCTTGTTCCAAGGTAAATACCTGAAGCATTAATATTTGCTCCATCATCTAGGCTATAGTTACCACCAATATCTTCAGCAGCAGCACCAAAGAAGGCACCATTCATATCGCCAGACAAAGTATTTGTGCCATCGTCAATAGAAAGACTTCCTGCAAAAGCTTCTTCGCCAGCTACCCAAGTGGCTCCACCAGATGAAAGGGCATAATCCCCAAGTGTAAACGTCGTCACATTTACGCTGCGTGTATTAAAGTCCACATCGGCACCAAAGTCTCCAATATGATGCGTCAAGGTACCTGCATTATCAATTGCACCAGCTGTCATGCCACTAAATGATGCTTGTGATGCAGCGCCAGCTCCTTGATCCATTGCATTCAGCTGAGAAGGGTTTGTCATTTCACCAGCGACGTAATACACAGCCTCGGCTCTGGCAAGGTCGTCTGCACTCACAAGACCATCATTTTCAAGAGATCCAGCCCAGATCCCCCAGTGCACATAATCACAATCTGTACATTTATAATCTGATACAAAGTCGCTCACAAGTACACCTTGGTTATCATGAGAAATCACCATATCAGCCACGTCTAGGTCTGTTCCTAG
Organism: uncultured Magnetococcales bacterium; assembly: GCA_964015495.1. GTDB lineage: Bacteria > Pseudomonadota > Alphaproteobacteria > UBA2136 > JAPKEQ01 > JAPKEQ01. The sequence continues at coordinate 50,092 of CAXHDG010000007.1, forward strand.
CGACGTACTTGGCGAGCCCCCTCCAATAAAGAGGTTACTTGCGGTATAAGTTTGCATGTCCTCAGCCAAAGTAAACACCTTGAAAGCTCCGCCATTACCAGCAGCATTGTATGTACTATTACCAAGCACAACACGGTCACCGTTAAAGGCAACTTCTTCACCAAGGCCATGTCCGCCACCCCCATCAATCATAAGAATTTCTTCACCAATCGTATCTGCGCCCGCATCTGCAAGGTCAAAGATAAATGCGCGATCATCTACAGGCGCACCAATAAGAATTTTTCCATCTTTAATATCAATAGATGCCCCAAGGCCATCAGACGAAGCGTCACCGCTAATTGTTTTGTATGACGCATACGTAACGCCGTTAAATCTATAAACTGTAACTTCGCCACTGCCGCCTGCCGAAGAATTACCAATAGCAAAATACTCTCCGTTCTCACTTATAGCGATGGAATCATGTACGCCATAGTTAACAGGAACACCATGAGAAGCTAGCAATCCAGCATTTGCCTGATAAACAGAAACCCCACCACTTGAGCTAGAGTGCACCATATAGTCTCCATTTACTTCAATGTTTCGGCCCAATAAGCCACTTGTTATCGCGCCATTAATTGTCTGTCCTGTAGCCTCCCAGCCAGTAGCTGTCAAATGATATACATAAATCCTGCCTTCATCCACAGAAGCGACATCTTCGCGTTTAGCACCTACAAAGGCCCATTCACCATCAATTGCCACATCAGCACCAAAGTTACCATTAGTTTCTGCATTAGGGGAACCAATCATACTGCCCGCAGAATTCCAGACACCTTCCTGGTCGCGTTTATAAAATTGTACAAAACCAGAATCTGTAGCCCCAGCATCACCTTCAGGAGCACCAATAATCATCCAATCTCCACTTACAGCAGTAGCGTAACCAAAGTTATCACCAGGAATGCCGCCAAGTTGCTGACTGCCGCCAGATGTACTATTACCAAGTATCGTAGCAGTATTACCCATAGCGTCACCAGCCACAACAACGCCAGCATCTACGCCAGAGCTTTGTTGCTCAGCCGCGTAAGCCGTAAGGTTAGCCGCCGTACCAAAGTCAAATTCAGCAGTTATAATTTCCTGAGTTGTGCCATTTGTATTTGCGGCCTCGTTTCCATCTTCAAGGAAACCTTCAATTTTAGCATCTACGTTGTTAGCAGCACCTGTCGCAGTATTCACATTTATTTCAATACCGCGATCAACAAAACCATTAGAGTCTACAGAGTTCGTCAAGCGTCTATATTCACGGTTACCGTCATTATCCGCATCAACGCTCATAAATCCGCCAATAAAACCTTTGTATGTTTTGGTTTGGTTACGGTCAGCAATCGTTTTAGCTGTAAATTCTGCATCATCAGGACGTCTTGCATAGCTATCTAGGCTTGTTTCATGCCCTGCAGCTGTTGTATCCATCACAATACCAGTAGGCGCTTGCCCTGTTCCAAAGTACTGGGCACTGCTTGTTGTACCGAGGTGTATCTCTGAGCCCGCTGCTCCTTGATTTTCATATCCTGCAAATGTACCGACCTGGCTATCTGAGCCAATCTCTCCAAACACAGCACCAAAACCATCAATAACAACATTACCATTTGTATCTAGGTGCGTACTCAAATTACCACCAATAAAGTTACGGCTGAGGTAATCATTATAAAGCGCACCATCAAATTGGTTTTGCGCAGACACATTATTTTCATTCGTAAAGTTTGGCACAAATCCGTATGTGGCAATGCCATTTGTTGGAAGGTTTCCAGAATAAGACTCACCTGCAAATACAGCAATATTATCGCCGCCATTTAAGCTTTCTAGGTTAAGCACAAAAAATTCATCGTTTGGATTTTTAAAGAAGCGAACATTAAATCTCTCTCCGTCAATCTCAACATTTGATCTTGCTCCAAACCCATCACCATCAATTGGAAGGAGCACATTAAACACATTCCCCTGATCTTCAATGCGTGCTGCAAATTTACCATCCGCAAGGAACTGGCCAGAGATTTCCCCTTCAATGATTGTACCTGCAGTTGTATCTTTACGTGCAAACTTACCAAAGTGTGTTGGGCCATTTGCATTACCGCCACCACCAGTAACCTCTTCATCTGCCTTGTCCTGATTTACTGCAGTCAAATCTACAGGAGGCGTATCAATTGGTGCAACAATTGGATTAGAATTAAGATTTGGTTGGGTTCCTACCACTGGGTCAGGCTGAGCACCATCATCGGCACCCAAACCGCCATCAAACGCTGCACCCTGAGGGGTCGCTTGCTGTTGAGGCTCTGGCTTTGACTGACCTTGTTGTGCAATTTGTTTTTGAGGAGGCTTCTTATCTCTCTCACCTGCAATTTTTGGCTCTTTTTTCTCTTGTTTTTGAGTTGCATTATCAGCACCTGCTTGCTGGTCATTAGGGTTAACAGGGTTACGGCTTCCATCATCTTCGCCAAAGCTTGCATCAAAACTGTCTTGGATAATACGTGAGAATGCTGCATCTACAGGCTTGGGCTGCGGTGCTGGCTGATCAGGATCTTCAATTTCGATAAATGTTCCCATTTGGTCAAGTGTCACAGGTGTTTGGTTTGCAGGTGTACTCACTTCTAGGCAACATTGGGTAAGACCAACACGTGTTCCAAGTGTGGGATCAACGGCAATAACACCACCAGAACCACGCACACCAATTGTTGCAAACGGTGTTTTGACCTTCACTTCATCACGGTTATTTTTGGCAATTTTACCTGTTACAAACTTAAACACACCCTTCGTCGCATTCATAATCGACGTACCTTGCTCGGTTTTTGGGTCATAAACATATTCATCAATAAGGAGTTCAGTGTTGGCGCTAATTGTAAAAATACTGTTATCTACAAAGATAATTTGGACCTTACCATCCTTACCTGTTACGACTGTTTGGTTTTGAAAAATTGGCGATTTTAATGCTAAATCAACACGTGAGCCATCATCATTTACGGCATATGCGTCGCCAGTAACGGCACTCACGTTACCAATAGCGTCTTCTGCATAAGAAACAGATGCCATTAATACAAACACTGCAATTGCGTAAATATGCCTTAAGATTTGATTTATCATTTTTATAGTCCCCTTATCCATAACAGTCATCCAGCTCTATTTCAGAGCTATAGATTTATGATGCCAAACATTAAAGCACTTAGACACTTTTCTGACGTAAACCAAACACTTCTTATACCTTAAGAAAAAGCCACCGTTGCAATTACAGAACAAAAAAGAGGCGCTCATGCGCCCCTCTTCCTAAGTATTATGCTTTAGCGCGCTTTATACGCCTCATAATCATAAGATGCTACCTGCACTACATGGTCCATAGCTTTATCCGCATCTTTAATAAGTTTAGCTTCCGCAGCTGTAAGTGCACCAGCCTTTTTAGCAGCTTCAGCCATTACACCAAGCGGCGCCTTTGCAATGCCGTGGGTACGTTTTGCTTTATTTAGCTTTTTACGTGCACCAGCGGCTTTTTTCACCTTAACCAAAGCATCTTCAAGCTCACCAAGGCCTGGATCGTTCTTTTTAGGTGTATAAACACCTTCAGAAAGCCCCATACGCACCTTATCTTTAGCGTCTGTGAGTGATTTCATGACAGCGTGCATATCCTTATCAGTTGCACGTTTTTCACGCCAGCCAAGCGGTGCAATAGCAATACCCATTTTAAAACGAAGGAAGCTAGAAGGCAGGTTACGATGCGCTTCTTTAAGGGCTTGCTCAATTTCATAGATATGCGTTTTAAGCGCCAGCTCAACAACAGGTGCGTAAGCTGCTTTATCTTTTTCTCCGTGGTAACGGTGAAGCGCTGCCATAGCAAGGCTCAAATGCCCTAAAGCATCAGAAAAGCGCCCTGAAAGGCTTTCCTTAAACTTGAACTTCCCACCAAGGGTAAGAAGTGCAAAATCTGACAACGCTGCAAAAGAAAGGCTAAGCCTTGTCAGTTTTCTATAATAGCGTTTTTCTAATGCATTGCCAGATACAGGCACGCCATATCCGCCAGTAAGACCAAGTATAAACGCACGTACTGTATTACTCATAAAGTGGTTTAAATGACCAAATATGGCTTTATCAAACGCTTTAAGATCTCCGTTTTGAATAGACTCAGTTTCTGCCTGCAAATAAGGGTGGCAACGAATTGCCCCTTGCCCAAACACAATCATTGAACGTGTCAGGATGTTTGCACCTTCTACAGTAATGCCGATTGGAATTGACTGGTACGCACGACCAAAGATATTTGCCTTACCTTGGCAAATTGCACTTCCAGCCATAATATCCATACCATCATTCACGCATGTGCGCATACCTTCAGTCAGGTAGTTTTTAGAAATAGCAGACATCACAGAAGGCTTTTCTCCTGCATCAATACCACCGCAGGTCAGAACCCGCATCGCATCCATTGAATACGTTGTCGCTGCGCAGCGCACAAGTCGTTCTTGTACACCTTCAAAAGCTGCAATAGGCACGCCAAACTGCTCACGTACTTGCGCATAAGCCGTTGCAGCACGTACAGAAAGCTCTGCACCACCAACACTAAGAGAAGGAAGAGAAATACTACGGCCAACCGCAAGGCATTCCATAAGCATACGCCAGCCTTGGCCAGCGTATTCTTGTCCACCAATAATACGGTCTAGCTCAATAAATACATCTGTACCCTGGACGGTACCATTCGGGAACGGTACACCCATTGGATCATGACGGTTACCAACTTTAAGCCCCTTAGTTTCACGCGGAAGAAGTGCGCAAGTAATACCAATGTCTTCCACGTCACCAAGTATTCCTTTAGGGTCATAAAGGCGGAAGGCCAGTCCAATAACAGTCGCAATTGGCGCCAACGTAATGTAGCGTTTATCAAAGGTCAGGTTAATACCAACAACCTCTTTACCTTTAATTTTTTTCTTAACCACAGTACCAAAGCTACGACCATTTGCCGCATCGCTACCAGCATGTGGTTCAGTCAGCGCAAAACATGGAATTTCTTCACCTACTGCGAGGCGAGGCAAGTAATAATCCTTCTGCTCTTTGGTTCCATAATGCATAAGCAGCTCTGCAGGGCCGAGAGAGTTTGGTACCATAATCATAACAGCTGTTGGCAGAGAGCGGCTTGAAATTTTAGTCACAACCTCACTGTGCCCAATTCCGCCAAAGCCAAGGCCACCGTATTTTTTAGGAATAATCATCCCAAGGAATTTTTCCTTCTTAATATAGTTCCAAACTTTGTCAGAAAGTTCACGATTGCAATGAATTTCATCATTATCAATCATCGCACAAAGCTTCTCCACCTGGTTGCCCAGAAAATCTTTTTCAGATTTTGTCAGCTTCTTCGGTTTAAAGTTCTTAACTTTTTTCCAGTCTGGCTTGCCGGAAAAGAACTCCCCCTCAAACCAAGTTGTACCTGCTTTAAGTGCTGTGTCTTCTGTTTCAGAAATTTTAGGTAGAATTTTAGCCGCAATATTCATAATAAAACTACTAATCAGGTAGCGTCTAAGTGGCACAAAACCAAAAATAAGAACCGCACTCACATAAACAGAAAGAAGCGCCGTAAACCAACTACCCTCTGGGGCATAAAGCACATGCATACCGTAAAGTATAATGGCACCGGCACTCACCCATGCAGCATAACCTTTACGCAAATAAACTAAGGCATATAGCGCCAGAATTGCTAGTCCAATATAACAGATCATTGTTGTCATTTTTTGTCTCCGTTTTTATATCTGTGCATTTGCTTACCTATAAAGCTCTGCACTCGTGTTTTAATTGCGTAGTGGCTTACCTTTTTTAAGCATATGCAGAATACGGTCACGTGTGCCCTTGGTTTTACACAAAGTTACAATAGCGTCGCGTTCTAGCTTAAGAAGCTCCTGTTCAGAAACCTCGTCTAAAACATCCTTTTCACCGCCAGTAAGCACTTTTGCAAGCTCGCCTGCAATCACAACATCATGCGGCGTTGCCATACCTTTTTTAGCAAAATCATTCACACCCATTTGCATGGCCACCTGCCCGCTTTCACCTGCAAGCTTAAATACAGGGTGTACAGGAGGCTCGTAGCCTTCTGCCATTGCAAGAACCTTGGCTTTTCCTTCTGCAAGAAGGCGATCCTTATTCATAACAACCTTATCTTCAGCGCGCAGAAATTCCATTTTCTGACATTCAAAAGCAGAGGTACCAACTTGTGCAGTTGCAATAGCCATAAAGGATTCCATTGCCGCTGGCATCGGCCCTTTCATTGCTTTTTTCTTGCTGCTGTGACGCTCAAGCATTTCTTTGCAGCCGCCCCACCCAGGCACAATACCCACACCAGCCTCAACAAGACCCATGTAAGTTTCTGCATGCGCTGTAAGTGCATTACAGTGCAATAGCGTTTCACAGCCACCGCCAAGAGCCATACCGCTCGGCGCCCCCACAACAGGGAAGTTTGCATGCTTCATTCGGTTAAATGTATTTTGACCATGAGAGAGAATCCAGCGCACAAGCGGGAACAAACGCAGTTTGCTTGTAACCAGTAGCATGAGAATATTAGCCCCCACACTAAAGTTAGATGCTTCATTATGGAAAACCATACCCTTCAGGTTATTCTTCTCAATATAATCAACTGACTTGTTAATAAGAGACAAGCTAAGTGGGTTTAAAGAGTTCATTTTGGAATGGTATTCAAGACAAACAACGCCGTCACCAATATCCCAAAGCGAAGCGCTCTTATTAGAAAGAATTGGACGTTTTTGACGTTTAATATCTTGTAGTAAAAGCACGCCGTCTGCACGCTTCACCACATCATATTTTCCGCGCGGGTTAAGAGCATGCATGCGCTCACTTTTCACTGCGTAAAACTTCTGCTCTCTTGCATGCTGAATAAGCTTAGGTACTTTTCTGCCTTCCATAACAAGCATATCATGAATCCAGTCTGTACCAATTTTATCCATCAGTTCAAACGGGCCGTATTTCCAGTTAAATCCTAAGCGCATTGCCTCATCTACCGCATGAATATCATCTGCGATTTCTGGGACAAGGCTAGCTGCATAAGCAAGCGTATGGCTCATTACATCCCATGCGTAGCGCGCTTCTAGGCTATCATGGCTCATTAGGCCTTTTAGGCCGCCCTTCTTGTACATTTTTAGGCAAGCAGGCTTAGGGCGGACTGCTGCTGCATAATCTTTTGTATCAAGATTAAGCACTTCTTTTTGCTTTTTACCACCTTCAGTATTTAAGCGATAAAAACCACCTTTCCCTTTACGGCCCGTGTATCCATCAGCAATCATCTCTGACAAAAATTCAGGTGCATCACCAAGAGCATTAAAAGGGTCATTCTTTTTAAGAGAGCCTTGCATACTGCTTAAAATATGCGGCATAAGATCAAGGCCTACAAGATCAAGAAGGCCAAATACACCTGTTCTTGGGAAACCAAAACTGCGCCCAAGCACAGCGTCAGCACTTTCCACATCAATGCCGTGCTCAATGGCTTTTACCACAGCCGCATGAAGCCAATAAATACCAATGCGATTACCAATAAAACCAGGTGTATCTTTAGCATTCACGTTGGTTTTACCCATATGCATATCTGTAAAATCTGTAATGGTTTTTAGTAAGTTTTTATCTGCATCATCAGAAGATACAATCTCAAGCAGGCGCATATAACGCGGCGGGTTAAAGAAGTGCGTAATCGCAAATTTCTTTTTCTGCGCTGCGGTAAGCTCTGCCGTTAAATCAGCAAGTGGTATCGTCGACGTGTTGGAGCTCACAAGCGCGGTACGTTTTACATATTTAAAAACTGTTTTATAAAGACTGCGCTTAATATCCAAGTTTTCAATAATGGCCTCAACTACCCAGTCACAGCCTTTAAGGCTCTCTAAATCATCTTCTAAATTACAAGGCGTAATGCGCTTTGCAAATGACTTGTGCATCAATGGCGCAGGTTTTGTTTTAAGCAATTTTGCAATTGCAGATTTTGCAACTGTACTGCGATCCTTCTTTTCACCCTTTGGTACAATATCAAAAAGCAAAACCTCTACGCCAGCATTGGCTGCCTGAGCGGCAATCCCTGCCCCCATAACACCAGCACCAATGACAGCAACTTTTTTAATTTCAGCCATGCTTATAGCGCCTCCAGTACCGTTGCAATACCTTGTCCGCCACCTATACACTGGGTTGCTAGGCCGTATTTTTTACCTTCACGCTGCAACAGGCTTGCAAGCTTACCAGTAATGCGAGCCCCTGTTGAACCCAGCGGATGCCCCAAAGCAATGGCTCCGCCATCAAGGTTAATTTTATCCATTGAGTCTTTTAGCTTTAGGTCGTGAATAACAGAAAGGGACTGAGAGGCAAACGCTTCATTGAGTTCAATAATGTCTATATCGCTCATCTTTAAGCCTGCGCGTTTAAGTGCCTTTTTGCTAGATTCCACTGGGCCAATGCCCATAATTTTAGGGTCGCAACCACTAATCGCAAATGACTTAATTTCTGCAATAGGCTTCAACTTATTCTTCTTTGCAAATTCTGCACTACAAACAAGAACCGCACTTGCACCATCTGTTAGCGGAGAAGCTGTCCCTGCTGTTACGCTGCCATTTTCATCAAAGGCTGGCTTAAGGCCGGCAAGAGACTCTGCATCTGTTCCCGGTCGCGGGCAGCCATCTTCTTTAACAATGCCATAACGGGTTTGAATCGGAATAATTTCATCTTGAAATGCTTTTTTCTTAATCGCTGCGGCAGCCTTATCTTGGCTTAACACTGCAAATTCATCTTGTTTCTCACGGCTAATTTTATACTTTTTCGCAAGATTTTCAGCTGTTTCCCCCATGCCCATGTAAGCGCCAGGGTTCTTTTTATACAAGTCAGGATTAGGCATTGGGTTAAAACCTGTCATCGGCACACGGCTCATAGATTCTACGCCAGCGCAAATAAAGGCATCTCCTGCGCCCATGCGTATATTACCTGCCGCCATATGAATCGCCTGCATAGAAGAGCCACAAAAGCGGTTTACTGTTGTACCGCCAATACTTTCAGGAAGCCCTGCATGAAGCACAACAAGCCTGGCTAGGTTAAAGCCTTGCTCCCCTTCTGGGAAGGCGCACCCAAGAATAAGGTCTTCAATCTTTTTAGGATCTACGCCGCTTTTTTTTATAAGCCCCTGCACAGTTTGCGCAGCAAGTTCATCAGCGCGCACAGATTTAAGCGCCCCCTTATAAGCAAGGGTATATGGTGAACGTACGTATTCAGCAATTACAACAGATGTCATGAACGGGATATCCTTTTCTTTTTCATATTCTTTTGGCGTTTTTGATTTTGTTTTTCGTCTTGTACAAGTTCTTTTTTAAGAAGCTTTCCAATAAGTGTTTTGGGAAGCTCTTCACGAAACTCAATTTCAGCAATTTTTTCATACGGGTTTAGATGGGCAGCCGCATATTTTTTCAACTCTTCTGCTGTAACACTTTCCCCAGCTTTAAGTGCAACAAATGCTTTAGGCACTTCACCTTTTTTAGGATGAGGAACACCAATAACAGCAGCTTCCATAACAGCGCTATGGCTATAAAGAGCTTCCTCAATATGGCGCGGATATACTTTAAAGCCTGAAACATTAATCATTTCTTTAAGACGGTCTGTTATAAAGACGTAGCCATCTTCATCCATATGGCCAACATCACCAGTAAGGAACCAGTTTTTGTAAAATGTATCTTTTGTTTCTTTAGGCCGGCCTGCATAACCTTTCATGACTTGCGGCCCTCGAATGGCCACTTCGCCATCTTCTCCAATTCCGCAAGTATCTTTTCTATCTTCTAGAGAGCGGATAGAGATTTCAGTTCCTGGAAGCGGCAGACCTATAGAGCCCGCTTTATTAAGCCCTCTTGCAGGATTGCAGCACGCCACGGGAGAAGTTTCGCTTAAACCGTAACCTTCTACCATATTAGCACCTGTTTTCTTAATAAACTCGTCTCGCACTTCAGCTGGAAGCGCAGCGCCGCCAGAAATACAAAACTCAATACTTTTAAGATTATATCGACCAATATGCTTATAATTTAGCAGAGCATTATAAAGCGCAGGCACACCTGCAAACATTGTTGGTTTATGCTTTTGAATACCCTTTAAAGTTTGCTTCACATCAAACTTAGGGTGCATAAATAAAGTGCCGCCCCGACGCATACAAAGGTTCATGAGGGCTGTCATTGCAAAAACATGGAAAAATGGAATTACTGCAAAAAATCTATCATGCTCTGAAACGCGCTCTGCACCTTCACGCCAGATATTAGCTTGCTCCACATTACTCATTAGGTTTGTGTGCGTTAGCATTGCAGCCTTAGGGAGCCCTGTCGTTCCACCCGTATATTGGTAAAGTGCAATGTCAGTATCTGGCTGTACTTCCACTGGGTCAGGATCTGCATCTAAAGAGGATACTTTTGCCCAAGGCAATACAGTATTCCCCTCAGGAAGGCTTGCAAGTTTTTCTGGCTTCACAATATTAAAGAGAGCTTTTTTAACCAAAGGTAAATTGGCGGAAAATGGCGCAACAACAATACTGCACATATCCGAGTTATTTAAAGCCGCATAAACTTTATTATATACATGCTTAATGTCTGAAGTAATCATCAAACGCACACCGCTGTCCCTTACAAGGGTGCTAAGCTCTGCCTCTGTATAAAGCGGGTTAAAATTAACAACCGTTCCGCCCGCTAAGAGAACACCATAATAGCCAATAACGTAATGAAAAGAATTCGGCAGACAAATGCCTATTTTATCTCCCGGCTTGATGCCTCTTCTTTGCAGGCCACTTGCAAAATTTGAAACCTCTTTCCAGAGCGTTTCATAGGTCATTTTTTTTCCTAAAAAATCAAGAGCAACACGTTTAGGATGCTTGCGTGCAGCTTGCTTTAATAAATCATACACAGGCAAATGAGGAGGCTTGAAGTTCCACTCAATACCTTCAGGGTAAGAAGACTCCCAGATATGTTTATCCACTTTTCTTACCCCCCCTCTCATCTAAAAGCCCTGCAATAATACTGGCAATTCTATCCCAAACTTTATCGTTATTATGCGTTAAAATTGTGTGCCTATCTGCCACAACAGGGTGAAACTCTTTTGTTTCTGATGGAGACATTTTCAGAATCTTCTCCGCACTCTCCGCCTTGGTTACAGGGTCATTATTTGCCTGAAACACATGCAGAGGCGCAGTTACTTTTTGAATAAACTCCGGTGCATCATGCATAAGGTCCCTAAATTCATTAATGGCTTTTACTGGCATGCTTCTATAGTTGATATCTTTATTTTCTGGTTTTGATGGGTAAAACGGAACAACGCCGTCCCCACCTGTAAACCAGCTCGAAAAAGCATTTACGGTATTTACCATAGGTACAACGGCCATGTTTTTATCGTGTACAGAAAGCGGCGCACATACAGGAATAACACCAGCAAGCCCTTCTGGCTGCTCTGCGGCAAGTTCCAGCGCAAGCAGTCCACCGGTTGAGAACCCAACAACAACGACATGCTCAACATGCGCTTTAAGAATACGGTAGTTTCTACGCACAGACTTAATCCAGTCTTCTCGGCTGCGCGCCATAAGGTCCCATGGGGATGTGCCATGCCCTGGTAAACGCATACCAAGAACCTCAAACCCCTTATCGTGCAAGTCCCTACCGAAATCTTTAAGTTCTGCAGGAGAAGATAAAAACCCATGAACCAGTAGCACACCCATTTTGCTTTTACGCTTAGGGTGAACCCAAAGGTATGGCGCGCCACTTTTCGTTGCTTCTTCACGTGCGTTTATTTCAAGATAACGAGATTTTTTAAAGTGTCTGCGGTTCCATTGGAAAGCATGTTCTTCATCATCCATAAGGTGGCTTGCCCATTGGCGTTCATCATCAACAACAAAGTCACTCATTGCTTTTTCAATAGCTTTTGTCACCTTCACAAGAGGCATGACCTCATTATAATAAACCTGAATAGGATGTTCGAGCCTTACACTTGCTTTAACAAATTCCTCTGAGAATTTATCTGTAAAGATATAGTCATCTTCATTGTTTTCAATTAGTCCTGCCTTTACAGCTGTATCAAGGAACACCTTAAGATCCTCTGCCTCTCCGTCTGCTAGCCAGCGGTATCGATCAGGCCAAACAAGAGAGCGGTGCAAATGCACACCCACAGCACTCTGCAAAGATTTAGCAGCAAGATAAACAGTTTTTGCGACATCTGAACGTCTAAAGCCCTGCTCTCCAGTATCGTAAAGGTTTTTAAGAACAACAGATGCGAGATGCGCAACATTCACGGTTATATTTTCATATATGTCTTCCATATACTGATCGCGGACACGATTTGTTTCTCTCTCTAAGGCACCAACCAGCACACGCTCAAACATACGGCCACCAGAATCCTTCAACCCAAAAAGATCATCCAAGGAATTAATTTGTTCAAAGTAACGGTTTAATAGGAATGTCTTCCAGAACCCCCAGCTCAAAGAAGGCTGGAATGGTGTACCCATACGAATATCCATATCCGTATCCTTAAGAAGAAGATTCCCCTCAATGACCATTTCCTCTTTAACGCTATCTGGCATGCTCCGCGCAAGCCAGCTTGCAGCAGTACTTAAAATATTGTCATCAACACGAATCGGATAAAACGTAATATTACTTGGCACAATAAGCGTTGGCTTGCGTGCCTGCTCCATCATCTCTGCAACACTTGCAAGCCCAAGAGACTTTCTCCAATGCTCAATACGGCGTTCATCGCCAGCATCATAAACATCAATAATACGTCTCTTAAAAATCTCAAGCATAAGCGCAAGCACAGCTGCCCCTCTATGATGCTTTCTATGCACCTGATGGAACCCAGAGAAGATACCAAACTCCCCCTCATCATCCATAACACGGCGATCTTTAATCATGCCACCCTCAGGGAAAAGAACAACTTTACGCCCACGCAAAATTTCAGCGGCCATAAACGGCAAAAGACCTTCAAGGCGATTGGGAACTGCCCCAACCTTTGACATAGCCGTACGCAAACGCTCGCTAGATTGAAAGAGCGAAACATCAGCTACGCTTCTTGTCAGCGCGCCTGTCTCCTTCATCAAAATGTATGGGGGAATTAAAGTTTCAAAACGGGCAAAGTGATTAAAGAGGAAAATTTGGCCATTTTGCATCGTGTCTTCTTGCGTGGTATGAACTTGAATATTAATACCGAGACGCTTTCTGATACGCGAAATACGATCAACTGCTTTTTCGCAGTAATCTACATCAAACTCAAAATGACTTGCGTCCTGAAGCCAGGGCAAATCTGCTGTTTTATTTTTTTTTGTCATGCGTATCCGCCTTAAACCGTAACCCCTCTTTATAGGGCACTCCTAAAATGTATCATAAAACAATAAAATAGATGTACACTCCCATCACCTTCATCACACTAAAATAGGTGCTTCACAACCTGATATGTTGCATTTGCGTCATGACATCTTGTATGGTGTCAGCAATTCAAATAAAAATTGATAAAAAAAATGGCCCCGCAGCCTCACCAAACAAAACTGATCTTACAAAGAACCGTTGCCCACTACAGGGTGCCTCTTTTTAGTGAGCTCAGCAAACATGGCTGGGCAGTCATTTCTGCAAGCAATTTCCCAAGCGAAATATCCGCGCTCCATACACAGACGGCGCCCCACCCTTTCCAAGTTTTCATAAAATTTTGGTTTCCTCAAAAGTGCAACCCTTACCTGTGCCATGTTCCCTTCTTTAAAATTTTAAAAAAGAACCAGCCTGAAATAATCATCATGGAAGCCGGCTCCACCATGACAAGCACATGGCTTGCTGCGCTATGGAGCAGATTCAAAAAAAACAGAGATACTAAAATCATATTTTGGGGACATGGCGCCCTTGTCGCAAATAAATCTGGGATAAAATCTAAACTTGCAAAGGCAGTTAAAACTTGGCTTATTAACAGCGTTGACGGATACCTATGCTATACCAAATCAGATAAAGCCTGCCTTGAGAGCTACAACCTTAAAACACCCATCTTTATAGCCGGAAACACCATTGATATTTCAACTGCGCAAAAGCTGCGTAAAGCGCCATGTGAGCGCATGGCAAAAAACCTTCTTTTTGTTGGAAGATTAACGGATGACAAAAAAGTACCTGAGCTCATTGAGCTATTTAAAGAGCTCAAACAAAACACTCCAGATCTCACACTGACAATTATTGGAGGTGGCCCGCTTCTAGATGTAATTTCAAAAGAAGCTACAGGCGTGCAAGGCCTGAATATTGCTGGTGCTATATATGAAGAAGAAAAAATTGCACAGCATTATAATGATGCTGACATTTACATCACCCTTGGCGCTGTTGGGCTTGGCGTTAATCATGCACTTGCATACGGCCTTCCTGTGCTTTGCTATAAGGATTCAGAAACAGGTCCGTACCACCACCCGGAAATTGATTACGTTAAAGAGGGGGTTACAGGCTGGCAAATTTCCCCTTACTCAAAAAAAGCTATGCATGATAAGCTAGAAGCCTTACTGAAAAAGCCTATTAAAGCAGAAATGTTTTCCAACATTACAAGCTATGCAGATAGCACTTTGAGCATTGAACAGATGGCGCAAAATATTTTAAAGATGGAATCAGAAGTTTAGCCCACATGAAACGCATTAAACAAACGCTCCAGCATAAAGTTGTGCATCAGTTTTTAACTTACGGTATTCTCAATAGCCTTGGCGCTGTTATTCCGCTTTTAAGTATTCCTATTATCACACGCTTTTTTACGCCAGAAGAGTACGGGTACATGGGCCTTGCCCTTGCAATCGTTTCGCTGCTCTCTCAAGTATTACAACTGGGTCTCACCCATTTAATTGCAAAAGAATTCCATGAGCACACCGTAAAAGGTCGCGCTGTCTCTCATGGTATGATGGCAGGGCTTATGGCAGGCGCAGGCCTCTTTTTGTTTGTTGCAATGTTGGCTTTAAAACCTATTTTGCCATGGACACAAAACCTAGAAACACAGCATCTCAGTTTGATGATTTTAAGCGGAACCATGCTTGCGCTTTGGTTCATTTACACTACCGTTCAGCAGTTTCATCAAAAGGCTTTTTCTGTAGGGCTTGCAGGCATTATACAAAACGCCCTTATATATGGCGCAGTACTTGTCATGCTTTATACGTATGCCGCGGCAAGCTGGGATATTTTTCTAATTTGCCAAGCCACCGTACAAACAACACTCACCCTTTTTGCTCTTTTCTGGTTACGCAAACAAGGCGAACTTACATTCGTGATTCATAAGGCACATATAAAGGCACGCCTCAAACATGCTCTCAGTTTTTCTCTGCCTATGGTTCCCTTTATGCTTGGTACAACCCTTATGATCACATCAGACCGCATACTTATTGAATATTTTATCGGTGTTAAAGATGTTGGATTTTACACGCTTGCCTACCAAATTTCTTCTGTGCTTTTGTTGGCTGGTATTTCTCTTAATCATGCATGGAGACCCTGGTGCATGAAATACTTAAACGAGCACAAAACAAAGTCCTATCAAAAGCCTCTTCGCCTTGTTTTTACCATGGCTACGCTTATGTGCCTTGCAGCACTGGGATATGGATATGCCGCACCATTTATTTTTGCACCATGGATTCCTGAAAGCTATAACGTTGCTTTCACTCTTGTGCCTATTATGTCCATTAGCGCTGCGCTTTATTGCACCATTCACTATATTTCTCCATTTTACCTGCATCTTGGGCAAACCCGCGCCATTGGAAAAACCATCTTTTTTGCCTCGCTTCTCAATATTATTTTGAACATTGCCCTCATTCCTAAATATGGCGCATGGGGCGCAGCGCTTAGCACATTCATAAGCACAACCATCAGCATTGCTGCATTGCTCATTCGCCTCAGGCACTGTCCAAAACCAAAGACTGCTTGACGAACGGCCTGCCCCCATTTACCGTAAAGCCATATTTATCTGTTCTTACCATTTCTTATAGGGAGCTTCTCCCCATGACAGTTATAGATACTTACACACGTGCGGTTATTCAAAACATGATTAACTCCGCAAACTTCCTGCCGCACTCTCTCGGAGTTTATCAATTTGGCCTCTATAAAGTTGAAAACCTTTTTAAGCTAAACCTTTCCCTCCATCTGGAAGCTGCGCGCATCAACAGATACGCAAACCAAATGTACACCCCCGCACCAGCAGTTGTTTATACCTGCCCTTATGTGTACTTTTGCTATATTGGTATGGGCACACTAGATCTGATTCAGCTACATGAGTATGACCCTATTATATCCATAGATGCCCTTGAAGAAATGATTTGTACTGGGGAGCTAGCGCCTGGCGAAAAAACCAGCGCTCCCCCTCCATACCAAGGCGTGAAAATGACACAAATCATCATTCCAGATTAAGCGAATTTAAAAAGAGTGCCCATATGGGCGCTCTTTTTTGATACAATACTTCACATGAAAGCTTTTACATCACTCACAAGCCCTGTTGCGGCCCTTGCGCTTGATAATATCGATACCGATATCATCATTCCCAAACAGTTTTTAAAAACCATAAAGCGCACAGGCCTTGGCATTCATGCTTTTCATGACATGCGTTATCTTGCTGATGGGTCAGATAATCCTGATTTTGTTTTAAACCAACCCCCTTATGATAAGGCCCAAATTTTACTCTCTAGTAAAAATTTTGGCTGTGGTAGCTCTCGCGAACATGCACCTTGGGCAATTCTTGACCAAGGCATAGAATGCATCCTCGCTGAAAGTTTTGCGGATATTTTCTTTAATAACAGCAGTAAAAACGGACTGCTCCTGGTTGACCTTCCAGAAGCGACTTTGCAAGAAATTTATAACCAAACATCAGACGGAAGCCCGCTCTGCGTTGACCTTAAAAATCAAAAACTCTCAACCAAAACAGATTCTTGGCTTTTTGAAATTGAACCAGAGCGTAAAGAGCGCCTCTTGCTTGGCCTTGATGATATTAAACGTACAGAGTCCCATGAAGACTCAATACAAGCCTATGAGAAAAAGCAAGCTGCCGAAAAGCCTTGGCTTTAAAGGATCAAAACGCTAAAATAAGCCCGTCTGCAAATAACATAAGGTAAGAATGGCGTGGAAAAACAAACATACTCTTTACTCTTTTTAGACGGTGATGGCATCGGCCCTGAAGTTAATGCTGAAGTTAAAAAAGTTATTAGCTGGCTCAACGATAATACCACTTATACATTTTCAACGGATGAAGGCCTAGTTGGCGGTGCAGCAATTGACGCCGAAGGCACACCATATCCAAACTCCACGCAAAAAAAAGCCAAGGTAGCAGATGCCATTTTTCTTGGCGCTGTTGGCGGCCCTAAGTGGACAGATGTTGATTTTTCAAACCGTCCAGAACAAGGCCTTTTAAACCTCAGACAAGACCTTAACCTTTTCGCAAACCTGCGACCTGCCTTTGTATTTGATTGCTTGCAAGAAGCATCTGCCCTTAAAGCGGCCTATGCCAGCGGCGTGGACGTTCTTATTATCCGCGAGCTCACTGGCGGCCTTTACTTTGGAGAACCACGCGGCCTCACAGATAAAGAGGGTGCGCGCGAAGGCTTTAATACTTTAAGATATAACGAAGAAGAAATTAGACGCATTGCAAAATTTGCGTTTGAAACGTCCCGTAAAGGAAACCGCCGCATTTGCTCTGTTGATAAAGCAAACGTGCTTGAAAGCATGGTGCTTTGGCGTAAAGTTGTAAATGAGGTCGCTGAAGATTATCCAGATGTAGAGCTGACTCACATGTATGTGGATAATGCGGCAATGCAACTGGTTATGGAACCGACTCAATTTGATATTATCCTGACTGAAAACATGTTTGGCGATATTCTCTCAGACCTTTCAGCGTCTCTTACAGGCTCTATTGGCATGCTGCCATCTGCAAGTCTTGGCCTAAGAGATGAATCAGGCTTTGCAAAAGGCGTTTTTGAACCTGTACATGGCAGCGCGCCAGATATTGCAGGTAAAAATATGGCCAACCCAACGGCAGCCATTTTAAGCCTCAGCATGTTTCTTAAACATAGCCTTGGTGACATCACAACAGCGCGCCTTGTTGTAAGTGCGGTTCAATTTGTGCTTGCCAGCGGCGTACGTACAGCTGACATCATGGAAGAAGGTTGCGTAGAAGTTTCTACAACGGATATGGGTAGCCAAATTCTGCAAGCCCTTGATCAAATTCTTGCCATGCAGAAAAACGCAAGCTAACAAAGCAACACAATAAATACAGCAGAATAGGAGACTCCCCATGAACCAAAGCGTGATTATTTTTGATACAACACTGCGTGATGGTCTTCAGTCTCCTCATATCAATCCTGTCTCTCATGCAGACCGCGTGGCTTTTGGCCTTCTTTTAAATGACATGGGCGTGGATGTTATTGAAGCGGGATTCGCCATTGCTTCCAAGCTTGATTTTAACACCATCGCAACGCTAGCCCAAAAAGGCCTTGATAGCACGATATGTTCCCTCGCGAGGTCAAATGAACAAGATATTGACGCTGCTGGTAAAGCACTTCAGGGCGCAAGGCGTGGCCGTATTCACACCTTTATTTCAACAAGCCCTCTACACATGGAGCACAAACTGCGCATGTCACCAGAGGATGTTTTAGATGCTTCTATTAAAGCAGTGAAGCACGCGACAAAATACACAGATGACATTCAATTTTCATTGGAAGATTTTACCCGTACAGAACATGATTTTGCCAAACACGTAATTGAAGCTGTTATTGATGCAGGGGCTTCTACCGTCAACCTTCCCGATACTGTGGGTTACAGCACGCCAGATGAAATGGCAGAGCTGATAGATATGGCAATGACTGTTCCTAACGCAGACAAAGCTGTCTTCTCTATGCATTGCCATAATGATCTTGGCCTTGCCGTTGCCAACAGCCTTAGCGGCGCCCTTGCTGGCGCTCGCCAAATAGAATGTACCATTAACGGCCTTGGGGAGCGCGCAGGAAATGCTGCAATGGAAGAACTTGTTATGGCTATGCGTACGCGCAATAATCGCTATCCGTTTACAAACAACATTAAAACTGAAAAGTTCATGGAGGCCTCAAACTTCATTGCAGAAAAAACAGGGCTTCACGTACAAAAGAATAAAGCCATTGTTGGCGAAAACGCCTTTGCCCATGAGAGTGGTATCCACCAAAATGGCATGAGCAAAAACCGTAACACTTATGAAATAATGACGCCAGAAAGCGTTGGCCAACATGAAGGCCTGACCCTTGGCGTCACATCTGGCCGTGAAGGCCTGCGTAAAAAAGCAGAAAGCATGGGCTTTAATCTCGATAAAGACCAGCTTGCCCGCCTATATGATCTGTTCATGATTGAAGCCGCCAATGGCCGCGTATCAGACAGAGACATTGGCGCAATGATTGAAAATTTAATCTAAGACTTTTCTGCTAACTTAACCATTTGCCAGTAATGCATACGGCGTTCTAGGCCTAGCGTAGAAAAATCCTCTCCTGCCTCCCTGCAAGCCTTTTCCATTGCTGTATATCTGCGTACATATTTCTCATTGGCAGACTGCATAATCTCAGAAGGGCAAGCTTCAAGGTAATATCCAAGAATTGCAACACTAAACATAAGGTCCCCTGCTTCTTCTAGGGCATGCTCTCTATCACCAGACAGAACAGCCTCTTCCACTTCAGCTAGCTCTTCTTTAATTTTATCAAACACACCGTCAATGCTCTTCCAGCGGAAGCCATTCTCAATCGCTTCTTTTTGAATCCTACCTGTGTTTTTGAGCGTATCGAGCTATTGATTAATTTTCATAGAGATTACTTTCTTTTTGCCGGGTACATCCTGCATCCATTGTGCGAAGAATCTTAAAAAGAAGCAAGCCAATTGCCAGAACATGGAAAATCATATAACGTGACAAGCAACAATTAAATCTGATGACCGTTTGGCGAAAATAGATCGCCGTTCTTTAAATAAGAATAGGAGAAGTTCCCATGACTCAAACAGCATTCCCAAACCCTTTTGGTCTTTCTGGTTTTGATTTCGTTGAATTCTCAAGCCCCAATCCTGCAAATATGATCGACATGTTTAAACGGATGGGTTTCACCAAGGTGGCAAGCCATAAAAACGCAAACGCGGATATGTACCGCCAAGGTGACATTACTTTTTTCATCAACACCACGCCTAACAGCGCTGCCATGGATCACGCCGCAAAGTGCGGTCCCTGTGCAACTGCTATGGGCTTTCGCGTAAACAACGCGGCTGATGCTCTTGCGCTTGCAATCTCCCGTGGTGCTAAAGAGTTCACAGGTAGTAAAACCCTCAATCTCCCTGCCATTGAAGGCATTGGCGGCACAGCCATTTACTTTGTAGAAAACTGGGGCGAAGTTGATGGGGAATATTGCCGTGACTTTGACTGGCTCACAGATATACGCAAACCAAAAGGCCTTGGCCTCACTTACCTTGACCACATTACAAACAATGTGCTCAAAGGGCGCATGGACCACTGGGCTGAATTCTATGAAAGCATCTTTGGTTTCCGTCAAATTCGTTACTTTGATATTAAAGGCGAATACACAGGCCTCAATAGCCGTGCCATGAGCGCACCTTGTCCGCGTATGGCAATCCCAATCAATGAAGATAAAGACACCGGTGCTAAAGCGGGTCAAATTGATCGTTACCTCCGTGAGATGAAACAAACAGAAGGCATGCAACATTTTGCCTTTGGTTGTGATGATATCTACACCGTTGTGGACAGTCTTCGTTCTGGTGGTGTTGATTTGATGCCATCACCTCCGAGTGCTTACTACGACATGCTGGGCGAGCGCCTTGGCGATCACGGTGAAGACGCAGAAGAGCTGCGTAAACGTGGTATTTTGCTTGATGGTAGCGACGATGGCCGTCTACTTCTGCAAATATTCAGCAAGGAAGAGCAAGGTGCAAATGGCGAAAAACCATTCGGCCCCGCTTTCTTCGAATTCATTCAGCGCAAAGGCGATGATGGATTTGGCGAAGGTAACTTCCAAGCCCTGTTTGAATCCATTGAACGAGAAGAACAAGACAAAAAATAATCGATTTACTAAAGAGGATGTCCATGCGGCATCCTCTTTTTTTGTGTTAATATTTAAGCTGGATTATAAAGAAAGATAACTCTTATGAAGCTTGCAAGCCTTAAACACGGCCGAGATGGAAAACTCATTATTACCAATAAGGAGCTGACACAATACATTGAAGCCTCTCCTATTTGTGAGACCATGCAGCAAGCTCTAGATGACTGGGAAACGCTCTCACCAAAGCTAGAAAAACTTAGCCATCAACTCAACTCCGGCGAAATTTCAGGTAAACCTCTAAAAGCTGAACTTTGCGATGCGCCTCTCCCGCGTTCTTACGGCTGGCTTGATGGCAGTGCTTACGTCAAGCATGTAGAGCTTGTGCGCAAAGCTCGGGGCGCAAAGCTTCCAGAAAGCTTTTGGACAGACCCACTTATGTATCAAGGGCATAGCTCCTTTAATCCGGCTCATGCTTCTATTTCAGCGCGCCCAGAAGCAGACGGACTTGATTTTGAAGCTGAGGTTGCTGTTATTCTTGATAACGTTCCGGAGGGGACCTCAAAAAAAGACGCACTAAACCACGTTAAACTTATTACCCTTATTAATGACACAACCTTAAGAGGCCTTACAAAGCCAGAACTCTCCAAAGGGTTTGGATTTATAAATAGCAAGCCACCTTGCAGCATGAGCCTTGTTGCCATCACCCCCGATGAACTTGCAGAGCACTGGAGAGACGGCACCATTACCCTCCCTCTTACAACAACGCTAAACGGCAATACGTTTGGAAACCCAATGGTAAGCGAAGATATGACATTTACCTTTGCAGACCTTATTGCTCATGCTTCTCAAACACGGCCCCTTGAAGCTGGAACAGTTATTGGGAGCGGAACCATTGCAAATGTTGGCAAAAATGTTGGTAGTAGTTGTATTGCTGAAAAACGCATGCTTGAGGTTATTGAAAATGGATTTGCTCAAACACCTTGGCTTCAAAAAAATGATCTTGTACAAATTAACATGCTACTAAACGGTCAATCTATTTTAGGAAAAATTTCCCAAAAAATTGTTTAATTCCATTACTCTAGAATAGATTGTATACATAAAGGCGTATAAACCTTTGATTATGCATACAAAAATTGTATTTTTTATTTGCGTCCCCTCATTTCATCAGGCAGTATATGCCTCATAAACAAATCTGATTATTTCCTTTTTTCACGGAGGTGGGTACATGTCCACGCAGCCGAGCCCCCCTAAACGGGGTATGCGCTATTCACCGATCCTCGCCAGTCATGCACAATTTGCTGACATGCTGCGAGCTTATGGTGGATACGAAAACATTGATCCCGTACTGATGGCCACTGGCCACATTACGATGATGCAAATTGAAGAGAACGAGAAAAACCCGTTTAAGGGCAATATTCAGGGCATGATCCTGGATGGTGACCCTGGTACAGGCAAATCGTTCTTCGCAAAAGCCATTGCCAACGCTTTTGATGGCCGCTTTCTGGTGCACCTTGGTAACCCAGACGCCGACCACACCGAACTTGTGCGGGGTATTAACCCTGTAGAAGTTGCAAAAGCCATGGCTGGCCAAACTTTAACCACAACAGATGAATCCGGCAATACAGTTCAAGTGACGATTCGAGAGGAGCATATTTATACTCTCGGTAAACTTCTGGAAGCTTTTTTGAGCTCCCATGAAAAATTCACTGTTCTGCTGTTTGACGAGGCGGAAAAGAACCGCTTTTCTGTACAAACTGCCCTTCTGACAATTCTGCAAGATGGCGAAATTCCGCTGTCTGGTAAAATTATGGATGAAGATGGTGAAGCCGTAACCTCAAATGGCCCGTTCAGCCAAATTGTACACGCTCGTCGTGACAATCTGCTGATTCTGGCTGCCAAAAACAAAGAGCGTGACCTTTATGATGCGACAATGCGTCGTTTTCGTGTGGTTTATGCGGGCTATCCTAGCCCCCAAAAAGAACTTGAAATTTTGTCAAAGCAGCACGGCGCCCCGCAAGAGGTGACTGCTGCTGATGAAGCCAAGTTCAAAGCTCTACTTAAAACACCTGAAGCCTTTATGGGCAATGTGCAGGTTCGACATCTGGAAACACGCGTACAGCAAGAGCTGAAGCGCATCGTGAAAGCCGCTAGCGGCCTTCGCGGTGATCCAGGTATCACAAAAAAACCTTCATATCCCGAAGTGAGCCGTATGGTTCAAGACTTCATGTTGGTTGCCAAATATCTGGTACATATTGAGCAATCTCGCTCAAGCCCAGATAAAAAGATCTATCGCAGTGAGTTGTTTAAGAAAGTTCTGACACAGCTCTATGTGAATGGTCTGGTTCAACGCCAAGAAGAACAATCTCGCGCAGCTAAAACGCTGGGCGATGTTCGTGGCGCCGGGCCTGGCTTCCTGAAAGCTATTCTTCGTGCCATAGAAGGAGAGGATTATACCCTGACTTACGGAAAGTAAGACTGGGTATCACGAGATTTGGGCGGGAGTTCCTCGTAGCTTGCTACGGTATGCCTCCCCCCAAGCATCCGGTGCCGTCCTGCATCGTATGAATAATAATAATTGTGGCTAAGAGCCACACCTGGACCCTGCAGTCGTACCGCCCTCAACGAGCGGTGCCTGTGGAGTGCGGTGAAAGCCGCCGTATTAAGGCCCTGTCGCAATATTATCTGGCCCTCTAGGACGAAAGTCTTACGGTTAAGAGTGTTGCACCCTACTGTTGGCCTGCAAAGAGACGTTGGACAGTAGGTTTCGATTTAAAGAAGGGTGGTCGCGTGCGACCATCCTTTTTTTTATGCAAATGTCTCAAGCAAACATTAATATCTCGTGTGCCAATCTTGGCATCTTTCTATGTGTTCTCTTATTCACAAAGGAGTATGCCATGTCTGGCAATAATAATGATCTACCCCCTGAGGTAGAACAGCGTATTAAAGAGCTTCGTGCTCTTATCAAACACTACATCAATCCCAACGCTAAATCTAAAGCCACCTTTGATAAGGAATATGGCCAGCTCACGCCTGAGCACATGATGGAAATGATGGCTGAACTCATGGGGCTTGAAGGGCAACTTCCCGAAGATTGGGAAGGGCTTTTGGAATCTCATGAAGAAAACTTGAAAAACATTATGGATCAGGCTGATAGCTTAGAGCTGCAAGCAGCCCTAAACAGGTATGCCCAGCGCATGAGCACAGCAGAGATCATTCGCCAAAGTCACCCTGAGGCTGCTGAGCTGATTGAAAAAATCAAACAGGAGCGTCAATCCTTTATCTCCAAAATGATCTCCGCCTCACAAGAGAGCGATGATGAATCGGAGGGAGAGGATGATGAGTCTGAGGATTCGCAAGAGAGCGATGACTCTGATAGTGATGATGACGGCGATGACAGTGATGAAGATGGCGACGGTGATCCTGATGAAAGTGATCAGGATGGAGAAGATGGAAGCGAGAGTGACGATTCTGATAATTCTCAGGATAGTGACTCAAAAAATGACTCTGATTCTCAGAGCCAAGACCCATCAGATTCACAAGATCAAAGCAAAGAACCTTCAGACCAACAATCTGATGACGCATCACAAGACAACCAAGCTCAGGAAGATCAATCTCAAGATGATAGCTCTGATGGAGACCCAGAAGATGGGGACCCTGATGACGGTGAAATTGAAGAGATGGATCCTGAATCTTACGCCGATGATATGGCCGACAATGCTGACAGCCAACCCCAAGAAGAGGGAGAGGAAGAAGGCGATGATGGTGATGGCGACGGCGAAGGTGACGATGAAGGCGAAGGTGATGACAGCGAAGGTGACGGCGAAGGTGATGACGGCGACGACGGTGACGACGGTGACAGTCCTGGCGACCCTGGTGAGAGTGATGGAGACGACGATGACGGCTTCTCATATGGCTTTGAACAGCCAGAAACACCACCTCCCGGTACGTTCCAAATCTCCAATGAAGAACCTGACCCTATTGCTGTTAGCAAGCTCATGCAATCTTTGCAGGCATTAATTGCCCGTGACCCTGAAGAGCCAACGCAGGCACCTCGCTGGAACATGGACAAGCTGGTCCGGCTTATGCTGGAACCTGGTGCTGATTTGACCCGCGCTAAAGAGCCGACACAAATCCCGCAAGATGTTGTGTTCATCTTTGATAACTCAGGTAGTATGAATGAGTTTGAGCAAGCAGCACGCCGCCTTGCGCAAGCTGTTGGTAAGGCGGCTGATTTGGGTTCGTCCCACGTCGTGTCTATCGTGACGTCCAACGGCGAATTTAGCCAACATGTTAGCACTGTTGATGCTATGGGGGAAAAAGATCCGTTCCATCCTTCAAGCCGCACCAACGATAGCGGTGGATGGTTTATTAACGGTGAATTTAAAGGGCTTTTGCCTTTTGACCCAGGCATATATAACCGTGATGATCATTGTGCGCGCTGGGAATGGTTCCTTAAAAAGGAGCTACCTCGCAAATACAATATTACGCCTAAAGTGGTACTCTACTTCAGCGATGAACACGGTTCCATTCAGTGGTGCTATATGTCTCAGCGCTTAAAAGAGATGGAGCATATTTGGCTTGATCCTAAGATTCGTCAGTTGCCTGATGGCAGCACCATGTCTGGTGCAACCAAATGGCCGCGGGGTCTTTTTCCTGAAAATATGCAGGGCATGACCAATGACGCTATGTACGATAAGAGTAGTGGCTATGAAGAGCTCTTTTGCAAATTTAAAGGCATCTACTTTTCGAACGTAGGCGGCGATACCAGTAACGAATATTCCACTGAGGATGACGTTTGTAACGCCTTGAAGCAAGTCGCAGGACTCTAAAACGATTTAAAACACCCCCTTTTTGGGGGTGTTTTTTTATGTGAACTGCGTATCTTTATGATCTATAAATAGGTGTTTAAGTTTATTACGCTGATATTTTCCTGTTGCAGTAACAGGCGCTTCTTTTCCAAAAACAACAACTTTAGGACATTTTCCTCGTGGCATATTTTCAGAGCAAATACTCAAAATATCTTCAGCACTGATGCTTGCCCCCTCTTCTTTTACAATAAAAGCGCCAACTTCCTCTCCGTAAAAGTTATTTTCAAAACCAACAGCAAGTCCAATACGTACACCTTTAATGCCAGAAAGAATCTCATCAATTTCAAGTGGAGCATAGTTCACCCCTCCTCTAATGATTAGCTCTTTTAGCCTTCCCGTAATAAAAAAGAACTGGCGCCCTCTGTTATCTGTAAGATAAAATCCTTCATCACCACTTCTAAACCATCCAAACTCAAAAGCTTCTGCGTTAGCTTCTGGACGTTTAAAATACCCCTGCATAATATTTTGCCCACGAATAACAATTTCTCCGCGCTCATTTTCAGCAAGCGCATTGCCTTCCTCATCATGAATCGCCATTTCATTACAACCAATTGCACAGCCGATTGAAGGAAAGCCATGTTCATACATCATTTCCTGATATTCACTCTCTGATAAATCTTTAGGTAAGTAGCAGCTATAAACAACAGTTTCACTTAAGCCATAACCATGCTGAATCTTAATTCCAAATTTTTCCATAAAGCGTTGAGAAAGCTCAACAGTGAGCGGCCCTGCCCCGCAAATTAGAAAGTAATCCTTTAAAGATTCTGGTTTGTTAAATGATTCATATGTCTCTCCTAGAAAAGAAAGAATGGTTGGAACAACACTACCAAAGGTGCACCTTTCCTCTTGCAAAACATTAAAGTAATTTGACGCGCTGAATTTGCGATTAAGAACCGTGCTTCCTCCTGAATAAAAAACCGTCAAAAGGGTCAAAATAAGGCCGTTCACATGATGAATAGGAAGAATTGTCATGGCTCTATCAGTGGCATCAAACTTGAACCACTCCGCAATAGCATGAGCATCGGCAAGAAGATTGCCGTGGTCTAGCACAACGCCTTTAGGCTTTCCTGTGGTACCTGATGTAAATACAACAAGGCTTTCCGTTTCGCGATTTACATCTACAAGGGGGTTGTAATCATTTTTATATTTTTTATCAGAAAACCTTTCCCATCCAGAACTCTTAGCTCCCGATATTTGTATAAAATGCTGAATGCGGGGGAGCATGTCTTTTACATGAGCAAGTTTTTCGGTATATTCTTTTAATGCAAAAAGAGCTTTGCATTCAGAATTTTCAATAACAAAGTTAATCCTTTCTTCACTTTCTGTCATATTAAGCGGAACATAAGCGTATCCCATTAACCAACAAGCAAAAGCAGTAAAAACAGCTTGGTCATGGTTGTGGGCAGCAACAGCCACACGATCTCCTGATTTTAATCCAAGGTGCTCTTGCATAAAGTATGCGTACTTTAAAACCTCAGTATAAAAATCGCCGTAAGACCATTCTCTACGTGTGTCTCCATCTCTGTAAATCAGGAAAGGTGCATTTTTTGAAAGCTCACACCTCTTTTCTATAAGCGATGTAAGCGTTGAATAGTTTGCCAGAAGTGGATCATACGCATGTTGTGCTGTCTGATGTGACTGGTAACTTTTTTCTGTAAGTACATCTGGACGCATACGTTTTGCTCTTCTTCTTATTTTATTCAGGCATTTATTTTATGCGATTATAAAACAAGAAGAAAGAGCTTTTAAAGCTGACTATCCTCATCAAGCGCACCACCAAGTTCAGAGCTCTTCAAATCACTGCCATCAAGTAAATGTTGCTCAGCAGTATTTTGCTTGCTCACTTGCTCTTGCTGGCGGTTTTGCTGTTCCATAAAGTTAAGCTCTGCAATAAGATTATCTATAGGTATCATACTCCAAAATGCAGCGTAATATAAACCTGGCTGCTCTCTATAAAGCCTATGCCTCAGCCTCATAAGCTCTAAACCTTTAGAACGCATATCCATGAGTGCTGTATAAAACCCTGGGGAAACTTTATCAAATTCCTCAGGCTTATCATTTGGCCAAAGCTGATGCGCAGAACTTTCAAGTATATCATCGCTAATATGCTCAAGATGAAGTGTGAACCACTCAGCAATTTTATCCAGATTTGTTTCATCGCCAAGATAACGAATAAGGTAAGGGTAATCTTCAAGCGGCCGACCCGTTGCAATTTTTAGGTTTTCAGTATCTCTAATCCATAAGGCCTGTCCTTCAACCTCCTTTGCATAATAGCTAGGAGAGACATTAGAGCGTATTACAGGAAGCAACCTTCTTACTAAGCTTGCTGGAGGATTCATATCTTTAAGCCTGTGCTTAGGTGCAAGCTCTGGGAACCACCAATTATCGAGTTCATACTCAAGTTCTACTGGCAGAGGGTGATAGCCTAAAGTACAGGATTCTTCATTAAGTGGTTTTCTACGAATGGCTGAATTAATTGCAATACCATTTTGCTTACGAGCCAAGTAAACGCTTTCATCAATCACGTCATAACCACTCATAGCCTCTATTGGATAAAATTTTGTCTTCATGTGTTCAGGTACAGAAATGGTCTCTGAATTATTTTCAGCAGGTGACTTAAAGGCACGCACCACCTCATCCACGCTCTTGTAGTAATAATGAAGAGGATCCCATAAAGGACCCGAAAGCTGCATAAACTTGCCTGTAACATGATCCCAGCCAGAAAGAGCTGGCTCTTCAAAGTGGCTTGGGTGCGTAGGCAAGTGGCAAGATCCCCACTCAGCTACGCAACGCGTATGAGGCAAACGTAAATCTGGAAAGTAAGGCTTTGGGTCGTTCACATGAGACGATTTATAACCGCTTCCATCACTCACGATGACTTGAGCAGGCTCAATACGACGAGACATAGCAATGCCTGGTCTCTTTACTTCCAAAATGGTTCCTTTAGGCGCATCACTTGGAGCGGTGCTAATAATTTTATGAAGGCCCTCTACTGCTCTGCCAGGCCAAAAATCTTCAAGGTCAAAGTCAGTTGTTACTTTGTTATAGCCATTATGCGCTTCAAAGGTTGGAATAACAGTTACACCTTTTTCAAAAAGGGCCTCATACCAAGATTCACCATCA
Organism: uncultured Magnetococcales bacterium; assembly: GCA_964015495.1. Lineage (GTDB taxonomy): Bacteria > Pseudomonadota > Alphaproteobacteria > UBA2136 > JAPKEQ01 > JAPKEQ01. Next base: position 79,102 of record CAXHDG010000007.1, read on the forward strand.
TGTTTTTCATGCCATTGCTCGTAACTTAAATTACCGCGAGCATCCCATTTACTAAAGAAATCAGCTGCTGAGCTTTCTACTTCTGTAAGAGTTAGCCCTTCTGACTTCACATAAAGATACTCTGTTTGAGGCAACTTCCAACCATCAATATAGAAAGTATCTAAGCGTAATTTATACGGGTAGAGGTTAGGGTTTTTATAGCGCAAAGCACTTTTATCATCAGAAATGCTACTTGCTCTCGCATCATGCTTCAAAGAAACATCAAGGCCGCGGAAAGTTGTTAAAATTTGATTTTCAGCAACATTTGATTCTAAACCGTTGGCACTGCCACAAAAGCGAGGAAAGTATATCTGACTCTTGCCCTGCCATTCATCTTTAGCTTTAAACTCTGGGCCGTAGCCCAAGTAAATGACACGACCTGAAAGATCTTTTGCATATAAAGGGCTTAAGGCAACTGTTTGGTAAAAATTAGCTCCGTAATGATACGTTTTATCGGAAGCTGATGTGTGACCTGGTAAATAAACCCCTTCTGAGCAGTCAACACTATCTATTTGCTTAACTCCAAACAAAGTCCAAGAATAGTTACGGCTGGGTAACTGCCCCATATCAATAAACCAATTATTCTTATTATTTTTCATTTATTTTAACCAATTATACTTTTATTAAGATTTTTTACCTTTTTTAGAGGCACTTTCTAAAGCATCTTGAACAAGCTTCTCCCTAGCATCATCCATTCCTTTAGACTTAGATTTGGTCTCATCAGATACGTAATACTCAATACCATTAACCGTTTTTGTGTTGCCTTGAACTTTTTTATCTCCAAGAACACTTCTTGCAATATCTGCCCTTGTAGCATTAAATCCTGCGCCTGCTTCAGTATTCGTATCTCTAACAAACACCTGATCCTTCATGCCGTTTTTGTAAACATTCTGAATTGCTGCTCTTGCTTTTTCACCAGCAGCCTTAATACTTGCTGCAGTTGCGCCTGCTTCAGCTTCAGCTTGTTTAATCGCCTGCGATACAAGCTCAGTTTCAGCTGAATCCACGGCATGAGACCCCATAGGACCTGTTGAGTTTGGCTTAGTTGCAGAACTTGCACCCATTTGGCGGAGCTCTTGCGCTGCTAATGTTTTCTCATTATTCTTAATTTGCTCAGTTTGTCCTGCAAGGCCAATTTCTCTACGTTGCCCACGAATCACATTACTTGCATCTGACACTGCAACATCACGATCTGCAAGCTTTTCACTGGTTTTGAGAGCACTGAGTTTTTTACCTTTCTCAGTATATTTATCAGCCATCGTATCCATGTATTTTTCTTTGGCGTCGGATTTCTCTGCTTCAGCTTGCAAACCTTGAGCATGGGCTTTTTGACCAGTAAAACTATGAACAGCACCCATAATACCAGTAGATGTTGCAACAGATGCGAGTCGATCTCTTTGAGCATCACTCATCTCTTTTCCGTCTTTCATAAGCATTGTTGCTTGCGCCTTACCTGCTTGGCTACCAGCCAACCCAACAGTAGCGCCATGCGCTCCTTTACCTAAGGATACTGCTGTTTTAGCTGCTACAATTGGCGCTGCCCCATAAGCCACAGCTTCTTGGAAGGAAACCTGTCCTGCTTTATCCATACTTGTAAGGTGCTTAACAAACGACCCTGAATCCTTCATGCCAAATAGAAGCATACCAGCAAGGGAGAATAAACTTACACTTGCCGTTAAGTGCGCCATAACAAGCATAGCTTTATAAAGTTCAGGATCACCTACATTGGTACCTTCAACCCAAAACATAAGTGATACAAATGCATGGTCAATAAGGATAAGTGCAATTGAAACTGTTTTAAGGAACGCTACAGCCACAATAGGTGCAACCAATACTGCACTTGCTTGCATTGGCACAGCAATACCCATAAGGAAAGCAAATGGCGTCATAAAGAGTGCAAGCGCTAACCCGTAAGAAATAATAACAGGCATAAGCTTCATATAAGCTCCATATACAAAACCTTGTACAGCAGATGCGATAGAAAGCCCCACTTTAACAACAACGCTACCCACCGCTGCACTGTAAGAATTAACGCCCCCATAACTCGTTGCTCCATTAGGACTTGCGGTAATGCTTGAAAAATTACCCGTTTGAGCATTTCCCCAAGCTGATTTCATATCTCCGGCAAAACTTTGTGCCCATAGGCTCATGCTACAGGCCATGCCACCATTTTTACAAAAATATTCAGTTGGTCCCCAGGAGTTATCAGGAATATTGACTTCACCGGTACCACATCCGCTCCAAGTGGAAGTGCCTGTAGTCGAATCAATACTCTGTATGCATCCCTCTCTCATAAGCATCATTCTTGCAGATTCTGCAAGAGATGCATGTACTTTTCGGATATTAGGATCACTTGATGAATTTAAGAAGCTAGGGTCAAGCAAACGCTGTCCTTGGCTAATGGTTAGCGGTTCTCTAAAGTCAATCATATCCCCTGAAGCCATTGAAGGCATAAGCCCTGCTTCTTCTAGTGTATAAAATTTGCGGCTCCAGATAAGGGCTGCAAAATCAAGGCAGCTTTGCACAGCTGGATTAAAGTTATTCCCCCCAGCAGTAGTAATACCGCCTAGGTCGGAAATAGCACCATAAGAACGGGGCAAAAGACCACGATGAGCAAGAGTACCACTACCAACCAGAGTCACGCTTGGCACCCCTGACTTTCTAGCTGTTACATATGGAATATAAAGCTGGACAGGATAATTTGCCATGGCGCTATTAAGAGCATCGTACCTTCCATCAGCTCCCTCAAAAACAGATGCAGCTCTTCTGAACTCTTCAGCAGAAGGAATAAAACCATAATTTCCTGTTCTATCAGGGAAAATTTGACCGGCGACGGTTCCCGTAAGTGAACCACTTCCACCCCAAAGCACGGCTCGCCCTGCTGGGGCAATAGGTTCTCGAGTCCGTGGTGTATCTGTTACATCAGTACCACCAACAGATAGAGTGCCATCAGCCTCTAAATGATAGTTGTATGGATCAGGTTCATAAGCAGCTTCTTTTGTTCCCCATAACCAGTGACCTGATATCACATAATCATTATCATTCAAAAGTAAATCATTGAAAATGTGGTTTTTATTATTTCCAATCGTTCCACGATAAGGGAACCCTACTCTTGTAGTGCTTACTGAGTTTCGTTCTATTTTATAATCAATTAGAGCCTGTATAGACGAATCAATATTAATTGATGCAATTACAGCATTCATTGCAGATTGTCTTGCTTCATATGCAGGGTTACCTGTTCCAGCTGGCATGACAATAGATTTAGCATAATCCGTCTGGTGTAGCCTTGCTGTTGCAGCCCTAACCGGATAAACACGTTTATCGGCAAAACCACTATAATAAACTTCATTTGCTCTTATTGCATCGCTATACGTAAACGTATCTTCTGCTGCAAGTTTCAGCTGAGATGCAGGAATACTAGCAAAATCTGCCATATTTTTAACTACATCATGGACAGGGCATATTTCAGAGTACACTGCCTCATAATATTGTATATTCTGATTGTTTTTTACTGTATCAGCAAGAAGTGCACTATCACTATAAATACCCGTAACATCTCCTGGAGTTGTTTGGTTTTCAGCCCCCCCCCATAATGCTTGCAGTAATGTTCTCTCAATTGCTGTGAAAAAATGAATCGCTACAAGTTGAGGGGTAAAGGCACCAAACTGGTCCATATTATTAGTAATTCTTGTTGGTAAGGCATCTGAAATATTACCAGCAATACTCGCATCAACGCCAGATTTACACACTATTTCCATAGACAAAGCATCGTTTGGTGGTACAGGGCAATCCCATGCATCCTGATGGCTACCTAGCGGGTAGAAGAATAAAGAGTTATCACTTGGGTTAGGCCCTACAATTAAAATAAATACTAAAAATAAATAACAAAAGATTGTCATGAAATTATGGTTTTTAGGAATAAGTAAAATAAGAAGTCCACCAATCAAAGCAAACGTTAAAGCAAGTGTTTGTAAACCGCCATTCTTAAAAAGATCAAAATAAAAATCTTGCTGTGCAAAGCCTACAACTGTCATAAGCCGGTGTTCACCGACTACGCCTAAATCTGGAAACTCAGCATGAGCCTCAACAGCTCCTAGTATAACAGCAAAAAACACCCCAAGAAAAAGGCATAATCTTCCAGCATAAAATGACATATGTCTACCCACTATTCGTATTCCCTAATTTACCACTTGCACACTTATGTTGATGCATACAAGTAACATTTCTTGACACCTATTAGGGTACATTAATTTATCCAGCTTGAAAGATAAAAAAAACACCCCATACTATTTATATGGATGAAGGAGCCCGATAATGCAAAAAAAAATGAACCTATTTTTTATTTTAACCTTATTTATATTAAGCCTTAGTTGCTTTCAAGAAGCTTTAGCAGCTCCCGTTGGTGGCGCTTCAGCAAATATGGATGAGGTTTACTGCGATGTAAGAGAACTTGTTACAGGTAACGTAGGAACCCTCATTGGTTTTGCCTTTGCCTTCGCAGGATTTGTTATACTTCTTATGAAAGGCAGCAATTACGGTATATTTATGATCATTGTCGGTATATCAGTCACAGCATTTCCTGGATTAATTAATGCTTTTATAGAAGGCATCAGCACTGCATCAAGTGAAGCTAACGATATGACTATTGGCTCATGCGTCAGCGGTGAGCTTCCAGCAGCAACCGCTATTACAAGGGATGGAGCAGCAGCAGCAACATTTAATCCCATGGACGCTTTAACAAGAAGTGCGCCACCAAGAGAGACAACGATAGTACCGCCTTCAATTGAAGAGTGCGGTCCAGATGTTTCCGGTCCTTGCTAACTCAACATAAGCCCTCTCATGTGAGAGGGCTTTCTTTTTATACCTAACATATATAAAGCCAAAGGCTCTTCTGTCACTTATCTAAGCCCCGCACAAAACAAAGGCGTGCTATAGGCCTTCTCTATAAATTTATATACATCCCCTTGGTTTAGAGCATTCATGCGAACCAAATCTAATGTTAATGAATAACTTATAGAGTATGCGCATTGCTAATATTTATGCATTAAACTTAATAAAAGCTATCCGTGTCTGCCTCATATTGGCTATTCCAAAAGCTAGGAGTCACAAGACTTAAGCACCATATTCCCCTGCTTGTGCCACACAGAGAAGCTGAAGAGAGACAGTATTATAAAGAATAACAAGCATGAGGACGTGCAAAAACCCCACTATATAAGCCTCAGAAGAGGACATTAAAGCTCTCAGAGAGAGGCCATAATGGCATAAGGGGCGCTTAAAAGACTCTCTTATAGGCTATAACAACATGAGAACTGAGTAAAACTCGGCTTAAAACTGTTCATTTTTATAATATTACACAGCAAAAAACCGCCTTATGGCGGTTTTTTGGAAAATTGGATGCAGTCGAACACCTAATTAGAATATTAAAACTTGGCAATGTGCTACTCTCCCGTGCCTTAAGACAAAGTACCATCGCCGCTACAAGGCTTCACGTCCGTGTTCGGAATGAGAACGGGTTTTGAACTTGTGCTATGGTCACCAAGAAATTTAATATTCTAACAAGGTGCTCGACCAATAATAGTTATATAATGACCTTAATCATAAACCGTCAATTATCTGAAATCTACATACAGTAATTCGGTTATGTTGAGTGTAAGACGATCGGACAATTAGTACTGGTTAGCTTCATACATTGCTGTACTTCCACACCCAGCCTATCAACGTGGTGGTCTTCCACGGTCCTGATAGGGAATACTAGTTTTGAAGGAGGCTTCCCACTTAGATGCTTTCAGCGGTTATCCCGTCCATACGTAGCTACCCTGCAATGCCGCTGGCGCGACAACAGGTACACCAGAGGTATGTTCACCCCGGTCCTCTCGTACTAGGGGCAACTCTTCTCAATATTCCAACACCCACGGTAGATAGGGACCAAACTGTCTCACGACGTTCTAAACCCAGCTCGCGTACCACTTTAATCGGCGAACAGCCGAACCCTTGGGACCTGCTCCAGCCCCAGGATGTGATGAGCCGACATCGAGGTGCCAAACACTGCCGTCGCTGTGGACGCTTGGGCAGTATCAGCCTGTTATCCCCAGAGTACCTTTTATCCGTTTGCGATGGCCCTTCCATTCGGAACCACCGGATCACTAAGACCTACTTTCGTACCTGCTCGAGGTGTCCCTCTCGCAGTCAGGCTGGCTTTTGCCTTTGCACTCAACGACTGATTTCCGACCAGTCTGAGCCAACCATCGCGCGCCTCCGTTACTCTTTGGGAGGCGACCGCCCCAGTCAAACTACCC
>CAXHDG010000008.1:0-84791 GCA_964015495.1 uncultured Magnetococcales bacterium
ACACTCACTCGATCGTCGGCAGCGTCAGATGTGTATAAGAGACAGGACCTCCTCTATGGTAAAGGTGGTGAAAATTACCTTGGACGCATCCTAATGTCCGTCAGACGAGACATTCAAATGAAGCTCAAATCTTTTCATCGATGAATAAAAGCCCCGCAGATGCGGGGCTTTTTTCAACATTAAAACTTAACTAAACCATAGCGAAAATTATTTTCTGTGAAGCGCGCAGGTTGCGGTGTATATGCAAATACATAAGGCCTAGCACTGGAGCAGAAAATGATTTGCAGCAGGGTTTAATCAAGTTTTTCGCCAAGAATATCAGCGAGGGGTTTCAAACCTTCACCGTAACGGCGCCATTTATCTACTGAGCCTGTATAAATTGGCTGGCGTACCTGATTTGTACTTGCCGTATGAATACTCCTTGTAGACTTATGAAATTCAAGCGCTTCTTGCGTCCAAGCAAGGCCAACATGGGCAAACAGGCTTTTACTCGTGGTTTCTTGGTCTGCCACCATATCTTCATATTTAACAGTATAAATATCATCAAAGGTTTCATGCCAAAATGCCATGAGCTCTTCATGCATATTATAGTAGCGACCAAGCTCTCCTAAGTTATAACTAAAGCCTTGGTCATGGGTGAAGTTCTTTTGAAAACAGGACAGGCAAGTATCCATGCCGTTCCTTACGCAGTGAATAATTTTTGCCTTTGGAAACATGAGGCGAATAAATCCAACAAACAAAGCATTAGACGGCATTTTATCACTTATAAATCGCGCTTCACCAGAAGCATCTTCCGCACTCATAAGAGACAAATATTCCTGTGCCCATATTTTAATTTTAGACGCTGTTACAGGCTCTGCCCACTCATGAAAACTACGGTAAATATTACGCTCGTTTTTAATGCCTAGCGTGTTTTGCAAATGGTTTAATTCCCCTGCTCCAAAAATGCCTTCACCCGTTGATAGAATTTGTTCAACAAGGGTTGTCCCGCTTCTTGGCATCCCTAAAATAAACACAGGCTTTGCCGTGCTTAAACCAGCCCCTGTGAGCGCTTGAATATTCTCCTGCGTAAAGAAGGATTTCATAGCTTCTACATGCGCCTGTATTGTCTTTTCATTATAATGAAGAAACTCACGCTTTAGAGCGTTTGTTTGAATAAGTACATCGAGGCTTTTTTCATAATCTTTACTGTTTTCATAAACCGCAGTTAATACGTAACCCGCTTTATATTTGTTGGGATTACTCTCTAGAAGGCTATCAAAAGCTTCCTGAATATGAGGAAGATACGTATCATCTTCCATCACTTTTTTAATACGGCTTCTTTGATAATGCAGCCCCATATCATTTGGATAAGCACGTACGCCCTCCTCTACAAGAGCCGCCGCTTGCTTATTATGTCCAAGCTGAAGTTGAACACTAGAATAAGCGTTATATAAATGCGGTACGCGGTAGCCCTCATTATACAAATCAGCAAAATATCTCAGCGCTTCACTGGCCTCTTTCTTATTATTTAACACAAGCCCCATATAAAGCCTCGCCATCATAAATCCAGGAAAAATAGACAACGCTTTTTGCAAGTCAAGCTCTGCGGTAGCATCTTGCCCGCGGCGCAAACGCACAATAGCGCGGTGAGTCAGTGCAAAAGGTAAATTTTCATCTAAAGTAAGCGCCTTGCTCAAGTACTCAATAGCTTCACTATCTTTCACTTGCTCCTGTGCGCTAATGCCAAGCCCCTGCACGGCCTGCACATAAGAGCCATCCTTCTCCAGCGCAGTACTAAAAGCTTTGTCAGCTTCTGGGTAGTTCTGGCTCTGCAAATGTGCATTACCAAGAGTTGTCCAGTACACTGGTGTTTCACTATGAAGTTCTAAAGCTTTTTCTATAAGGCTCACCGCCTCTTTATAATGCTCACGACCAAGCTCAATTTGCGCTTTCATGTGCCATGCATCAGGCAGGCTTGGCTGGTTTTCTATCACGCTGTCATAAAGAGACTCAGCGGTCTCTATATCTCCCTTTTGATGAGAAACAATAGCATCTTGAAGAGTTTTTACGGCTTGTTCTGGCGTCATTTATTTACCTTTTTATCGTACACCTTTTCCCAACTATATTTACGCTGGTTTGGGTGCTACGCGCATTTTAAATGCGCTTATTATTTTATTGTAGAGATTATATACCAGAAAAAGAAAAAGGGCGACCGATGGCCACCCTTTTAAATTTTCGCTTATATGCTTTAGCGCCAAACGGAGAAATAGCGCGTACATGCTACCCCGTAATACGAGAGCTATGAGATCCCGTTTGCATCATCCAGCCCTTTTGCATTTTTTCAATGCGCAACTTATGGCAACCCAGAACATTGAGCTGAGAAGCCTCTTCAAGGGTTACCCATTTCATGTCGAGGCTTTCATGGCTAATTTGCAGCGGCGTATCTTCACTCACTTCAAACAAAAAGCAGGCATTAAGATGAAGATGCTCAGGCTCAAGCCTGCCGTATTTTACCTGCGTTGGCTTATGCATGCCGCCAATATCAAACAGCTCCATGCCATGCACAGGCGTCAAGGCAGATGCAGGAATGCCTGTTTCTTCCTCTACTTCGCGTACTGTAGCATCGTAAGCATCAGGGCTGCCGTCGCAGTGCCCGCCAGGGCCAACCCATTTACCATCATCACCATGTTGCAGCATCAAAATTTTGGTGCGCTCAGGGTTTACAATCCATGCATCACCACAAATGTGGGCAATCAGGTTACTGCGGCAGTACGGGTTATCGGATGTGTTCAAAAACTGCGTCATTTGCTCTACAAATGCAGCCTCAAAATCGTTATAGGGTGTAAAAGCCAAAAGCTTTTCCTTGAGATTAAAGGTCATAACATCTCCTTCAGGTTTAGGTGAAACAGTATTGTGCAAGAAAAACGAACAAAGATCAAAAGACTTCTGTAAAATAGTAGAAATGCTTCTATTTCACAATATAAATTACCTTATTTACAGCAGAATTTAGTAAAAGCCTGAAGTGCTTTAATAGACGCCGTCAAGCGCAAGGAAGCGCTTTCTGCGAGATTTCTTATCACCCTTAAGGTCTTTCAACTGCACGTCAAGCGCTTTAGTGACACGCTTAACAGTCAGCTCTTCATCACGGTGCGCACCGCCTACTGGCTCTTTGATGATTTCATCAATAACTTTAAGCTTTAAAAGATCAGCAGATGTCATTTTCATCGCGCCAGCAGCTTCGCTAGCTTCTTTAGGGTCGCGCCATAAAATAGAAGCACAGCCTTCTGGAGAAATAACGGAGTAAGTACTGTTTTCTAGCATCAGCACTTTATCTGCCACGGCAATAGCAAGAGCGCCGCCGCTTCCGCCTTCACCTGTAATAACACTCACAACAGGTATATTGACGTTTAAAAGGGTTTCAATGCAACTGGCAATGGCTTCGCTTTGTCCGCGCGCTTCAGCATCAATACCCGGAAAAGCCCCCGGCGTATCTACAAAAGTAATCAGCGGCAATTTAAACTTATCTGCCATTTTCATAATGCGTTCAGCTTTACGGTAACCTTCTGGCTTAGGCATACCAAAATTGAACTTTACGCGCTCTGCTGTTTTATGGCCTTTTTGTGTACCAAGAACCGCCACGCTACGCCCTTTAAATGTACCAATACCTGCAAGCATTGTTTTGTCGTCTGCAAAGCGTCTGTCTCCTGCAAGGGGGGTAAAATCTTCTATCATTAATTTTACATAGTCAGCCGGCTGAGGACGCGCCTGATGACGCGCAACTTGCACACGCTGCCACGGCGTAAGGTTACGGTACAGACGTCTTAAAACTGTTTTTTCTTTAAGTTGAAGGCGCTCAACCTCTCCATCAATGTCCTTTACCGCAGGGTGCTGGACACCTTGCTCTTTGGCAGCAAGAAGCTCATCCATTTTGGCATGGATATCTTCAATCGGACGCTCGAAATCTAAAAACATCATGGGATGTCTCGTGGCCTTTCTTATCTATAGAAAAGGATTTATAAACTAAAATGGCGAATTTGTAAATAAATGAGAGACAGGCTACAGGGCTGCCATGTGCTCAACAGGGTGAGCAGATTCTAACACCACACGCAGGCGGTCTCTTACAATATCTGTATAAATTTGGGTCGTTGATAAACTTGCATGCCCTAGCAAAATCTGCACACTACGAAGATCCGCCTCATTTTGAAGCATGTGCGTTGCAAAGCTATGCCTCAAAACATGCGGCGTTAAATGCACATCTAAGTCCTTGGAAATATGCATACAAATTTGCTGAACACGCTGCCTTGTGAGTGGCTTACTTACATCTTTTGGAGAAGGAAATAGATATACGGAGCTCTTTTGCCCAAGCATCGTTTGTCTTGCGCCCTTCATATATCCCGTAATCACAGCGCCTGCCATATCTCCAATAGGTACAAGGCGCAACTTACCGCCCTTCCCCTGAATTTGAAGATAAAGATGCTCGCCCGCGTCAATATCGCTCACCTTAAGGTGGATAAGTTCGCTCACCCTTAGCCCCATGGAGTACATAAGATAAAGCAATGTATAATCTCTCTGCCCGCGCTCATTTGATGCATCAAAACCATCAAGAACGTCTCGTACCTGCTCCTTGCTTAATGCCTTAGGCAGACTCTTTTTACGTTTAGGGAAAGAAATACCTTCTGTGGGGTCATCCTCTCTCACGTTTTGCTGAATAAGGTACACAAAAAACTGGCGCAGAGCACTGAGGTGGCGAGATTGTGTATGCGGGTGTTTATCCTGAAAATTTTCGAGGTAAGTTTTAATATGAGTGGAAGTAAGCCCTTTTAAAGGTGCCTTTAAAACACGCTCAACAGCAAGCAAATCCAACTTATAGCTATTGTGTGTATTTATAGAAAGCCCCCGCACAGAAAGCAGGTGATTTAAAAAACCTGCAAGTTCTGGCGAAGGCTGTTGTTTACCCTTTTGCAAATCTGAATCTACTGAATTTTCATTTCTGCAACAGCTGCATTTACAAACAATGCACGAGCTTCTTTCTGCATGCCCATAAGGCGGAAAGCAGACGTTACGTTTGCAAGTGTGTTTGTACCCAAAAGCTCTGGAGAGCGCTTACTGAGCGGCACAAGAGAACGAAGCACTGACTCACCCACCCGGCCACTACTGAGGCTAGACCCAAGAAGGCGAAGCCACAGTGCACCTGTTTCTTCTGTATGCATTTCGCTTGAAAGCGTACCATCAAAACGTAGCCATACAGACTCATCTACAGGAACGCCAAGCGCTTCAAGAAGGGTAAGCAGTCTTACCACTTCATTGTTACGAAGTGCGGGCTGAGACACTGTCCACTCTGTTGCAGACTGCGCACTCAGGCGGCCGTCCATAACTTCAAACAGAACATTCACATCTGCGCGCTGCTTTTTAATCACCTTAGAAAGGGTTTCATTGCCCTTAAGAACCGTCATCCACTGGCGTGCCAGTGCGATATTACCGCTGTTAAGGCTAGACTGAATCACATGCGGGGCAAACCAAGCCAGCTTTACATCTGGCTGAATACGACGTTTGTCTGGGCTTAGGACAACAGAAAGTTTATCAAAGCCATCTTTTTCCGCTTCCCCCCAAAGCTTTTTAAGAATAAGCGCACGCTCACTGCTTAAACGTTTGCGCTCAGCCGCTTGCCATAAAAGAGCACGAGAACGACTGCCTGTTACATCATCTCCTATGCGCTGCAGGGCATTTTTAAGAAGTTCCTTATCAAATTCTTGCGCTTCATAAAGCTGAAGAAGCAAAAGCCCATCCACCGTTTTACCGTAACTATTTACAAGGCGCTCTACGCTATAAAGACGCTTTTCCATTGGTGCGCGTGTGTTTGTAGCAATGGTACGAAGAGATACATCGCTCAGTTGATTCATATGATTTTCGCTGAGGCGCTCTGGGTAACTTGTGAGCAGCGCCTGACTGAGAGCCCCCCAGTGCTGACCGCTATCAAGTTGAGTAAAAGTCTCGCCCTCTTCTGCAGCAAGATAATTTTTAAGCAGTATCATAATATCGCTTGAGTCTTTTGCACGACCTGCAATATCAAGGCTGAGTTTAAGGCCTGACATATCGCCTTTCATAGCCTGACATGTCCAAAGGGCGTGCTTCCAAAACATTGTATCAACATTGGGTATCATTTCTTGCACGTACATGCACACAGATGTATCCCCCTTAAGAAGACGGGTCTGTACCCAAAGCTCTGGAATACCTGCATCTACAGGAATATTATCTTCACTGGCCATACGCTCTACAAGTGTTGTGGCTGCGCCTGTAAGGCCTTGCTGCACAAGTGCATTGGCACGCACAACTTGCCAGCGTTTTTCTGTCATACCTTCTGGCGGTTGTACATCGCTCAACATAAGGCGTTCCATAATATCAACAACCATTGGTGCGCTATAAGGCGTTGGCTCAACCTTGCTTAAAAGAGCAAGAACCGTATCCGAAGAACTGCCTTGCCACAAATTAACAGGCAGGCCTGTATCTGTTGTTTTTGTGACTGTTGGCAGCTGAACAGGCTGCGGCTTAAATGGCACTGCAGGCGCTGGTGCGGTATCTTGCTTTTCATACTCTGCCACAGGGCGTTGCATACCAGCAGGTACACGCTGGGCTGCTTGCTCTTGCGCTTCAAGGCCTTCTGCCTGCATTTCACGTAGTACGTTTTCTAGCATATTATCGCTCAGCTCAGCCTGCGTTTTTGTCGGGGCTGCTTTTTCCTGCTGCATTTGAGCTTGAACAGGCGTTGTCCCGCCACTCATTTTAGGAACACGCTTAAGGTCTCCGACTGAAAAACTTTTTGAACCCTGCATAGGCTGGGGCATATTACTGGGTGTTTCCACCTTTGTTGGTGCCGGAGCAGGGATTTCTGTTGCCACATGGCGCGGCGCGGCTGTGCTATTTAAAAGGGCTTCATCACCCGCAAGAAAATCTTCATTCACAAGAAGCTCATTACCTGTTGGCGGAGGCGCTATGACATCTTCCCCAGTAAATGACTTAAAAATACTGCCTATAAGAGACTTCTTTTTAGGCGCCTTTTGCTCCGTTTGTGCTTCAAGCACAGGGAAGTTTGGGTCTTCCTGCCCAAATACGAAGTTTAGAATCACAATCCCGACCATAAAAATCATAATCCAACGCAAAATAGCCATACTCATTTTCCCTTTGTTCTTCTCGAGATAGATAATGTATCATATTCTCATATCCCAGCAACGGAAAAGACTATAATTTGCATTGCAAAAACAGTGGTATTTTGCTAGAAAGTTTATATGGACATAGACCCTAATTTAGATATTTCATCTTTTACACATACCCACCTGTATGACCATAAGTTTGACGTGGACCAAATTATCCATGCACTTTGTGGCGGCGCGGATGTGTCTTTTACGGGAAGATTTCTTCTCGATACTGAAAACAAACAACTCATTAAAGACAGCGGCACACATAAAGATATGAAAGAAGGTGACCTTAACGGACACATTTTTGAAATCGTGCCTCTACCGCTTGAAAGCTTAAAGCCAGAGCTTACCTCTCATATGATGCTAGGCCGCTTGAGTGAAGAAGACCGCACAGCCGTACTCGCACAGCTTGAATCTTCTGCTCATATTGCAGAAATCTGCCCTCTTTTTGAAAAAGGAACAACGGGCGGCTGGCTACGTGAGCGCATTAAAGAAAAAGCGATGGAATGGCTAGATGCAAGAAACCTTATCCCTCCATCTATGCTACATGTCTATGACGGAGACATCTATAACACTCAGCCTGCAAAAACGCAGATTAAATTTACAGAGGAGTAAACACACGCCATGAGCGACCCCAACATAACCATGACATTTGCAACCATTGCCGGGCTTATTGCTTGCTCAGGCTTTTTTAGTGGCAGTGAAACTGCTCTCATGTCTGGTTCTAAAGCTAAGCTGCATGCCCTTGATAAAGACGGCAATAACGCAGCGCGCCGCGTGCTAAAACTCACAAACAACCCAGATGTATTACTCTCTACCATTTTGCTAGGTAATAACCTTGTTAATATCCTCTCTTCTGCGCTGGCCACAAAGCTTGCGCTTGACCTTTATGGTGACCCTGGTATTGCTTTCGCGACAATGGTTATGACGATTATTGTCCTGATTTTTGCAGAAATCTTGCCAAAATCTATTGCCAGCCGCAAGCCAGAGCCACTCGCTATGGCGGTTAGTATTCCGATGTCTGTTTTAGTGGTCGCCTTACGTCCGCTAACGCTTATTCTACAAGGTATAAACTTTGGGTTTATCCGCGCACTTGGTTTTAAAGATGATGGCGAAACCTTTGATGAGCACGACGTACGCGGCGCCATTGGTATGGGGCTTGAGCATGGCGTACTTGATGGCGGCGAACAGCGCATGCTAGATAGTATTCTAGACCTTGACGCTATGACGGTTGAAGATGTCATGATTCATAGATCTAACATTGACGGCATTGAAGCAAGCTCAACTGTTGAAGAATTTACACAAGCCTTTTCTGAATCTGACTACAGCCGTCTCCCTGTTTACCAAGACGATGAAGATAATATTATTGGCGTCATTCATGTACGTGAATTTTATAACGCTATGCATAAGGCGCAAAAAGAAGGCACTGAGTTTGACCCCAAATCCATGATGAAAAACCCTTACTTTGTACCTATGACTGCCGCTATTGATGATCAACTGCTTGAGTTTAAGCGTCTGCGCACACACCTTGCGCTTGTTGTTGATGAATACGGAGACCTGCAAGGCCTTGTGAGCCTTGAGGATATTTTAGAAGAGATTGTTGGCGATATTGTTGATGAGTTTGACACCCATGAAAACCTTTACAGAGCCCAAGAAGATGGCAGCGTGATTGTGTCTGGTACACTGACTGTACGCGACGCGAACAGAGAGCTGGATTGGGAACTGCCAGCAGATGATGCTGTTACTCTTGCAGGACTTGTGATAGAAGAGCTCGGACGCATTCCAAACGTAGGTGAAGAAGTGATTGCTTCAGGCATGACTTTCCGCATTTTAGCTAAAAAACGCCAAGCGATTGTGAGAATGCTCGCGAAAGTAAATCCGAAAGAAGCTGATAACTCATGACCATCCTTATTTTACCAGCCCTCATGTTTCTTGCAGGGCTTGTTATCCTTATGAAAGCAGGTGACTATCTTGTTGATGGCGCCGTAAGCGTTGCCCATAAATTTAAACTTTCTGACATCTTTATTGGTGTGGCGATTATTGGTTTTGGAACCAGCCTTCCAGAGCTCCTCTCCTCGCTTTCTGCTATGCGCCTTGGCAGCCCTGCTATTGCAGTCGGTAATGCCATGGGCAGCAACATTGCCAATGTCGGTCTTATTTTGGGCTTAACACTGCTTGTGGCAGGTTCTTTCCACCGCGCAGCAGGGCAAGGACGCGAATATATTTCAATGATGATTGTAACCCTACTCTTCCTTGGTGCTCTTTTTACCTTTAATGCCATTAGCCTCACGCTCGCTATTCTTATGGTTGCCGTACTGTTTGCCTACCTTGGCTCTGCCCTGCTTGCTGGTAAAAAGAACTTTGATGCTGCGCTAGAAGAAAGCGCGCAGTCACATGAAGATACAGACATGAAACGCGCAAGCCTTATGGTTGTGCTTGGGCTTGTTGGCCTGTTTATTGGCGCAGAGCTTCTGGTACGCGGCGCTGTTGATATTGCGCATTTCTTTGAAGTGCCTGAGCGCATTATTGGCCTTACGCTCATGGCTATAGGTACAAGCCTGCCTGAGCTTGCCGCTGCCATTAGCGCAGCCAAGCGCGGCCGTAGCGCCCTTACCTTTGGTAATATTATGGGCTCTAACGTGTTTAACCTGCTTGGTGTTTTAGGTGTTGCTGGCCTGTTTGGCCGTATTCCTCTGGTGGAAGGTACAATTACAGATGGCTTTATTATGACTGGTTTTGCCCTTGTGCTACTGCCATTGTTTTGGACCAAATTTGCAGGTAAAGCAGCACGCTTTTGGGGCTTTGGCCTTGTTGCCGCTTACCTTGCTTACATTGCAAGCCTTACATTATAAAAGGCATAAAACATGAAACATATCACAGGCCTTTGTTTATTTTTAACCATTGCCATATTTGTGTTTTTACTGCCTATGAGCGCGTTCTATTTCAAACTTCTTGGCATTAACCCTGCTGTGCTTCCTGTGCTTCAGGGCATTGCAGATGCAGAGACTCTTAAACATGTATTTGTTGATAGCAAAGGCTTTAGAGAGGAAGAAGTGGCCCATTTTGCAGATGTGCGCAGCCTCATTGAAAAAGGGCAATTTTTACTATTGATACTGACGGTTACGCTTAGCACTATCATGCTACATAAGCCTCAGTACATTAAAGATAGTCTCAAGCACCCACTTGCTTATGCATCAGGCCTGTTTAGCCTGACGGCTCTTGTTTGGTTGATACTTGGCTGGAAAAAACTGACTGCGATTCTTCATACCATGGCATTTCCTGCGGGGAACTGGCGCTTTCCAACGGGTACGCTCACCATTGATTTATATGGGCGAAGCCTTATGCAAGGCGGATTTATTGCTACCGTTGTTTTACTACTGCTTATTTCAGCAGGGCTTTTTTATCTGGGTAAAAAACGCGCGGGCATAAAATAGATTTAAGCGATCTGCCGCGTTAAGGTACGTGAGCAGCGGAAGCGAAAAAAGCTATTATGTGCAGCTATTCCTAGTAGCACTAGAAGTTGCTTTTAATCTTCAGGCTCTTCTATATTCAGATACTGCACCCACTGCTCTGGGAACCTACCCGTTGGGTCAATCATTCTGCTGTTCTTCCAAAGCTCTCTTACAGTTGGATGATGCGGCTTGCTCAGAAGTTTTAAACCGGCCTGCTTTGGTGTACGCCCCCCCTTTTTAGTATTACAAGGGCTACAGCTAGCCACCATGTTTTTATAACCTCTGCCGCCGCCTACGCATTTAGGTATCACATGATCAAGAGTGAGCGCTCCCCCCTTACGAATACCCGGAATATTACCTTCTTTTCCGCAGTACTGGCACTCAAACATATCCCTTAAATACAAATTCACCCGGTTAAATGCCGGGCGTTTTTGAGGTTTAATATATTCGTTAAGTACAATTACACTTGGCATATCCATTTCAAATGAGGGGGAGTGTAGTGTTAAATCGTAGCTGGCTGCTATGTGGGCCCTGCCCATGAAAAATGCTTTAACTGCATCTTTCCAACTGACCACCGAGAGAGGATACCAGCTTAAAGGTTGATAGTCTGCATTGAGAACCAATACAGGCTTATTATATCCCGCTGTCATGACGTATATCCTTTATCCTTATTGAAGTCTAGGTCTCCTTTTGTCACATATTTGATGCATTTTTCCTTATACACCTTGCGTTTGTCTCTCTTCTCCCTTATGTATGTCTCTATTAATATCTAAGCATAAATTGCCCATTTTTTGTGCAACTTATGCTTTTTCACCTCTCTTACCTCTTTCTCTTCGCTTTTATGCGTTGCAGATTCACCACATCTAAGGAAACACGACATGTCTCCCTTTTCTCTTGAAACTGCCTTCAAAATGCTAAGGAAATACCTCGGCATTGAAGCCCGGCGCAGCTACTCTATGGGCATTAACGCAGGTTGCCTGCAAATCAGATCACGCTCTGAGCCAAACCAAACCTTCACCCTTAAAAGAGGGGGAAATAAATGGGAGGCAAAAATCACCGGCCCCAGAAGCATGCGCATTGAGCTTGAAGAAGCGTCACTCGGCAAACTTTTCAAAACGCTAAAAAGCGCTATTACAGAAGAAGGCTGGTGCGTAGAGTTTGCACCCATTGCCACTTCTGGCGAAGAAGCTTTTGCCTAAGCAATCGAAAAAACCCTCTGCGTTAAGCAGAGGGTTTTCTTCAATTATCGAGTGGGTAAAAAGCTTTAACCTTCGGCAGCAGCTTCTTTTTTCAGGCGGCGCATTGAAATTTCGCTGCCGATAGCAATGACGCCAACAGCGCCAAGGGCGACCAGCGCAGCAACAGCCAGCGGGCCAGACATCAGCGGTGCAAACATTTCAGCAATCACGCCAAACAGCGACACTTCAGCAAAGAAGCGCAGAGCGGCCTCACAGCCTGCAAAAGCCACAACAGCGGGCGAAAGATTCGGCAGGCGTTTGCCCAGCAGCATTGCCACGACAGCGACCGCAACCAGAATGGCCACAACGTCATTTTTCACAACAAAGGCAACTGCATTGGTAATAAATTCCATCGGATATCTCCTCATGATGGGTAGAAAGGGAAAGCCCTTTTGAGAGGGCGGGTTGATAACAAAGGTTATATAAGTGGTTATTATGAGAAGTTCAAGGGGGGAATAAAAAAATTATTCTTTTAAAGTTTCTTCGTAATTTTCCCATGCTTTTTTAGCATTTTGATAGTTAAAGCCGCGCGCGAGCAAAAAACGCAGTGCTTTATCTTTAATTTTTTGTTTTTCGGTATAGTCTTCAGGCAACGCTCCATCTGTTTTACGGCCCATCCAGCGTGCGAGAAGTTCATAAGCCCTGTCATCTTCGCCAACCTCTTCCTCTTCTAAAGCGTAAGAAGCCTCTTCGATTAAATCACGGCAGAGACCTTGCTGTTTAAGCTCTCTCTCAATACGCATCCAGCCCCAACCAGATACATTACGGCGGTACTCTATGCGCCCTTTGAGGTATTTTTCATCATCGAGATATTCCATTTCATAAAGGCGGGCAATGGTGGCGGCAATATCTTCATCTGAATATTTTTTTGCTGTCAGTTTTTCTACCATCATTGCTTCAGATACATTGCGGCGTGCCAGAACATCAATAGCCGCTTCTGTACAGGTGCGTTTAGGCCTTCTGGATCTTCTCTCTTTTTTCTCTGATTTTTCAAAGTCCTCACCCGTGCTCTCATGGGTGTACTTCGCCTTTTTAGGCTTTCTCTGCTTTCTTTCAGGTGTATCAGGAACATCTGCAAGAGATACGATAATGCTGTCTAGGTCGAACTGTTTCATGGGAGTATCTTAACACAAAAAAGCCGCCCAATGGACGGCCTTTAAATTCTATAAACTTTCCAGATATGAGCAAAATATTTTATTTTGAGAACCGCCCCGTAGTGTACTTATAAGTACAGAGAGGAGCGGAAGCACAAAAATAATGGATTTGCAGTCACACTCTAGGAATGCCTAGGCTTTAGGTTCGGTACCTTCTTCACCCTCTACTGGCGTGCCTTCAGGAAGGTCCGTCCCGCGAATTTGTGCTTCAATTTTAGCAGCAACTTCTGGGTTTTCAGCGAAGAATGTTTTCACCTTTTCACGGCCTTGACCAATACGGTCACCGTTGTAGCTGTACCAAGCACCGGCCTTTTCAACAACGCCCTGCTTCACACCAAGGTCAAGAATTTCACCTGTCTTAGAGATACCTTCACCGTACATGATATCAAACTCAACCTGACGGAAAGGAGGCGCAACTTTGTTTTTAAGAACTTTAACGCGTGTTGCGTTACCGATAACTTCATCTTTATCTTTAATCGCACCCGTACGACGGATATCGAGGCGAACTGACGCGTAAAACTTAAGCGCGTTACCACCTGTTGTCGTTTCTGGGTTACCAAACATAACGCCAATTTTCATACGGAGCTGGTTAATGAAGATAACCATGCAGTTTGTGCGAGAAATGTTACTTGCAAGTTTACGGAGCGCTTGGCTCATAAGACGTGCATGCAGACCCATATGACTGTCGCCCATTTCGCCTTCAATTTCAGCGCGTGGTGTAAGAGCAGCAACCGAATCAACAACAACAAGATCAACACCGCCAGAACGCACAAGCGTATCAACAATTTCTAGAGCTTGCTCGCCGTTATCTGGCTGAGACACAAGAAGTTCTTTTGTTTTTACGCCAAGTTTTTCAGCGTAACCCACGTCAAGGGCGTGCTCTGCATCGATAAATGCACATGTGCCGCCTACTTTTTGCGCTTCCGCAATAGCGTGTAGTGTAAGTGTTGTTTTACCAGAAGATTCTGGTCCGTAAATTTCAATAATACGTCCTTTAGGGAACCCACCGATACCCATTGCCATATCAAGGCCAAGTGACCCTGTAGAAATTGACTCAATGTTTTTTTGTACAGAATCATCCGCAAGGTTCATAAGGCTACCCTTACCGAACTGTTTCTCAATTTGCGAGATAGCTGCTTGTAATGCTTGATTACGATCCATTATTTTTCTTCCTCTTCTCTCATGAAATTAGTAATGAAAGAGTACCACTTTTGTTTCTTTATTGTCTATGAAAAGGGATGATTCATCAGACGAATGCATCAAAAAAAGGCAAAAAAAGCACAGGGAAACCCCAGTTCTTCAAAACTGGCTGTCAGCAAAAGCTTTTTTATTGTCGTTTTTTGATTAAAAGCCCTTACCATAAAGGAACGTTAACTTTTAGGGATCTGAATAGGACTGACATGAAACTCAAAACATTAAAAACAAAAACAACCGTTGAGCTACCGGACCTAGTAACGGCAGATATTGTAACAGAGCTTTCAGGCTTATTTAAAGAAGCGCTTGATAATGCAAAACCTATCACTCTTTCAGCAAAGACCGTTCAACACATAGATACTCTTGGTTGTCAGCTTATTGTGTCTCTTATGGTTTCTTGTCAGCAAAAAAATATTACTCTTGATATTAAAAACCAAACAGAAGCTTTTGAAACAACCATCCAAACTCTTGGATTAGATATGGAGGCTGCATGATTCGTAATGTTCTTCCTAGTTTTCTTGTTTTCATCTTTGCTTTAATTGGCGGTTTTGTGTTGCTTAGTACACTGGGCATGGAGATTCCTCATGACGCACTTATTGCAAGCCTTGCACTTGTTGGCGCATCCCTTATGACAGCGGCCCTTACCTATTATTTTCTTTCGCCAGAAAAAGATAAAAACCATCTTCACATGTTTGGCAATACACATACCAAAAGCCTAACAATACTCAGCGAGCACGTTAAAGATATCACGGATGATATTGAGAACTCTATTTCTGGCATCATTGGTGAATTTATGGAAATTTCTCAACAAACAAAAGAGCAATCAAACCTTATTGGAAAAGCAATTGAAGCCAGTATGGACGTGGATATTAGCGGGGAAAACGTCACTGCTCTTGAGCTTGTATCTAATGTACGCGACATGCTTGAAGAAATGAGCGGTACCATTGTTTGGTTTAGTAGTAGCTCTCTTAAAATTGCAGAGTCTATTGCGGATTTAACCAACCGTATTGAGACAGTAAATAATTTCATGGAACAAATTGATAGCATCTCTAAGCGTACTGAGCTTTTGGCCCTTAACGCAACGATTGAGGCTGCACATGCGGGCGAGCATGGTAAAGGGTTTATGGTTGTTGCGGATGAAGTTCGTAAACTTGCACTTCAATCTGCTGAATTTAACCAAAATATTCAGATGGAAGTATCTGAAATTACGAAGCTGCTTAAAGAATCACACACAGGCGCACGCGAAGTTATCTCTAAGGATATGACACATATGCTCGTGCATAAAAATAAAACAGAACTTGTTATTAAGACGCTTACAGATCAAAAAGAGCGCCTCATGGGGCTCCTCACCAAAGCTGCCGATGATTCAGATTCAGCAGCGCAAAGTATTTTTGGCATCGTACAAAAACTTCAATTCCAGGATAGAACCAAGCAGCGTCTTGAGCATGTTTCTGTACCGCTAAAAATAATATCTTCTGAACTTGAATCTATTCTGAAAAAAGAAAACTGGCCTATAGACCCATCATTTGTAAATCAGGAATTTCTAGAATCTTTCAGTGATAAATACACAATGTCTAGCGAGCGCGAAAAACATAACGCAATCCTAGCAGGCGAAGATGTTAGCCATATTCAAAGCCATGATTACTGCGCAGAAACTGAGGTAGAACTCTTTGGGGGCGATACTTCTAACACATTAGCACCTGAGCCAGAGCTACAAAAAGAAGACTGTGCCGCAGAAGATTTAGACGATATTTTCTTTGGGAATACGCAAAAAGAAGCTGAAGCGCCTAAAGAAAAAGTGCAGGCTGCCCCAACTGAAGTAAGCACTGCACCAAAAGAAACGCCTCAAGCCAACAAGAATGAAGCGAAAACATCAAAAGAAACACCTCCAAAAACCTCTAAAGAGGATATTGGGGATAACGTAGAACTTTTTTAGTATATTTTTAACAAGGGGGATAAATCCATATGAGTAAAACAATTCTGGCTGTAGATGATTCTGCCTCTATCCGTCAAATGGTTGGCTTCACGCTTAAGCAAGCTGGCTATACGGTGGTAGATGCTGAGGACGGTGTTGACGGGCTAAGTAAAGCCAAGGGCACGAAGGCAGATCTTATTATTACAGATTTGAACATGCCAAACATGAACGGTATTGAGCTTATCAAAGCGCTTCGCCAAGAGGCTGATTATAAGTTTACGCCTATTCTTATGCTCACTACAGAAAGCGATGATTCAAAAAAATCTGAAGGGAAAAGCGCTGGTGCTACAGGTTGGATTGTTAAGCCTTTCAACCCAGAGCAATTGATTAAAGTTATTGAACGCGTTCTCCCTTAATAAGACAGGTTGAGCCTGATTATAAAAATAAAATGGATTCAGGAATATTATGAATATAGATATGAGCCAGTTCCAAGATACGTTCCTCCAAGAGGCAACGGAAAACTTGGAGGAACTAGAGCAAGGCCTTCTCGCGCTTGAAAGCGGGGACAGTGCAGATATGGATTCTATTTTTAGGGCGGCTCATTCTATTAAGGGGGGCGCAGGAACCTTTGGCTTTATGCCAATTAGTGACTTCACCCATACAGTAGAGAGCGTTCTACAAATGGCCCGAGATGGCGACCTTGAGATGACAGAAGACCTTGTCACTGCTCTTCTTGCAAGCTGCGACCTTATCTCTGAAATGATTGCTATTGCTAAAGCTGGCGGAGATACCGCCGAGGTTGCAACTAAAGAGTGCCTTGCCACACTTCAAAAATATGAGCATGCAGAAGCACCCTCTTCTTCAGATTCAACTGAAGAAACCTCAGCAGATGCCTCCCCTTTTGATGATGGCGGTGCAGGGCTTTTTCTTGATGATGAATGGCTTGTTACCTTTAAACCTAAGCCGCATCTTCCGCTGACGGGCTCAGACCCTATCAATATTTTAAGAGAGCTTAAAACGCTCGGCATAGCAAAAACGATAATCCATACAGAAGCTGTTCCGACGATTGATAAAATTTACCCTGAAGAGCTTTACTTTTGGTGGGAAGTTAACCTGACAACAGATGCAAGCCAGTCAGAAATTCAAGATATTTTTATGTTTGTAGAAGACGATGCAGACATTACTGTTGAGAAGATTGAACCTAAGCCTCAGGACCAAGTTAAGGCTGCACCAAAGGCCAAGGAAGATAAAAAAGAAGATCCTGTTGCAACGCTAATGGATGAACGCAGGGAAGGTGAAGATCGCCGTAAAAAAACAGAAAGACGCCAAGCTGCGGCAGCTCCAGAACAGCAGTATATTCGCGTTGCGATTGATAAAGTTGATAACCTGATTAACCTTGTAGGTGAGCTTGTGACAACCAATGCGATGGTTGATCAGCATGCCAGCAAAGAAGAGCATAATGAAGACAATCAGCAGCACCTTGTTACTGCGCTACAAGAAATGTCCATGCACACAAGAAACTTACAAGAAAGCATTATGGCGATTCGCATGATGCCTGTTGACTTCGCTTTCTCTCGTTTCCCACGTATGGTACGTGATACCGCCAATAAACTTGGCAAAAAAGTAAATCTTGTAACCGATGGCGGTAATACAGAACTTGATAAAACCGTTATTGAAAAAATTAGTGACCCCCTGACTCACCTTGTGCGTAATAGCGTAGATCATGGCATTGAGTCTCCAGAAGAACGCGCAGCGGCTGGTAAGCCTGAAGAAGGTACAGTAACCCTGCGAGCCTTTTATAAAGGTGGCAGCGTTATGATTACCATTACTGACGATGGTAAAGGCCTTGATAAAGATAAAATTATAGCTAAGGCGATTGAAAACGGCGTCATTACTTCTGCCGAGGGTATGAGCGACACTGATATTTTTAACATGATTTTTGCGAGTGGTTTCTCAACTGCTGAAGTGGTAACAGATGTAAGTGGCCGCGGCGTTGGTATGGATGTTGTTCGTAAAAACATTCAATCTCTTGGTGGTAGCGTTTTCATTAAAAGCGAACCTGGCCAAGGCAGCGTATTCTCTATTTCCTTACCGCTTACCCTTGCCATTGTAGATGCCATGGCAACAAAAGTTGGTGACGATATTTATATGGTACCGCTCCTTTCTATTGTAGAAAGCATTCGCCCAACAGAAGGCATGATTCGCAAAATGCAAGGCAGTGTTGAAGTGCTGGATGTACGTGGAGAATTTTTACCGCTCCTGCGCCTTGGAGAAGCCATGAAAGCACCTGAAACCAAGTATGAAGGCGATGCAACTCAAGCTATTGCAGTGATTGTAGAGTCTGAAAATGAAAAACTAGCCCTTGTTGTAGATGACCTTCTTGGCGAGAGACAAGTGGTTATTAAAAGTATTGAGAAAAATTACCAAAGCGTGGAAGGTATTTCTGGCGCAACCATCCTTGGCGATGGTTCAGTTGCCCTTATTATAGATCTTCCTGGCGTTATCAAACTTTCTAAACGAGAAGGGCGTTTTTGTACAATCACAGAAGAAAACCCGCCTCAAGATATAACTCAAACCAAAACCTCAGCCGTAACGGAGGACATATCATGAACACAGATGTAGCAACAATTAACCAAGAAATTATGGGAAGTACTATTGGCGAAGGGCAGTTTTTGACCTTTGAGCTTAACAATGAACTTTATGGCGTAGATATTTTGAAAGTACAAGAGATTCGCGGCTGGACAGAGGTTACCAACATTCCTAATGCACCAGAATTTATTCGCGGTGTTGTAAACTTACGCGGGGCTATTGTACCTATCCTAGATATGCGCCGTCGTTTTAAAATGGATGAACTGGTCTTTACACATCAAACAGTTGTTATTGTTGTTAATGTCTCTGACCGTACCATTGGTATGGTTGTTGATGCCGTCAGCGACGTTGTGAATATCCCCATAGAAGAACTTCGCCCTGCTCCAGACTTTGGCACAGGTATTGATGCCAGCTTTTTGCAAGGGCTTGCACCCATTGATGAACAAACGATGGTTATTCTACTGAATATTGATGAGATGCTTCAAGCTTGCGAGCTTGTGCAACTTGATGAAATGACTGAATCAGAAGGGTAAAAATGTGAGCATATCTTCAATGAAAGACAATGAAACTGAATTTGAACTCTCTCAAGAAGATTTTGATTTTCTAAGAGGGCACGTAACAAAGCTAACAGGTATTCAGCTTCCAGATCATAAAAAAGCACTCATGTACACACGGCTCGCACGCCGCTTACGTGCTTTAGATCTGCCTTCTTTTAAAGAATACCGTGCACTGATTGATCAACAGCTTCGTGTTGGTAACAATGAAGAGCTTCTTAATATTGTAAATGCCATGACAACAAATGTGACGGCTTTCTTTAGGGAAGGCCACCACTTTGATGAACTAACAAAAGCCCTTCCTGCCCTCCTAGAAAAATTTGGTCGCGTGCGCATATGGTCTAGCGCCTCTTCAACAGGAGAAGAGCCTTGGAGTATTGCCATGACTGTTGCTGAGTTTAAAAAGAACAATCCGCATGCTGATATTAAAATTGTAGCCAGTGACATTGACACACAAGCCGTAGAAAAATGCAAAAAAGGCGAATATGAAATGAGTGAGGAAGATTTTAAAAAGATTCCTCTGCTTAAAAAATACATGGAAGAATACGAACAGCCAGAGCCCTCTATTTCTGTACGCAGCGGCTTTAAAAAAGCTTACCGTATCAAACAGGAACTTAAACGTTCAGTTGATTTTAAAAATATCAACCTTCTGCATGCGCCGTTTCCGCTCCCTTATGACCATTTGCATGTCATTTTTTGCCGAAACGTCATTATCTATTTTGGTAAAGACACAAAAACTGCGCTCTTTAAGCAATTTGCAAAACTTATGGAACCAGAAGGGCTCATGATGATTGGGCACAGCGAAAGCCTTATGGGAATTAACGATGATTTTGAGCTTCTAGGTAAAACTCTTTATAAAAGGAAAAGCTAAGTGACAGAAGCAACCTTTCACAAAAGTAATTGTAAAACCTATTTTGATAGCTACCTTAAAACAGAAGCTATTAAAATTTTACCGGGTGAATACCATGCAACAAACGGAGAAGAAATGGTTGTCACAACCCTTGGCTCCTGTATTAGTGCATGCATACGCGATACACGCCTGGGTATTGGGGGCATGAACCACTTTATGCTGCCCCAGAGTGAGGCAGGAGAATGGGCCGGTGCAAGCGCCTCCTCTCGTTATGGTAATTTTGCTATGGAATATCTTATTAACGAAATTCTTAAATTGGGCGGTTCTAAACTTTTCATGGAAGCTAAAATTTTTGGTGGTGGCCAAATGTTTGGGGAAACTCAATTAAATGTTGGTAGACGTAACGAAAATTTTGCTTTGGAATACCTTAAGACAGAGGGAATAAAAGTTGCAGCTCAGGATGTTGGTGGAGCCTACTCCCGAAAAGTTTACTTCCAGCCCAGCTCTGGAAAAGTCATGCTTAAAAAGCTAACTGTACTTAAAAACGATACAATTCTTAAGCGTGAAAAAGAGTACGAGCAAACGCTTGCGACAGATAAAATAGAAGGGGACATTGAGCTATTTTAATATAGCTCATATAAGGGTTTAGATGATAAAAGAAAAAATTAAAGCGCTTGTTGTTGATGATTCGTTAAGCGTGCGCCTTCTTATAAAAGGCATGCTTGAAAATTCTGGCCGCATTAAAGTTGTTGCTACTGCCAACGATGGCCGCGACGCCTTAGAAAAAATCAAAGATCACAAACCAGATGTGATTACCCTTGATGTTGAGATGCCAGAAATGAATGGCATTGATTGCCTAAAGCGCATTATGGCGCTGCGCCCAACCCCTGTAGTTATGATTTCAACGCTCACAGGTAAAGGCAGCCATACAGCTCTTAAAGCACTTGCTTTTGGCGCAGTTGATGTTTTTGGAAAACCGAGCCAAAAATCGTCGGAGATTGAACAATATCAAGATGATATTATTCAAATGGTTGAGGCTGCCTCACAAGCCACAGTACAAGGCAGCGCGCCTCGCCCTGAAGTAGCTAAAGCTATCAACGCTCCTAAGCCAAACGCTTTAGGTTTTACAAAAAATATTTTGATTGATGACTTTATGCCCCCTGTTCAGCGTACAAAGGATGCAGGAGAATGCATTGCTATTGGCGCATCCACAGGCGGTACAGAGGCACTTAAAGTTTTTGTAGCAGAGCTTAAAGCGCCTTGCCCCCCTGTATTTATTGTTCAGCATATTGCAGTAGGTTTTACTGAAGCTTTTGCAGATAGCCTAAATCAGGCAACAGAGCTCACCGTTTTACATGCTACAAACGGTATGAAAATTGAAGATAATCATATCTACATTGCTCCATCAACGCATCACCTCACTGTTCGTAAAGTTGGGCCAATGATGAGATGCAACGTTATTGATGGTCCGCGCATTAATAGGCATAAGCCATCTGTAGATGTACTCTTTAGATCTGTTACTGAAGCATACGGTTCTGGCGCAAAAGGCGTTGTGCTTACAGGCATGGGCGATGACGGGGCCAGAGCGCTTAAAGAAATGAGAGATTTTGGTGCAATAACGTATGCACAAGATCAGGCTTCAAGCGTTGTTTATGGCATGCCCAGAGCCGCAAAAGAGCGCGATGCTGCTCAACATATTTTGGCACTTAAAGATATTCCTAAACATATTCAAAAAAAGGAAAAATAGTATGAATATTATTGAAAATGGCGACAACTCAACAAGCATTATTCTTGATGACAGTTTTGATTTTGAATCTCATAAAACATTTAGGGATATGGTAAAAGGTATTATTTCTAAACGTCCTGAAAAACTTATAATTGACTTCAGTAAAGTTGAATATATTGATTCATCTGCCCTTGGTATGCTTATGCTTGCGCGCCAAGAAGCCAATACAATTGACTGTCAAATGAAGCTAACAAACATTGAAGAAGGACATACACTGAATGTTCTTAAGCTTGTAAAATTTGACACGCTATTTGATATTGAGACAAAGGCTTAGTTAAACCCATGGATATTAACCATCTTCATTTTGATAGAAACATCCCTCGCTCAGAGCGTAAACCTTTTTATGACCTGATGACTGAAGGGTTTGGTGCACCAGAAAAAAGTATTCTTGTAACAAAGGAACTGGATAAAAGTCAGCTCTTTTTTACGCCGCTCTATCACATTTACCTTATTGGTGATCAAGTTTCAGAACTTATTGAGCACCTGCAAGGCATAAAGGATCCTGAAGAGGGCACAATTCTAACAATTACTGCCAGTTGTGCAGCGCTTTATAAAGCTGGTATTCCTGAACATATAGAACTCTACCTTAAACAACAAGAGTATCTGGATCATGTCCATGCACACACATTCAAACTTGCACTTCAAGAAAGTGTTATGAACGCCATTGAGCATGGTAACCTTGGACTTTCTTCAGAAAAAAATAAATTTGCGCAAAAGCCTGATGGGCTGATTCTGTTTCATAAGTTTGTGGAAGAAAAACTTAAAGAGGAAGAGTTTGGAAACAAGCTCGTGACAATCAATGTTCACTTAGCAGAAGGGCTTCTTTCTACAAGTGTTGAAGATGCTGGGGAAGGTTTTGATTACCGCTCCGTTATGAAATCCTCTAGAGAACATGCAAAAGAAAACAGTGCAAAAGGATCTGGTCGCGGCATTGATATCATGCTACGCAGTACGATTCACTTTGGGTATGATCTTGGCGGAAAAAGAGTGAAATTTGCTGTCCCTGCCCTCAACAGGCCTGAAATTAGTAAGCACCTGCGCCCTATCTCTACAGAGGAAATTAAAAATACGTCTAAAATTCTTCTTGTTGATGACCAAGAGATAAATATCATACAAATGAAAGAGTTTTTAATCCGAGATGGATATAAAAACATCTTTACAGCAAGTGATGGAATCGAAGCTGTTAAAGTTGCTGTAAACCAACAACCTGACATCATTCTTATGGATATTATTATGCCTGAAATGGATGGATTTGAAGCTTGCAAACGCCTTAAAATGGCAGAAGCTACATCTGATATTCCTGTGCTGTTCCTCTCTGGCCTTACAGATAGCGGAAACCGTGCTCAAGGTTATACTCTTGGCGCTGTGGATTATATTAATAAACCTATTGATCGTGACGAATTTTTAGCACGAACATTTGTACACCTTCAAAACGGCTTACAACGACGTACCATGCGTTCTTACTCAGAATATATTCGTAATGAACTTCAAAAAGCGCGTCTATTCCAAAAATCATTATTGCCTGATGACCATCAAATTAAAGACATGATTGATACGCATAAAACGCACATTGATATGGCAATGATTTCTTGCGATGAGCTTGCTGGTGATTATATTTCAGCTTACGAAATTGATGATGAACATCTTGCCATTATTATGGCAGATTTCACCGGACATGGCCTAAGTGCTGCTCTACATACTATTTGGCTTGATGCCATACTAAAAGAGCTTAGGTCTTCAGCTTATGACCCAATGAAGCTCATAAGTGATTTAAATGATAATCTGTATAACGTGCTTGCCGTAGAACAGTTTGCGACATGCTTTTACGGTGTTTTAAACACAAAATCTGGCGAGCTAAAATACATCAGCGCTGGTGCACCAGAAGTGCTTCATTTTGATTCTAAAGGTGAACTCCAAAAGCCTTTGCAAGCTGCTGGGCTTCCTCTTGGTATCATACTTAGTAAAGATCTTGGCCTTAAAGCGCATAAGGTTACGCTCTATGCGAATGACACACTGATGCTTTATAGTGATGCTTTAATTGAAACACCTCACCGCGGTAAAAACATGTGGGATAAAGCGTACATTACAAGTCTTTCTGAACGCATCCTTTCTGAAGAAAAACCGCTCCTTCATGGCATCAGAAAAGCGTTTTACAGGAGTGCTGACCTCCCCCTAAAGGATGATCTCAGCCTTATGACTCTTGAATGGAAACCTAAATAAAAAACATCCTAATTTCTGATACATTACTTCGTGCGGCGCACTAAGTTTTGTATGTCATTTGTTACAAGAATCAAGCATGGCACAAGGAATAAAATTACAACGGTTGCAAATAAAATACCCATAGCAAGAGACGTCACCATCGGAATAAGAAACTGCGCCTGCATGCTTTTTTCAAGTAGTACTGGCAAAAGCCCAAGGCAAGTACTAAGCGTGGTCAATAAAATAGGTCTAAAACGCCTCTGTACAGCTCTTATAGAACTTTCAAGCGGGTCTACGCCGCTGCGTGCATGGGTGTTGAGATAATCCACCAGAACCACACTGTCGTTCACCACGACTCCTGTAAGAGCCACAATACCAAACAGTGAGATAAAACTTAAATCCTGCCCCAGTACGTAATGGCCAAGAATCGCGCCAACCACACCAAAAGGAATGGCCATCATAATAACAAACGGCTGCGCGTAGCTTCTCAGCTGCGCACCAAGTAATACAAAAATCATAAGCAGCGCAACAACCATATTCCTACCAAGGCTGGCCATATCTTCGCTTTGTTCACGACTTTCCCCTTCAAAAGAAAACTGTAAACCTTGGTATGTACTCATCAGCATAGGCAGCACATCAGTTTGCAGGCTTGTCATAATGCTTGTTGGGGTTGTTTTATTAATGTCAGCATCTGCAGTTACGCTAACAATACGTTTCGTATTATAAGTTTCAATTTGTGAGTATCCTGTTTGCTTTTGAATGACAGCCACATCACTTAACGGAACTTTGCGCCCATCGGGGAGCGTGATCTTCATATCCATAAGAGAGCGGTGATCTGTGCGAGCAGTTTCAGGGTAGCGCACATAAACAACAACCTCGCTTCGGCCTCTTTGAATGCGCTGCGCCTCAAGGCCAAAGTAAGCTGCACGCAGTTCAGAACCGAGTTGAGCTGGGGTAAGCCCCACAGCGCGCCCAGCATCGCTAAGTTTAAAGACATACTCCGTTTTACCAACCTGAAAGCTATCTTGTACATTTAGCGTACCGTCAATGGTTTCCATATGTGCCTTAAGGCGTTCGGCAGCCTCACTTAATATATCTTCATCTCTATGAGAGAGCCAAACTTCAATATCAGGTTCCCCTCCAATAAGAGAGCTCTGGAAATCTAGTGATTCTAAACCTGTTAAATGTCCTAGCTCATCTCTGATTTTCCCTTCAATTTGCGAAGCAGAAAGTGCTCTAAAATCCGATGGCACGAGCTGGACAATCACTTGTCCAACATTGTTGGAGGTACTTGCCCCCTGCCCGGCACCTGGGCCAGATGTTTTAGCGCTAGTTGCGCCAATTGTTACAGAAACATTTTTGTAAACGCTCTCATTTTCAGGGCGTTTTTCATCCAAAACATCTCTCACAAGCAAGGCTGCTTTTTCAACTTCAAGCGTGGCATATTCTGTCAGCTTAAACGGTGTGCCCTGCGGCATTGTAACAGTAATGGTAATACTGTCCCCCTCAACAGGCGGGAAAAACACAAAACGAATCACTCCTCCCTGTACCATGGCCATAGTTATGATAGCAACAGCGACAAACGCAGAAAGTGTCGCGTATCTATACACCAAAACTTTATGGGCAACAGGCGTTAAAATATGATCAACAAACCAGCTTAATGCTCGGTTAAATCCGTTTCTAATATTGGCAACAACCCCAAGGCTCCAAGTACCCCCACCAGAAAGGTGAGCAGGTAGAATAAAGTAAGCTTCAAGCAAAGATACAAATAAAATAGGAATCACAACGGCAGGAATCACGGCAATAATTTGCCCGAGCGTTCCGGTGCTCAGCATAAGCGGCGCAAAGGCTGCTATGGTTGTTGAAACACCCACAGTAACTGGCGCTAACACGCGGCGCACACCAATGATTGTTGATTCTGGATCATCAGGGCGCTTTTCCTGAGAATCAAAAATACTTTCGCCCATAATAATACCATCATCAACCACAACCCCAAGCACAACAATAAGCGCAAAGAGTGTAATCATATTCACGCTAAAGCCCATAAAGTGGATAATCATAAGCCCGCCAAAGAATGAAATTGGAATGGCTGCACTTGTCCAAAAGGCAAGTTTCAGATCTAGAAATAGTAGCAAAATAAGGAAAACAAGCATAAAGCCAAGAATACCATTACGGGCCATAAGGCTGATACGATCTTTCAGCGCAATTGTTTCATCGCTTTGCAAAGAAAGATGCATGCCTTCAGGTAATTTTACGGTCTCAAGGTATCCTTTAATGAGAGCAGCTACAGTCAGAGTATCATCGCTATCTCCGCGCTTCACATCAATAAAACCAGCAGGCTCTCCGTTAAAACGGCTAATCAAATTAGTATCTGCAAAGCCATCTACAATACGCGCTACATCACCGAGAGTTAAAACTGTACCATCAGGGAGTGTTTTGAGAGCAATACTTTTAAAATCTTGCTCTACGTAGCGCTTTTCTTGTACGCGCAACAGAATATCTTCTGATGCTGTTTCCATTTGTCCTGCAGGAACATCCACAGAATACTCTTTTACAGCTGCACGTACATCCTCAAGGGAAAGATCATAATATTCAAGGCTCGCCTCAGGTACTTCAATAGAAACTTCATAATCTCGCACGCCACGAACCGTTGTCAGCGCGACACCAGGAATTTGACGAACATTCTCCTCAATATCCTCAACCCAATACTTGAGCGTCTTTTCATTTACGTGCCCGTGTACAGCAAGAGACATCACATTAGGCGTTGTGCGCGCCTTTGTAATAACAGCTCTTTCCGCATCTTCTGGCGGAAAATCAGATAAGCTATTTACCGCTGTTTCAACGTCACTATAAACGTCATCAGGGTTTACAAAATCTGTAAGCTTTACACTTATAGTACCATGCCCTTCAGAGGCTGTTGCAGTAATCCGCTTGACACCATTAATACCAGAAAGGGCTTCTTCAACCCGGCTTGTCACGCCCTCTGCTACTTCATAAGGCGTTGCACCCGGGTAAGGCACACTTACAGTAATCAGTTTAGGATCAATACTTGGGAATGTTTCTGTACGCATATTCGTTAAACTGAGCATTCCGCCCAAAATAAACAAAAGCATTAAAATATTAGCGGCAACATGGTTATGTAAAAACCAGTCAATCAAACCTGTTTTATGACGGTCAGGTGTTGGTGCAGAGTGAAACATTTACTGCGCACCCTCCCCTTCTAGTACATCAACAAACATGCCATCAATTGCACCAGACATGCGGCTTTTCACAACGGTCATGCCAGACGTTATACCAGAGACAGCAATATGCGTGCGGTCTCTATAAAGCACATGGGGCGTAAACGAGGAAACCGTGTCTCCTTCATTATGTACCCATATTTTTCCATCAGATTGAAGCGCACTTATAGGGAGCCTTAATACATCTTCATGGATGGGGCCTTTCAGGTGAACGGTTGCCAACTGTCCTGGATATAAAAACTCTTCTCGTGTTTTAAAATCAAAATATACAGGCGTAAATCGTGTTGTGCTGTCAGCAAAAACATCGCCCTCTCTTAAAGAAACTGATACATGATGCTTTTGGCCAAGATACTCAACCTCTACATCTGCCTCTGGGTTTTTACTCGAAAGCATCCAAGCAAGCTTTTCACTGTCTAGCGTTGCACGGGTTTGCAAGTGCTCCTTGTTATACGCAGAACCATAAGATTGGCCTGCTTGTACATACTGTCCATCCACAATAGTGCTACTGATAACAACGCCATCAAATGGGAATAAGAATGATGTACGCACCAAGTCTTGTTTTGCATTTTCAAGAGCAGCCTTTGCAGAAGTTACATTGGCCTTTGCCTGCGCAAGCTGCGGCTTGCGTGAAACAAGCTCTGGAATCTCTTTTGAACCATGCAAAACTTTCCACTCTTTAATGGCAGCTGCAGATTCCGCTTCTTCAAGTGCATAAGCTGTTTTGGCCTCAGCAAGTTCACTTTGGCGTTGGGTAACGGTGAGCTCATAGTTGCGGCTTTCAATTTGGAAAAGCGGCTGCCCTGCTTTAAAGTTTGCACCGCTACGTGCTGAAGGATTAACGCGCACCACACGGCCACTCACTTCTGGCGTCAATTGAAGTTCACTTGGCGCCTCAATAAGAGCTGTCACAGAAAATTTAACCTGGTACGCTGCTGGCTCAACTTTCAAAGTTTCCACAAGCAGCCTTTTAGACTCCTGCGCCTTAACTGTTGGCAGAGTTTTGTTTGTTTTAAGTGCATTGGAGGCCATAAAAGAACCAACAATAAAAGCGACAACTAAAATAAGCTGAAGAAGCCCTTTGGCCTTCTCTCCAGAGGTCTGCTGCACGTTGTTATCCTCGCTCATGGCGTTCCTTTCTTTCTACATGCACAAAAAACATATCCTGTGCGGGGTCTAAATCTTCATCGTCCTTGGGCGCTTTTTCAGGCACTGCAAACCAGTCGCCACCAAGTGCAAGGTAAAGATTAATTCTCTGTTGCCACTGCTCGCTTACAAGCGTTACATATCGCTGCTCTACGCCAAGTCGGCTTTGCTGAATATCAAGGTAAGTTTTAAGGGAAACCATACCGCGCGTGTAACGCGTATAATAAATCTCTTCGCTCGTGCGCATAGATTCGAGAGAGGCCTCTAAGGCAAGGCGCTCTGCCTGCAAAGTCTTTTCAGCCATAAGCGCTGTTTCAACTTCTTTTAAAGCTGTTAGCACTGTTTTTGTATAGGCATAAATAAGCTCATCCGTTTGGGCTTTGCGCAAACGAATCTGTGCACGCAATTTACCGCCTTCAAAAAGCTTTTGCGAAAGGCCTGCTGCAATGGAGCCTGCAATTTGCTCCGAACGAAAGAGTTTAGAAAATTCTGTCGCTGTAAACCCTAGGCTCCCCCCTACAGTGAGGCTTGGATATAAATCCGCAATAGCCACACCAATGTTTGCATTGGCAGCTTTTAAGCGCAGCTCAGAAGCTCTCAGATCTGGTCTGCGGTCTAACAGAGACACAGGTGCACCTGCTGCAAAAGCTTCTGGTACTTCATCCAAAGAAAAATCAATATTCTCTGCAAGGGAGCTTCCTATTGGATGACCTAGCAATACATCATAAGAAAACAGAAGTGTTTTTAATGTGCGTTCTGCACTTTCCACATTTGCTTTAGCTGTGCTCACGGCTTCACTTGCAAGCAAGACATCCGCCGAAGTGACACCATTCACGCCAGAGGCGTAGCGCTGTTTAAGCAGCATATGTGCGCGTTCACGGTTTTTAAATGTATCATCCGCCAGGTAAGCCTGACGCTTTCCTGCCGCAATTTGAATACGTAAAGAAATAAGCTCAGCAATAAGGCTATGCGTCACAGCTTGTGCATCATACTCAGAAGCTTTAAATGAAGCGCGCGCTGATTCGGCGCTACGGCGTACTTTGCCAAACACATCAAGCTGCCAAGAGAGACTTCCTGTCATGCTCAAGTTGTTTGCATATACGCGGTTACCTGTACTAGAGGGCGAACCAGAACGGCTGGCATCGCCTGCAAGGCTATACGTTGGAAGAAACCCTGAAATGCTTGAACGCAATGTTTCTTTGGCTTGAAGAACACGGCTGCCGGCTTGCTTCATATCTAAGTTTTGTTTCAAAAGTGTTTCAATGGATACGTTCAGAGCTTCGTCTTTAAATCCTTGCCACCATACGCCCATATGTACATTTTCGGATTGTGCATTTTGCTTATTGAGGAATGCTGATGTTGTAAGATGATCTGTACTTGGGCGTACAAAATCAGGCCCAACAGAGCAGGCCGATACGCACAAACATCCAGTTATCAAAACAGCTTTTATTTTCAGCACTTATTTTTCAGTCATTTTTATGTTTTTGACTGACCATAGATTAGCACAGAGCGTGCCACTTAGGGGGAGTTTATTGAAAGATTTTTAAAGAAGAAATACTTTGCGATTGGCATGAGCATTAGACCAATAAATGTTATCACAATAAGCTGATCTATAGCTCGCACAATTCGTAATATTGGCGCAATAATTTTCCTGTGAAAGGTTAGTGTGATCAGCAAGTAGCTTTTCAGCTTCTAAAGCCTTCTCACGAGCTTCTGCAAGTGTGATGATAGGATAAACGCCAATGGCTAAACGCTTCTCTTTACCTAGGAAGCGATATTTCATACGCCAATATTTGCTACCATTCGGCATTACTTCTAGGTATAAGCCTCCACCATCAGCTTTCTTGAATGGCTTTTCTAAGGGCTTAAAATTCTTTACAGCTGTGTTAGTTAATTTCATGAGCCCCCCCCCTTTGAAGAAGATATCCTTAAATGTCTGCGATAGATTTCATAGGGCTTTTCCTCCAGTAATTCACCAACTGCCTCGTGCGCTTCATCAACCTTAGCCCTACGCTCCTCTCTGTCCATATTAATGGCCTGCCCATTAGCATCATAGGTGAACCTATATGCTGCATAAGCTTTTTGAGCGGTAGTACGAAGTTTTTCAGTATATTCAGCTATATCATTAGGAAGTTCAGTTCTGGCAGCATCTCTTGCTTGCCAAAAGAAAGATAGGGCCTCTTCTTCCACACACCCCATTTTCCAAACAAGCTCTACCCCCCTATTAACTAGTTGGTAGTTCTCTTTAAAAATATTTCGTTCGTATTCTCTTAAATGAGACTGATGTTGAATTTTAGACTGAGAAGTACTTTCTCTACTTGCCCGAGCGATATTGTTAGCCTCCCAACCTATATAAAATAAAGAGCAGCCAATTAATAAGTTAAACAAAACATCTAATAGACCGATAAAGTCTTTTCTAGTAGAAGCCCAGCCATCAATGCTCAGTGAAAAATAAAAACAAGCAAATACAATCACTAACGCCAATGCTATTAGCCATTTTTTAACAATTGGGGGCATATTTTCACTCCTTTTTTACCTAAATGGGGGCACAAACCAAAAAATGCCCCCAAAAGTTCTGGATGTTAATAAATTTTGTAAGACTTCTGCGGACACAGAAGAAAGCATAACCGCCCAAAAACAAAGAGTCCAGTGGATTCC
Organism: uncultured Magnetococcales bacterium; assembly: GCA_964015495.1. GTDB lineage: Bacteria > Pseudomonadota > Alphaproteobacteria > UBA2136 > JAPKEQ01 > JAPKEQ01. The sequence continues at coordinate 31,147 of CAXHDG010000008.1, forward strand.
ACTGGACTCTATTGTATCAAATCTTGGCTGGGGTGGTAGGATTCGAACCTACGCATAACGACACCAAAAACCGTTGCCTTACCGCTTGGCTACACCCCAGCAGGTGCATTAAGCTTGGGTAAATTACCGCCAAAGTACGGGTTTGTCAACTCTGTTTATCATGAAAAATACAAAAGCCAGCGATATTTTCACTGGCTTTTGTATTTCGTTTCAAATGTTAGGGAATTTCTACATTTTGCAGCACTGCCCAGACCTCATTTTCCAAGGTTAGGAAGCGACAAAGCGAGAATTTTTCCCAGTCCCCTTCTTTCAAAAGAGGGCTAAAATCCTCTTTGCATTCAGCAATGACTGAAGGGTTACCATTTTCAAAATCAAGCCGTACTGCACCGCACCGCATTGTTTTCAAAAGAGGGCGATGCGAGGAAGGGTCTTCATTCAAAGCGCTTTGAAAGCCCAGCCGGTTAACAACAAGCACAGGCTCGTAAATTTGACAGGGTTTCCATGCAAGCACTTCCACTTCAAAGGGGCTTCCCACCTTTTTAGGGTCATTATGATCTACAAATACGCCGCAGAACTTTCCATTTTTTGTTTCCCCAGACAGGTAAACAACAGCAGAAACCTCTTGCGAAATTTCTTCGGCTTCGCCTTGGACAATTCGTCCATCAGGCAAAGAGCAGGCTTGGGGCATCAGTGGCATGATACCGTCTCCTCATGAACGTTTCAGATATATTGAGTAACCTAATATATAAGAGCGCCCCCACACCTTTTCAAGGCATAAAAAAGAGGCGCCCCGCGCCCCTCTTTAATAAAATCTAAAAATTAGATTTTTTCAACCTGTCCGTACTCAAGCTCAATCGGCGTAGAACGGCCAAAGATTGATACAGAAACTTTAAGTTTCGAACGATCTTCATCAATACCTTCAATCACACCCTGGAAGCTACTAAACGGACCATCAATTACGCGAATTTCTTCACCAATTTCAAAGTTCACAACAGTACGAGGCTTCTCAACACCATCTTCCATTTGCTGAAGGATGCGATCTGCTTCTTTCTGCGAAATAGGTAGGGGCTTAGAACCGCGCTCAGCACCAACAAAACCAAGAACGTTGTTTGTTGATTTGATCATGTGCCAAACCTCATCCGTTAGGTTTACTTTAACAAGAACGTAACCCGGGAAGAATTTACGCTCAGAGCTCTTCTTCTCGCCTTTACGAACTTCAACAACTTCTTCAGTTGGAATAAGAACTTCGTCTACGTACTTTTCTAGGCCGTGTAGAATTGTCTTCTCACGAATTTGAGCTTGTACGCGCTTTTCGTAGTTACTTTGTGACTGGATCACGTACCAACGCGTCTTAATCGCGTCCTTTTTTACAGGCTTCTCTTCAGTTTTCACTGCTTCAGCTTCTGTGCTAGCGGTCTCTTTAGCTGTATCTGCCATGCTATACTCCTAGTATCTTTCCAATTCCAAAGCTTAAAATTACATCAATAAAGTAAAGGTAAATTGCTACAATAACAACAATAACAGAGACAAAAATTGTCATCATGCGTGTTGATTTCATGTCTGGCCATGTAACACGGCGCCCTTCTGCACGAACTTCTCTCGCAAATTGTAATGTTTTTCCAATTGGCATTTTCTTTATATCCTTACTTAAAAAATATCTATCGGTTCAAATTTATAGTCACTATCCCACTGGGCTGCCCCATCTGGTGAAAACACAAGCTTGAACACATCAGGCATATTCATTCGCGCCCAATCATCATATCCGTATTGAGAATCAAACGCCTTCAGTAGAGCACCAATAGCCTCTCCATGTGAAGAAATCAAGATATTTTTACCTTTATTGGCTTTTTCTATCTCTCGAATTCCAGCCATCATGCGCTTTTGACACTCAGAAAGTGACTCCGCCCCTTCCATTGCAAAATCAACATCTTGCCAATATTTTGCAATAAGCGTTTGGAATTCTGCAGGGGGCATGTAGCTTGTGCATGCATTTTGCTCACTAAAAGCACGCTCTGTTTGAATCGTAAGCCCAAGACGTCCAGCAAAAGGAACAACCGTTTCTACAGCGCGTCTAAGTGGGCTACTGTATACGGCATCAATCGCAAGAGGGAGAACGCGCTCAACTAGCTGTTCTGCCTGCTCTTTTCCTGTAGAAGAAAGCGTCCATTCAGCACGCGGAATATCATTAGAGGGGATTGTTTGCGCATGGCGCAGAAGGTAAATTGTTGTGTGGCTCATGGGGTATAACTTTCTTAATTCTTAACCCAAATTTCAGCGTATGCGCCGGCCTATTCAAACTGAATCATCTTTGGCAGGGCAGATAGGACTCGAACCTACAACCGCCGGCTTTGGAGACCGATGCTCTACCAATTGAGCCACTGCCCTATATATCCAAAGATAAATAGTTTTTACATCATCAAAAACTATTTGGCAAGAAAAGCTTACCACAGATGTGCAATTTATTTATAAATTATCTCTTCCAGTCTTGACTTGTATACCAAGTGCCCCTATACCGTGAACTATAATATAACTTGCGACCTTTTTTAGGTTGCTCTCTCTTTTTTCTTATCGCTCTCCAACGGAGGTACTCCCCATGAGCAATAAACTTGAAACTCTCAAAGCGCAAATTGCTGAGCTAGACGATGGCCATCAGGCCAAAGCACTGCTTGAGCAACTTCTGGCATCTGCTGAACAAGCAGAAGGCAAAACCCAAGATGCTGTTTTCAGCAAAATTGAAGAACTGCTAGGTATTGCTAGCGACAATGACGCTGCCAATGCCCAGCGCCGCAAGGAGCTCTTCACCCTCCCCACTTGGATGGTAAAAGGCTCAAGCAAAGCAGCAGATGCTTTTGCTTGGTGGAAACAAAATAAGGCTCTTGGCCTGAAAATTGAAAACGGCAAAGTGACGTTTGCACCTGAAGAAGTTTTGGCCCTGCCAGATTATTCCAAATCAGGTGTACGCAATGGTGCACTGGCTGACGCGCCGGACGAAGAATCCGCCCGCGCTGCTGCTGAAGCTGTTCGTGCTGGGCAAAACCGCCAAAGCGAAGAAGCTGAAAGCAAAGCCGAAAAGGCCCGTGAGGAAGCCGCCGAAAATGCTGCCCAGGCAGCAAAATTGGAAGCAACCAAAGAGGCCTTGCAAGCTGAGCTGGATGATTCTGAAGCTGCCATGCTGGTCGCCCAAGCGGCTGCGGAAGCTGCAAGCCATGAACTCCAAGGCGTCACCGAAACCGTCCGTCTTCTGGAAACCCAGATTGGCGAAATGACGGCTCAGAAGGGCGCTGCGGACAACAAGGCCACAGCCCTGACAGCACGCGCTGAAGAAATGCGTACCAATCGCGTAAAAGCGAACAATCGCATCCCTGAACTGCAAACGCAGCTGGAAGCTCTTGGAGCGGCTTACAAGCCGGTTGAAGAGCGTCTGAGCGCAGCACAATCTGACTACGATAGCGCGCAGGAAGATCTGCACGAAACAGTGGACCGGATTGATACCTTGCAAACGCAACTGGACAGCATGAAAGCCTCCATTGAACATGGCGATAATACCCATGAGCAACTGAAGCGCGAGATTGCTGAACTGGAAGAGCAGAAACAGCGTAAAGCTGCTGAGGTGACGGAACTTTTGAACCAGATCCAAAGCGCACGCTCTCAGCAAGGCATTGTGGAAAGCAATATTGTGTTGGCAAAAAATGTGGTTAACACCGCCAAGGAAGAACTTTTGCAAGTTGGTATCTCCGACAAGCAAAAACAGCTGTTCCTTGAAAACTCTGCGCACCTAGATGATGACGGCGCAACAGGCATCGCCAAGTTGACCGTTCGCAAAGCCAAAAACGCTCCCCATAAAAGTGCGACAGCACTACGTGTGGAAGTGACTGCTGGCAACCTGAAGAAAATGAAAGATGTCTCGCGCCCCGCTGGCGTAAGCTTCCTCACTGAAAATGGCGGACATCACCCTCTGGTGGGCCAAGGCAACAATGCCGTGGCTTACATGGATGGTGAAACTGGCGAACTGGTGGTACGGACGCAAAGTTCTTACCCCAAGGCTGCCAAAGTCTCCCAAACCGATGACGGCAAAGTGTTGCTGATCACCTTTAAAGCTGATACCAGCAACAAGGTACCCGCACACGACTTCACCCTTCAGGTGAAACTGTAAACCTCAAAAAAACCCCCTGCTTTTCGGCAGGGGGTTTCTTTTAACCCTTAACTATAGGAGGCATTCATGTCTCAACCTCAAATCCCCATCTGCAACGGTGGCCCTGAAACATTTGGCCGGACTGACGGCACATTTGAATGGGCTGGACATATTAATATCTACGCTCACGATACTGTAAAAACAAAATGGAACCATCCCCAAAAGGCCTCTCAAGAAACCCAAGCCGAAGAAAAGGTGAGGGCCATTCTCATGAAAGCATTACAAAAACAGTTAGGAGCTTTATCCGCTACCGCTGTTTGCAATATACGGGAGATTGTTGAGATTTCCCATCACAGCCATGAATACTACAAAACATCCATTCACCTTACAGGCGATGCTTTTCGCTTTGTTCCTAACGGAGAAAGCGCATGAGTAATCTTGTTGTTGACGATATTCTTTTCTACCATGGTGGCGCTGCCGACCTTGGTATAAAGGTAAAAGTCATCCAGAATTTTGGGCCAATTGAGGCCAATTGCATTGGCTATTGCGAAGCAAGAAATTTCCGGGAAAAACTAGAGAGCACAATTGAGCAGGAGCTCAAAAATCTTGCTCAACAGGCAGATAAAATGGGCGCAAATAGCGTTATTTGCTACAGTAAAGTTATCAACCCTTGGGGGTTTAGCGGTAGTGAAAAACCTCACTACCACGTACACCTTTCTGGCGACGCTGTCACCCTCACTCCAAAGGAGACTTAAACCATGATGATTGATGGTATATTCTTTTCCCATGGCGGCGCAGCAGACTTGCCAGGCCGTTCCGTGAAACAAGTCTTTGGCATTATTGCTGACCATGGCCGTAAAATTCGAGGTAAGATGAAGACTGCCGAGGCTTGCGAAGAAGCGCGCATGCGTGCATACCGACAGCTTGCCCAAAAGGCTGCCTCTGTTGGCGCCAACGCTGTCCTCAATGTCAATATAACCGTTTTACCTGTTCTCTATGATAGAGTTTGTTGCGAAGCAACAATCTCTGGCGATGCTGTCATCCTTGGCGATGAAAATTAAACGATAAAAAAACAGCCCCCGTTACTGGGGGCTGTTTTGCGTTTGTTACCTGCAGCTCATAAAGAGAAGGTTTTTCTTTTTGTAAGGCGCCGAGTAGAAATATCTACTTAAGCTGCAACAAAAAGGAAAAGATACCTTTATGAAAGAGCGTGGGCAACTTTGCCTTGGATGGGGAGTTTAAGATCATCCCTCACCCAGTGGCTCACCGCCACTAGCTTGTCTAAATCTACACTCGTTTCAAAGCCCATCCCTTGCAGCATATACACAACATCTTCTGTGGCTACGTTTCCGCTAGCGCCTTTTGCGTAAGGGCAGCCGCCAAGGCCTGCCACACTAGCATCAATGGTGCGAATACCAAGGTCTAGCGATGCTAAAATATTTGCCAGCGCCTGCCCGTAAGTATCATGCATATGCACGGCTACTTTTTCAACAGGCACATCGCCAAGCACAGCCTCTAGCATTTCAAATGTCTGTACAGGCGTGCCTACGCCGATCGTATCGCCAAGGGAGATTTCATAAGCGCCCATTTGCATGAGAGCACGCGAAACTTTTGCCACGGCTTCTGGAGAGATTTCACCTTCGTAAGGGCAACCATTTACACAAGAGACATAGCCGCGTACTTTAATGCCATGCTGACTTGCCATTTGCATAACAGGAGCAAAACGATCAAAGCTCTCTTTAATGGAGCAATTGATATTTTTCTGGCTAAAGCTTTCACTGGCGCTGGCAAAAATTGCCACGTCTTTAACGCCTGCCTCTATAGCCGCTTCCATGCCTTTTTCATTAGGTACAAGGGCACTAAGTTCAGCGTCAACATCTTTTAGTCCCGCAAAAACATCTGCACTTCCTGCCATTTGCGGCACCCACTTAGGCGAGACAAATGCACCCGCTTCAATATGCTTAAGGCCTGCATCTGCAAGCTTTTTTACAAGCTCAATTTTATGAGCTGTAGAGATTTCTTTTTTCTCATTTTGCAGGCCGTCTCTTGGACCGACCTCAACGATTTTAACTCTCGAGTCTTCACTCATGCGGCATCTTCTTTCTTATCCATAAAGCTAATCAATACATCTCCGTCATCAACCTTATCACCAACGTTATAGTGCACATCTTCAATGATGCCATCTTCTGGCGCACGCATGGTATGTTCCATCTTCATCGCTTCCATAACCATGAGCGGCTGATCTTTTTTAACAGCCTCGCCTGCTTTGGCCATAACTTTTGTCACCTGCCCTGGGATAGACGCCGTCAGCGCCCCCTCAGATGCCTGTACAATCCCCTCTGCAACAGGTTCGCTGCGATATGGCATACTTATATATGTGCCATTAGCTACAGCAACAATACGTTTCGCATCTTGCCATGCATAACCTTCTGGCTTTTGGGTTGGTACAACCACACTTTGGCCATTTAAAATCACATTTTCTGACTGAGGAAGATTTAAGCGCAAAGCGCCAATACTTGCCCATGGGTTATCTGCACCCATACGCTCCGCTTGAATTTTTCCGTTAGCTTTAGCCACCATAAATGCTGCCGCTTTCAAATGTTTTTCTGACGGTTTAGAAACAACAGAGGGCAAAACGTCAGCCGCTTCTTTAAGCAGGAAACTGGTACCAAAACCGCCTTTTCTAAATACAGGGTGATTCACACAAGCATTCAAAAAACCAAGGTTAGTTGGTAGCCCCATGACACAGCCCTCTTCCAATGCATTTGAAAGCGTGTCGCAGGCCTCATCTCTTGTGGCGCCATAGGTAATCACTTTAGCAATCATGCTGTCATAAAAGCTGGAAATCTCACCGCCCTGCTCTACGCCTGTATCGACGCGCAAGTTTTCGTGTTCCTCAGGCATATGCCACACTTTAAGTGTGCCTGAAGAGGGCAAGAAGCCCTCTTCTACGTTTTCTGCGCACAAACGCGCTTCAATAGAATGGCCTGTGCATGTGATTTCATCTTGCTTTAGAGGTATTGTTTCACCGCTGGCAATGCGCAGCTGCCACTCCACAAAATCAAGACCTGTGACGTACTCACTGACTGGGTGCTCTACCTGAAGGCGTGTGTTCATTTCCATAAAGTAAAACTGAGCGTCCTTGCCTTCACCATCCAATAAAAATTCAACAGTACCGGCGCCTTTATAATTAACCGCTTCGCCTGCACGCACAGCAGCCTCTAAAAGCTGTGCGCGTACGCCTGCATCTAGGCATGGGGCAGGTGCTTCTTCTAGCACCTTTTGGTGACGGCGCTGCACACTGCAATCGCGCTCAAAAAGGTGCACCACATTCCCGTGGTTATCGCCAAAAATTTGCACTTCAATATGGCGCGGTTTTACAAGGTATTTTTCAATCAAAACATCTGGGTTACCAAAACTACTTGATGCCTCTCGCTGTGCGCTTTCAAGTTCTTTCTCAAACGCGCTCGCTTCAAACACTTGGCGCATACCACGCCCGCCGCCACCAGCAACCGCTTTAATGAGAACAGGGTAGCCTGTTTTATCTGCCACGCTTTTAAGGTGCGCTGTGGATTGATCAGCCCCGTGATATCCTTCAAGCACAGGCACGTTTGCATCAATCATAAGGGCTTTAGCAGCGCTCTTACTCGCCATGGCGTCCATGCTCTGCGCATCAGGGCCAATAAAGGTAATGCCTGCCTCTTTGCAAGCACGTGAGAATTCTGCATTTTCAGACAGGAACCCATAGCCTGGGTGGATGCCTTCTGCGCCACATTTTTTAGCGACTTCAATAATTTTATCACCACGCAGGTAGCTTTCACTGCTTGGGGAACGGCCTATATGATACGCTTCATCTGCTTGCTCTACATGAGGTGCATAACGGTCAGCATCACTATAAACGGCAACAGTTTTAACGCCTAGCGCTCTTGCTGTACGTATTACACGGCAGGCAATTTCACCGCGGTTGGCAATAAGGATTTTTTTAAGCATCGGTACTCACCCAATTTGGAGAACGTTTTTCAAGGAAGGCGCTAATACCTTCTTTGCCTTCATCGCTGGCACGGCGTGCTGCAATAGCGCCAGCCGTGTGGTTTAGCGTTGCATCGCCAATGGTCATGACTTCCAGTTCACGTTGTAGTTTTTTGGCTGCACGCATAGCTTCTGGCGCATTAGATGAGATGCTCTCAAGCAAATCTGTAAGCGCATTTTCTAGTTCTGCTTCGCCATGAACCTTATCATGAACAAGCCCCATTTTCCCTGCTTTTTTAGCGCAAAAACGTTCAGCCGTTATGGCGTAGCGGCCCATATTACGAGCGCCAATGGCGCGCAGTACATACGGCGCAATAGCCGCTGGAATAAGCCCAAGTTTCACTTCACTGAGCGAGAATTTAGAAGAGTCTTTATCTGCAATCACCACATCGCAAGCGCTCACCACGCCAACACCGCCGCCAAATACAGCGCCTTTAACAAGGGCAATTGTTAGGTGCGGGCAAGCGTAAATGGCATCCACCATACCTGCAAGTTTAAGAGCATCGGCTTTGTTTTCTGCCTCTGTAAAGTCTGCTGCACGCTTCATCCAGTTCAGGTCTCCGCCTGCACAAAAACTTTTACCATTTGCTTTAAGCACCACAGCACGCAGAGAGGTGTCAGATGAAAGCTCTGTAAATGTATTTTTGAGAGATGCAATCATCTCTTCATCAAAAGCGTTATGCACATCAGGACGGTTCAGCGTCACAATGGCCACGCCGTTTTGTCTATCTAAAAGAACTGAACTCATTTTTTAACTCTCTCTCACTTAAAAATATCTTTTTAGTTTTTCGGCCTCATTTGAATGTATTTAAAAGGCAGCAAACAAAGCATTTGCAGCCTCTTTTAAGTGCATTCAATTACATACGGAAGATACCAAACTCTGTATCACCGCCCGGTCTATTCATGCTTGTTGAAAGGGCAAGACCAAGAATGTCTCGTGTTTGTGCTGGGTCAATCACCCCATCATCCCAAAGGCGTGCACTGGCATAGTAAGGATGTCCTTGTTTCTCGTACTGTGCGCGTATAGGCTCTTTAAAGGCTGCTTCTTCGTCGCTGCTCCATTCCTGCCCTGCTTTTTCCATCGCGTCGCGTTTAACTGTTGCCAGCACGCTTGCAGCTTGCTCGCCGCCCATCACGCTAATGCGGCTGTTTGGCCACGTAAACAGGAAACGCGGGTTAAAGCTACGGCCGCACATGGCGTAGTTACCAGCCCCAAACGAGCCGCCTACAAGTACGGTGATTTTAGGTACGTCTGCCGCTGCTACAGCGTTAACAAGCTTAGCGCCATCTTTGGCGATACCGCCCTGCTCATACTTTTTACCCACCATAAAGCCAGTAATGTTTTGCAGGAATAAAATAGGGACACCGCGCTGGCAGCAAAGCTGTACAAAGTGCGCGCCCTTTTCAGCTGACTCACTAAATAGAATACCGTTGTTAGCAATAATACCAACTGGGAAGCCATGAATATGTGCAAAACCTGTAATAAGTGTTGTGCCATAACCTGCTTTAAACTCGTCTAGTTCACTACCATCTACAAGGCGGGCAATCACTTCACGAATATCATAAGGTGTTTTCAAGTCCGCAGGCACTACGCCGTAGAGTTCTTCTGTTGGGTAAGCCGGAGCCACCGGCTTTTGAGTTGCCGGCATAGGAGGCTTGCGGCGCGCAAGGTTTTTAACAACATCGCGGGCAATTGCAAGGGCGTGCGTATCGTCCTCTGCCAGGTGGTCAGCTACGCCAGAAACTTTGGTGTGCATATCTCCGCCGCCAAGGTCTTCTGCGCTTACATCTTCGCCCGTTGCTGCTTTTACAAGCGGCGGCCCACCAAGGAAGATTGTACCTTGGTTTTTTACAATAATTGTTTCATCGCTCATGGCTGGCACATACGCACCACCCGCAGTACAGCTCCCCATAACCACAGCAATTTGCGGAATATTTGCCGCGCTTAGGCGCGCTTGATTATAAAAAATACGGCCAAAGTTATCGCGGTCTGGGAAGACTTCATCTTGCAGAGGAAGGAAAGCGCCCCCACTATCAACAAGGTAAATACATGGCAGGTTGTTTTCAAAAGCAATATCTTGCGCACGCAGGTGCTTGCGCACTGTTGTGGGGTAGTATGTACCGCCCTTTACAGTCGCATCGTTGGCAACAATCATGCACTCTTGACCGTTGACTACGCCAATACCTGTAATCACGCCGCCTGCTGGCACATCTGAGCCATAGACATCATGGCCTGCGAGCTGTGAAAGCTCTAAGAAGCTTGTCCCTGCATCAATGAGCGTATCAATACGCTCACGCGGAAGAAGCTTGCCGCGCGCCACATGCTTAGCGCGGTATTTTTCGCCGCCGCCTTCACTAATTTTTTGGATGGTACATTGAAGATCCTGAACAACGGCTTGCATAGCCGCCTCGTTAGACTGAAAGCTTTCTGAACCTGCTGAAATTTGGCTTTTTATTTGAGGCACTGTGTGTCCGCCTTTCTTCCTATTAAATTCTTGCGAGATTAAAGTACCATAAAACAGAAAAAACCCCAAGGGGGAGAATGGTTACAGCCTATTTATTATAAGTTTTACTGGCCTAAAGAATTATCCAGAAGAGAGAGAACATACTGACCGCTCTCTCTGCCTTTGAGAATCATTTCAGATGCCGTTTCAAGCAGAAGGCTTTGGCTCATAAAGGATGTCATTTCTTTGGCAATATCCGCATCCGAAAGAACAGACTCTGCCTGTGACTGATTTTCAAGGCTAATAGAAACCACACCTTCTGCAAAAGCAAAGCGATTCATAAGGCTTCCCATGTCAGCTCTTGCAGCATTCACTTCATCCATCATGTTTCTAATGGCCTCATGAGAGGCATTCGCCGCAGAATCACTCAAAATATTTGTGCCTTGCATACCATAAACTTGCTCTGCCATTTTAGGAATATCCAGCGCGATACGATCCACAACATCAGCGCCGCTAGCAGCTTGAATATCAATCTCTTCGCTATTAAATAAAACCTCTGTAAATGAAAAAGTGCTCATATACGTTGCAAGCTCTGCATGGTCTGCACTGCCGATAGCATCATCATAATAAATAATTTCAGCGAGACGTCCCGTAAAGTAATCCGTATCCGCGCCCGATGCACCATCATGGTAAACTGTCGTATCATTTGTACGCCCTACACCAATATTTCCAGTATGCGAAGGAAGAGGCGCACCAATGCCAGCCCCTAAAGCAACCTGTGCGCCATTCAGATATAAAGAGGTGCTATTGGTTGCATTATCATATGTGGCAGACATTGTATAATCTGTGCTTGGGTTAATAGGCGTACTAAGCCATGTACCATTGGCTCCATTAGAGCGATAAACACCGAAGAAAAGCTGACCTGCATCAATATAAACGTTCATACCGTTTACTGTGGCCCCCTCTTCCCAAATAACTTGACGCGATGCCACATCTCCGCCACTCCTAAAGCTCATGGCAATTGTTTTTTGCGCGTGGGTGGACGCGTTAATAGAAGAGTTATCATTCACAGCAAAAAATTCACTTCCATCAAAATCAAAAGCATCTCGTCCAAACACACCAGAGGCTACAACATCAGGCTGAAGCCCTGCATTGTTTTGAATTAGGGCGTTGTTTCCGCCAGTAAATGTTTCAAGGTCACCAGCGTTTTGCACACCACTCCCCGTTGTAAACAGCGGACTATCTTCTGCGCTCACATGCAAAACCAAATTGGGCAAATCACTTGGTACAAAACTTGTGCCTGTTACAGCATTGGTAGCAATAGCAATGTCAGCGTTCTGAATGGTAGGATCAATATCAACGCCAGCATTAAAATCACTAGAAAGCTTAATAGTGACGCCAAGTTCCTCAAAGCGAACATTCTCAATATCTCCGCCCACAAGGCTTGTTGGTACTGACACAGTCTGATAACGATCTGTTCGTTCATGGTGAAGTGTCATATTACGAGTTGCACTATCGTAAGAAATTTCAAAAAAATCGCCTGCCTGATGCATTGGAAAGTTAGGTTCTAAAGAATAACCAGCAAAGCCATCATCGCTATCCACATCCGCATCAATAACACCCATACGAAACTCTGGCTGCTCACCAAGCAAACTACGGCCGTTAAACTCTGTACCATCAACAATGCTATCCATAGCACCAATCAATTGTTGGTATTCTAAATCTAAAGACATAAGCTCTGTTGGACTATTTGTACCATTACGGGCAATGGTCGCAAGCGATTCCATACGGGTTAGAATATCTGAAACATCTCCAAGGGCGCTATCTGCCATTTGAAGCATGGAAGATGCTTGTAATAAATTATGGCGTGCAGATTTAAGCGCACTAATTTCAAGACTAATACCTTTTGAGATAGAGAGGGAGGCCACATCCTCTTTTGCATTCGGAATACGAGACCCTGAGGAAAGCTTAGACAGCTGAGAGGATGCCACACGAGAAGCGCCCTTAAAGGCGTTGATGGCACGCATAGTAGAAATAGAACTGTTTAAACTTCTTACCATATTCCTGTCTCATTTTACTAAAGGCTATAAAACCTACAGGTAAGAGACACTCAAGAACTATGCCGAAAAATAAGAATTTAGTAAAAAAGAGAACTTAAGCGGCTTCGCCAAGGGAGCCTGAAAGAAGGGAAAGAACATGCTGACCGCTTTGCTGACTCTGCTGGATCATTTCAGATGCGACATTAAGCCGCATACTTTGGCTCATAAACTCCGTCATTTCACGCGCAATGTCTGCATCAGAAAGAACTGATTCAGCCCCAGACTGATTTTCAATACTGACCGAAACAACACCTTCTGCAAAAGAAAGCCTATTCATAAAGCTACCCAAATCTGCGCGCGCCGCATTTACAGCATCCATCATAATACCGATCTGTGTATGTGATGCCCCTGCAGCTGAGTCACTTAATACATTGGTTTGCGCAATTAAATATACCTGCTCTGCCATTTTAGGAATATCTAGCGCCACACGGTCTACCATATCAGAGCCACTTGCAGCCTGAATATCTATCTCTTCGCTATTAAAGAGAATATCTGAGAACACAACGTTGTTCATATAAGTATCAAGATCTGCATGCTCTGCTGCTGTAAGCGCATTATTATAGTAAATAAACTCACCAACACGGCCAGTAAAGTAATCCCCGTTATTGGTAGATACTCCAGAGTGATAAATAGTTGTTCCGTTTGTACGCCCCATAGCCATACCACCAGAGTGTGCTGGTAATGGCTGACCCGCTCCTAAACCTGCACCTGTTGCAACTTGCGACCCATTCAAATACATGGTTGTTGAGTTTGTAGCTCTATCAAATGTGAATGATGCTGTATAATCAGTGCTTGGGCTAATGGGTGTGCTCAGCCATGAACCAACACCACCATTGGCGCGGTAAATACCAAAATATAAACGGCCGCCATCAATGTAAGCATTCATACCGTTTACGCCGGCACCTTCTTCCCAAATATTTTGCGTTGTGGTCACATCCCCGCCTGCTCTAAATGAAAAGGCAAAAGATTTCTGGTTATGAGATGCCGTATTTAAAGCTGCATTATTATCAATTCTAAAAAATTCAGTCCCATCAAAATCAAAGGCATCACGTCCAAACACACCGTTAATTTCTAAATCTGGGCGCCGCCCCCCGCTGTTTTGATACAAATTGTTATTTCCACCAGAACCAACTTCTATATCCCCAGCGTCCCTCACACCGTTTCCAGTTAGGTTTAAAGCACTATCTACAGCACTATGGTGCACAGCAAGGCCGGCAATATCGCTTGGTGCAAAAGTAGGCGGTGTAATAACGTTAGCAGCAATAGTCAAAGTTGAAGCATTCACAGCAGGGTCAATACCCGCAAGAGGATCAAAGGCATCATTTAGCTTCACAGTAATGCCAAGCTCATTAAAGTCTAAATCTTCTATAACGCCATTTGCAACGGCAGATACATTAAGCGTTTGGTAACGGTCTTCACGTACATGATGCAGCGTCATTGTTGATGTGGCACTATTATATGTAACCTCAAACTGATCACCATCTTGATGGAGCGCAAAGTCAGGCTCTACATTATATCCAACAAATCCATTGTCACTAGCAATATCTGCTTCCACAATAGCAACACGAAATTCAGGCTGCTCGCCTAGCAGGCTTTTCCCGTTAAATTCTGTCCCGCTTACAATCGTGTCCATAGCCCCAACAAGCTGCTGATATTCCAAATCTAAAGCTTGAAGCTCAACTGTGCTGTTTGTACTGTTTCTTGCCATCGTGGCAACAGACTCCATCCGATTTAAAATATCGGTCACATCACCAAGAGCGCTATCTGCCATCTGAAGCATAGATGACGCCTGTAATAGATTATTTCTTGCTGATTTAAGTGCGCTAATTTCAAGGGCAATGCCTTTAGAAATAGAAAGGGAGGCAACATCCTCTTTAGCGTTTGGTATCCGAGATCCTGAAGAAAGCTTAGAGAGCTGCGAAGCCGTAGCACGAGACGCACTACCAAATGCGTTAATTGCACGCATACTCGTCACTGAACTGTTTAAGCTTCTTACCATGATACTCGGGCTACTTGCCTTTTGTTATCTCTGTTTAAACCTCCTACCTGGAGGACGGGGAACTGCAGTGTAACGCGAGTGCACAGCACAGGGCACACTTTCCCTACATAACTTATGCTACAACAAGCAAATTTTTTTTGCAAATTATCTGACAATACAAAAAAGCCCCTATTCAGGAGCTTTTTCTTATTTCTTTTCAAATATTAAGAGTAGAAACGGAACTGATTTTTACCGCCTTGCTTTGCAGCATACATAGATTCATCTGCGGCATTTAGGACAGCCTCAGCATCTTCACCATCTTCAGGCGCAAACGCAATACCGATACTTGCCCCAAGGCGTACACGGTTTCCGCTAATCCAAATTGGCTGACCAACAAGCTCAAGAACTTTGTTCGCACGCTGCTCTGCAACTTCTCTGTTTTCAAGGTTTACAAGAACAATTACAAACTCGTCACCACCAAGGCGGCAAAGTACATCTTCTTCTCGTACACAAGCAGATAGACGGTCAGAAACAACCTGAAGGGCTTCATCCCCAACATCATGGCCAAACTTATCGTTAATTGGCTTAAACCCATCCAAATCAATAAAGAAAGCTGCATACTGCGCCTGACTCTTTGTTAAACCTTCCATGCGCTGCATAAGAAAACGGCGGTTTGCCAAACCCGTCAAAGGATCTTCGTTTGCCTCCTGTACGGCTTTATCTTTATTAGCAAGCTTACCAACAACCTTTTGAAGCGTACCAAGCTCATCTTTACGAGTCACATTAATTGGACCCATATTTTCACCGAACTCAACTTTGTGAATATATTCAATAATTTCAGAAATATCTGAAATTAGCGAGCTTGCAATAACCTTAGAAAAAATGAAGGCTGAAGCAAACATAACTGCAAGCGCAAAAACAACACCCAGCAAATGAGGAACATTTCCTGTTTGCGCAAGGCTTGTAGCAATGTAAGTAACATTAACGAGAACACCTACACCTACCATAAATAGAAAGAATCTTGACCACATATTAAATGTAACTTTTTTATTTGTTATTATTCCAGCGTGAATCTTTATGGGCATCCTAACAATTTTTATACTG
Organism: uncultured Magnetococcales bacterium; assembly: GCA_964015495.1. GTDB lineage: Bacteria > Pseudomonadota > Alphaproteobacteria > UBA2136 > JAPKEQ01 > JAPKEQ01. The sequence continues at coordinate 46,933 of CAXHDG010000008.1, forward strand.
TCAACCAACTCAAAACTTCACTTTTAATCCTTTTAATTTTAGAATGCTTTTATGAAAAAAACAATCGCACTGACCGGAGCTACTGGTTTTATTGGGTCCGCGCTAAAAGAAGCGCTCCAAAAAGAAGGGCACACAGTCCTACCTCTTTCACGCACAAGCAAAAACAATGCTCTTATCTGGTGGCCAAAAACGCCAGAAGGTACTTTAAAAGAGTTGCAACACATTACACACTTTATCCATCTTGCTGGTGATGGCATTGCAAAGCGCCCTTGGACAAAAAAGCGCAAAAAAACTCTCCTTAAAAACCGTAAAGATCTTGCGGTACACATTTCAGAACTTTGCGAAGACATGCCAAAACTTGAGCATCTTATGGTTGGTTCTGCCACAGGGTTATACGGTACATCAGGTAAGGCGCACTGCACAGAGGATACAGCAGCTGGCTCTGATTTTTCAGCATCCTTATGCCAAGCAATTGAAAGCCATGCAAAAGCGCCAAGCTCTGTTAAAGTTTCATTCCTGCGCACAAGCCCTGTCCTTGCAAAGCACGGCGGCGCACTCAAACAAATGCTCCCCTCTTTTCTTATTGGTCTTGGCGGAAAAATGGGCACAGGGAAGCAGCCTTTTGCATGGATTTCCCTTAACGATGAAGTACGTGCAATTCAACATATTATGAATAAAAAAATTGAAGGGCCTGTTAATTTAGCAGCGCCAGCACAAGATACGCAAATGAGCTTTGCAAAAGCGCTCGGAAAGGCCTTAAAACGGCCAACCCTTTTCATTACACCTGCTTTTGTGTTAAGGTTTATTCTTAAAGATATGGCCGACGAGCTATTACTGGGGGGCAGAACAATTATCCCAGAAAAGCTTACAAAGAGTGGATTCAGCTTCAAGCACCCCACCCTTGCGCAGGCATTCAACGACATATTTAAATAAGATTTAAGGACCCCTATGCACGCTCTCTTTGTTGCTTTTATTTTTACCATAATATCCATACCAGCTTACGCCCTTGGCATTGAAGCTGAAGGATGGGCGCAGGAGTTCATGCTTCTTTTTGGAGGTGTCTCCCTCCTACTTTATGGCCTTAAAAAAATGACAGCTGCAGTAAAAGCACTCAGCGGAAATAACCTACGTCACTACATGTCACGCATGACAAAGAGCCGCCTTCATGCCATGTCTAGCGGCCTTATTATGACCACAATGGTACAAAGTAGCGGCGCTGTTATTGCTATGGTTATATCGCTTGTTAACAGCAGAGCCCTTACCCTGCCCCAATCTATAGGGCTTGTTCTTGGGGCAGATATTGGCACAACAATTACCGTTCAGCTCATTGCCTTTAAACTCAGCACTTACGCTCTTTACGCCATTGCTATCGGCTTTATTATGCGTACAATTTTTGCAAACAAAAACGAAAACGCCTACAACCTTGGCCGCACATTTATGGCTGTAGGGTTTATTTTCTTTGGCCTCTTTATTGTTGGAGAAAGTGCAGCAGCGCTTAGCCCCGGCACACCGCTTGGAAACTTCATTAGCCACCTAGATTCCCCCTTCCTTGCCTTTGGAATTGGGCTGATTGCTACCACTCTTATGCAATCTAGCGCCGCGATGATGGGTATTATTTTAGCCCTTGTGAGCGGGGGCGCTATTGGGATGATAACTGCAATTTACATGATGCTTGGCGCAAACATTGGTAGTACATCAACAGCTGTAATGGTCTCACTTAGCAAAAATGCTGAAGCACGCCGCGTTGCACTTGTCCATGTTATGACCAAAGTTATTATGGTTCTTCTTATTTTGCCTGTTCTTATTTTTGCAGAAGATTTTCTACTAAACCCTGGGCTTATTTGGAGCCCGTTCTCAAGCATTTTCCCGGAATCTCGCCAAATTGCAAACGCGCATACCGCCTTTAACATTCTTGTGGCGCTTATGTTCCTGCCGCTTATTCCATTTATGAGCCTGCGCTTGAAGAAGTTCTTTAAAGACAAACCGCGCAAGGAACTTGCAAAAGTAAACCACCTAGATAACGCCCTTCTCATGACGCCAGATATGGCGCTCGGTGCTTACGAACGTGAACTCCCCCTATTTGGAGCCCACGTACTTGAAAGCCTTAAAGATTGCGTAGACCTTGCACTGGATGCACCAGACGGCAAACTTCGTGCCGCACGCATGGCTGAAAAAATGTCAGATTCTCACTACCGACAAATGTTAAAATTCATGTCTAAACTCAGCAGAGAAGAATTAAGTGACAAGCAATCTGATGAGCAACTTTTCCTGATCACTATTACCAACCATCTTGAAAGCATTAGTGACATTATGGGCGATGAAATGTACAGCCTTGGCATTAAGCGTAACAAGCGCGAAGTTGTGATTAGCGGACAAACGCAAAAAGTGATTCTTGCTCTTGCTGATAAAGTTGAAACGGCTCTTGCCCTTTCTATTAAAGCGCTAGATAGCAAGCACATTGATGCTGCGAGACAGGTTCGCGAGATGAAAAGCGAGATTACGCAGCAGCTAAACGATGCCCATAAACATGGCCATGAACGCCTTGGAGCAAAAGCGCGTAACCGCGTACAAACATACGCTGTTGAAATGGATATTTTTGATAGTCTCTATCGCATTTATTTCCACTGCCGAAAAATTAGCCGCGCCGTTCTTGAGTTCCACGGAGAGAGCGTTCCGGCAGATATGCAAATAACAACCCACGGCACAGATACTTTAACCAACACTTGGGATGACCCAACACTTTAAGGAGAACACCGATGACAGCCGCACCAAAAACAAACGCAAGCGCACTTGTTTCAACCAACCCAGCAGAAAACTATGCCGTTCTTGGCACTGTACCCATGAGCACAAAAGCCGAAGTTTCTGAAAAAGTGGCAGCAGCAAAAGCAGCTTTTCCTGCATGGAAAGATACAGCTCTAAGTGAACGCCTCAAATGCGCTGGCAAACTGCGTGATCTTTTTGTAGAACATAAAAAAGAGATTGCAGAAATTACCACAAAGGAAATGGGCATGCCAATGACCCAAAGCCTTTTTACAGTAGACCGCGCTGTGGCTTATATGGATTGGGCTCTTGCAAATGCAGAAAGCGCCCTTGCCCCAGTTAAAACATATGAGAGCGATACAGAAATCAACCATGTAGTACACTTACCGCGCGGCGTTCTGGCTGCTATTTCACCTTGGAACTTCCCTGCATCTAATTTTGTATGGGCAACGTTCCAATACGTAATTGCAGGTAACACAATCGTATTTAAAAACTCTGAAGAAGTGCAACTCACGGCCCAGCTTCTAGAAAAAATGATTCACGCCGCAGGTTTCCCTGAGGGCGTATTTAACGTTATTTACGGAGATGGCGCAGTTGCACAAGCCCTTATTGCTGATGATATTGACATGATCAACTTTACAGGTAGCACGCGCGTAGGACAGATTCTTGCAAAGCAAGCAGGTGAAAAATTCATCCCTGCTGTACTTGAGCTTGGCGGCAGTGACCCTGCTGTTGTGTTTGCAGATGCCAACATTCAGAAAACAGTACAAGCCATTTATGCAGGCCGTTTTACAAATTGCGGCCAAATTTGCCGCTCTGCAAAGCGCCTTGTCATTCATGAAAATATTGTAGATGAAGTTCTTGAACGCCTACAGGAACTTATTCAAACAAAAACGATTGGCAATCCTATGGATGAGAACACAGACATTGGCCCTCTTGCAGCCGAGCGTCAGCAAAAACTTCTTATGAGCCAAGTAGAAGATGCCAAGGCCAAAGGTGCAACCATTCTATGCGGTGGTTACGTGCCAGACACCTTAAAAGGATCTTATTATGCGCCAACAATTATTACTGGCATTACAGACCATATGGAAATTTGGAAAGAGGAAGTGTTTGGCCCTGTTCTTCCTGTGCGCACTTTCAACACGTACGAAGAAGCCATGGAACTTGCAAACGATAGCATCTACGGCCTTGGTGCAAGCGTATACACAGAAGATAAAAAGCTTGCTAAACAGGCGTGCCATGATATAGAAAGCGGTATGGTAAAAGTGAATACAACTGAATTTGGTCGTCCTGAAAATCCATTTGGCGGCGTTAAACTTTCAGGTATGGGACGTGAAAACGGTGTCTGGGGCTTCCATGATGCCTGTATCACCAAAGTGATTGCTGAGGAGAAGTAGGCCCAGACTTTGCTTAAAATTCGTTTTATTTAAGATGAATTTTTAATTTAGCAAAATTTGTGGAAGCGAAGTGTGTTCTCACACATGAGAACCGCAAAAGGTTGAGCGAAATGAAAAAGTCGCTTAAAGAAATAATTTGAAGGAAGTTTGATGCGACTAAACGTATATTTACAGAAAGCAGGAGTAGGTTCTCGCCGTGAGGCTGAGCGCTTAGTTGCAGATGAACGCGTGACAATTAATGGCCGCGTGGCCACGGCCACAACACCTGTAGGTGATAAAGACCTGATTGAGGTAGACGGCAAAAAAGTAACGCCAAAGCATAAACCGCTACCGCGCCTTTTCCGCCTGTATAAGCCCCTGGATTACCTTGTGACAAACTACGACCCACAAGGCCGCCCAACCATTTACGACCTTCCTGTACTTAACCCACCCATTTGGCCAGATGACATGCCGCGTATTATGTCCGTTGGACGTCTTGATGTGAACAGTGAAGGCCTCTTGCTTCTCTCTAGTGATGGTCCGCTGGCTCAGGCTCTCATGAGCCCAGAGACTGGCATGGAACGCGTGTACCGCATTCGCGTTCATGGCAGACTTACTGAAAAGCAAATTGAAAAGATTGAACGTGGTGTAACTGCTAATGGCGTACAATACCGTGGTGCGCAAATTCGCATGGAAAAGCAACCATCAGGCAGAAACACATGGTATCAAATTACCCTAACTGAAGGTAAAAACCGTGAAGTACGTAAAATGATGGAACACTTTGGGTGCGTCGTTAACCGCCTGATTCGTATTCAGTACGGCCCTTATAAGCTTAAACCAATTACCCGCGGTGGTATCCATGAAGTGCCGCGTCACCAAGTTGAAAAGCTTGTAAAACGCCTACGTAAACAAGGGTACGATCTGTGAATTTTCCTTCCAGGTTCTACCAAGAAAAAGGCCTTACCTCTGATGCGGTGCAAAACGCAATTTTGCCAGAGCTAGACCAGTTTTGTGACACGTTTAATAAGAGTAATTTTCAACTTGTAGAAGATAAAGGCGTAAGCGTTTGGCGCTGTACAAATGGTAGCAAGCCACCTGTGCAAGGCCTTTATATGTTTGGCACAGTTGGGCGCGGCAAATCTATGCTCATGCAAGATGTGTTTGATAGCATTCAAACACCTAAAAAGCGCCGCGTTCACTTTCATTCCTTTATGGAAGAGCTTCACACCCGTATGCATGACCTTACCCCCCCAAAGGGCATAGACCGCATGCATTTTATGGCGAGCGAAATTGCTAAGGACTGTCAAATTTTATGCTTTGATGAATTTTTTATTACCAATATTGCAGACGGCATGATGCTAGGCCGCCTTGTGGATTCTCTCTTCCATTGCGGTGTTACACTGTGCGCCACGAGTAACTGGAGCATTGAAAACCTCTTCCAAGATGGACATAACCGCAGCCACTTGATGCCTTTCATGAAAAGCCTTAAAGCTTGCATGGATATTATTGACCTTGGTAGCGGCACTGACTACCGCAAACAAGATGGTGCAGCGCTTTTTAAGGCACAGCACAGCGAAACATTTAAACAACTAACAGGCCTCTTGGCAGAAGCTGCCCCGTTTGAACTGGGCTACTTCACACTCAAATCTAAAGGCATACACTCAAAAGCGCTTTGGACATCTTTTGAACAGCTTTGCGAACATGCCCTTGGCCGCGCTGAATACTTAGAGCTTGTCAGTAAACATAACCATTTACTTATTGATGAAATTCCAAAGCTTGATGTTCATAAAACAGAAGCGATTATGCGCTTTATTGTCATGGTGGATATTGCTTACGAGGCAGGCGTACCTGTTTTGCTTGAAAGCCAGCATGACATTGATAGCATTTGCACCGCGCCAGACGCAGCCTTTGCTTTTGAACGTACGCTTTCGCGCATATATGAGCTGAATCACATCTACACACAACAAAAAAGTGCATAATTGCAACAAGATGTGTCTTTGGATACACAGTCAATTATATCAGAGCTTTATTTTTGACTGGTAGATATAAGAAATTGTGGCAGTATAAACCACATGGGAATTTTAGGGAGAGACTTTATGAAGAAACACGTTTTAGCGCTAAGCGTTCTTGGAACCGTTCTTAGCTTTTCAGCACATGCAGGGAAAGACCCTCTTGAGAGCATTAACCGTCCAATATTTGCGTTTAACCACATGTTGGATACAGCTATTATCACGCCTGTTACAAAAGGTTATAAGTTTATTACGCCTGACTTTGCAGAGCGCGGTATAGATAACTTCTTCAACAACCTATACACGCCAACGGTTATCGTAAACCAACTGCTTCAGGGTAAACCTAAAGAAGCACTTCAAAGCACATCTCGCCTTGCTTTTAACAGTACCATTGGTATTGGTGGGCTATTTGATGTTGCTTCATCTGGCGGTATTCCTAAATACAATGAAGATTTTGGCCAGACACTTGGCCACTGGGGTGTTGGACAAGGCCCTTACATCGTTCTTCCTGTTTTTGGTCCGACCACACTGCGTGACGGTGCTGGACGTATTGCTGACCGCATGACCCACCCAATTACCTACGTTCAAGATAATGATGATCATCACAGATTGTTTATTGGGTCTGTTATTAATGCTCGTGCACAGGTTATGGGCATGGAAACATTTGTAACGGGTGAAAAATATGAATTTATGCGCGATGCGTACTTGCAACGTCGTGAATATCTTGTTAATGATGCAGAGGTTGGATCTGAAGATCCATTCCTAGATGAAATTGAATAGGTTTTAATACCCTTTAACTGGAGCTCCGCGTGAACAGCGCTATTCAACATATTTCGAGTGCTTATATGGGTGCTCTCAAATACCCAAAGGCCATGCTTATGGCCCTTTTGGTTTTGTTGATTGCTGCAAGTTACTCTGCCAATGACTTTTACTATGACGCTTCTGCCGATACACTTGTAGCAGAAGATGATCCGGAGCTGGCTTACTACAGAGAAATCGTAGAAGAAGTTGGTGATGAAACAGCGCTTATTCTTACTTTTTCACCCAAAAGTGGCACATTATTCTCTGATGAGTCTGTTGCACTTCTCCAAAGCTTTGAAAAAGACCTAGAAGCCATTAAAGGCGTATCAGAAGTTACAACCCTTCTCGACGCCCCGCTTCTTAAAAGCCCGCCTATCCCTCTTTCTGAAATGGCGTCTAACTTTAGAACGCTCCTATCAGACGATGTAGAGTATGATGCAGCCCAAAGCGAGCTCACTTCAAGCCCCCTCTTTAGAGACCTTCTCATTAGCACAGATGGAAAAAGTACGGCCATTCGTGTCCGTTTTGATTCTAGCCCAGCCCTTACTAAACTTTTTAAAGAGCGCCAGAGCCTTCGCCTTATGGCAAACCCAACGCGTGAAGATAAGGCACATTTAAAAGATGTTGAAGCCGCTTACCTGGACGTTTACAAACGCTTCCTTGATGGCAGAGAAAAAATAATTGTTAATATTAAATCTGTCCGCGACACTTATACAGATGGCGCAACTATTTACCTTGGCGGCCTTCCTCTTATTGCTTCAGATATGATTAGTTATGTACAAAGCGATATTATGCTTTTTGGAAGCGGTACGCTTATACTTATGATGCTGACACTATTTATGTTTTATCGCAAAATTCGCTGGGTTATTATTCCAATGGCACTCACACTGGTTACGGCCATGTTCTCCATTGGTATTCTTGGTGCCCTAGAAAAACCTGTAACTGTTGTTTCTTCCAACTTTATTTCTATTTTGGTAATTCTGTCTGTTTCTATTGCTGTTCACCTGATTAACAAATACCGCGAAACGCTTGAGCAGCACCCAGAACTCACCAATCGTGAGCTGGTACATAAAACGTTTCAGGATAAGTTTGCGCCATGCTTTTACACAACGCTCACAACAATGGTGGGTTTTGCCTCACTTGCAACCAGCACAATTGTACCTGTTAAAGATTTTGGCCTGATTATGTGCATGGGTGTTTGGGTTGCATTTATTGTAGCTTATACACTGATGCCTGCAATTCTTCTGTTGCTTCCAAAGGAAAAACTGACAGAGACAACACGCGATAACAACACACCAATGATTCGTTATGCTTACCGTCTTGCCGCTAAAAAGACCAACATTGTCCTGTGGGGCGTTGTTGTTATTATAGCTCTTACAGCAGCTGGCCTCAGCAAATTAAGCCTTGAAAACAGGTTCCTAGATTATTTTGCAAGTGACACTGAAATTTACAAAGGCCTTGCCTTTATTGATGAAAACCTTGGCGGAACAGTGCCAATGGATATTATTATTAACTTCCCACCATACGAAGAAGAAGAAGTTGATGAAGACGATGAATTTTTTGATGACTTTGGCGGCGGTGAAGAAGATGCATACCCCGAGCGTTACTGGTTTACACCAGCTAAACTCGATCGTATCCGAGATATGGAAAATTACCTCAACAGCCGCCCTGAAATTGGTAAAGTAATCTCTCTGGCCACACTTGAGGTGATGGCACGCGACTTTAATGACGGACAGCCCCTTGGCGCGGTTGAAATTGTCTCCGTACTTGGGGCCGCACCTGATGCAATCAGACAAGATTTTGTTGCCCCTTATGCCTCTCCGCGTAACGGTTATATGCGTATTTCTACACGTATTAAAGAAACATACGGCAAGTTTTCTCGTGACGAGATGATTCAAGAAATTGAAGATTACGCTGTTTATGACCTTGGCTTTGATGAAGGCCAAGTGCGTGTAACAGGCATGAATGTTCTGTTTAACGGCATGCTTAAAAAGCTATTTGAGTCTCAAGCCTCAACGCTTGGTTTTGTGATTGGTGCAACGTTCCTAATGTTCACAATTCTACTCAGATGCTACAAAATGGCCATTATTGGCCTGTTCCCGAATGTTATCGCGGCCTTTATGATTCTTGGGTTTATGGGGATTGTTGGCATTCCACTGGATATGATGACCATTACCATTGCCTCTATTGTCATTGGTATTGGCGTAGATGATGCCATTCATTATCTCTATCATTTTAGGGAAAACCTTATTAAGAGTAACGGCGATGTTGATTTTGCTGTCCGTCATAGCCACAGATTCATCGGTAGAGCGCTCTATATGACCTCTGTAACCGTTATGATTGGGTTTTCTATCCTGTGTGCCTCTCAATTTGTCCCGACAGTTTATTTTGGGCTTTTAGCGGCGCTTGCAATGGCCTTGGCATTGTTCGCAAATTTGACTATACTACCGGCACTCCTCATAAGGTTTTATAGAGTATTTAAAAATAGCTAGGTAAAGATAACAATGGTTCAAAAATATAAGAAAATCATCCTAACGGCCGTTCTCGGCCTTTGCATAACTGTCGCTACAGCTCAGGCAGAAGCCAAAGAAACATCGGCGCAAGTTGCTGTTGAAAGCGCTGCAATGGAGATGATGGATTTCATCAACACGCAAAAATTAAGCCCGACTAAAGTTGATATTCGCAAAATTGAAAATCTTTTAAACCCAATTATTGATTTTAACGGTATTGCGCGCGCCGTTATGGGTAAACACCGTAAAATTATGAACGATAATCAGAAAACAGCATTTAACCGTGTTTTCAAAGAAACTATGGTAAACCTATACAGCAAATCATTCACTGAATTTGATATTACTAATATCAATGTGAAGCCAATTGAAAACCAAACAGATAAAAAAGCAGCCGCAAGCATGGTTGTAACTGAAGCATCTGGCAAGAAGTACAACGTCAACTACAGCCTTCGCCTCGTAGATGGTAACTGGAAAGTACGTAATGTCATTCTTGATGGTGTAAACATGGGCCTTACCTACCGTAACCAGTTTAACAGCGCAATGACACAATACGACGGCGATATTGAAAAAGTTATTTCGAGCTGGAACGCGACAGTTAACGGCAACGAGCACATCGCTACAAAATAAAACTTTCTATAGCATGTAAAAAAGCCCCCAGTTAAGGGGGCTTTTCTATATCGTTTAAATAGCAACTTCCAGCATCTCTTCCGGACAATCATCCAGAAGCACACGAATGCTATTTTCACTAAAGGTACCATCAATGATGTTAAACATCTGACGCTGACCGTTTTTGAACACAAGACCATGGGTATTAAGCCAATCACACAAGCCTTTAACGTAACGCTCACGGCCAGTGGATGTACCCACCTGCCATGCCGTCCCGTTAATAACGGGCGTATGTGCGTGCCCAGTAAAGGTTCGCATAGAAGCACGGGCAAACTGTGCCACGCTCCCCCTGGATCCCTTACTCCCCATGTCGCCATGCATATCCATCTTAATAGGATCTGCTGCGCCAATGGGGTGCAAACTATCATCGTCCCGTTCAAGGAAAATGAAACGCTTACGTTCTGCAGCCGTCATATGAGCCAGCATATAAATTGGCATGGCGCCAAGCTCGCTGTGCGGGTGTTCTTTCTGATATTCTTCAACAATACGCACAAGCTTACCGTAGGTTTCAACAACCTTGGCATATTCAAGGCGGCTTAGCCACTGCTTATAAGAAGACAAGGGATCATCGCTATTGAGCCAACGATCCAGCCACTCACAGTGGTTTGAAGGAATCACCTTAAACTTGGTGCTACTGGGCGACATTTTCATCATCCAGCGGTAGCGATCCAGAAGCTGCTGAAGCTCTGTTTCAACGCTCAATAGACCACGCGCCGCTTTGAGCGACATCACACGCTTGTCTTTTTTGTCATGCTCACTCACAGAGTGACCATTAAAGCTGTCATGCAAGTGAATCCACTGCGGTTTCAGCGTATCAACAACACCTCCTTTACAGAAGGTCAGATACAGACAAACAGGGTCAGTTGCACCATTGTGCAAATCAGCCATCACAAGCGAATCAACCGCCTGTTTTTGCTTTTTTGCACCTCTAGGGGTATAGAACACACCATCAATATCATAAAACTCACCAAGCTCATTGGAGAGGATCTGACGGTAATGGAATGTGCCGTCTTCATTTACATGAATGTAAACAAAGCCCCAGCAATGGCGTTCACGCGCAACACGAGCTTTTTTGCTTTCTTTGTAACGATCGGGGTAAGTAATTGCACCCGTACAAATCAGCAATTTTGGCGTGCCAATGTTATCAACAGCAACCGCTCTCATGTCCATTTTAGGGTGAGCAAAAATTTGAGTTTGCTTACCACCAATGGCTTCAAGGCGAGAGAGAGGCTGATCAAGTGTTGGTTCCAAGCGCTGCGTATTGATTGCAACTTTGGGCGAAAGTTCAACACTGTCCTGCATTTCTGCATAAACCACCGTCAGATCAGGGTCCTTGGTGATATAATTGGGCAGGCCAGTCACAAGCTCATATTCATTGGTTGCTTTGTTGAGCTTGTAGGTTGTCCCATATTGGCTGGGAAGCACCACACATTTGGCTTTTTTGCGCCTTGCATAGATTTTCATTGCTTCAATCACATGACGGTTTGGACGCGCACCAAACAGGGCACTTGTCACACAGTAACCACCAGGGCCACCAAGGTGGCTCGTGTCATCCGCATTGGGAATCGCAGCATAAAGGCGCGACTTATCACGGCTGTGAACCTTTTGAAGCTTATGCTTCTTACGTTCAGAGCGATCTGTTTTCAAACGGAAAGATTCATAATCTTTGATCCAACGCTTCAGCGTTGTCATTGAGATTTCGTAGTGTTCAGCCACGTCCTCAAGTTCAGGATAAAGACCATGATTATTCAGGATACTGATAAACAGTTCCCACTCTTCAATGATTTTAGGTTTAGCCATTTTGGAGTCCTCCATGGCAAAAGAAAAAGGGAGAGAGATTTAGAGTTGGATACAATTTAATCAATTCAAAACATCAGAGCAAGTGAAAATCAATTTATTTTAAAAGTATACAAGAGATAAAAGCTAACGCCTGTAATTCTTCTATGTTAATATGCTCTTATGGAACCAGAACAAGTCCTTGATGTTGCTAGACTTTCACTTTCAACCCTGATGTATGTCTCAGGGCCTAGTATGATTGTGGCCTTAGTTGTTGGACTTATTATTGCGCTATTTCAAGCACTTACATCCATTCAGGAAGTTACATTGACATTTGTTCCTAAAATTTTACTGGTTTTCCTCGCCATTCTGCTGACCCTGCCTTTCATGGCAGATCAGCTCAACAGCTTTGCCCTTGAGATCTTTTCCATGATTGCAGGCGGCGGCTCAAGCATCGCATAAGCTTCATGGAATTTGCAGATTACGCCACGTTTATGGTTTATGGCTTCTTTCTTTGTTTTGTACGTATCTCAGCCTGTATTATGGTGTACCCCACACTGAGTGACAGGTCGGTCAACATGCGAACACGCCTTCTCCTCGCCCTTGTACTTAGCATAACTATTTATCCACTTGTCAGCGAAGGCATGCCTATTCCACCAGAAAACTCTGGTATCCTTATTTTAGATGTCCTCAAAGAGCTTGCTGTTGGTGTTCTTATGGCACTTGCAGCCCGTTTTGTTATGGCGGCGGTTTCTGTGGCAGGGGAGCTTATGGGCTTCATGACAGGTTTTCAGGCAGCGAGCATGTTTGACCCCATCACAGGCGCTAACTCATCTGCGCTCGGCGTATTTCTCTCCCTCATAGCTGGCGTGCTGCTTTTTGCCTTTGAGATTCACCATATTCTTATTGCTGGACTTGCAGAAAGCTTTAGCGTCATTCCTGTGACGGAAGGGCTCTCTCTCTCAGATAGCCTAACTGCTGTTACAAAAGCCATGAGCAACATGATGCAGATTGGCGTTAAGCTTGCCGCACCTGTTATGGTTATTGGTTTTCTCGGTTACGTTGTTTTTGGTATATTTAACCGTATGATTCCTCAGCTACATGTCTTTTTCATCTCCCTCCCTGTTTCTATTGGGGTTGGTCTCATCATCCTTGGCATATCCCTTGCAGGCGTGGTAACCTTAATCGGACAAGAACTAGAGAAAAACGCCATTTTGTTTGGCGCTTAACATAAAAAAAGCTATAAAGACTTATGAACATTAAAATTAATGCTGGTAAAACGGTTAGCTCCGTTTCTAAGAAGAAAAAAACAAGTCAAACCGGCAAAGCTGGCGGTGTAAGTTTTGGTCAGATGGTAGATGCCATCAAAGAAACTGATGCTGTTAGCGCTTCTGAAGGTGTTGATGCCGTAGAAAGCGCCTCAAGTGATGCTTCTGGAGCTGTTGATCCGTATAATGTCCCTCAAGATGCCAGAGGTCGAGGCAAATACATGCTAGACCGTCTTGAAGACTTGGAAAAAGATATTCTATCCGGCAGCCCAACAGATGCGATAGAAAAGCTTCGACACGCACTTGATACAGAAGCCATTGATCGCGCCGAACTTTCACCAAAACTTATTGAAATTTTAGACGAAATTGATATGCGCGTAAGCGTTGAAGTGGCAAAACTCGAAGCCGCTAACGAGAAGTAATCTTCATGCAAGAAGCACTAATCCTACATGGTATATGTGATAAGCATGAATTTTTTGAAATGGATTTTCCTCAAGGCTCTCATGCACATTGGACTCCGTGGCTACAGCAAAAATTCTTACGCGCAGGAATAGAGTGCCAAACACCCCAACTGCCATCCCCATATAAGCCAACATATACAGATTGGGCAGCTGTCTTTGAACGCATGTACCACTCAAAAGTAGATATTTTAATTGGCCACAGTGCTGGCGCAGGCTTCCTTCTTAAATGGCTATCGGAAAATACGCATGTGACAATTGATACCCTTATATGTGTCGCACCATGGATAGAGCCTAATAAGCGCTTTGCATCTTTTTTATATGACATAAAGATGGATAAAACGCTTACCCAACGCATAAAGCATTTCCATATCCTCCATTCCACGGATGATATGGAGGATGTTTGTACATCTGTTGCAGGTATTCAGACTGCGTATCCTGATGCCTCGTATCATTTATATAAAGATAAAGGGCACTTTTGCTTATCAGACCTTGGTACAGAAAAATTTCCTGAACTCTGGGACATTATTCAAAACTAAAAAACGCCCCAAACGGGGCGTTTTTTTTAATCTATGAAACTTATTTAGTGAAGGTTGGTTATTGAAGCTGCCTCAATAATAAGCGTTGCAGATACAGCTTCATCTATATCTTCTACAGGCCCCATTGCAGGTTCTATACTGTTAAGATCTGCATCTGATATAATAATAAGCTGATCATTCATCACCTCTGGCTTTACCATCCAGCTATAGCCACCAATCAATGTCACAGACATAATAATAGGCATGACATACTTTTTATAAACGCTCACGGTTTACTTATCCCTTCTTTAAAAACCCAACGGGGATTATGGCGCGCAAATTTTAAATTGCAAGCTTTTAGACAAGTATATACTCAAGGGATATTATATACTCCCCCCTCTTCCCTTTTTTCAAAAAGCAAAAAAGGCTACCGGAAGGCAGCCTTTTTCTTGCACCTGCTAGCGGTACAAAATCGTTATTGCCACATGGAAGCTTTCTTGAAGCTCTTCCAAATTGGCATTCAAGTCATCTGCGGTGGCAGGCCCAAAAATTTCAAAAGCTTTCACCTGCTCTAGCATATCTTCTGGAATTTGCGATAGCACCTCAGCAATGCTTGGCTTAAAAAGTGCTGCATAGCCAAAGGTATGCAACGTCACAATTCGCGTGACCTCTTCAAGGCCTTCTGCTGCATCTGTAACAACAGGGTCCCAAATGAAAGACACTTGGGACAGGCTGGGTTCTTCAATATAATTGAGCACCCCCACGTCACTGCGAACAAGCGGCTTGATCGCATCCGCACGCCGTCGCAGTTCATCATAGTCCAGTCTTGGAATTGAAAATTCTTTCGGCATAGATGCCTCCATAACAAGAAAAAGAATAGAAGATATAACAACTCAACCTGTATACATAACAATGACAATAAGCACAACAAAAAAGCCGCCCCACTGGGACGGCTTTTTAAATTCAGGTCTCTCAAATTAACGAGAGTAGAATTCAACAACCAAGTTCGGGTTCATTTGAACTGGGTAAGGAACTTCTTCAAGGCTAGGTACGCGTACGTAAGTGCCCTTCATGTTCTTAGGATCCATGTTCATGTAATCTGGAACTTCGCGAATCATGCGCTCAACAGATTCCATAACAACTGGAATGTTGCGGCTTTTTTCACGTACTTCAATAACGTCACCAACTTTACAACGGTAAGAAGGGATGTTTACTACTTTACCGTTAACCATAACGTGCTTGTGGTTAATGAATTGGCGTGCACCAAATACTGTTGGTACAAAGTTTAGACGGTAGATAACAGCGTCCAGACGGCTTTCTAGTAGGCCGATAAGGTTTTCTGATGTATCACCGCGGCGGCGTGTTGCTTCAGCAAAAATGTTGCGGAACTGCTTCTCACCGATGTTACCGTAGTAACCTTTAAGCTTTTGTTTTTCACGAAGCTGAATACCGTAGTCAGTCAACTTTTTACGACGTGCGCCGTGTTGACCTGGGCCAGCTTGGTTTGTGTTAGTTGGGCATTTATCTGTGCCCCATAGGTTTTCCCCTAGGCGACGAGAGATCTTGTGCTTAGGTGTCTGACGAGTACTTGGCATAATACCAGTCCTTTCATCTATTCATTATAATTTCAGTGCAATCAATTTCACATGCCCACTTATCGCAAGGCCCTTAAAAACATTGGCTTTTCAGCATATTTTAAAGCCCCCATAAGCCGGGACTGCACCACTTATCTAGTGCTTTTACTTGATAATACAAGGAAGAGTCAAGGTTTTTTGTATGTTTTTAATGCTTTTTAGCGCTCAAACGTATCGTTAGAGAGCTCTTCTTCAGGGTCTTTTGTAAAATCATGTTCAACTTCACCATAAATCCAATCGCTTTCAAGCGCTGGCTGGAGCTTCTCTTTCATATTTTGCGGTAAGGATTCATTCAGCTCTGGCCAGTAAGCAGCAACGGCTTCTAGCTCTGATTGATGCTGCTGCTGGAAATTTATTAACCCTAGCTTGCCACCGCCCTTTTCTATATGTTTCTCTACCTGAGCGGTTGGCGCTTGCGAAAGAGTGGTTACAGATACATCTGCCGTTTGGCATAAGCTATTATGAATTGTCCCTACGCTTTTTGTGAGCGTTGATTTGCTGTGTTCTAGCGCGGGCAGAGTACCCATATCCTTATAGGACGTGTTAGGGCGGCTCTCTTGCTCTGCAAGAAAATTACGTTTGGCCTGCGCGTAAGCATCTATCTTACTTTGATGTGCAACAATGTGCCGTGCGAGCGATTCTCCAAGCGGATGACCACATTTGCTTAAAGATTCCACAGCACCGCTAAGCTTTGGGCTTATACCTTCAAGGTGCTCATAACGTGTATCCATCTGTGCATTTTGCTGATCTAACATATACCTCTCCCTATCTTTTTATATATGGGGGCATAAGCCCCATTGTACAAGGGGCAGAAAGACACTACATTAGAGTTATGAAAAATTTATTTAAGCTGAAATCAAACTACAAACCAAATGGCGACCAACCTGGCGCTATTGCAGACGTATGCAAATGGGTTGAAGATGGTGAAAAAGAGAGTGTGATCCTTGGGGTAACAGGCTCAGGTAAAACCTTTACCATGGCCAATATTATTGCCGAAACAGGCAAACCTGCCCTCATTATGGCGCACAACAAAACGCTGGCTGCACAGCTTTATGAAGAATTTAAAGCCTTCTTTCCGGATAATGCTGTTGAGTATTTTGTCTCTTACTATGATTACTATCAGCCAGAAGCCTACGTGGCCCGCCGCGACCTTTACATTGAAAAAACAGCTTCTATTAACGAACAAATTGACCGCCTGCGCCACGCGGCAACGCGCGCCCTGTTTGAGCGGCCTGATGTGATTATCATCGCGTCAGTCTCTTGCATTTATGGTATTGGGGACCCTGAAAGCTATGCGGACATGAAAATACCGCTTCATAAAGGTGATACCATTGAACGTGACGCTCTTTTGCGAAAGCTTATTGAACTACAGTATTCTCGTAATGATAGCGCTTTCTTTAGAGGAACCTTCCGCGTGAAAGGCGACACCCTCGACATTTACCCAGCTCACATGGAAGATGCTGCATGGCGCTTAAGCTTCTTTGATGATGAACTGGAAGACATCAAACTCTTTGATCCTCTCACAGGCGAAAAGCTAGATAACTTAGAGAGTGTAACCGTTTACCCCAACAGCCACTACGTTGTACCGCGCCCAACAATTCTTAAAGCCATGGACACCATCAAAAAAGAGATGATCGAACATACTGAGCATTTAGATAACCAAGGCAAGCTGGTTGAAAAACAGCGCATTGAAGAACGCGTAACTTTTGACCTAGAAATGATGCAAGCTTCTGGTTACTGCAATGGCATTGAAAACTACTCACGCCACCTTACAGGCAGGCCCCAAGGCGCACCACCACCAACTCTGTTTGATTACATGCCAGATGATAGCCTGCTTTTTGTAGATGAATCTCACGTAACTGTTTCTCAGGTTGGCGCTATGAGCAAGGGAGACGCTGCCCGCAAACAGAACCTTGTTGAATATGGCTTCCGCCTCCCTTCTGCTAGAGACAACCGCCCCCTCACTTTTGAAGAATGGGACGCGCGCCGCCCGCAAACAGTTTACGTAAGCGCTACGCCGCAAAAGCATGAAACTGATCGTGCTGGCGATAACATTACAGAACTTGTGGTGCGCCCAACAGGGCTTATTGATCCAGTGGTTGAAATTAGACCTGTAGAAGGCCAAGTTGATGACCTGATGGCCGAGATTGTTAAAACCACAAAACGCGGCTTTAGAACTCTTGTGACAACCCTTACCAAGAAGATGGCAGAGCAGCTCACAGAGTATCTCCATGAAAATGGTGTAAAAGTCAGATACCTTCATAGTGACATTGATACGCTTGAGCGCGCAGAAATCCTGCGAGACCTGCGCCTAGGGGCATTTGACGTTCTTATTGGCATCAACCTCCTACGTGAAGGGCTAGATTTACCTGAGGTGGGTGTTGTGGCAATTTTAGATGCAGACAAAGAAGGTTTCCTCCGTTCAACCACCTCACTCATCCAAACCATTGGCCGCGCAGCCCGTAACGCCGAAGGGAAAGCTGTACTTTACGCAGATCGCATGACAGACAGCATGAAAGCAGCTATTGATGAAACAGACCGCCGCCGCACTAAACAAATTGCCTACAATACAGAGCACGGCATTACGCCGCAAACTATCCTTAAAGAAGTGCGCTCAGGCCTGCAAGATGCGCTGGGTAAATCTAAAGAAGAGAAGCAAGTTAAAATTTTGCAACAGCGCGCTGATAAGCTGGGCATGAAAGATATTCAAAAGGATATTGAAACCCTGAAAAAAGAAATGATTAAAGCGGCAGACGACCTTGAGTTTGAAAAAGCGGCGGAGATAAGAGACCGCGTGCATGAGCTTGAGCAATTGCACATGAAGTTAAGTTAATAAAAAGCCCCACTATTGCGGGGCTTTTTATTTAAGGTTTTTCTAAGTTAGCTACGGCCAACTCTCAGCAGAACCACAAATTCTGTTTCCTGCTTGTTGTTAGTTGCGCGCTGTAGAATTTCGCTCAGTCCCGGTACAAGGTTTACAAGAGGCATGTACTCTTTACCAACAGAAGTACTATCTTCCATGAGTCCACCAATGGCGTAAACGCGTCCGTAATCAATCACCATATCTTGGTCAATGATGTTGTTGGCAATGTTTGGCACTTCGTTTGTCACTGTTTCAGCGGCAGCACCAACACCAACTACGGTTTGAATTTCTGTTACACCACTTTGCGATGCGACAGAAAGACGGAAACGAAGTTGTACTTTGTTTTTACCAATAAACGGGAAGACCGTCATCACCGTACCAGCGTTTTTAAACTTAGCTGTATCTGTACGAGAACCAATAACCACATCACCAGTTGATGTTGTACTTTGGTCAACCTCTGTTTCAGCGTAACCAAGCTGGCGTGTAATACTCACGCGCGAGAGCTGGTTGTTACGTGCCAGGACAGAAGGGTTAGAAATTGTATAAACATCCGATACCGTATTAAGTGCCTGAAGAATCGCATCCATATCAGCATCACTACCAGTCTTCTGCTGAAGAATACGGAGCGTTCCCCCTACAGCATTAGATGTTGTAAGAGGCGTTTTAGATGAGAACCCGAATGTTCCGAAGAAATCATCACCAAGCAAGCGGTCACCGCTTAGGTTACTCCCTGTATCTGTTGTACGGTCTTTTACAATCGCAACAATACGGGCTTCAACGTAAATTTGACGGTTAGATGTTTCTTGAATTTGGCCAAGGTACTCTTCAATAAGTCGGTGCGCTTCTGGCGCCGCACGTACAGTAATAATACCTGCACTCTTTGTAAGGCGGAACCAAGGCTCAGCATCTTCTTCTGGCTGCAAGTGGTCGCTACCATCTACAGTAGGAAGGCTATCTGGGCGAATTTCACCAGATTGCGTAAGGCTTGCAAAAATATCGGCCTGCGCACTGCTTGTACCAGCAAGGCTTGGCGGTGGCAGTAGTTCTGAAAGGGCTGCCGCTGCATCTGATGTGTTTTCAGCTTGCGTAAATTCACTTTGGCTTACAGATGAACCAGAAGAACCGCGGCCATTTGCTGTTGCAAGTTTTCCAACAACAACAAGGTCCTCAAGGGTTTCTTCCACTTGTGTCCAAATGTCATCTTCATAATCTGTCGTAATGTCATTCGCATCTTTGTTTACTTCTGCATCTTCAGATTCTGCTGCAATTTGCTCTGTTGGTGCAATCAATGCCCCCTTACGGTTACTTTGAGAGACTTCAAGGATGTAATTACGAATAGGGTAACGTGTAATGTACCAAACACCATTTACGTAGTTGTAGTGGTAACCCACTTTACTCAAAACAATATCCATCATTTCTTGGAAGTCTGCCCCAGAGTGAATGACAGTGACGTTACGATTTCTAAGACCTTCAGGCAGAACCACAGATTCCCCGGCCACGTTAGCCAGTTCAAGAACCACAGATTCTACGTTACGGTTAGTATAAACAACATCAAAAGGAGGCAAGTTAGGTCGTTTTAGATGAATACGATCAGCCACGCGTACTGAAGGGCCGTCATCTACGCGCTGCATGTGGAAAACACCACTGCGAATCGCGCCAGAAGGTTTCATCATACGTGCCTCAGAGACCTCTTGGTCAGATGGCGGGATAATTTGCTCTTTATAATAATTAGAAGAACATGCCGACACAATAAGCGTCGCGCATGCTAAAAGACCGATTTGTAGCGTTTTATTATATTTTTTCATATCAATAGTATGTATCCGAAATTACAATTACACGAGACATATTAAACACTTTTACAAACAATTGCACGCCCGACATGTTATTTACACGGTCAACCATGTAACCAACAAACTCATCAAAGTTACTCTCAGCCGTTAAATTCACTTTATCTTCAAGCAGATAGCGGTTCTCATTTTTAAGTCTCCATGCAATATCCCATGGGCCAGTTTTTTCTTCTGCTTGAGATACAATATCTTCCATAACCTGTTGAAGCGTTGCATTTTCAATGTTTACAGCCACCCGAATATCGCTAAGGTCCTTGTAAGACATAACTTCGTTTTCATGGAAAGCTTGCGCTGTCTCTGGCACAAGCATCACATCCATTTCATCAACAGATTTACCAATTTTAGGAACTTTAGGAGAAAGTTTGGCAATTTTAGGTTCCGCCTTTACCGCCTTCTCTGCTACTGGTTCTTCACCAGAGCTCATAGACTTCAAACGCTCTCTAGAGCTGTGAAAATTCTTCATCACTTCTTCATCCGTCAGCACGCGAGCCTGTGCACTAGAAGGTGCAAATGCAGAAGAAATTAGGCATCCCAATGCCAAAATGAAAATATGACCTTTAAGGTTCTTCATGTGTGTCAAGCTGCCCTTCTCAAATCTTATCTTTGGATGTAGTTATTTACACCACTCAAACTTTATATCCCAAAGTCTAGCGGATTTGTCAGCTAAAGGGCAAGCCACCAAAAGACTTTAAAGCCACACGGTGCGACCAATTTGCATCATATTTTAATCCGCACCAAACCTGACTTTCATTGACAACAGAGTAAAAAAAATGTGGAATGTCGCCATTGGGTTCTAAGCCCCAAAAATAGAATAAGAAGGAATTCACCATGCGCATGCCGTCAGAAGATAAAATTTATGATCTTGGTTCTAACCTATTACAAAATGCCTCAGCTGATAAAAAAGGCTTTTCTATTGGAGGTTGGACACAGTCACTTCTCAACCGCATGATGGATAATGAGCCTTTTCGCGTGGCAGCCCTTCGCTTTACTGACGTTGCTCCTACCCTTCGTAACGATAAAGAATTCATGGACCACCTTAGCGCTTACTTTAGCGATATTGGCGGCCTTAAAGGATTCATTGGTGACGGCGTTCCTGCCAGCGGACTTCTTGGTAAAATTATTGCGCCTCTTGGCCGTAAAAATATTAGAGGCATGGCTAAATCTTTCATTGCTGGTGAAACTATTGAAGATGGCCTTAAAACGCTAAAAGACCTCCATACACGCAACCTTGCAGGAAGTATTGATATTCTTGGCGAAGCGGTTATCTCTAAAGAAGAAGCTGAAACATTTACGCAGGCATACCATAACGCCATTGACGCTTTTGCTGCGCACACAAGCACTTGGGATGCGCCAGAATTTCCAGAGCACGATACACTTGGTCCTATTGCGCGCGCCAACCTATCGGTTAAACTTAGTGCTCTTTATGAACATGTTGACCCTGCTGCACACGCCCATAGCGTAGAAGTGCTCACAGAGCGCTTCGGTAAATTACTTCGTCACGCAAAAGAAAAGAATGTTTACCTACATATTGATGTAGAGCAATACAGCCTTTTGCCTATTACACTAGAAGTATTTGATAATGTACTCATGGCAGATGATTTGCGTGACTACATTCATGTAGGCATCGTGTGCCAAGCTTACCTTAAAAAGAGTGAAGATTTTCTTGATCGCCTTATCGCCCTTGCCAAAAAGCGACAAACACCATTTAGCATACGCCTTGTAAAAGGAGCTTACTGGGACTTTGAACAAGCTTATGCCGAACAAATGGACTGGAACTGCCCTGTATTTGACCTTAAAGAAGAAACAGATGCTAACTTTGAAAAGCTAACGGTTAAGCTTATTGGCGCATTCCCGCACCTTCGCCCTTGCATTGGCAGCCATAATGCGCGTTCCCTTAGCGTTGCTATTGCCGCAGCGCAGGATAAAGGCCTTAAAAGTGAAGATCTTGAATTTCAGTGCCTTTACGGCATGGCAGAACCTTTCCGTAACGCTATGCGTAACATGGGTTATCGTACGCGCGTATATTGCCCAGTAGGTGAATTTATTCCAGGCATGAGCTATCTTGTACGCCGCCTGCTAGAAAACACAGCCAACCAATCCTTCCTTAAAATGCACGGCCATGATGCAACGCCCCTTGATGCGCTCATGAAAAAGCCAGAGCTTGAAGCCACGACCACTCTCACGGGTGAAGTTAGCCGTTCACGCTTCATAAACCATGCCCTTAAAGACTTCTCACGCGAAGATCACCGCACAGAAGCAGAAAACGCTCTTAAAGACGTTCTTAAACAGTTCCCTATCATGGCTCAGCCAATTATTGGCGGTAAAGCTCTGCAAGGCCAAAGCGTGATTCGTCATATGTGCCCTTGGCAAAGCCATACCATGACAACAGAAGTTGCCTGTGCTTCAACAAAAGATGTAGACGCTGCCATCTCTCTCTCTAAAGGGGCTATGGAAGATTGGCGCAAGCTGGGTGCCAAAGGCCGCAGTAAAATTCTAAAAAAAGCAGCAGACCTATGCGAAAAGCGATGGGGCGAATTGTTTGCGCTTCAAGTGTTTGAATCTGGTAAAGACTGGGCGCACGCAGACGCTGACGTTGCTGAAGGCATTGATTTTATGCGCTACTACGCAGATGAAATGGAAACACTCGATAGCAAGTTTCAGCCCAACAGCGTTTGGGGAGAAGCCAACAACACAGTGTACGAGCCGCGCGGCATTACAGCTGTTATTGCGCCGTGGAATTTCCCGTTTGCCATTAGCGCCGGCATGACAAGCGCCGCCCTTGCTGCTGGTAATCCTGTTATTTATAAAAGCGCCGAGCAAACAAGTGCAAACGGCCTTGCCCTTATTAAAATCCTGCATGAAGCTGGCGTACCTAAAAGCATACTGCACTTTATTCCTGGCAAAGGAGAAGAAGTGGGCGCACACCTTGTGAGCCATAAAGATGTGGCGAATATCGCATTCACAGGATCTCGCGATGTTGGGCTTCACATTATGAGAGAAGCAGCCAACACACCAGAAGGACAAAACCATACCAAAAAATGTGTCATTGAAATGGGCGGAAAAAACGCGGCTATTATTGATAGTGATGCAGACCTTGATGAAGCCGTACCAGGCGTCGTTGATAGCGCTTTTGGTTTCCAAGGGCAAAAATGCTCTGCATGCTCGCGCGTTATTGTGGTGGGGAGTGCATACGAAGCCTTTGTTCAGCGCACAAGAGATATGGTCTCCAGTCTGCGTGTGGGTGAATCAGACAACCCTGTATTTGATGTGGGCGCCGTTATTGATGAAGAAGCATACGAAAAGTGCATGAACTACATTGCCATTGGCGATAAAGATGGTAAACGCCTTGCACAAGCAGATGCACCAAAAGGCGGACACTTTGTACCGCCAACAGTATTCACAGATCTTTCAGCTGAAAGCCGCCTCACCAAAGAAGAAGTCTTTGGACCTGTGCTTGCAATCTATAAAGCAGATACCATTGAAGAAGCTGTTGAGATGGCCATGGATAATCCATATAAACTCACTGGCGGACTGTTTAGCCGCAACCCAAAAACCATTGACTATGTGCGTGAAAACTTCCGCGTTGGTAACCTGTACATAAACCGCGGCACAACAGGTGCGCTTGTGGGCAGGCAGCCATTTGGCGGCGGCGGGCTTTCTGGTACTGGCACAAAAGCTGGCGGACCAGATTACCTGCTTAACTTTTTAGAAGCGCGTGTGGTGACAGAAAATACAATGCGCCGCGGATACGCCCCAAAGGAAGACGTATAAACTCATGAAAACAATTGGTATATGCGCCCCATCTAACTGGGTTAGCTCTGAACGCATTGAACAAGGCATAAGTGTGCTAAAAGAACTTGGCGCACAGGTTAAAATCCACCCACAAGTGGAAGAACGGCACTTCCAATGTGCAGGTACACATGAGCAGCGTGCACAAGCACTCATGGACCTTTACGCAGACCCTGAAGTGGATATTATTATGGCTGCGGCAGGCGGACACCGTGCACTTCATCTTATGGAAAAATTAGATTATGAAGTCATTAAAAATAATCCCAAAACGCTTATTGGCTTTAGCGATACAACAGCACTTCTCAACAGTACGTTTTCACAAAGCGATATGCGTAACATTTACGGGCCATCACTTTCTAGTTTTGCATATGGCCTAGATAAAAAAGACCTTCATACTTTTGCAACCTTTTTAAAGGAAGGCACCCTTACAGGGGAACTGCCTATAGAATACTTTGCAGGACAAACAGGTACAAAAACCTCGCATATTATTGGGGGAAATCTTTGCTTATTCAGCAATATTATGCACACCAAGTACCAGCCCAAATTAAAGGGCGCTGTTCTTATTTTGGAAGATGATGGTGAAGAGCTTCGCAATGTTGACCGTATGCTGCTACACCTTAAAAACCAAGGCGTTTTTAATAAGGTTAGCGCTGTTATTTTAGGTGAGTTTACCAATATAAAAGATACAGAACATGAAGGCAGACCATTTGCAAAAGACCTGAACAGTATTTTGGAAGAACATATGCAAGATGTGCCTTGTGCAGTTTATACAAACGCACCTTTTGGCCATGGTAGCCGGCTCTTCCCTATCCCTATTGGGCAGGCAGATATTGTATTGCAGAAAAACAAACTCTCTTTTAAGATGGCCACATGAATAGAAAACAAATATCTCTTGTAAAACATGCCATTGCCTTAGCGGTAATTAGCACTTTACTGATGACGCAAATCCCTCTTCTTTTTTCAATAATTCTTGCAATGAATCTTATCTGCTTTATTAGCTTCGGCTACGATAAAAAAGCAGCAAGTAAAAATTGGAGGCGCGTGCCAGAACGCACATTTCTGACTCTTGGATTTTTAGGTGCCTTCCCTGCCCTTTTTGCAGGCCGTAAACTGTTTAAACATAAAACATTTAAAAGAAAATTTATTGTTCCTATGTGGGGTCTGTTTATTTTACAAACTGCGCTTGTTGCTTTCCTCTACTTTTTATAAAAAGAAAACCCCCTCGCATTGCGGTGCGAAGGGGCTTTCCGAACTCTCCTATGCGCTATGAAACACATAAGGGCTCTCATCACTCAGGAAGGGAAAGGAACCTCCCGAGTGGATTCGATTCGACACTGTTCATATTTTTATCAGCTTTGATGCTGTATCAACAGAGGGGTTTTATTGGTCGCAGGGAGAATTAAGTAGAGGACTGACTCGTCCAATATTAACTCTCCCCACTATAACTTCAAACTGCGTGGGCGCTAAACCACTCATCAAACAAAAGGCGCTATAGACACCTGATGCTCTTTACGTACACTGCCATGAGGATTCCCGCGCTTTCGAATAAAATCCGAAAGTCGGGCACAGCAATGCAGGTGATGCACACTACAAAAAATAACGAAAAAGGTTCCTGCCCTAAACATTAAGTTTTGTTAACAGATTTGAAGCCATTAGGCCCAAAGCCAGCAAAAAGCTAGCCTGGAAATGGGGCTGAAAAACAGCGCCCCATACGAAAACAGCAAAGTATGCGCTAAAACCTAAAAAAAAGGCCGCATCCCGCAAAGAGGCGCATATAGCCCCTCCCACAAGTCCCTCAAAATTAAAGAGGGGTTCAAGTGATTTCCGTATAATATCGGCCATAACTCAAAGCGCAAATTACGCTCACTTGGTCATCGCCAATTCAAAATAGAGATTAAATGAGAAAAATGAAAACTTGGTGATTTAATAAATTTAAGTATGCCGTAATTTTTAACGGGCGTCAACACCTTGTATGCAATTCTTGATTTCAAGAAAATACCTACGGGGGTTTTGTTTGAAAAACAAAAAGCCGAGAGCTGGCATAAAGCAAAGCAAAAAAATGCTCGCAACAGCGAGCATTTCTAAAAAGCGTTTAACGCCACTTAAATTAAATCGGCATACGAATAATTTCTTGATAGGCCTCAACAGCTCTATCGCGTACAGATAGCATTGTCTGGAGTGTGATATCTGCTTTATTTACGGCATCAATAACTTCTTGTACAGGAACATTCTCACCGTTTGCAAGAGCGCCAGTCATCGCTTCTGCTGTTTTTTGAGCCTGAACAGTTTCGCCTACAGCATTTTTAACAAGCTGACCAAATGTTTTACCAGCTTCCTGCGTTTCAGATGCAGGTTTGGCACTAATAGCATTTGCAATTTGCCCAATCGCGTTATCAATTTTCATAAGATACCTGCCCTTTTTATTGTTCTTATCTTAGCAGCTCTATTGATCTTACCATCATTTCCTTGGCAGATTCAATAGCAGTGAGGTTTGCTTCGTATGAGCGGGTTGCAGTTCGCATGTCGGTCTGTTCCACAAATGTATCAACATTGGGGTAAAGTACAAAGCCCTGCGCATCTGCAAGCTCATGACTTGGGTCATAAATTGGCTTAAGCGGCGTGTTGGTATCTTTGTACTCACGGGCAATTTTAGGCTCAACCATGCCTGTTTGACGGTTGACTTCTGCTCTAAAGGTCATCATTTGACGGCGGTAAGGCCCGCCTTCTGGTGTTTGTACACTTTCAGCATTCGCAATGTTTTCTGAAAGCATATTCATGCGGGCTGACTGAGCACGAAGCCCTGACAGTGAAGTTTGCATGCTATCCATTAAATCCATAATCTACGTCCTTCCCTTAACGTTGTCTATTGACCACTGCACGCTGGAAACCCATGTGCTTAGTCATAAGGTTTGTGAGCATACGGTGCTGAAGTTGAATTTCGTTCAACTTGTACATCTCTTCATCAAGCTTTACAGAGTTCCCATCGTAACGCATATGCTCTTTACTCTCTGTCATTGCTGTTTTGAAACGATCTCCGCTACCTTCAATGTGCTTACCATTGGTATTTTGCAGCTGAAGCGTCATTTTGTTTACGCTTGCTTTAAAGTTAATATCGCGCGAAAGGTAGTTTGGTGTTTCCGCGTTTGCAATATTTTCTGATACAACACCCTGACGACGGATTAAGTAATCCATACGGCTGTTTACTGCATTCATCAAACTTGGTTTCATGAGACTAAGTCTCCTTACTTGTTCTTCTCTTCCCACCAGTCAATATGCATAGGCCGTGCCAAAAGCTATTTTTAGATAGAATAGCGCGCATGTATATACGCGCGCGCATAGGCATTTTTTTAAAGTTGGCACACCTAGTGCATATATCCACCTTAAGAGAAGGAAACATAACCGATGAAACAATGGATAAAACCCATAATGACCAAAGATTTCGCCCTCCAGCTTGGACTTGTGAGCCTTATGCTTGGCGGCATTATCTTTGTACTTGGTTTTGCCATGAGCACAAGGGAAGGTGCAAACGGTTACAGCTACTTAGATAAGGCAAATATGGCGGCTCTAAGTAAAAAACAAGGGGAAAACTCATGAATTTAAGCTTTTTAAACTTACGTATCGATATTTTTAAACTTTTATTTGGTATTGCCATTTCAGCAGCAGCTGCAAGCATGGTTAACGAAGTTTACGGCCAAAATGAACCCACCGTTCGCTTAAAAGATATTGCCGATATTGAAGGTGTGCGTAGTAACATGATCATTGGTTATGGTCTTGTTGTCGGCCTTAACGGTACAGGTGACAGCGCCAATTCAATTCCATTTACACGTCAAAGTTTGGTGAGCATGTTAAACCGCCTCGGCGTTAACAGCTCTCAAGTGGAAAGCCAGCTCAAAACAAAAAATGTTGCAGCTGTTATGATTAGCAGCGAACTTCCTGCGTTTGCACGCCAGGGGAGCCGTTTAAATATTACTGTATCTTCGCTCGGAGATTCCAAATCTCTTGAAGGCGGGCAGCTGATTGCAACGCCAATGGTGGCCGCAGATGGTGAAACATACGCCGTGGCTCAGGGCCCTGTTATTGTTGGCGGGTTTACAGCAGAAGGCGCAGCCGGCAGTATTACTAAAAATCACCCCACAACAGGATTTATTAGTGAAGGTGCCATTGTAGAGCGCGAAACAGGCCATGAACTTGCAGATCTTCAACGCTTGCGTTTTATACTTAAAAACCCAGATTTCACAACAGCTGTTCGTGTGAGCAAGGCACTCAACTCAGCCTTTGGTGAACCTCTTGCTCGTACGGTTGATAACGGGACAATTGATCTAAGCGTACCTGACAGCTTACGCACAGAAATGGCGAGCATTATTCAAAAAACAGAAAACATTAAAGTGCGACCTGATAGCATTGCCCGTGTTGTTATTGATGAAAAAACAGGGACCATTGTTATGGGTAAAGATGTAAAAATTTCTCCCGTTGCTATCTCTCATGCCAACGTGACGGTTAAAATTGATGAAGGCGGAGAAGTCTCTCAAGCTGATGCATTTGCTTTTGGTGGCATTTCTCAATTTGTACCAAACACAGAAATTGCGGTGGACGAAGATGCTGGGAAATTTTCTGTCCTTAACAGTAGTGGCAGCCTTTCAGACCTTGTAAACGGCCTTAATACCCTGGGTGTAAAGCCAAGAGATATTATCTCTATCTTGCAGGCCATTAAAGCCAGCGGCGCGCTTCAAGCCGATATCCAGTTAATGTAGAGAGGCGCATATTTATGAATATTCAAATGTTTCAAACCCCTGCACAAAAGGCCGCAACTTATAAGCCAAGCGACGAGCAGCGTGCCAGAGAAACAGCCAAAGATTTTGAAGCTGTTTTTGTAAACCAAATGCTAAGTCTTATGCAGCCAGAACTTCAAAATGATGCCTTTCATGCAGGAAATGCTGAGAACCAGTTCCGTGCATTTTTAAACGATAACATCTCAGAAGAGATTGCTGAGCGCGGCGGTGTTGGGCTTGCAGACCATATTTACGATGAACTTATAAAACTTCAGGAGGCTTCTAAATGATTGATTTGAATATTGGCGTGGAAGCACGTAATATAGTAACCGATGCAATACTTGCATGTGAAACGATTGAACATTTCCTAAAGGAGGAAAATAAAGTTCTAAAAGGTGGGCATATTAGTATTATTGAGGAGAACCTCAAAAACAAACAGCGCCTTGCCGCTAAGGTTGAGCGACTTCTAAAGCTTCTTCAAACACAGCCTCAAGAAGTTAAAAACAACCCAGAACTTAAGCCACAAATTGAGCACCTTAAAAGTGCTTTTGAAAGCTATCAAAATGAAGCGCGCCACAATAGCATCCTGCTTCAAGGGGCGCACCACTCTACAACTAACGTGCTTGGCGTACTCAGAGACGCCGTACAGCAGCACCAACAAAAGAACGAAGCTAAGACCTACGCAAAAGATGGTAGCGTGCAAAGCACAGGCACAGGAAAACGCCTCGTTATGAAAGAGGTTTAACCCTTTCATAAACCCATACATTATGCTATTAAAGCTGCTGATTTCCTGCTAAAATAAAGCTATATAACAATAAGAATACTGGGCAAAAAACAGTGCCAAGAAAAGAGATGAAAAGTGCCGAAGAAGGCACAATCGTAATGATGCTGGGGTTATACCTCATCGTTCTTGCGTTTTTTATTCTCCTTAACGCCATTTCAGAAACCAGTGAAGAACGTGCAGAAAAGGTCAAAGAGAGTATCTCAAATGGCTTTGGTTTTCAGATGGACGGCATGATGCGTATGCGTGACCAAGTGCAAACATTACAAAACCCTATGGTTGATTTTATTACCCGCGAAGTTGAATCTCTTATTGAATCCTACCTTGCTGTACAGCATTTTAAAATTGTTCAAATTGGTGAAACCATGCGCCTGCAAATAGCGATGGATCAAGTTTTTGATCCAGGTGAAATGCGCATTAAGCCTAGCCAAGTTCGCCTCTTTAGTGATCTTGCTTTTCTCATTAAAAAAGATCGCCCTGGTACAGAAGTTATTACCGATATTATTGTGGAAGGCTCTCGCTCTGATTTAGGCGCAAGCACATCTTCTGTACAAAATTTTCTTGGTCGTCGTGCCAGCCTTCTTGTACGTGCCGTTATTGAAAAAGGCGGACGCAAAAAAAACATAAGCGCCCAAGCCGTCGAAAACAAAAAAGAGAGCTCTATCAACCTGATATTCCATATCCACATTTTGGATAGGAAGCAGGCGGAACGAGCACTTGGACTATAGGAAAGGAGGCACTCATGGCAGATGATCAAAACACTGAAGAAAATTCAAATGAAATTCATATCATTGAATGTCCAGCATGGCTGCTTACTTTTGCTGACCTTATCAGTCTACTCATTACATTCTTTGTTCTTCTTTACTCTATGAAGGTTGTTGACACCCAAAAATGGGAAGAGATGAAAGGTTCTTTTGCCGGCGTTTTCTCTATTCGTGAGCCTGTTGTGACAACCCCACCAGATCAACAAACGGCTATTGAAAAAATCGACCCGTTTGAGGCTGATAACTTGGATTACATTGAAGGTATTTTAATGCAATCTTTCGCGCAGGACCCCCTTCTTAAAGATACAACAATGTCGCGCGATAGAGAAAAAGACCGCCTCATTGTGAGCGTACCCTCCTCACTTGTGTTTGAATCCAATGAGGACGCATTGCGCCAAGAAGGACTACGCGCAGTCCAAAACTTAGGTGATACACTGCGCCACCTTGATAACCGTATTGCTGTTGCTGGGCACACAGACCCGTTT
Organism: uncultured Magnetococcales bacterium; assembly: GCA_964015495.1. GTDB lineage: Bacteria > Pseudomonadota > Alphaproteobacteria > UBA2136 > JAPKEQ01 > JAPKEQ01. Next base: position 78,007 of record CAXHDG010000008.1, read on the forward strand.
CCAATTAAAAGCGATAAATTCCCATCCAACTGGGAACTGGGCATGGCACGTTCTGCGCAAATTGCAGATGTGATTCTTTCGCGCGGTGTGCGCGGACCTATTCGTATTATATCCTTTGCAGATAGCCGTTTTGGACAGATTGACCGCGGTTTGCCTATTTCAAAACGTTATGCCATATCACGCAGAGTGGAAGTTATCATTTATGGTGAGAAAGATTCGGAGCTACCATTTTGATAATCTTTCGCCTCACCTTTTTGTTATGTATTGCTTTATTTGCTCCAGCTTATGGAGCAAACCTATCTTTAGTGGTGACGCCTAAGGGGTATGTTTTTAATATAGAAACAGGTCCAAAAGATAAAATTGCCCTATTTGAGCGCTACAATGATATCTGGCTTGTCAGTGCGGCATCAGGCAGCGTTACAACCAATATCCCAGATATTTTACTTGAAGATGTAGGCATTGAACGCATATCTCCGCTTCGCGTAGAAAATGGTTCTGGTGTTCATATTTCCTTTGTATCCCCGCCAGAAAATACACTTTGGTCTTGGAACGGTATTCTCATTGAACAAAAAGAAACATCAACCCTCAACACTTCTGGGCATGTGGCTTTAAGTGATGGCGTAATCCTTCCTAAAAGCCTTACAGATACAATCCTTTTAGCTAAACATGATCTCACAGGGGACCATTACCCTGTTATCGCATTTGATACGGTTACGCCAACTTTATCTCCTCAAAATTTTGGTAAAATTACAGCAGTGCCAACACGCACAGGCATGGCTTTTATTTCTGATGTAGGCGGCGTTTTATCTCTTCCAAAAGAAACAGAAGAGCTCAAAATTAGCCTTTCTGTTTCCACTACTGCCCCAACACTTTCAGCTGTTCCCTCTCCTGAAGTCAGCACCATAAGCACAACCACAACCAGTTTATTTGAAGCTTTAAACGAAGCTGTGGCTGAGCCCTCTTCAAAGACATCATTTATTGCGCAAACAAGGCCTGCTGAATTTAGTGATGCTATGTCTGGTGTGGCTGCTGCTATTAGCAAGGCCGAAAGCATTTCATTACCAGAGACAAAATCCCTTACCGCATTGCTCACACAAATGGGCGTACTACAAGACCCTGCACTTTCAGAGGCGGCAGCTAAAGACACCCCCCTTCCTGACCCGCCAACCTCTGACCCCTTCTTTGATAAGCAATTTACACTTCCTGAAGGAAGCGGACTTTTCCCACGCATAGAAGTAGAAGATATTTTGGCCTACAACGAAGCAAGCCTGCCACTTACAGAGAAATTTTTAAATAGCTCTTCCGATTTACAACGCGATCAAAACCGCATTGAAATCGCAAGGCTGAATGTAAATTATAGCCGTCTCACAGAAGCACTCGACATTATGCAATCTGTGCCTAAGTTTGAGGAGAATGGCTACCCTAAAAGCACCACAACGCGCATTATGCTAGGTGCTCTTCTTGCTATTGTTGGCCGAACAGAGGCAGCAGAAGAACTTCTCTCTATTGAAGGTGAGCCAGACACAGAGCGAAAGCTTTGGCTGGGTTACACAAAAGAAAAACAGCGCAAATACCATGAGGCACAAGCTCTTATGAGAGAAAATATTGATATCTCTTTTGGATATCCATTTAGCTTACAAAAAGAACTACGCCTCTCTCTTGCAAGAGCTCTTTTAAAGGAAGAGCAAATCTCTATTATGCAAGATCAAATTGATACACTCATCTCTATTCTTGGTGAGGATGATTTACCTGCAGAGGCAGACCTTCTTGTTGCTAAAGCAGCTCTGCTTAAAGGAGAGAGAGGGCAAGCAGAAGCCCTTCTTGCAGAAGTTGCCAATAGCCCCGACAAAGAATTTGCTATTGATGCACAATACGAGTATCTCATGCTTCTTTACAGCCGCGGGGATATTGCAAGAGCGCAAGCCATTGACGCCCTTAAAGAGCTCCGCTTTATGTGGCGCGGCGGAGAAGTGGAAGAACAGGTGCTTTATAAACTTGGCCGCATGCTTGTGGCAGCAGAGCGTTATAGAGAAGGCCTTGACCAACTTAAATTCTTTAATATTTTCTTCCCTGACAGTCAATACAGGACAGAAATTACAGCACTTATGTCAGAAACATTCATGGGACTTCTCCAGCAAGACGGTAGCTCTGGGAATTTAGATACAATTGCTACTCTTGGCCTCTATTATGATTTTCGTGAGCTTACTCCTCCAGGAGAACAAGGAGATATGCTCATCACAGATGTAGCCATGAAACTTAAAAGTATTGGTCTGCATAACCGTGCTATTGAACTTTTGGAAAACCAGTACCGCTACCGTGCTAAAGGCAATAAAGAGCGACAAGCGCGCTTAGCTTACACCATTGCAGAGAGCTATTACGGACAAGAAGATTACCCTTCAGCCCTCTTTATTTTAAAAGAGACAAAAGCTTACCCTATGGATAAGGACCTGCATTATAAACGTACCTTACTTGACGCTAAAATTGCATTTGCCGAAAAGCGCCATGCGGATGCCATTGCAGCCCTTGAAGATTATAAAACACGTAAAGAAGCACGCATCACGCTTTCAAATGTTGTATGGGATAATAATGATTTTGATAAATTTATGGAGTTTGTAGAGCCGCAATTTGTAAGTAGCTCTCCTTTTGAGAGTTGGACACCAGAAGACCGCGTCAACTTCAAACGTCTTGCCTTTATCTATAATAATAAAGGGCAAATTCGTAACCTTGAAGGCCTGAGAAATAAGTATATCAATAAGCTCGTCAATCCATACGATCAGCGTTATTTTGAGATTCTCCTTAAAGATAAAGGCTCTGTCATTAAGCCTATGGAAAAAACAGAAGAAGACGCCAGTATTCTTGATACTGTGATTACGCAAATGGAAAATTACAATGAATTTGCACGTAGCTATAACCTTATTAAACGCTCTCGTGATAGTGAAAAGCGTCAACGCTATCTCTTCAACCAATCTCGCGGTCAGCTAACGGCTCCGCCCAAACTTTAATTCTGCCCCTTAAATGGTTAAAAAATACGCCCAGAGACTCTAGCTAAGGGCATAAAAGCTGAGCTAAAAATTAGAGGTGCAAGAAACGCTCAAGGGCGCCACTCTTTTAATGCCAGGAAAGGTCGCTCACACAAAGCACTAGCTTTATAGATATGAACCGATTAACATAGGTTTTGCATAATAATAAAAAGAACCTAAAAAATGCCCACTGAAACTCTTGTTGAAATTGTCGCCTTTTTTGCTGGCATGTGTACGACAGTATCCTTTCTGCCTCAAGCCCTTAAAACATGGAAAGACCGTGATACCCGCGCAATTTCCCTGGGTATGTATATTATTTTTTGCAGCGGTATTGCCCTTTGGTTTACTGTTGGGTTTCTCCTTGGCAGCCCATCTATGATGCTTTGGAATGGGGTAAGCTTTAGTCTTGCGCTCTCTATTTTGACAATGAAAATTTTCTACTCGCGCCGTGAAATTCGCGAAAAAGGCACATGGGGCGGCACCAAGCAGATTCCTTAAACAAGGCAGTCCCTTGACAAACCAACAGATATTCCCTACTACTGCATGTATACACAACCTTTATCTTTTTGCAAAAAACTCCCTCAACTTAGAGTAGGATAAAACATGTCAGGCATGGAATCTTTCGATGATCCAGCAATTACTCAGGCAAAAAATGGTTCGGAAAAATCGCCAACGTTTATCTTCCCTGGCTTCTCTCCAATTGAGATTGCACAAATAACGCATCACCTTGAGAGTGCCCTTAAGGCATACAGCCAAACCAGCGGCCACTCAATTAGCCCCTTCATGACCGACCTTAAAATTGACGGTTGCCGCATTGGCTTTTTTATTCAAAATGGCAATGGCCTTCACCAAATTGTTGCCGGCAAATTTGCCAAAGAAGTCACTGAGGAAAAAAAGCCGGGACTTTATGCACCTTTCCGCTTTCTGCGGCGCTTATCTTAAAAAATAATCGAAATTAAAAACCCTTCTCCTAAGAGAAGGGTTTTTTGATTGGAGAAGCTTGCTTGGGGGCAAGCTCCTCCGAGAGCCGGCTGGACTAGATGGGGGAGAGAAGGGGAAGCTCCAGCCGAAACAGTTATAAACTTTTTATAGATGAGCGCCCTCTTCCCATCTCAGGGCGCCCCTTTATTCATTATCGAATCTGTAAGAGTTCGTTCAGCATCTGGTCAACCGTTGAAATAACGGTAGACGCTGCCTGAAACGACCTTTGAGACGTAATCATGTTTGAGAATTCCTGCGCAATATCTACAGTAGATTGCTCAAGAGCACCACTGACAATCGTTGCAGTTCCACCAACGCCCGCTTCCTTATAAAGAGGACGACCAGAGGCATCTGTTTCACGAAGAAGGTTGTTTGATACAGGCTCAAGTGAAGATGGATCTTGGAATACTGCAACAACAACCTTCCAAAGTTTCTTCGCTTCACCGTTTGTAAATGAACCGATGATAAAACCTTCTTCATCAACTGTTACACTTGCAAGTGTACCTGAACCAAAACCATCTTGGTTTGCGAATAACGTGTTAAACGGAGAGGCAAACTGAATGACACCGTTTGTACCGCGCCCAATATCAAGAGGTCCTGTTAGAGGCGCTGTAATATCTGCTGACCCCATGGCACCAACGGGTGTTGCCGTAAAATCAAAGTTAGCTGAAAGCGTAAGGTTTACACCGTTTGCAAACTCAAGCAGACGTTCATCGGCTGTGTTTGATGTCCCAACAGTAAACGTGCTACCATCTGGCTCTGTCACTGTAATTTCGTAAAGTCCTGTACCAGCGTTAAGTCCATCATTTGAAAAACTGTATGTACCAGCAAGTGTCGCAGGCGCACTTGGGTGGTTTTCATCAACAGATATTCCGAGAACACCATCAGCAAACTGAAGACCCGCACCAATTGTATCAAAGTAACCACCACCAGTGTAATCACCGAAGTTAACTGTAATATCTTCTGTTCCTACGCCATCGTCCCAATCTACTGTAAAGGTTTCACCGCCTACAATTTTAAGGGCACCATCTGCATCAAATTCAAGTGTACCCACACCAATTGCTGAGTTTGAACCTGCTGCTGACGCATTACCGTAAAAGTCAGAGACAACATCGCCGCCATCTGCATACGCAACCCAGTCCCACTCGTTAGCACTGCGCTTATTAAAAGCAATGTTCACATCACGGGCCGCACCTTGGCTATCAAAGAAACGAACATCTGTTACAAATGTTGCAAGAGATGGATCTGCGACAACAGCTTCAATGTTTGCTTGGTGCGTCATTGTTGTATCATAAGCATATGTATCTGCTTCTGCATTTAGGTTTACACCCAAAATAAGCTCACCCGTTGCACGGGCAGAAGAAGCGACGGACTGAAGCTCTACTGCTGTTGGGTTTTGAACATCTTGAATCGTGCCATCAGTATCTGTACGCCATCCAAGTAGGTATTGCCCTGTTGGAGACGTAAGGAATCCACGGTTATCCTCTGAAAATGCACCAGCACGTGAGTAGAAAAATGATGTTTCGTTATCAACTTCTGTATCTGAAATAACTGTAAAGAACCCATTACCAGAAAGCGCAATATCTGTAGAAGACTGCGTAGAAAGAAGAGAACCCTGCGTTGCTTGGAAGCGCTGGAAATCTGTGCTTACACCACCGGCGTTTACAAGCGTACCACTCACACCTGAGCTTGTTACTTGCTGACGAAACAAGGTTCTGGTGTTTTTGTAACCAATTGTATTCACGTTTGCGAGGTTATCCGAAATAATCGAGATAGACTCACTCTGTGAAAGCATTGCTGATACACCTGAGGTCAACGATCCGTATAAACTCATGGGGTTTCTCCTTGTTTTTCGCCTACTTGGCGGGGTTTAAAATTCTTATATATGTATATTCAAAAGTCGTGCCAACTTTGGCAGATTTTTTAGCTTTTAATTAAGTTGTTGTATCGTCAGATCCATCATCCGCAGCATCATCTGCTGGCGCTTCTCCAAAGATTGGGTTTTGTACCGCAATCACATCGTTCATATCAGCTGTACGGCCATCATAAAATCTAAGAGACACGTTGCCACCAAAACTATCTACCGTTTGCACAACGCCGTATGTAAAGGTTGAGGCTTTAATATCGTCCCCATCACTTTCAACTGCGCTTACACGAATTTTGTACTCCCCTGCAGGAAGCTGTGCATCGTTATCACCGTACCCGTCCCACTCAACTTCGTGGTAACCGGCTTGGTCATCAGCATCAATTGTCTTCACAAGAAAACCATCAGAATTAAAAATTTCAATCACTGTACTGTCAGATGTTGTTGGAAGGTAGTACTGGAAATCCATTGCGACACCTTCTTGAAGGTACATTGAGTTACCCTCTGTCATCACTTCACGGCCAATGTAACTTACAGCAAGTGTTTGCTGCCCATAGTTATTATCAGCAGCAATTTGTTCAAGGTTTTCATTGGTTTGAATCGTTTGCTCAAGCTGAGAGAACTGAGCCAGTTGCGCTGTAAACTCTGTATTTTCTACAGGGTTTAGAGGGTCCTGGTTTTGAAGCTGGGCCACAAGAAGGGATAAAAAATCCTCAAAGTTCAAATCAGCCGCAGCACGCGCAGTACCGTTATTTTCTGTGCCATTCTTAATATTGGTTTGGTCAACCAAGTAAGAGTTATCAACGCCATAGCTAATTGTCATAAGTTTATCTTTCTTTATGCATCCACATCGACAAGTCGATCTGGATCAATCCATCGTGGCTCTGTAGTTTCTGCAATATCTACACCTTCGCCGTCTG
>CAXHDG010000009.1:0-70212 GCA_964015495.1 uncultured Magnetococcales bacterium
GCGCTAACTATAAAGGTGAGGAAGGCCGTTATATTTAAGCTTTTACGAGAAAGCGTTTTAACGGGCGCCATGTCATTTACGAGACTGTTAATCAATGGATCACTCATGATGCTTTCTCCTCAATCATAACCATCATTTTTTTGATACCGCGGTGCACTGTGACTTTAACAGATGAAATGCTTTGCCCTGTTTCGTTAGATACATCTTGAATGGTCATTTCCTGAAGTTTAACCATTGTAATAATTTTTGCCTGCTTTTCAGGAAGCTTAGCAAGAAGTTTCTGTAGGTCGTGTTTTGCAAGAACGCTATCATGCCTAGATGGTGCAGAAATAGCTTCTTCGTCAAGCTCGACATTAAGCCCCGTTTTTGACGCGCGTAAAAAATCAATCCAACGATACCGCGCAACAGCTGAAAGCCAAGGACCAAAGGGCTTTGTCGGGTCGTAAGTGTGGCGTTTTGTATGTACGGTCATCAGGGTCTCTTGTACTAAATCATCTATATGTTCAGGCCCAATGCGTTTACTGTAGTAAGCACCAAGCCACCTTTTTACGTGCGTAAGCAGGTTATTATATGCGCTTTTATCCCCGTCCAGGGCTGCGCGCATCCATTTATCCCACTCATCACTTTTATACGTATTCATGGCAACTTTAGTTACATTAAAAAAAAATATTTTTATTGTGTAACCGTTCTTAAAAATAGAACGTATTACTCTCTGAATGATTTAGTTTGATAAAAATCGTTCGGGTTACATTCTAATGAATAGAATAAAAAAGTCTATGATAACTAATATAAATAAAGGTATTCAAAATATGAAAACTTCTAAAAAACTTATGACAGCAGCGGCTCTGACAGCATTTGTAGCTGGTTCTACAACTATGGTTCAAGATGCAAACGCTGCTAAAAAAGGCTATGAAAAGTGTATGGGCGTAGTTAAAACAGGTATGAATGATTGCGGCGCAAACGGCCATAGCTGTGCAGGCCAAGCTAAAGTAGATAGCGATCCGAACGAGTGGGTATACCTACCAGAAGGTACATGCGACAAGCTTGCTGGCGGCCACGTTAAAGGCATGAAAAAATAATCTAAGTTAAGCTTAGTGTTATTATGCAAACCAAGAAAGCTCCTGTTATGATAGATACTCTAAAAAAGTCTGGTATTGGACTTAGGCACCCCCATATGCAGGAGCTTCTCCTTGGTCAATCTTCTGTTGGCTTTCTTGAAGCGCACAGCGAGAACTATTTTGGTGGTGGCCTTGCAAGAGAGCAGCTTATTAAAATTTCAAAAATGTACCCCGTTACACTTCATGGGGTAGGGCTTTCTCTCGGCCGTGCAGATGGCCTTGATAAAAATCATTTAAGGCAACTGAAAGCACTTATAGATGAGGTAAACCCTGTGTTTGTATCTGAGCACCTGACATGGAGCGGCTATAGTCATACTCATGTACCGGATCTTTTACCTTTGCCATTTACCAACGAGGCGCTTGATACGTTTGTGGATCACGTAAAAGAGTTTCAAGATACAGTCGGCAGGCAAATTTTGGTGGAAAATCCATCAAATTACCTCGCTTTTAAAGATTTAGATTTTACGGAAACAGAGTTTCTTAATCTGGTGGCAGAGCGTTCAGGGTGCGGACTTTTGCTTGATATCAATAATATTGTTGTTAGCGCACAAAACCTTGGCTATAGCCCAGAAGATTATGTGGACGAAATGACAGATAGCGGCGCAGTGAAGCAATTTCACCTTGCAGGGTATGAGGTACGTGACTTAGAAAACGGCGCGCAGCTTTACCTTGATACGCACGGCCACTCAGTGTACCCAGAGGTATGGGAGCTTTACAAACGCGCGCTTAGACGTTTTGGCGATATACCGACGCTGATTGAGTGGGATATGGATATTCCAGCACTGAGCGTACTTGAGAAAGAGGCTGCACAAGCAGATGGCGTGCGCGCTGAAATAAAAAGGGAGCATAGCCATGTCGCCGCTAGCTAAGCTACAAAATGCACTCCTTCGTGATATATACACGGACAGTTTTGAAAGTTTTGCATACTTAGATGAGCGTATCCCAGATATAAAAGGCCGTCTAAATATCTATAAAAATAATACACGTCTAAACCTTATTGATACCTTAAAAAATATTTACCCTGTTACGCTTCAGCTTGTGGGTGAGGAGTTCTTTAAAACCATGGCGCGCCACTATATTAAACAGGCGCCAATGGAGGGCGGAAACCGCAATGCATATGGTGCAGGTTTTAGCGCGTTTATTTCATCCTTTAAGGATGCCGGTTCTCTTCCTTATTTAAGCGACATGGCAAAGCTAGAATATGCTTACTTTAAGATTGGTTTAGCAGAGGAGCAAGAGCCGCTGACACAGGAGGGCTTGCAAGCTTGTTTAGAGCATAGCGGCGATATAAAGATTGCACTTAATGAGCACGTCTGTCTTGTGGAAATAGATTTCAATGTAAATGATTTATGGGATTTGCATCAATTTGATAATGCTGATTATTCAAGTTTTGAATTAAGTTTTGACCCCTTTTCAATGCTGATCCTTAGGGACGCATCATATATGACATGGATGAAGGTGCTGGATGTTGGTACGGCAGATTTTTTAGAGAATATTCAATGTGGAAAATCATTTGCGGAATCTATGCAAATTGCCATTGAAAACCAATCTGATTTAGAGCGCCTTCAGATGGATTTTGGTTACTTGATGAACCACCATTCTTTCATACAATTAAACGGAGGAAGAACGAATGACTAAACATTTAAAATGCCTAGCAAGTTTGCATATGATTGATGCCAATTTTATGCAATCTATTGCGCTGCTTATTGCACGTCTTTGGATGGCTAAGGTTTTCTTTTATGCAGGACTCACTAAAATTAAAACATGGGATTCAACGCTCATGCTTTTTGAATATGAATATGCTGTGCCAGTACTTCCAACAGAAGTTGCAGCCTATATGGCAACAGCAGGTGAGCTTAGCCTTCCAGTTCTGCTTGCCCTTGGTCTTTTTACCCCTATTGCAGCACTTGGACTGTTTATCATGACCTTAGTCATTGAACTTCTTGTGTACCCAGGTACAACAGAGCATTACTACTGGATGATTCTTCTTGTGATACTGATGACGCAAGGTTCAGGGAAGTTTGGTTTAGACCACTTTATCAAAAAACGTTTCCTTTAAGTGAGCTAAATAAAAAACAGGCCCCAATGGGGCCTGTTTTAGTTTCGATATTAGATGCGGGAGACGATCTGTCCGCCGGTAATCATCTTTTTCCATTCAAGGAACATTTCACGTTCAATGCCCACAGGGCACGATGTGTGAGAACCATTGACGGGCTTGTAGCCCTCTGGAAGTGCAGCAAACTCACGTTCAAAACGCTCGCGTGATTTTTTCAGGTCAAACAGAGATTCGTCAACAATCTCTGGCCCTTTGAGCATGGACACAATAGGCTGTGAGGCCTGTGTGCCTGCGGCAAATGTTTTGCCGCGCTCGGTTTCAAGCCGCTGAGACATGATGTCTCGTGTCAGCTCTCCACCTTCCACGTAAGTGCCGCGGGTCATGTCAACGGCAACGTCAGCCATAATTTTACCATCTGGGCGGTACAAACGTACACGGTCCAAAATGCCAGGAAGAGAAGCCTTTGCAGGGTTTTCCGACAATTTGACCATGCGCAAAGCATCACCTTCTTCAGGTTGAATCAAGCCAGATTTAGTGACAATCGTCACATTGGCTTTTGGCTCATACATGTCACTTTCTTTTTGAGCAAGCTCGCCGCCAAATTGAAAGTAACCACCAATACCAGCCGTGGTGAAAGGTACGCCGTGATCCCGAACCATAGAGGCCAGGTTCACTGCGCGAAGTCCGCCACTTAGTGAGATGGTCACGTTTGGCTGCTTTGCTGTATTGATGCCAGCTTTTTCAAGTTCAGCCATGCACCAGCGTGCGCCGCGGGCAAGGTCGCCAGAGTCAATCCGGAGTTGATAGTTTGTCGGGTTAAACTCTTTGAGAACGACAATAGCGTCGCGCAAGCCTTGCTCAACTGAAATGGTATCAATCAAAAGAGCAGCATAATCGGGGTGCTCCTTCATAAAGCAGCGGAAAGCATGCTGCTGTGCAAGGCTGTTTGAGGTGAGGTTTTCAGGATTGGCACGAGGGTTGAGCATGAAATACTCAGCCATTTTGACGGTCACATACCAGTGGTCCATTGTCCCAACTGGAGTGTAGCCGCCTTGCATGGCAGCTGTCATGTTGGAGGTGCCAACAAGGCCGCACATATAAGCAATGTCTGCTGTCATGAAGCCGCCCGTATCATTGGAGCGACGCATAGAGTTATCAGCAAGGATAACCTTGCCATCCACAGCCCATGTGAGACGTGCTGCTTTGGTGGCAACAGATGAGCACCGGCGCAGGAAGTCTGAGATGATGGTATCAACCCATTTAGCCTGAACAGGATCACCTGTAACACGGCCAATAGGGCCGGGGAAGGTGATTGTCCCATCTGGCATCATGTCTACCTGACAGTTAAACGGCAGGCCATTTAGCGCATCCAGGTAGTCAGGGTCATATTTGGCTTTGCCATCAGGGCGTTTGAGAGATTTTGCCCACTGGATAAATTCACGGTCAAACCGAAAATCAGCCAGCGCTGGCAAAATAAATTGTGCACCTGCCATAACGGTGTAAGGGCTTGTCATGCCTCCGCGCAGGTACATGTTACCTGTGTTGGTGTGATCCACCATATCCATAAGGGCTTGCCCTGTGGATACGTGGTAGAGGTCAGAGTTTGATGCTGAAAAAATGCCGTTTTCATCCAAAAACATTTTTTTGATGAGGTCTTGGCTCATGGTGGAGCTCCTTTAGTGTGTGAGAACGCTCAGGCCGTACTGGCCTGAGCGAGAGATAAGTGTTACGCGCGGCCCTGATAGATAGCCTGCGTACTGGTGACAGTCATGCCAAGATTTGCCATATCCATCAAAAATTGCTGACCGATGGCAGGGAAATCTGGTCCGCCCGGCGCTTGTGCAACAGGAGACATGCAGTCTCGCAGCAGTACAAATTTGCCGATGTGCTCTTTACCAATCAGTTCCGCACATTGGCGGATGGTGGTATTCACGCAGTGGCTTTCGGCTTGCCCCATCACAAAGATAAGCCCCGTAGTGCGCAGGCGATCGAGAAGGTTCTCGTTCACTTGCGTGTGTGGGTCTTCAAGTTGCACTTGGGCATGAATCGCGCCGTAGTGCTCTGTGAGCGGATTTTTGCCCTTGAGCACGTCCGTGGTGATTTTTCCTGTGCGTTTTTCCCAGCGATAGCATGCTGCGTTGAAGTTGGTTTGGATTTCATGTCCCCATGTCCCCAGCTTGCAGTGCACCGGCCAGATGAAGTGGGCAAATGTGCCCTCAGCTTCCAGCTGTAGCGTGTACCAAAGTACATAATCTTCAAGGTCAGGGTCATAAGGTTTCCAAATGCCATTTTTGATATCAGCAAATGTGATCATCGTAAAGGGTGGTGGCATATTGCCCTCTGCATCGCGCCACATTTGTGGGTGCGCAATATCAGGGTGTTCTGCTCCCTCTACTTCATGGGTGTCAAAGGTGAGAATGATCTCATCAGGGTCATGGAGTGTGCGACCATTAATTTTCAAATCACCCGTTTGGAGGCGATCCAGAAAAAGCGCGCCGCGCCGGCTGTCTACGGTTGCACCGGGAACAGGTAGGGCAGCCCCTTTTTGATCCTGAAAATCATTTTGAATGTCGATACCGAGAATGGTAATTTTTGTCATGGGAAATCTCCTATACATGACGTGTGTGCCAAGGCACGTTGAATATCTAGAAAAGGCGGAAACCTTTGCCAGATAAATGATAAAAAAGACCCCGAAACTATGGGATCTATACACAAAACATTTTAGATTTTTACTGATGTGCGATATATAGCATGAGTACATGTTGTATGCAATAGTTTTTGACGGTTTTGTATCTTATAAAATAAATTTGGACAGTTATGAAATTTATGTTAATTTTATATGTAACAAGGTCTTTTTATCCCCCCTGTTACAAATGAGTCAAAGTTCCAAGCAGATTGGAGCTTATTTAACGTCTTTGTACTTTGTAAAAGCGCAATATATAAGGAGGCTGAAACGCCGTGATTATAGACAAATCTGTAAGGGATCTTGTATGGGAGATAGAATCTTCCCCGCCGGATCTAAACCAAAAAATTATCAAGCTTATTCAAAATCTTCACCACAACCTTAAAACTCACTCTCACATACTCTCATCACCACCTTCTCAAAATATAAAATACCCTAAATATCCAATAGATGCTGATGGCTATGCCGTAGCTTTTGATCCGCTTACAGATGAAAAAACCTTTATGGATGCATTTCATACCTATGGGCTTGTGGTGGGTAAGGGGGTGGTCTCTTCTGATTTATGTATAAAGGCAGTGGCAAGAATTCAGGAAGTTGCATGCCTTGTAAGTGAGGGGCAGTTTGATTTGGCTGATTCTGGCAGTTGGCAGCATATTCCTAAAGATGGTAACGGCGCGCCGCTTCTCAGTAGAGGTTTTTTTGAGCTTTACCATGATGATGTTTGGGCGCAAATGAGGCAAAGCATAAGGCTTTACATTCATCATGTGCTCTTATGGGGGAGGGTAGATCTATGGACAAGTTTTGATAGGTTTGGCGTGAAGCTTCCAAGCGCGGATGGAAAAGCACTGGGCCTTCATGTAGATCAAAACCCGGTGGTTCATCCAAATTTTAAAACCTTGCAAGGTATTTTGGCGCTAGCAGATAATCCCAAAGAGCAAGGTACCTTTAGGGCTGTGCCAGGCTCGAGGCAGGATTTCCATGATTATATTCCACTTGTAAAGAATAAGGGTGAGTATGTGGAGCTAGCAGAAGGTTCCTTGCTTGCTGAAAGACTAGAGAAGCATCAACAGGCCATGCCGTTAAGGGCAGGAGACCTTGTAACGTGGGACAGTCGAACAACTCATGCCAATACATCAAACCTTTCAGATTCTACAAGGTATGTGGCTATGGTTGCCATGGGGCCTGTGCCTAAACATTTTGATGGTATGGGAGATATAAGAAAGGAGGCCTTTAAAAGTGGCCTTGGCAGTAATGTGAGGGATGCCCTGATGCATGCCAGCATGAAGCCAAGGTTTACAGATAGTACGCTTATGAATGAGGTTAGAAAATCTGAACAATTTAATCAACTTGGGGAATATCTTTATGGCTTTGAACCTTACAAATTGTAAATTGCTTATAAACGCTGAATCCTTTGGTTTTGGACCAACGGCCGCGGCAGCTAGTTTCTTCCCTTTATTAAAGGGGCAGGTGAATCGTATGTCTTATATAGGAGATGGTCATAGTTTAGATATACAAAGGCCGCTTGCATATAATGAGATATATGATTTAGCAGATATGAGTGAAGGACAGCTGATTGAAACCTTGCAGCAGTATGATGTGTTTTTTACGTCTTTAGATTTTATAATGGCTGAAAAGGCAAGGGCTGCTGGCTTAAAGGTTATTATCTATGATCCTTTGACATGGTTCTGGAAAGAGATGCCGGAGGCTGTAAAGTATTGTGATTTGTACCTGTCCCAAAACTTTATTGGCGTAAACACAATTCTTGAAAGTTATAAAGCAGCCATGAGTGGGACGCTTTTACCTGTGCCTCCTATTTTGCAAGCAGATGTACCAAGAAGAGAAGGCAGGCATGTACTGCTTAACTTTGGCGGCCTTATGAACCCCTTTTGGAGTGAGGCGGATGCAATAAATTATGCCGCGCATATGTACAAGGCTGTAAGGGCTGCTGTGCCTATGGGGGAGGAGCTTATTGTCTGTGCTAGTGAGAAGATTATTAAGGCGCTCCCTTATATGGGCGCAAAGAGCTACCCAAGAGAAGAGATGCTAAAGGTTCTTGCAGGGAGTAAATATGCATTTATGACCTCTGGCCTTGGTAATATTTATGACGCGGCTCAGTTTGACCTTCCAACCGTGTGGCTTCCGCCTACAAATGATAGCCAAGGACAGCAGCTAGAGATGATTCAGGCAGAAGGGTATGTAGATCGTGCTATTGCTTGGCATGATGTACTTGATATATCTCCTTTAGATTACAGGAAAGAGCAATCACAAGTGATGAAGGATATTGTGAAATGTGTTCACGGGCTTGATAGAGCAAGCCTTTGTATGAAAAGCTCTTTAGACTTTATAGCAAATGCGAGAGGAAGCGCCTCAAAAGCTTTGATTGATGTCTATGGAACCTCTGGAGATAGGGCCGTTGCCTTAGCTGTTTTAAGCTTTATAGAAAAAGGAGGTAAAGAATGATTCATATAAACGCAGAGTTTCTACCAGATCAGCTTTTACTTGATGCATATGTGCCCAAACTTTTGCAGGAAGATTCCTGCATGCTCACACTTACTTTAAAGTCTTCCTCTTGTACAAGTTTAGTAGCACACAAAAGCCATGTAGTGCTGAATACGCCATGCGGGGATGAGTTTCCGATGGATGGGTATCACTTGCTTGGCGCTATGGTGAGAGAGAGTTTGTTAAGGAAAGGAACTTATAGCGTACATAGCACCTGCATTGATGGGAATTTAATTCTCGCGCATTCAGGCGGAGGGAAGAGCTCTGTATTACTTGAGTGTGTTCAGCAAGAAATGGAGAAAGTCATCTCTGGTAACAAAACTTTGTTGTGTCTGCATGAAGGCAAAATGAGAGCTACCGGCGGCACGAGGACGATGACAATAGGTAAAGAAGCTTTCGATCAACAGGTAAATATGCCTATTCCTGACGTTAAAGTTTACGAAGATCGGGTGGCTTTTAAGCTAAATTCAGAGCTATACGATGAAATGCCACAAAACATTCAAACTATTTGGATGGTAAAGCTGACAAATGGGCCTCTTAAATATCAAAAAATGTCAAAAATGAGTGCGCTGCATAAACTCTTTCCGTTCTTTATGGATAGGGTTAATGCTTCTGTTGTGCTAGGAGAGGGGGAGGATGTTTTCCAACCTGATGATAAAGAAGCAGAAGGTAAACTGCCTAATTTACTCTTTCAAGCGCTTAAAGATATTCAAGTTTTTGAAGTTTCTGGAACAAGGCAAGACGTTGCAAAGCTTATAAAGGAAGACATATAAAATGAAAAAGGTAGTCTATGGTATTTGCGGTATTGGGCTGGGGCATATGTACCGACAGTTGCCTATTATAGAAGAGCTAAAAAAGCAGGCACGCATTGCCATTTTTGCTTACGGAGAAAGCCTAAAGTTTTGCGAAAGGCGCTTTGGTGGCGATAAAAACATTCAAGTTATCCCTGTGGCTGTGCCTTATGTGGTGGGTACACCGGGTGGTTTGAGCTTTAAGGACAGTTTGTCTCATGCGGCCAATCAGCAAAACTTTTGGGAGATTAATGCAAAAGGCATGGCGCAGGCACAAGAATTTATTGGTAAGCCTGATGCTGTGCTAACAGATTATGAACCTGTGAGTGCCCAGTACGCCTATATGTATGATGCGCCGCTTTATACGCTGGATCAGCAGAGTAAGTACCTCGTGGGGGAGTTTCCAGAGAAGCTTGCTGGCGCTTCGCTTATTGATGAGGTGCAGAGGCTCCGTATATTTTTCCCAAAAGCACACAAAAGAATTGTTTTCTCATTCTTTGATGTGCCTGTGAGAGAAAATTTTAAGGAAGAAGTAAGTATTGTAGCCCCGATTTTAAGAAAGGAGCTACAAAGCCTTAAAAGAAAAGTTAAGAAAGGCTCTTATCTTATCTATTTATCTGCGCAAGGCGGACATAGGCAAAGCCTTGAGGAAATTCAGCAGGTTTGTGAAACTTTTCCTGAATGCTCTTTTGATATTTTTGACGGTAAAAGCGCGAATGATAAGGACTTTGTAACGGCATTATCGGCTTGTGAGGGTATTATAAGCACAGCAGGACACTCCCTTATGAGTGAAGCTATAGGGCTTGGTATTCCTGTATATGCTATGCCTTTAAATTTGTATGAACAGCAAATGAATGCGTTCCAAATTGAAAAAATGGGGCAGGGGATAAGTATGCCATCCTTTACAAAGGAGGGGTTTAAAGCCTTTAAACTATTTTGCACGCACTATAAATCAGCAGCTCAGCCTAAAGGTTTTAAGGCTAAAAGATTTGTTTCTGAAATTATAAATTATTAAAAAAGGCTCCTTTAGGAGCCTTTTTCTATCTGAGTGATTTGGGGACTGCAATAGCGATACCAATAAAGGCAAGGCCAAGCAAAATGCCGAGCATTGTGCCGTCTATAGCAATAAGGTGTTCATATTTACTTCCTGTTTCAGCAAGGCTAACTTTTCCGCCTAAAATGCTATCAAATAGAGATGTGTTGGCTTTGAGCCATCCATAGGCTAGCGTAAAGGCAAAAGCACCAGCAAAACCGCCAAGCACAAAAAAGAGTGCATCTTTGCGGCCCGTTGCAAGGGCTGCAAGGCCTGTACCTGGGCAGTATCCCGCAATGGCAAACCCAACGCCAAGCAAGGCACCGCCAGCAACAACACCAAGGTACGCAGCTTTAATAGAAATATGTCCGGCGTCAATAAAGCCAAGTTTAAGGCCGCTAAACAAAACAATTGAGGACAGGCCAATGGCAAACAGGATGGTCTTCATAAGGCGCAAATCTGTAAAACGTAGCATGTTAATAATATTTTCAGGGTTGGTGGCTCCGGCACGGTTAAGGGCAAAGCCAAATAGTGTACCAAGCGCAATAGCAAGATAAAGTTCCATAGTTGAATTCCTTTTTTAAGCTTTAGCGTTTTTTATAAAGAATAATAGCAAGTGGGATAGATGTAGCAAACAAGCCAAGGGCAAAGAGGTAGCCGCTGAGAGATGTTTGCATCATACCGCTCATCATATGTCCGCTTGTGCAACCGCCAGCAAGGCGCGCACCAAAGAGAACAATAAAACCAGCAATAAAGGCCCATATAAAACGCTTTTTAGGGCTTGTTCCAAAATTATCAGACCATGCTTTAGGCATGATAGATTCTTGGTTTGATTCTGGCTTATCACCAGATATTTTGCTGGATAAATAGGCGCCAAACATCATTGCAAGCACAAAAACAAAACTGTAGTTAAGTGGATTTGCAGCATTTTTGGCATATTTACCACCGCTTTTGTTCAAGTAAGCATTGGGCGAGCTGTAGCCAGTTTTGCTTTCTGTATTTTCCTTGATAATATCTGGGTTTATAACATCCCACACAGCGGCATCAGCTATAACAAATTGGGTAGATACCCCAATTGGCTTAACAAATAGAACAGCACTTAAGAAAGCAACAGCAAGCAAAGTGCCTCCTAGGGCCCAAGGCAGTACGCCTTTGTATTTACACATCTATATTTTCCTTATTTTGACAAAATTCTTGGTAGAGCAGGGCCATAATATCCTGCGTGATCTTGGATGAAATGCTGTAATAAAGAGTACGATGTTCTCTTCTGTAGCTAACAGCGCCTTCTTCTCTTAGTTTTGCAAGGTGCTGAGAAGCAGAACTTTGTGCTAGTCCTGTCGCTTCCATAAGCTCGGTTACGCTTTTTTCACCTTCTGCCATGGAGCACAGGAGAAGGAGCCTGTGCGGGCTTGCAATGCCTTTAAGGTATTTTGAGACGGCTTCTGCCTTATCATTCATGTCATTCATAAAAGTATTGTAATATTAGGTTTTTCTAATATCAAGTTTTTTTAATGTTAGGGCATAAATAAAACCCCTCTCCTTTTTGATAAGAAGAGGGGCTAGAGAAATTTTTTATTTTTAACCAAATAGGTAGCTCGCCGCGTAAAGCAGGAAAGCAATCCCTAATAGATACGGAGCTAGGTATAAAAGCATAACCGAGCACAGCCTCATTTTGTTAAACACAGTAGTCAGCTTTACTTATAAGGCTTTCTACCTAATTCACTATATGGTGTTTTTTTTGGGTAAGTCAAGCCCTTGAACAGTTATTTGCATTTAAAATGCTTCAAAAAAGAAATGAGCTAAAGAATAAAAAAAGAGGGGCAAATGCCCCTCTTTTAGTAATGAAGAGATGTTTAGTTGACTGTTTCAGTCGTCGTCTCAACCGTTTCAGCCTCAATACCGTAGTATGTGCTGATGATTGTACGCATTGTTTTTTCTGCAACATCAGCTTTTTTACGCTTGAATGCACCCATAAGGTAAGTGAACTCTTGTGCAATTGTTTTCATGATGTCTTCTGTAAGTGTTACAGGCGTAGCAACAACCATGCGGCGTTCAACCATGTTAAGTACTTCAGCAGCTGTTGTGCTACCACATCCCTTACGGATAAGAGAGAAGGCTTCAACAATTGTTGTTTCAAACGTTGCTACATCTGTTGTCTTTAGGCTAGACACAAGGTTTTCTAGTGCAAGAATGCTTTCAATGTCAGCGCGCTCTGTTGCCATGTGAGCGGCAAGGCTCATCATGTGAGCAAAAACTGTCTTTTGATCTGTGATTTCATCACTTGTTACTGTACGTACAAACGCTCCGCGGTGAGGGACCATTTCAATAAGGCCATCTGCAGCAAGGGCACAAAGAGCTTCACGTACAGGTGTACGAGAAACGCTGTATTCTTTTGCAATTTTAAGTTCACTGAGGTGCGCGCCGCCTGACAGTTCGCCTGTTGTGATTTTCGAACGTAGCATCTCGCGTACGTTTTGGTCTAAATTAGCAACACCTTGCATTGTGTCATCCCTCTTCATTGTCGTTTTTTATATGTTTGAAGCTCTCTTCGAAGCCTTATAAATTCGCAGGCAAAATCAAATATTTGCGCTGTAAAAAATCTTTAAATCGAGGGGATTGTATACGCGAACTGGTGCATCTGCAACAACTTTCTTTAAAAAATGGATAGTTTTTATAAAAAAAGAGGCTGCCATATGGCAACCCCTTGAAGTGTCGAGTGAAAAGCATGTTTTATGACAGCGTGACGCGTGCCATATTACGCTTACCAGCTTGTACAATTATCGCTTCTGAAGCGGTAATTGTCGCTTGCGTATCACCGATTTTTTCTTGGTTAATTTTTACAGCTCCGCCTTCAATGAGGCGCTTAGCTGCTTTGTTGCTTTCTGCAAAGCCAAGAGAGACAAGAAGTTTTACAAGCCCAATTTGCCCATCTTCTGTTTGAACATCCTTTTCAGGAAGCTCATCAGGAATAGCATTTTTTGAAAAGCGTGTTTCAAAATCTGCCTGTGCGCCTTGTGCAGCCTGTTCATCGTGGTACATGGTCACAATGGTGCGGCCGAGCAGTTTTTTTGCATCCATTGGGTGTGAGGGCAATGTGCTTGTATCCACAGCTGTAAGCAAGCGGAAGTATTTTTCCGTCAGTTCATCTGGGATAGACATGATTTTACCAAACATATCGTTAGGCGCATCCTGTAGGGAAATGTAATTTCCTTTAGATTTGCTCATCTTGTCTTTGCCATCGGTGCCTTCTAGTAGAGGGAAGGTCATTACAATTTGCGGGCTCATGCCTTTAGATTGCATCAATTGACGGCCCATAAGGCAGTTAAAGGTTTGGTCTGTGCCGCCAAGTTCAATATCGCACTCCATCGCCACGCTGTCATAGCCCTGCATAATTGGGTAGAGAAGCTCATGCATTGAAATAGGCGTACCTTCACTTAGGCGTGTTGAAAAATCCTCACGCTCAATAATGCGTGCCACAGTGACTTGTGCACAAAGCTTAATGGTATCAGCAAAATCTAGCTTGCTAAGCCACGTTGTGTTGTTAAGGATTTCAAGCGTTTCAGGGTCTTTTTTCAAAACCTTGTAGACCTGAGTCATATAGGTTTCAGCATTTTCAGCAATTTGCTCTTCTGTAAGCGGTGGGCGCGTTTTATTACGGCCGCTTGGATCACCAATCAGGGCTGTGTAGCCGCCAATTAAAAACTGAACTTTATGACCAAGTTCCTGAAATTCGCGCATTTTACGTAAAATTACGCTGTGACCAAGGTGTAGGTCTGGAGCTGTTGGGTCTGCGCCAAGTTTAATTTTAAGGGGGCGCTCATCGCGAAGCGCTTGCTTAAGTTTAAGCAAAAGGCCGCCTTCGGGTTCAATTTTTTCAGTGCCTTTTTGAAGAATGGCGAATTGGCGCTCGGCCTCTGCCACCACTTCTGGCGAAAATTTTTGTTGTTCAGACATACATCTGTATCCTTGCGTTTATAAACGGTTGAGGTCAAACTATAGGATATATATAGGTGGAATGTCTAGAGATTCAAGGAAGCAATTTGAAAATTCTACTATGCTTTACTGCAAATGATTCTTTTTCAAAGTTCCGCTGCTCATGTATGCTTATATGCACTGCGCTACGGTCTGTTCAAAATAAGCATTTTTGCTGTAGCTTAGCAAATTTTGAGATCGCCTCTATATAAGCATGAAAAGTAAAAAGGGTTGTGAATGTTAGTTATTGGCCTTATGAGCGGAACTTCACTTGATGGGGTTGATGCTGTGCTTGTGGAAACAGACGGAGAAAATAATCATAAGTTTTTATCGGGCATTACATTGCCTTATGAGGCGCCATTTAGAAAAAGCCTGTTTGAGCTGGCTCAGCCTGATAGTTTTATTAACCCTTCAGATATTATGCGCCTAGAAAAAGAGCTCACAGAAAAGCATTCTGAAGCTGTGGGCGAATTACTTAAAAAAGCCGGCGTAAACGGCGCAGACGTGAAGGCTGTGGGTTTTCATGGCCAAACCATTCGACATATTCCAGAAGAGCAGCTCACGTGGCAAATGGGGAATGCAAACTTGCTATCTGAGCAGACAGGCATTGCTGTTGTTTCTGATTTTAGGCGCCGTGATATGGCTTGCGGCGGGCAGGGGGCTCCTTTGGTCCCGCATTTTCATGAGGCGCTTTTTGCAAACTTTGAAAAGCCAAGTGTTATTTTAAATATTGGCGGGGTCGCAAATGTAACTCTTTTAAAAGAAGATGGCATTATCGCTTCTGATGTTGGCCCTGGTATTGGGCTTTTGGATGCTTGGATTCAGAAAAATACAGACTTGTCTTTTGATAGGGATGGGGAGATTGCAAAACAGGGTGCAGTTGATATGCAGTGGGTGCAGTATACGGCATCAGACCCTTGCTTTGATGCGCCTTGGCCAAAATCTGTAGATCGGTATTTGTTTAATAATATGGTGCCAGAGCATCTTGGGCTTGAAGATGGCGCAAGAACGCTTTGCGCACTAACAGCTGAAACCATTGCAAAATCCTTAAAAGCACAAGGCATGGTCTCTGGTAAAGTTTATGTGCATGGTGGCGGTGGATACCACCCTGTGATTATGCAGGACCTTAAAGATAAAACGGGCCTTGATGTGGTGCTTTTGGATGAAATTGGGCAACAGGCAAATTATTTAGAGGCAGAATGTTTTGCTTGGCTTGCTGCTAGGCGATTGAAAAACTTGCCATTTACAAGTGAAAAGACCACGGGTTGTCAAAGGGAGAGTGTTGGGGGTATACTCACGACAGCTTAAGCTTTTAAAGTTTAGGCAGTTTAATGATTTAAAGGGACGGCCTTGACGCTACTTCTTTGTATGGTGATTGGAGCACTAACGGCTTTTGCAATTCGCCGTAAGCTTGGTTTGCACCCTTTGGGCCTTTGGCCTGTACTTGCAGGTGCGCTTGGCGCAGCAATGCCCCACATCCAAGACCTCTTTTTTGTATTTGGCAGCGCTTTTAATCTTAAATATCAGTTTGCGCTAACATGGTCATTTTTCACGCTTCCAATACTTGCCTTTCTGCCAGCTTACGGCGTTTTTAAGTTTGCCAAAAATACTGAGAACTGGTGTACCTATTACCCGTACGCAGTTTCAGCAGCTTTTGTCGTTACTCTTTTTTCTATTTTTACAGGGGCGGGGGTGCAGCCGTTGTGGCCGCTTCCTGTGCATATCTCTTTTAATGTTCTCTTTACCTTAGATTACATTTTACTTCTTATTGCTTTAATTTTCCTGCTTGCTTGCTTCCTTTTTAATAGCTACGCACGGGACGCTGCAAGGCTTGGGTTTATTATTTGTGCTGTA
This sequence comes from uncultured Magnetococcales bacterium, assembly GCA_964015495.1. Lineage (GTDB taxonomy): Bacteria > Pseudomonadota > Alphaproteobacteria > UBA2136 > JAPKEQ01 > JAPKEQ01. The sequence continues at coordinate 16,007 of CAXHDG010000009.1, forward strand.
TATATATGTGTTGTTTTAAGCTTTAAGCACCAAGCGCATTCTTTTGCAGAGGATTACGCGGAAGCTTTTAAGTTAGATGTTGTTGATATTACAACTCTTGCTCAGCCTATTAACCCGCTAAACTGGCGAATTATTATTGAGACAAAAGACCATCGGCTGCATGACACCATGATTAATCTGTTTAGAGAAGTGCAGATCGAAACCTCTGATATATCCACTCGTAGCGCACGTATTAACGCTTTATTTATGCCGAAACACCTTGCTATTTGGCGCATTTACAGACGTTTTGGTATGACAGATAGTAAGTTTCCGCATGTGGCATTTAAGTATTTTGAAGGCCGTAACTTTGATTGGTATTCACGTTTTGCTGTATTTAAGAAAATGGTGAAATGGCAAGGTATGCCTTGCGCTGAATTTAGAGACCTAAGATTTGAGGGCGCCAGATCTGACGCCCTCGGGGGATTCATGCTTTGTCAAAATGGAAAAACCTTTGAGCTTTATCAGGCAGATAGAGCAGGTGCTTTTTCTAAGTTAGACATGATGTACTGAGTGAGTTTGTTTGCAAGTTCTTCTTGCTGCTCTGTATAGAAGTGATCAGCCCCCATAATTTTACTGTAATGAATTTTTACATCTTTTTGGCGGGCAGTCTTTTTAAGTAAGTCTTCAATATCTGATGATGGCGTAATCTCATCGTTATCACCAACCATAACAAATCCGCTTGCAGGGCAAGGTGATAGGAATGAGAAGTCATACATGCCTGCTGGCGGGGAAACCGCTAAAAAGCGTGCAACATCTGGTCGGCGCATAAGCAGCTGAAGTGCAATCCAGCTCCCAAATGAGAAGCCTGAAATCCAAATACCAGATGTACTTGGGTGCTGTGCATGAAGCCAGTCAAGTGCTGCAGCTGCATCGCTAAGTTCGCCAACACCATTATCGTACTCGCCTTGGGAGTTCCCAACGCCTCTAAAGTTAAAGCGCAGAACAGAAAATCCACATTTCGCAAATGCTTCATAAATACGGTACGTTACTTTTGTGTTCATTGTGCCGCCATGAAGTGGGTGCGGGTGCATCACCACTGCGATTGGCGCGCGTGGATCCTTAGCTTGGAAGTATTTTCCTTCGATGCGGCCGGCAGGGCCGTTGAATGTGATATCTGGCATAATTTTTACCCATATTGGTTATACATGGCTGCAAATGCATGTTTACTGTGCTTCCACTGCTCATGTAGCCCTCGCTACGCTGCGCTGTGGTTTCTCACGAGCATTCATTTTCGCTTATCTATTCCTCAATATGATTTAAAAATTCATACTGATTCATAGCGTTGCAGCTTCTGAAGTCTGGGGGCACAATAGCGAAAAACAAGGGGAAATGCAAATTTTTGTTGTAAGTGATTGATTTGTAATGAACGCAGAATCTGTTTCTTGTATAAAAAATAGAAAACTGTAAAGTAGGTACATGCTTTATTTTGATAACAACGCCACAACGCCGCTTTTGCCAGAGGTAAAAGAAGCCATCACCGAGATGCTAGACATTTATGGCAATGCATCTTCTGTTCACCAAATCGGTCAAGCGGCGCGTAGCCGTATGGATATTTCTCGCCGACAAGTGGCGGATCTATTAGGTGTGCGCAGCGAGCAGGTGGTCTTTACGGGCGGCGGTACAGAAGCCAATAATACGGTGCTTAAAAGCGCGGCTGCTGAGGGGCGTTCTATCATTACGCAAAAAACAGAACATTCTTGCGTAATGAACGCAGGTAAAAGTATTGCTAAAAGCAACCATCCTGTTGTGTTTTTTGATGTAGATAAAAATGGTGTAATTGATTTGAGCGAGCTTGAAGGTGCTCTTAAAATGCATAAAGGCGCTCTTGTGAGTTTGATGCATGCCAATAATGAAACAGGTGTAATGCAACCTCTGAAAGAGGCATATGCCCTTTGTCAGGAGCATGGTGCACTTCTTCATAGTGATGCGATTCAAACAGGTGGAAAAATTCCACTAGGGCTTGATATGGCAGATGTGGTGACATTATCTTTCCATAAGTTTGGAGCACCAAAGGGTGTGGGCGCCCTTATATTTAAGCCTGGGGTTGAGATAGAGCCCCTTTTGCATGGTGGAAGGCAAGAGCGAGGCTATCGCAGCGGAACTGAAAATACCATGGGTATTGTTGCGGCAGGGGTTGCTTGCGCTAAAGCAAAAAATTATTTTGATCATTATCAGGAGCTCGGTAAGGCTAAGCTTAAATTTGAAGAAAAAATGAAAGCACTTAGCCCGAAGGTTAAAATTATGGGTGAGGGGGCAAAGCGCCTACCTGTTACCAGTAGTATAGCGCTTGAGGGGATGTCAGCTGAAATGGTTGTGATGCTGATGGATATGCAAGGTGTTTGTATCTCTCAAGGATCTGCCTGTGCAAGCGGGCGGGTTGACCCTTCTCATGTTGTAGAAGCTATGGGATACCCTGACCTAGCACTCAGTACGCTTCGTGTGGCGAGTGGCTGGCATACTACCCCGTCAGATTATGATGCATTGTATGAAACCTTTGAAAGTGTTTTGAAAAATACAAACTTTTAGCTGTGACGAGTTTTAGGTTTTTGCCGGCCTTCATAAGAAATATGTAGGAATAATATATAAAGGGAACTCTTAAAATGATTCTATCTATAAGTGCTTTTATTTTTGGATCGTCGCTTCTGTTTGTGCTGCATAAAAAAGCACGCCTACAACTTGCTCATATCTCCAAATAATTATTAGGTTATGAAAAATCTCACCGTTTGTGCGGTTCTTCTTTGTGCGGTTTGCGTTGCACCAATTTCTTTTGCTGAAAAGGTAAAGACACGGGGCGTTGATTACGCCTGCGTTAAAATTGTTGACCTTGCTAAAGTTAAGAAAGCCCAGCGGTTAGGCAAGAGTGCTACTGTGACCCACCTTATGAAAAACGGCTGTTTTGCAACGCTACCACGCTGGCGCCTTAATAAAGTTAATGAGTGGGGGCTTGCTGTTCAGGTAGAAGGAACCCCTAAGGATTTTGGATTTCAAAATACACCCGGCATGGAAAAGGTTCATAAAATTAAGGTATGGATGCACAAGGATAATATCAGATAGTTATATAAAGCCCTTCATGTAAAAAAAAGCGCCCTGTAGGGCGCTTTTTAAGATTCTTAATTAGCGAACGTATTTGGCAACGTTACCAATAAATGCGCTGAGATCTTTTTGTAATTTATTGAAGCCTTCATGTTTTTCAAAAGTATCTTCACTCATATAAAGCGATTTTTTGATTTCAATTTGGAGGCTATGTACGCCATGCTTAGGGTTACCATACATGCGAACAATTTCACCACCAAGGAAAGGATCGTTAACAGCAACAGTGTAACCAAGCCCTTCAAGCTCTTTTTTAACAAAGTTTGTAAATTCAGGGTCACATGTTTTTTGGTTGTTATCTGAAATTACAAAATCAGCGCGCGGCTCACCCGTTGCAGCATTTTTGCTGTACATAGCATGCATGTTGAGGTGATACACATTACCGTTTTTCTTTTTCTTAAAAAGATGCTCCTCAAGAGTGAGGTGGTATGGAATATAATAGCTTTCAATCATTTGAAGAATATCATCTTCATCTAGATTTTTATTATGAATCTCTTCGCCATTCGGGCCAATACGCTTAATAAGGCCGCGCCCAAGCTCAACCGTTTGTTGCTCTGGGTGAATTTGCATTGTCATTTCGCCTTTAACAAGAGCAGGGTCAACGTCAAGTACATGACGGTTCATATCAATATATGTACGAGGGATAAGCATAGAAATAAGGTCTGCACCAAAGCTTGGCGCCTCGCCAACAAGTTCATCTACGTAGCAATCTTCCCAACGTCTAAGCGTAAGGTCATCCATTTTTGTACTAAAATCTGATGGAAAGTTTCGGCCGCTGTGTGGGCTATCAATAACGAGCGGTGTGTCGTCGTTAGATTCATATATCGTTAAAACATCATCGTACATTTTTATTCTTCCCCTAAAATATTTCTGCCAGTTTAAACAGTTCATAGAACAAAGTAAACGCGCACCCCTATTCGTTTCTATAAATTCTTATGGTGTCTGGCAAAAAAGCAACCCCCTACATAAAATGCAGGGGGGAGCGAGGTATCGATTTAGTTGCTTTCGGCTTCTGTTGGTTCTTCATCGCCGGACCATTTGTTTGCGGCCCAGCCCCATCCGCGGGCAATCATGCCGGGCTCTTCTTCGCCATTGGCGATAGCTTCGGCGCGTTTTGCTTCTTCAGCGGCTTTAATTTCCGCCTGGATGCGCTCTTCCTCGGCTTCTGCTGCAGCTTCTACCGCTTTGATGCGATCTTTTTCAGCTTTTGCAGCAGTTTCCGCAGGCGTGTCGCACCAAAAAACTGATTCGCAGTAGGTGTTGTGAACCTTGTTGGTTGTGGCTTTCATGGTGAAATACACATTTGCAGCAATTACGATGCCAACAATGACACCAATAACGATGATGAACTTGTAGGCGCCATCCCAAATGTTATGCCAAATACGAGAGACTTGCTCAGCCTTGTTTAGGCAAAAGCCTTTGTTCCCATCTTCGGTGGAAGGTTGCTTGGGGTCTTGATCTTGATCAGCCATAAGGCTTCTCCTTATAAAGGGAGGAAAAGGAATGAAGGGTTGCTTATTGCCTTATGTATAAAGAGGAATTGTATGCAAGTCAAGCGGCTGTGCTTTTTTTACCTTTTTTAGCTGGTTTTTTAGGTTTGAGCATCGGCGCAAGAAAGCGTGCTGTGTGGCTTGTCTTATGTTTTGCTACTTCTTCTGGTGTGCCTTCTATAAGAATTTCTCCGCCTGCGTCTCCGCCTTCAGGGCCAACCTCAATCACATGGTCTGCTGTTTTAACGACATCAAGATTATGCTCAATAATCACCATGCTATTACCTTCATCCACAAGTCTGTGTAGTACTTTTAGCAAAAGTTCAATATCTGCAAAGTGAAGCCCTGTTGTTGGTTCATCTAAAATATAAAGCGTTTGCCCTGTTGAGCGCTTAGAGAGCTCTTTAGAAAGTTTAATGCGCTGAGCTTCACCGCCTGAAAGCGTGGTTGCACTTTGACCAAGCTGAATATAGCTGAGGCCAACATCCATAAGAGTTTGCAGTTTGGTGCGAATGCTTGGCACGGCTTCAAATAGCTCAAGGGCTTCTTCCACTGTCATATTGAGTACATCTGCAATGGATTTATCTTTGTACTTAATCTCAAGTGTCTCACGGTTGTAGCGCTGAGCGTTACAGACTTCGCAAGGTACGTAAACATCGGCTAAAAAGTGCATTTCAACCTTAATCATGCCATCACCTTCACAAGATGAACAGCGTCCGCCTTTGACGTTGAATGAGAAACGGCCAGATGTATAGCCGCGGCTTTGTGCTTCTGGCAGGCCTGCGTACCAGTCACGAATAGGTGTCATGATGCCTGTGTATGTGGCAGGGTTTGAGCGGGGGGTACGTCCAATTGGAGATTGGTCAATATTGACAATCTTATCAATAAACTTAATGCCATGAATCTTATCGTGGGGTGCAGGGATAGCTTTGGCGCGGTTAATATCGCGAGAGAGGGCGCTGTGAAGTGTATCCATCACAAGTGTAGATTTACCTGATCCTGATACACCTGTTACGCACGTCATCATGCCAAGTGGGAAATGCGCATCTACATTTTTAAGGTTATTCCCGCTTGCGTTTTTAACGCTGAGAACTTTACCATTGCCTTTGCGGCGCTCTGTAGGAATACGGATTTGACGCTTACCTGAAAGGTAAGCCCCTGTAATAGAGTTTTCATCATTTTTAAGCTCTTCTGCTGTCCCTTCAGCAATCACTTGTCCGCCATTACGGCCAGCACCAGGGCCAATATCAATGACGTGGTCGGCTTCGTTCATGGCATCTTCATCATGCTCAACCACAATAATAGTGTTATCCATATCACGCAGGGCTTTAAGGGTTGTGAGGAGCTTTTCATTGTCGCGTTGGTGAAGTCCAATAGAGGGTTCATCCAGTACATAGAGTACGCCAGTAAGCCCGCTACCCACTTGGGATGCAAGACGAATACGCTGGCTTTCTCCGCCAGAAAGTGACCCTGATTTACGATTAAGGGTTAAATAGCCAAGGCCAACATGAACAAGGAAGCCAAGGCGTGCTGTAATTTCACGCAGAATAGGTGCTGCAATAGTAAGCTTATTGCCAGATAGCTTATCTGCCAGACTTTCAAACCATGCGCTGGTGTCAACAATGCTCATGCATGTTGTATCAGAAATATTTTTACCTGCAATTTTAACGGCAAGGGCATCAGTGCTCAGGCGCTGTCCGTTACAGCTTGGGCAAGGGGATGTGGTGCGGTACTGGTCAAGCAGGTCGCGGTTACGGCCTTGAGACTCTCTCCAACGGCGCTCAATGTTAGGGATTACCCCTTCAAATGTTTTGCGGGTTTGGAAGTTCCCTTTGCTGGCATTAAAAGTAAACTGAATCGTATCATCTTCTGACCCATAAAGTAGCATCTCTTTAATGTCTTCAGGCAGTTTGTCAAAGGCTGTATCAAGCGAAAACCCAAAGTGCTTGGCAAGAGCTTCTCCGTAGTAAGCAACGCCCCAGCCATCTTTCCATGGGTGAATCGCACCTTCGCGGATAGATTTACTACCATCATGCACAACCAGTTCAGGTGAAAAATGCACAACTTCCCCAAGGCCATCACAGCTATTACAAGCCCCATAAGGGCTGTTGAATGAGAACATGCGCGGTTCAATGTCAGCCATGGTATGGCCGCAAATGTTACAAGCATGTTTTTCACTAAACTGCACAGGATCAGGAAGTTTTTTCTGTTCTTCCTCAGTTTTGCAGACAGGCTCCACAAGGACAGTACCGCCAGTAAGCTTAAGAGACGTTTCAATAGAGTCTGCAAGACGTGTTTTGTTTTCTTCTTTTGCGACCATGCGGTCTACAAGTACTTCAAGGGTGTGCTTCTTGTTCTTATCAAGTTCTGGCGTATCATCCATATCATGAAGCTCGCCGTTAATGCGGATGCGGGTATAACCTGTTTTCTGCCAGCCGAGAATATCTTTTTTATACTCACCTTTACGGCCGCGTACGACAGGTGCAAAAATATGCAAACGTGTGCCTTCAGGCCACTCAAGGAGCGTATCCACCATTTGGCTCACGGTTTGGCCTGCAATAGGAATATCGTGGGTTGGGCAATGAGGCGTTCCGCACTGAGAAAACAATAGGCGGAGGTAATCGTAAATTTCTGTAATTGTACCCACGGTTGAACGCGGGTTTTTGCTTGTGGTTTTCTGGTCAATCGCAATCGCAGGGGAGAGGCCATCAATACTGTCTACATCGGGTTTACTTGCCATATCCAAAAACTGACGTGCATAAGCGCTGAGGCTTTCTACGTAACGGCGCTGGCCTTCTGCATAAATTGTATCAAACGCAAGAGATGATTTTCCTGAGCCTGAAAGTCCCGTAATCACCGTTAAGCTGCGCTTAGGGATATCGAGCGAAATGTTTTTGAGGTTGTGCTGACGCGCACCTCTAATAGAGATGTGTGTCGTATTCGTGATGGGTGCGTTTGATTTCATGAGATGTATCATAAAGTTTGGCTGTAAAAAATCAAGACATGTTTGGTGCTATTTTTAAGATTTAAGTATTGATTTGACGATTATTTAAATGTTGCTTAATTTATTGGTGATTTATATATCTATTGATCCTTTTCTATTTTTACGGAGTTACTATGATTACTGTTTTGTGGACAGTTGCGGTTATCTTTTTGGTGCTGGGACTTATTACGCTTCCTTTTGTGACTTGGAGAAGCGGGCGTCATACTAAAGGTACAAACAATGCTTCTCTGCTTGGCATTGGTATGGTTTTGGATGCCTTTGCGGCGATTCCTGCCATATTGTTAATGTTGTTTTGGGGTGTGAGCGGCATGACAGGCGCTATTGCACTCATTATGACACTCGTCAATTAATCGAACTCAAAAATCCTTCCATTATGTGGAGGGATTTTTTTTGTATAGACTTTGTTGCGCGCCCTTGCGTCTTTTAGGAAAAGTAGGCATACTCAGCCCCATTAATTTAAGAGTTTTTAAGAAGGATATAAAATTATGGCGAGCCTAAACAAAGTACAGATTATTGGAAACTTGGGTCGTGACCCTGAAATCCGTTACACACAGGACAAACGTCCTATTGCAAACGTAAGCGTAGCAACAACGGAAAGCTGGAAAGATCAATCAGGCCAAAAGCAAGAGAAAACAGAATGGCACCGTGTTGTGGTATTTGGTAACCTTGCAGGTGTTATTGAAAAGTACATGAAAAAGGGCGACAGCGTTTACTTTGAAGGTAAACTTCAAACACGTAAATGGACAGACCAAAGCGGTACAGATAAATACACAACTGAGATTGTGATCGACCGTGGTGGTAACATGGTTATGCTTGGTAGCCGTGGCGCAGCTTCTATGGGCGATTCTGGCGGATATGGCCAAAGTGCTCCAAATGATAGCTATGACCAATCAGCGCCTTCTGGCGGTGGTGCTCCAGCAGGCGGTGCGGGAACTGTTCCAGTTTCTTCAGAGCCAGCATTTGACGATGAAATTCCATTCTAAAATTCTACCTGAATGGAGCTGGAAAATTAAGATGAAATGGGTATTTGTATTTATAAATTGGGTCATGGAGGTTTTCTCTAAAACTCATGAAACACATACAGATACCCATCATCGCTCTCTCTAAAAGAAAAAAGGTACAGGAATGAGTTCAAAACAAGAATCTGATGTGAAGGCACAAGTCGAGCTTGATCTTCCTGAACCTGAGAGTAAGCCTAAAAAAAAGCGTGGGCTTCTTGCATTTTTGAGAGATAACTTTATTGCAGGTATTCTTCTTGTTATGCCTGTTCTTATTACATTTTATATTTTAACCTTTGTCATTGGGCTTGTAGAGAGCACAGTTACGCAAATTATTCCCCTTGAAGAACGTATTAACAAATACCTTCCTTATGAGTTTGGGAATATTGTTGAGCTTTTTATTGCCCTATCAGCCCTTATATTTTTGGGAATTATTGCCCGTAACTATGTTGGTAAAAAGCTTCTTGGTTGGTGGGATGCGCTTATGCTCTCTATTCCTGGTGTACGGTCAATTTACGGGGCAACAAAACAAATTATTGAAACGGTTTCAGTTTCCAACTCATCATCTTTTCGGGATGTGGTGCTTGTGGAATACCCGCGTAAGGGTATTTACGCCATAGCCTTTGTAACGGGCGAAACGCGCGGTGAAGTGCAAAAAACAACCGATGAAAAAATGGTGAATATTTTCCTGCCAACAACGCCAAACCCAACATCTGGTTTTTTACTGTTTGTACCTAAAAGTGATATGATTAAGCTTCATATGACAGTGGATCAAGGCGTAAAAATGGTGATTAGCGGTGGTATTGTGACGCCAAGTATGGCAGAAGGTAAGGCAGCTTTAAAAGAGGAAAAAGAGCCTGCTAAAGAGCTTTCCGAAGGAAATACTGAATAAGCGCTAGCCTGAAGCCAGTAGCTTTACGGCATCTTGTTTTTCAAATATATGCATCAGCCAAAGCAGTGCTTGAGATTGTTCAGGGGTAAGGCCTGTAGATAATGTTTCTCTTGCCGCATCTCTTGCTTCGCTTACAAGTTCTTTATGAACACTAAAATCAGCAAGACGCGTCACGCCAAAACCACTTTGCCTTGTCCCTAAAATTTCTCCCGGCCCGCGCAGTTCCAAGTCTTTTTCGGCAAGTACAAAGCCATCTTCGCTGTTGCGCAGTGTGTCTATGCGCTCTTTAGCATATTTGCTCGGCGGGTCTTTATAAAGAAGAATACAGCTACTTTGCAGGCTGCCACGGCCAATGCGTCCACGAAGCTGGTGAAGCTGCGCAAGGCCAAAGCGCTCTGCATGCTCAATCACCATAACTGTGGCGTTTGGTACATCCACGCCTACTTCAATCACGGTGGTGGAAACTAAAATTTTTGTATGTGCATCTTTAAAAGTTTGCATGGCAAGGTCTTTTTGGTCTGACTTCATTTTTCCATGAAGTAAGCCCACGTCATTGCCGTAAAACTGTTGGAGAAGTTCCGCGCGGTCTGCCGCAGCGGCAAGGTCGCTTTTTTCACTATCTTCTACAAGGGGGCAAACCCAGTAGGCTTGTTCGCCCTTTTCAAGGACACGTTTAAGGGATTCGGCTACATCGCCAAGCTTATCAAGGGGCAGGGCGCGGGTTGTAATGGGCGTTCTGCCTGGCGGTTTTTCTGCAATGATAGAAATATCCATGTCCCCGTAAGCTGTCATGGCGAGGGTTCTTGGAATTGGCGTTGCTGTCATGACAAGTAAATCTGGTTGGTAGTCGCCTTGCTGGAGGTTCATACGTTGGCGTACGCCAAAGCGGTGCTGCTCATCAATAACAGCAAGAGAGAGGTTGTGAAATTCGACATCCTTTTGCAAAATAGCATGGGTGCCAATCACAACGTCAATAAAGCCGCTTTTAAGGCGAGATTTAATAGAGCGCTTTTCTGAAGCTTTTTGTTTGCCTGCTAAAAACTCAACAGTAATGCCAAGAGGCTCAAGCATCTTTTTAGCATTTTCAAAATGCTGGCCAGCTAAAATTTCAGTTGGCGCAAGTAGGGCCGCTTGATGGCCATTTTCAACAGCTTTTACCATGGCAGCAAAGCCAACAACGGTTTTTCCGCTACCTACGTCACCTTGCACAAGACGAAGCATGGGCGCGCTTTGTTCCATGTCATGATGAATATCAGCAATCGCTTTTTTCTGGTCGCCTGTAAGCGCAAACGGCAACCCATGCATGTAACTTTGCGTAAGCCCTGCTGGCGCACTATGTGTTATACCGCCAAGGCCCTGCGTATGCTTGCGCGCTTCTGTAAGTGCAATTTGCCAGCAGTAGAATTCATCAAAGGCAAGCCTTGTGCGGGCTTTACCATCTTTGGCAATATCCTGCCCGTCCTCAGGGCTATGAATACTGTTTAGCGCGTTCATAAAACTTGGTAGCTCATGCTGTTTTATGGCGCTTTCAGGCAGCCATTCTGGCAAAGGAGCGCTGCTCAGCTCGCTCATAGCCCAGCTAATGGCTTTTGCAATTTGAAACTGGTTAATGCCTGCTGTAAGCGGGTAAGTGGGGTGTAATTTTGCAATTTCATCTCTGTTTTCTGCCTTAGAAAGGGTTGGATGAAGAAACTGCAAGCTTCCTTTTTGGTCAAATGTTGCTTCGCCGCTCAGTACAATTTCGCTGCCTTCTGGATACTGCTTGGCAAACCAGCTTCCAAAGTTAAAGAAAACAAGATCAGCTGTTGCTGTGCCGTCTGTCACTTGAATGCGGTGTGGCTGCCTGCCTTTTTGATAGGGGGCAATATGCTTTGCAACTGTAGCTGTGGCAGTCAGTTCCATTTCCGCGCTGGCCATATAAAGGGGCTGTAAATTGCGGCGGTCTATTGTGCCTGTTGGCATGTGTAGGCAAAGATCAATAAGTCTTGGGCCGCAAAGTTTATGGAGTTTTTTAATTTGCGCCTCTTTAAGATTAGGAATTTTCTCGTAGAACGAGAAGGGATCAATGGATGATGGCACAGTGTTTTCTTGCATGGGGGCATCATACAAAAAAATAAGAGGAGCTGTCTCCCTCTTATTTTGATTGTTCAGGCTTTTTAAGTGTCTGCCTTCTTGAAAATAAGAAATGAAGCCCCTATAGTGTTGTCTATGGATAGCGCAAAAAGACAACTTCTTATTAAAGAAATTAAATTCCGTGGTCGCCGCGGCATGAAGGAACTTGATCTATGGATTGGTGATTATATTGCTGGTCATGTAGAAGGTCTTGCTGATGAGGAGCTTGAGCCACTTCGTGATTTGCTGCTCACGCCAGAGCAGATTCTGTGGGGATGGCTTGAAAAGGGCGAAGCTGATGCACCTTTTAATACGTCTGCATTTACTAAGCTATATGAGTCGCGCCGCAGGCCATGAGCGACTTTCTAAATAACATTCCAAAAGTTTACGGTATAGAAAACGGTAATATCCCTTATTGGGCGTTTAAAGAATGGCAAAAGGGCAAAGGCTCTTTACTGGTTATTTTGCCAGACCATGGCGGTATGCAAAAGTGCGTAGAAGAACTTAAGTTTTTACTGCCAAAAGCCCATGTGATGCCTTTCCCTGCATGGGACGTACAGCCTTATGACCGCCTCAACCCTGACGCAATTATCCAAGCGCAGCGTATGGCTGTGCTTTCAGCTCTTAAAGAAGAAGGCCGCCATCTTGTTGTAACAACGCCCGCAGCGCTTATGGTGAAGGTACCGCCGCTGGAGCACGTGGCCGGTGCGGTGAAGCTGAGCGTTGGTGATACAGTTGACCGCGATAAATTTTTAGCAGCTCTTGCTGAGTTTGGTTATTTGCGCGTAGGCACGGTTATGGAACCTGGTGAGTTTTCTGTTCGTGGTGCTTTGATTGACGTATTTCCGCCAACAGAAGAGCGTCCGTTTAGGCTCGATTTTTTTGACGATGAGCTTGATGGTATTAAGGCGTTTGAGCCATCCTCTCAGCGCAGCGAGGAGAGTGTGGACTTTGTCCGTGTTTCTCCTGCAAGTGAAGTGCCGATGTCAGAGGAAGCCATTAAGAATTTTAGAGAAGGTTACAGAGGGCTTTTTCCTGAAGGCGCACAAGATGAAGTATATGAATCTCTCTCGAATGGGCGCCGCCATGGTATGGCAAGTCATTATCTTAATTTGTTTTATGACAATGAATTAAATGGCTTTATTAATCTTTTAGATGATACTTTTAAGATTCTTTCTGCGAGTGGCGTAGAAGAGCATATAAGCGGCAAGTGGGCGACAGCAGAAGATGCCTTTAAAAGCCGCGTAGAGCTTATGGCAGTTTATAAAAAGAAGGTTTCAGAGGATCCGTATAGGCCTGTTGCGCCAGAAGATATGTATGTGGATCCTGAGTCATTTTTTGGTGCATTAAAATCAGCCAATACCGAAATGCTTATGCAGCTTAATGATGGTGATGTGAAAGCGCTTCCATTTAAATCTATTTCTCTTGTGCGTGATGCAAAATCACTTAATAAATCTGCTGCTGATATTGCGGTGGATACACTTACTAATGCCTTGTCTGAAGGCTGGCAGGTTCTTCTTTCAGCATTTCTGCCATCATCTCTTATTCAGCTTACCAGAGCATTAGAGCAGCATGGATTTTCTGGTGCAACCAGCGCTGAATCTTTTGAGGAGTGGCAAAAGGGAGGTAAAAAATCTTCTGCGCTTGTTAGTCCTCTCTCATGGGGCGTTGTTGATAAGAAGAAAAAGCTCCTGATTTTAACAGAACAAGATGTGTTTGGTGAAAAGGTCAATCGTGTTGCAACAGGTAAGAAAAAGCAAAATGAAGATGCCTTTACCCACTTTAGTGAGCTGAGCATTGGGGATTACGTTGTTCATCAGGAGCACGGTATTGGTAAATTTACCGGTATGCAAATTCTTAAAATTGATGGGGCAGAGCAAGATTTTCTACTGCTTGAGTATGGGGGCGGCGATAAGCTTTATGTACCTATATTCTCTCTAGGGCTTCTAAGCCGTTTTGCGCACTCAGAAGCAGATGGAACACGCCTTGATAAATTAGGCGGCGCAGCATGGCAGGCGCGTAAAGCAAAAGTTAAAGAAGATCTTTTAGCGATGGCAGGGGAGCTGATTAAAATTGCGGCCCAGCGTGAAGTAAGGCTTGGGCATAAATACACCAGACACGAAGGCCTGTACGATGAATTTTCGATTGGGTTCCCTTATACGCCAACGGATGAGCAACAAAACGCAATTAACGATGTTGAAGGCGATATGATTGGCCCGCGTGCAATGGACCGCGTTGTTGTTGGAGATGTTGGCTTTGGTAAAACAGAAGTTGCTATGCGTGCGGCGTTCCTTGCGGCCTCAGACGGCAAACAAGTGGCTGTCGTTGTGCCAACAACTTTGCTGGCACGTCAGCACTACCAAAACTTTAAAAGCCGCTTTGCACAATTTCCTATAAATGTTGCTATGGTGAGCCGTCTTGTGCAACCCAAGCTACGTAAAAAGGCACTAGATGGCCTTGAAAAGGGGCAGGTTGATGTTGTGATTGGTACACATGCACTGCTCGGTAAAACAGTTAAATTTAAAGATATTGGTCTTGTAGTTGTAGATGAAGAGCACCACTTTGGTGTGCGCCATAAAGAGCGTCTCAAGCAAATGAAAGACAACGTGGATGTGCTGACGCTTACAGCAACGCCCATTCCCCGAACCATGCAAATGGCGCTTGGGGGCCTTCGAGATCTATCGCTGATTACATCTCCTCCTGTGGACCGTCTTGCGGTGCGAACTTATGTAATGAAGATGGACTCTAAGGTGATTAGAGAGGCCATTCTGCGTGAGATTCACCGCGATGGGCAAGTGTTTGTGGTGACGCCGTATGTAGACGATATTCCAAAGCTTTCAGAACGTATTAACGCGCTCGTGCCAGAAGCTTCTATTCGTATTGCACACGGCCAAATGAGCCGCGATGAAATGGAAGATGTGATGGTGGACTTCTATGAAGGAAAGTTCAATGTGTTGATTTCTACTACCATTGTTGAATCTGGTATTGATGTACCAAATGCTAACACGCTTATTGTAAACCGCGCAGACCGTTTTGGTCTTGCACAGCTCCATCAGCTTCGTGGACGTGTGGGGCGCGGAAATTCACGCGCGTATTGCTACCTTCTTCTGCCTGAGCGCGGCGCTGTATCTGATAATGCTGAAAAACGTCTGAAAATTATGCAAAAGCTAGATAAGCTTGGCGCAGGCTTTACGCTAGCAAGTTACGATCTTGATATTCGCGGGGCAGGGAACCTGCTTGGTACGCAGCAAAGCGGACATATTCGAGAGGTTGGCTTTGAGCTGTATAACCAAATGCTTGGGGAAGCCATTGCTGATGCGCAAAGCGTTAAGGGCAAAAAACCTTCTACAGAACCTGTTTGGGAGCCGTCACTTGAGCTTGGTCTTTCTTTCCTTATTCCTGAAGCTTATGTGAAGGATTTCCACGCAAGGCTTGGCCTTTACCGCAGGCTTTCTAAACTGAAGACAGAAGATGATATTCAGAATATGCAGGACGAACTGCTTGACCGTTTTGGGGAGCTTCCAGAAGAAGTAACTGCACTGTTTGATGTGGTCCGTATGAAAAACCGCCTTAAACTTTTAAATATTGACCGCCTGCAGGTGGGAGACAAGGGGGCTGTGATTAAATTCCATAAGCAAACCTTTAGAAAAGCCGAACAGCTTTTGCACCATGTATTACAAAACGCGGGCGTTATGACAGTTAAGCCAGATCAGAGCCTTGTGGTGCATAGGCCTTTCCCTAAGGGCGGTCAAAGGCTTAGGGTCATTGATAATATTCTTTCGAAATTAGAATCCCTTTAAGTTGACCTTTTTCCTTTGCGCCTGCTTTAAGTATGCAGGTGTACTCTCCGCATCCTTAAAGAGCAAAAATTCAACATAAAGGCGCTTTCTTTTGCACTTTGTGTGGTTTTGATATATTTTCCTGAATTATGGCAAAGAAGCAGAAACCAGCAAGTACGCCTCCAGGTACAAAGCTTATTACCGATAACCGTAAGGCTCGGCATGATTTTACTGTGCTCGATACTTACGAGGCTGGCCTAATGCTACAAGGGACAGAAGTTAAGTCTTTGCGTAGTGGTGGTACGGCTCAACTTGGTGAAAGTTATTGCATTTTCCAAAATGGGGAAATGTTCTTGTTTAATGCCTTTATTAGCCAGTATTCCCATGGTAACCAGTTTAACCATGAAGAGCGCCGCACACGCAAAATGCTGATGCACATGGTAGAAATTGATCGTTTATTTGATGAAAAAGAGCGATCAGGTCTTACGATTATTCCACTTAAACTGTACTTTAAAGAAGGTAAGGTTAAGGTACAAATTGGCGTGGCTAGAGGTAAAAAGAACCATGATAAACGCGCAGCCATCAAAGAGCGTGACTGGGATCGTCAGCAGCATCGTTTGCTACAAAGTTACAAAGGCAAGTAAATGAGGTGGGTGGTCACTAAAGCCCAGCTTTCAGAAGCTCTTTTGGAGCATTCAGAGGATCGAAGTTTTTCTGTTGCTTTTATTGGCTCTGAGCCAAGTGCAGACGATATTTTAGCTGTGCGTCAGGCCGCAAGGCTTTGCGATGTTGTTGTGGTTGCTGTGCAAGGCAATCATCTACATGAGCGCTACAAAACCTACCTTGAAGGGGCAGGGGCAGACATTGTGTATATTGAGAGCACATATAACCTTAAAAGCAAAAGCCGCCTTATAGTAAACGGCAAGGCTGATGGCACATTTTTCCTAAAAACCATTTTAAAAGTTCTCCCTCTTGTGGTGACAGTGAGTGCTGCAAAATCTGATGATGTGCAGACTCTAAAAGCTCTCTCTCATGAGTTTGATGGCCTTTTTAGCCTGGTGACGCAAGAAATGAGCCCTGAAACCATGACAGCAAAGCAGCGTAAAGTGCGCACGAGCGTGGGGGTTATTCGCCAAGCAATTCTTGTTGGGGAAAAGGATGTTTATACCCTTAAAACTTTGTGTGAGCAGGCTTTGAAGGAGCAGGGCGTTATGGGGGAGGTGACCCATGAATTTGTTGCAGATGATCTTTCTTCTGTGGGGAGCAAGCTCTCAAAGGCGGGGCATTATTTTATGTCTGTGCGTCTTGGTGATGAGATTATTCATGATGGAATTCAGTTTGGGACGCCTAAAAAGGCTGTTTCTTCCTTAGAAAAATCTGGTACATATGCATAAAAACACTATTAAAAACTTGCTTTTTGTGTCATAGGCCATTATATGTATGCATGGAAACAAGTTTCAAATAAAGGATAAATCATGGCCCGCGTTACCGTTGAAGATTGCGTAAGAGTTGTAAATAACCGCTTCGAGCTTGTGCTGCTAGCTGCACAACGTGCTCGTGATATTGCTGCTGGAGGCTCTCTTACAGTAGACCGTGATAACGATAAAGATGCTGTTGTTGCACTTCGTGAAGTGGCATCTCAGACAGTTGATTTTGAAGAATTGCGCCGTCACATTTCTCGTGGTGTGAACCGTCACAGCGATCTGAACATGGAAGATGATGCTCTTCTTAGCCTTGTGCAAGAAAGCTTTAACGCTGACATGGCAAACCCTGCTGAGCCAGAAGCTGAAATTGAAGAAATTGCATTTGAAGATGACAGCGAAAACACTGTAGAAGCTTCTGCTGAAGAAGTTGAAGTGTCAGCTGATGAAGGTGTTGAAATTAGCGATGAAGCACTAGAAGCTGAGCTTAATAAGGCAAGCACTCTCTAGTCTAGAAAAAGCTTTAAAAAGAGCCCTGCGGGGCTCTTTTCTTTTTTGCTAATTTTAACCGCTCTTGTTATGATTCTACCCTCAGGAAATTAAAGGGCACTCCATGATTCGGCATTACGAACTTATTGATAAAGTAAAATCCTATAACCCCTCTTGTGATGTGGGGCTTATTAATAAGGCTTATGTATTTTCTATGCGTGCTCACGGTAACCAAAAACGTGCTAGCGGGCAGCCGTATCTTATTCACCCATTGGAAGTGGCATCTATCCTTGCGGATCTGAAACTTGATGATGCCAGTATTTGTGTTGGCCTTTTGCATGACACGGTAGAAGATACCCTGACAACCTACGATGAAATTAAAGATATTTTTGGCCGCGAGATTGCGGACCTTGTGGACGGGGTAACAAAACTTTCTCAGATTAAATTTAATACCAAAGCTGTAGAGCAGGCGGAAAACTTCCGCAAAATGTTCCTTGCTATGTCTAAGGATATTCGCGTTCTTTTGGTTAAGCTGGCGGATAGGCTCCATAATATGCGCACAATGGAGCACATTGCTTCAAGTGATAAGCGCCGCCGTAAAGCACAGGAAACAATTGATATTTATGCGCCGCTTGCGGATCGTATTGGCCTTTATGCCATTAAAAGCGAGCTTGAAGATCTTTCTTTTAAAGAAATTAATCCGGATGAGTATCAGCGTATTTCTCGCCGTCTTGATGAGTTTATTGAGAAAGAAGAACTTGTTGATAAAGTTTCTCACGAACTAAAAGATGAGCTAAGAAATCACGGTTTTGAAAAGGCCTATATTAAAGGGCGCGCTAAAACAATTTACTCTATCTACCGTAAAATGGTGAAGAAAAACCTCACCTTTGACCAGCTCACAGATATTGTGGCTTATCGCGTGGTGATGGAAGATGTTAAATCTTGCTACGAAATTTTAGGAATGATTCATAGCTTGTATAAAGCCATTCCAGGGCGCTTTAAGGACTACATCTCTAACCCGAAACCTAACGGGTATCAGTCCCTTCATACTTCTCTTATTGGGCCTTTTGGTAACCGTATGGAAGTTCAAATTCGCACGACCGAAATGGATGAGGTGAGCGAAATTGGAGTTGCAGCTCACTGGCTTTATAAGCAAACAGAAGGTGGCGGCTCTGAGGGCGCGCAATATGCGTGGCTTAGAAAAATGCTTGAGATGCTTAACAACACAGATGATCCGGAAGAGTTTTTAGAAAACACCAAGCTTGATCTGTTTAAAGAGCATGTATTTGTATTTACACCAAAGGGAGACCTTGTCTCTCTGCCTGTAGGGGCAACGCCTCTTGATTTTGCTTATGAGGTTCACTCAGAAGTTGGACACCGTTGTCAGGCCGCTAAAATTAATGGCCGCGTTGTGCCGTTACGTGCAAGGCTTAATAATGGCGATCAGATTGATATTATTACAAATAATAGCCAGGAGCCGTCTCCAGCTTGGCGCGATTTTGTTGTGACGGGTAAGGCGCGCGCCGCAATTAACCGTTACCTTCGTTCAAAAGAGCTGGTGGAGCACTTGCGCCTTGGTAAAGATATGCTTGATAAATACCTTAAGAAAGAGGGGGTTAACCTTAAAGATGCAGACCTGAAGCCTTTCTTTGAAAAGTATAATCTTAAAGATTTAGATGCTGCATATGCAGGTATTGCCCAAGGGCGGCTTTTCCCTAAGCAGCTTATATCTACAGTATTTCCTGACTACTATAAGGAAGCGCTTAATGAAAAAGCAGCTAACGAACGTTTAGTTGAAAGCACAAAATCTCGACCAGATAAAGAAATTGAAAGAGATTTATCTGTGGGTATTCAGGGCCTTACTCCTGGTATTTCAATTCATTTTGGTAAGTGCTGTAACCCGCTTCCAGGGGAACCTATTGTTGGAATCATTAATACGGGACGCGGCGTAACTGTTCACACAAAAATGTGTAAAAATTTAGTAACTCTTTCAGATCAGCCAGATCGTTGGCTCTCTCTCAACTGGGATGGAGAGGAATCTGAAGAGCGCGTATATGTGGTGCGCGTAAAAGTGCAACTTGCTCATGAGCCAGGTGCGCTTTCTGACTTTTCTACTGCTGTCTTTAATGGGGCGGGTAATATTGTAGATTTGCACATTGAGCGCCGTGCAACGGATACATATGAAATTCGTACAGATATTGAAGTGAGAGATATTCTTCACTATGAAAAAATCATTGCAGGCCTTAAGTCACTCTCTTGTGTAAGAAGTGTGGAGCGGGCGCAGTGAAAACTGTCTTTAAAGTTAATAAGAAGCTTCGCAAGAGGGGGCGTCATACGAGAAAGCGCCAGCATCTTGGGCACCGCTGGGCCGAAATGCTTTGGCCGAGCATGGGGCTTGCGGCCCTTCTGCGCTGGGCAGAGCTGCGCATTAAACGCTCTAAAGGGTCTACCCATTATGTTGCAATGGGTGCAGCGATTGGTATATTTATTTCCTTTACGCCGTATCTTGGTACTCAGGTTATTGCAATGTTCTTTTTAGCTTATCTTTTTAAAGCTTCGTTTGTGGTGGCATTTATTGTTTCACTTGTTGGAAATCCTTGGACGTTTCCTTTCATATTTGCTTGGACATATAGCCTCGGACAGTTCCTTCTTTATCAAGAAATTCATAGGATTGACCCTGCTTATTTAATTGAAAATTTTAGCTTTGAAAATATGAGCATTCTTTGGAACGAATATCTGTGGCCAATGACAGTTGGCGGAATTCCAAGCGGCATTGTATTTGGTGCGCTTATGTATGTTGTTATCTATGTGCATATTGAATCATACCGTAAAGCTAGAGCTACATTTATTAAAAGACAGCGTGAGCACCATACAGAAAAAAGAGAGCTCTTTAAAAAAGGTATAGAGCGCGTAAAAGATATTATAAGCCGGGACGAAGAGTCATGATTATTGGTGTTGGTGTAGATATTTGCGAAATTTCTCGTATTAAAAAAATTCTTTTGAGAGACAAAGAGCAGTTTAAGGCGCGCATTTTATCGAATGGAGAAATGTGTAAAGATACACCCGAAGCTTTTGCGAAGCGCTTTGCTGCAAAGGAAGCCGTTTCAAAAGCTCTTGGTTGTGGTATAGGCTCTCAGCTTTCTTTTCAAGATATTACACTGGCCCACCATGATAGCGGGCAGCCTTATGTGGCGCTTTCAGCAAAAGCAATAGAGCGTTTTGGAGACATTACGTTTCACTTGTCGCTTTCTGATGAAGCTGGCCTTGCAGCAGCGTATGTGGTTGCGGAGAAAGCCTCTTGATTGAAGTTAAAGTTGCTTATGCACAGCAAGATGAAGCCCTTCAAAAAGAGTTATCTTTACCTGATGGAAGCACCATAAAAGAGGCATTGATACAGAGCGGTTTTATCAAAGTCTTTGATCTTGAAAAATTAAACGCGCTTGATGTTGGGATTTATGGTAAAAAGACATCCATTAGTACGGTTTTGAATGATGGAGACCGTGTCGAAATTTATACAGAGCTCATGGCATTTGGGCGAGACTTAAAGAAAAAAAGAAAGCAGGACAATGTCCAAACATAAACCAGAATCATTCATGTACCATGTGTGGGACTTTATAAAAACGATTGTTATAGCGCTTGCTATTGCTTTCGTTATCCGTAGTTTTTGGTTTGAGCCTTTCCGTATTCCATCAAGCTCAATGGTGCCAACGCTCCAAGTTGGCGATTTTCTGTTTGTAAACAAATATACCTATGGCCTTAAAGTGCCTTTTACTGATGAAACATATTTTGAAAAAGCTCCAAAGCGCGGAGATATTGTTGTCTTTAAACGTGTTGCGCCAGAGCTACCTGGTAGTTTCTTTGGGCTTGGGCCAACATTTTTTATTAAACGTATTGTAGCCGTACCAGGAGATAAAATTGCTTATGAAGGCAAGTTCCTTAGAATTAATGGCGAAGTCGTGCCGCTTGAGTTTATTGAGCAGCAAACTTATGAAGACCGTGGAGATTATGGCTATAAAGTAAACTTATACCGTGAAGATCTTGGCCGGGTAAAGCATGATGTATACCTAACGCCAATGGTTGAAGAGAAAAACTTGCGCGAGGCAACTGTTCCAGAAGGGAAATACATTGTTATGGGAGATAACCGCGATAATAGTCATGATAGCCGTGGGTGGGTTCACCCAAATTGGGGATTCCTAGAGCGTGATGATATTATTGGTCGTGCATCATTTACATGGCTTTCACTTGGTAAAAACTACATCCCAAGACTTGAGCGTATGTTCATTAACCTAAAGGTAAAAGACAATGAATCCTAAAGAGAGACCGCATTGGCCAGATTTTTCAAAGCTGGAAGAGAAGATTAGCTATACCTTTAAGGATAGGTCTTTTCTTGTTGAAGCGATGTGCCACTCCTCTTATACAAAGCACCCTGATGGCACGCATATTAGCAATGAACGCTTAGAGTTCCTGGGGGATCGTGTTGTTAACCTTTGTATCTCTGATATGATTTACCACAAGCTTAAAAATCAGCCAGAGGGGCGCTTATCTAAACGTGTTGCAAGCCTTGTACGCAAGGAAACTCTGGCAGAAGTTGCCCGTAAAATTGGCCTAGGCGAATTTTTGCTTCTTGGGAAAGGGGAGCGTCAAAATGATGGCGCTGATAAGGAAAATATTCTAGCTGATGCTATGGAAGCAATTCTTGCAGCAATTTACCTTGATAATGGCGGCACGATAACAGAAGCAAAAAAAGTAATCGCATCATTTTGGTCTGAAGGAATTTTGGAAACAAGCTTTGTTGATGCAAAATCTCGTCTTCAAGAATGGCTCCAAAAGCAGGGCGAACCTTTGCCAGAATATGAGCTTGAAGAAATGATGGGCGATGCCCACGATGCAACTTTTAGAGTCATCGTAAAAACAGAAAAATTTGGCGAAGCTATAGGCGAAGGCAAATCTAAACAACAAGCACAACAAACAGCCGCGCAGGCTCTTCTTGTGGCAAAAGGAGTTCTTGGTTCATGACAACACGTGCAGGCTTTATTGCTATCATTGGCGCACCCAATGCTGGTAAATCTACTTTTATGAACCAAGTCGTTGGGGAAAAAATTTCTATTGTTACACCTAAGGTGCAAACAACACGCTTTAATGTGCGCGGCATTGTGAGCCGTGAAAAGGTACAGTTTGTTTTTGTAGATACGCCTGGTGTTTATCAGCCGGGTAAATCTAAAATGGACCAAGCTATGGTATCTAGCGCTTGGAGCGCTGCACAAGAAGCAGACGCCGCTCTGTTTGTACTAGACGCTAAAAAAGGTTTTGGTAAAAAAGAGATTATGGTTCTGGAAGGGCTAAAAAATAGCCGCAAACCTATTTTCCTTGCGCTCAATAAAGTGGATAGCATTAATAAAGATAAGCTACTCCCCCTTATGCAAAAAGCAGCAGAATTTGATATCTTTAAGCAGGTTTTCGCAATTTCAGCAGAGAAGGGCGACGGTACAGAAGATGTACTTGATACGCTTGAAAAAGAAATGCCAGAAAGCCCATTCCTTTTTGACCCTGATGATATTACAGATATTCCAATGCGTATGATGGCCGCGGAAATTACACGGGAAAAAGCTTATATGCTTCTTGGGCAAGAGCTTCCGTATGAAATTGCTGTAGAGACAGTAAACTATGAAGCGCGGGATAATGGCTCTATTCGTATTGACCAAATGATTTACGTAAAGCGTGATAGCCAAAAACAAATTGTTGTTGGTAAAGGCGGAGAAGTGCTGAAAAAGATTGGTTCTCGCTCACGTCGTGCGCTTATGGATATGATGGATACTGACGTTCACCTGTTCCTGCGTGTGAAAGTGAAATCTGAGTGGAGTGAGAATACGCTTATGCTGCGCATGACAGGCTTCGACCTATAAGTAAAATCCCCGCGAAAAGCGGGGATTTTTTTTATCGATCAGGCGAAGCCTTTTGCTTCTTTGCAGTACTGGAAAATTTTCTGATCGCGGTCAGCAAAGAGCCGCTTTTTGTAGGTGATGCCTGTGAGGGCACCTTTCTTGACAACAAAGGCAATCAAGCTGTCAGGTGTTAGTCCCAGGTCTTCTCCCCAAGGGGTCGCATCTTTCAGGGTGAAGACTTCGGCGAACCTGAAACCAAAAATGGAAAGGTACATTTCAGGATCTTCATTATACTCCGTGAAAGTATATGAAGTTAGGCCGTTTTCAATTTTTTGGCCAGCCATTAGGGTGGTGATCATTTGTTCTTTCATGAACAGGTAGTCGTAGGCTGCTGCGGCAGCAACAAGGGCGAGGGCACTTAGGCCAAAGGTCATCAGCATAGGATGTACTCCGTATAAAACGACAGGAAAGGTTGTATATGGAAAGTGTTATGGGACTTTTATAAGCTTTTTCAAGCTTTAGGCACAAAAAAAGCTCCCATTTGGGAGCTTTTTTATTTCAGGCCATATGCTAGCGGTAGTCATCATAATCATAACTATGGTCATTTCGACTTTGCTCTATTTCAGCTTCTTCTTGCGCTCTAGAAACACTTGCGAGATCGCAAGGCTCAACATCTTCTAGTTTTATTTCGCCAGATTTAACAGCTTGAATAGCTGTCATAAGTTTTTCTACTTCAACAAGGCTAGCATCTTTATCTTCTATATAACGTGCTTTATCAATGGCAATTTCTCTTATTGCATCAGGTGTAACGGCATGGCTATAAAACTGTGCCTCGTGCTCTCCAAATTCAGAGCGTTCAATAACAACGCTGCCATCTTCAAAAATATAAGCATCCATGCTTACAACACCTTCGTATCGACTCTCAGTTTCTGGAAAGCTAGCAACTTTTGTCATTTGCCCGTATTCAGTTTGAATAATATTTGAAGATTTTGGCTCTTGAGCATTATCTAAAATTTCACCTAGTGTTTCACCTTGTTCAATGGCGTGTCTCAGGCTCATGCCGCTCCATTGCTCTAAGCGTTTATCTGTAGAACCGCTGACAGCCTGAAAAGCTTGAGAGTCTTCTCCAACGCTGTTCATGTCATTTTCATCTGTACGAATGCGGCAAAAATCAGCATTGTCATTATTAGGTGAACTGCCAGATTTGTAGCCTTTTAAAACATCTTGTGTGAGCATGATTTTTGTTCCTTATCGTGTGAGTTCAGTTGATTCTTGAGAAATATCTAAATCAGTTTCTTGGTATCTTGTTTCAAGCTTCATGCCGTCAGATTCTCTCCAACTTGAATCTTTACTACCTAAATACTGTTGAATATCCATAAAAAAATCCTCCCCATATATGTGCCTGTAAGCAATATATGGGGAGGATGATTTAGAGTTTCAACCCTTAGCCAGCCATTTGGCGCGCGTTTACTTTTCTTGAGTGGCTATCTAGGCCTTTTTTGCGCAAGCGAATGTGGTTAGGTGTGACTTCCACAAGCTCATCTTCTTGGATGTACGTGAGAGCGTACTCAAGTGTAATGTCGCGTGGAGGCGTGAGCACAACAGCTTCATCTTTACCGCTAGCACGGACATTAGAAAGCTTCTTCCCTTTAATAGGGTTCACTTCCATGTCTTCTACGCGGCTGTTTTCGCCAATGATGCTACCATCATATACAGGATCACCTGGGTTAATGAACATGATGCCGCGTGCTTCTAGGTTGAATAGAGCAAAGGCGACAGAGTCACCATTTTCCATGCTGACAAGTGCACCGTTACGACGCGTACTTGCAACAGAGCGAACAGGCCCGTAATGTTTGAATTGGCGCGTTAAGATACCTGTACCGCGTGTATCAGTGAGGAACTCACTACGGTAACCAATCATGCCGCGGCTAGGGCCGTCAAAGATAAGACGCTGTTTACCTTGGTGGTCAGCAATCATATCAACAAGTTCAGCTTTACGAAGTCCCATTTTTTCCATTACAGCACCGGCGTATTCTGCATCAACGTCAACAATGATTTCTTCAAATGGTTCAAGTTTTACGCCATTTTCATCTGTTGTCATAATCACTTCTGGACGAGAAATTGAAAGCTCAAATCCTTCGCGGCGCATGGTTTCAATAAGAACGCCAAGGTGAAGCTCACCACGGCCCATAACACGGAATGTTTCAGGCGTTGAGCCTTGCTCAACAATAAGACCAACGTTTACTTCTGCTTCACGCGTTAGGCGGTCACCAATTTCACGTGATGTAAGTTTTTTACCGTCCTGCCCAGAAAGAGGGGAGTTGTTAATACCAAATGACATTGCAATTGTTGGTGGGTCAATAGCAATGGCTTCAAGTGGTTCTTTAATTTCTGGTGTACATAGTGTGTAAGATACATAAGCATCTTCAAGGCCTGCAATGGCGATGATATCGCCAGCCTCTGCTTGGTCAATTTCTACCTTTTTAAGGCCATTAAAGCCATAAAGCTTAGTAATACGGCCGCGCTCAATTTCTTTACCGTCACGGTCTAGAGCTTTAAGCGGCATACCTTTTTTGAATGTACCACTGTGGATACGACCCGTAACAATACGGCCAACAAAGTTATCGCGCTCAACAATAGTACCTAGCATTTGCGCTGGTGCTGAAGCGTCGCCTTTTGGCGGCTCTACATGTTTAAGAACAAGGTCTAGAAGTGGGAAACAGTTTTCTGTTTTCTTTGCAGGGTCATGGCTCACCCAGCCGTCACGGCCAACTGCGTACATGATTGGGAAATCAAGCTGCTCTTCTGTCGCGCCCATGCTGTCGAAAAGGTCAAAGGCTTCGTTGACAACTTCATCAATACGAGAGTCACCACGGTCAATCTTGTTAATGACAAGAATTGGTTTAAGGCCAAGCGCAAGTGCTTTACCAAGTACAAATTTTGTTTGAGGCATTGGGCCTTCTGCCGCGTCTACAAGTAGAACAACACCATCAACCATACCAAGTACGCGTTCAACTTCACCACCAAAATCGGCGTGACCTGGTGTATCCACAACGTTTACCTTGTGGCCTTCGTACTGAATAGCTGTTGTTTTAGCAAGAATCGTAATTCCACGCTCTTTTTCAATATCACCCGTATCCATAGCGCGTTCAGCTACGTTTTCGTGCGCTGAAAATGTTCCTGTTTGTGATAGGAGTGCGTCTACAAGTGTTGTTTTCCCATGGTCTACGTGGGCAATAATAGCAATGTTACGAATATCTTGCGTGCTCATGAAATATATCTCTTTGATTAGGTTCACGTATCTTTTAAGGCATTTGTGCACAAAAAGCGAGTTTTTATTTTAAGAGCAGATTAGCTCTTTATGGCACAGGCGTTGTTCTGCCTTTGATGGTGTTGCTCATTCTTGCTTTAAATGATGTTATTTTCGGGTACAATATTGCTCATGAAAGAATCTTTACTCCTTAATGTCCTCTTAGAAGCAGGTATATTCCTTGCGCTTGCTGCGCTTATTATCCCATTACTTAAACGCTTTAAGGTGCCTTCTGTGCTTGGATACCTCATTGCAGGCGTTATATTTGGTCCATACTCTATGGGGGCTTTTACTGAGAGTATACCAATGCTTTCATATATTACTCTTTATGAGACGGCCCATGTAAAGATGCTCGCTGAGCTTGGTATTATTATGCTTTTATTTGTGATTGGCCTAGAGCTAACTCCCCAGCGTTTATGGCAAATGCGCCATCTTGTCTTTGGTCTTGGGAGTGCGCAGGTTATTGCCAGTGCCGTAATTATTGGCGGAATCGCTTTTCTGTGGGGAAATAATTTGCAATTGTCTATACTTTTTGGACTGGGCCTTTCTCTTTCATCAACGGCTATTATTACCCAGTGGATACATGAGCAGAAAATGTTTACTGCACCCGCAGGGCGCACTAGTTTTAGTATTCTTTTGCTGCAAGATTTAGCCGTGATTCCGATTTTATTCCTCCTTACTATTTTTGCTGCAGAGCCCGGCGAAGATATGTTTATGTTTACAGTGAAATCGCTGGCGATTATGGCTTTTGCAGCCACAGCGATGTACATGATAGGTCAGCGTATATTACGCCCTGTTTTTGTGTTTGCAAATCAGCACGGCGGGCATGAGGTTCTCATGGCGCTGAGTTTGCTAACCATTGTTGTGAGTGCATCAGTTGCAGGATTTGCAGGCCTTTCTATGGCACTGGGTGCATTTATAGCAGGGCTTCTTTTGGCGGATACAGAGTACCGACATGAAATTAAAGCGATGATTGTGCCATTCAAAGGTATGCTACTAGGGATATTTTTCTTATCGTTTGGTATGAGCATTAATCTTAATTTTATTGCTGAAAAGCCTGTTTGGCTTGCCTTGTCTGTTATTGGCCTTATGTTGACTAAAGCTGCGTTAATTTACCCGCTCTGTCGTTTATGGAAGCAAAGTAGGGCTGTTTCAGCGGAGTCAGCTATTATGTTATCTCAGGCTGGTGAATTTGGCCTTCTTGTTATAGGTTCAGCGCTTACGATTGGTATAGCGACAGAAGATGTTGGTCAGTTCATGCTGATTACTGTTGGCCTGACCATGTTTGTGACGCCAGTTATTACGCCACTTTCACGTAAGGTTGGCACATGGATAGAAGCGAGAGAAAGTCAGGGTGAACATATTCCTATCCCTGAAAGCAAAGAGCAAGGGCATGTCGCTATTTTTGGATTTGGACGAATGGGGCAAACCATTGCTGAAATTCTTTCTGGTGAAGGCGTCTCTATTATTGGTTTTGATAACGATGCACGTAAAGTGGATAAGTTAAAATCTTGCAGTTTTCCTGTGTATTTTGCAAATTCGAGTAAAAAAGCGGTTGTGAAAGCTGCGGGCTTGGAGCGCGCTTTATGCGCTGTTATTTCATTGGACGAGCCTCATGCCACAAAGAAACTCGCAGAGAATATCCGCAAAGCTCACCCTCACTTGCCAATTTATGCAAGGGCAGAGGATGAAAAAGAAGAGGCAATTTTAGAAAAA
The DNA here is from genome assembly GCA_964015495.1 of uncultured Magnetococcales bacterium. Taxonomy (GTDB): domain Bacteria; phylum Pseudomonadota; class Alphaproteobacteria; order UBA2136; family JAPKEQ01; genus JAPKEQ01. The sequence goes on from CAXHDG010000009.1 coordinate 44,229, forward strand.
ATCCCTTACGTGGATGCTGTGCCAGAACATCTTGCTGTTAGCCAAGGGCTTGCTGAGAAGGTGCTTGGGGAAGCTGGCTATAGCGTCGATGAAGCCCATAAAATTGCAGTCATGTCTGAACTGGATAAAAGTAAGGCATAAAATAAAGGCCCTTGCTATGTAGCAGGGGCCTTTAAGTTCTTTCGATTAGGCTGCAAAGCCAAGAGCGCGCATGTCAGCTTCGCTCAATTTTTCGACAGTCAGGCTGCCAGGCTCACCAAAGACGGTAAGGTCGGGTTCTTGTGCTGGCCGGATGGCCACCATGTTCGAAGGGGCTGGGTCAGCGCTGCCTGTATATTTGGTCAGAACAACAGCAAAAGTGCTGCTGCCGGCAGGGCCGTAACGGCGAATGCCGCCTTCTTCGCTGCAGCAAACATTGCCGCTCATTGGGTGCATTTGGAAAACCAGCTTGAACGTCCGCTCTTTGCCGTCGAGGGCAGGGACTGGATGCTGGGTCAGGTATGTGCCCTCAACAACAAATCCGCTGATTTTGCCTTCGTTCAATGCAGTCATTGCCTTTGCAATGGTCATGGTGTGTCTCCTTAAGACAAAAGGGGGGGGGAACTCCCCCAGAAAGATAAACAGGACGAAAGTTTTGCCTTTGCAGGGAAATTTTTGCCTGCGCAGGTTCGATAGTTAAATTATGGGGAAGGCATGTGGTAAAAACAAGCCCCCGATATGGGGGCTTAGTTAAATGCTTATTTGAGGGTCGGGTCATCAGCTTCAAGTTTATGGAAGTAAGCACTGATGCGCGCGCCTTCACGGGTGAGCTGAACTACGCCATAAATATCAGCAATCAGCTGGCGGCGCAGTACGCCAAGCGCGCTTTCTGATGTATCACCATTTAAAAGGACACGGTTAATTACGGCATCAAGGGCCGTTGCAGGGTTGTTGGCGTGAATGGTCGCCATTGACCCTTCGTGACCGGTGTTAATGGCACTACAAAACGTAAAGGCGTTTTCCTTACGAATCTCACCAAGAATAATGCGGTCTGGGCGCAAACGAAGGGTTGCGTTTAAAAGGTCTTTAATATCTTGGTTACCAACACCTGTATCGTTGTTACTAAAAATCATCGGACACCAGTTTGGCTGGCTAATACGAAGCTCTGGTACATCCTCTAGGGTAATAAGTCTGTCTTCTTCTTGTACATAAGGAAGCACAGCATTCATAAACGATGTTTTACCAGTACCAGTACCACCAGAGATAAGAAGTGTTTTGTGGCCTACAATGGCATCAACAACAAGTTTTTTGTCTTCTTCACTCATGTGGAAATCGTCAATGGTAAAGGTTTCTTTACGCTGAATACGAATGGACATAATAAAGCCGGTAATGGTGTTAAATCCACCAACAATTTGTACGCGGTGCCCGCCTTCAAACTTACAAGAAAGAATAGGCTTACCTGGGTGGTAAAGCTGGCCTGTACGGTTGGCAAGGACGCGTGCCATATCTTCTAGGGTATCTAGAGTCATTGCAGGATCATCATGGTAAACCCATTCCCCGCGCGCTGTTTCCATAATAACTTGGCCAGGCTTGTTAATAATCAGCTCTTTAAAGTTCTCAATATCGTCGCGCTCCATGTATTTCAGGAGAGGGATCAAATAGCGACGTGCCATAGGGTCATCGCTGTAAAGGCCTACGGCTTCTTTGGGCTTTATTTCTGAGGCACGTTTTTGTTCAAGAAAATCTTTTAATTTATCGTCACTACTGCTTTCAGGCGCAGATGGCTGTGCTGCTGATGGCGTTTGTGGGGCCGAGGGTGTTGGAGCCGCCATAGGAGGAGGGGATGTTGGCATTGGCGTTGTTTCAGGAATGTCCTGAGAGCTCTCTGGATTTGTATTTTGTTCCGAAGTCTCTCCGATTGGAGGAATTGGTTTGCCTGTAATGCCGCCGAAGCCGTCGTCCATAGTATCTCCCTTTATACTTATTATTAAGCTTATACCCTAGGTTTATTATGGATTTTAGCATGAACGGAATCTGACAAATAAAAAATACCTGCAAATTTTTAAAAAATAAGTGATTAGGTGTTTCCTCTGTGGCACAATAACGTCTCAAAACAATAATAAGTAAGGAGTGGGATTTATGCCTATTCTTGGACGTCAAACTGGTGAAAAACTACCGGAAACTCTCGTTAAAAAACGTAATGTTTATATAAACCTCACGCCAGGTGAGCTCACTGAGCACGCTATTAAGGCGGGCACAGCAATGCTTTCTAAACATGGCGCTTTAGTTGTAGAAACTGGAGAGCATACAGGCCGTAGCGCTGATGCTAAATTTATTGTGCAGGACCAAATGACGCAAGAAACAGTTGATTGGGGGAAGGTTAACCAGCCTATGACACCTCAGCATGCAGACGCACTTTTTACTGATGTTATTGCTTCTTATAAAGGTCAGCCTCTTTACGTGCAGGATTCCTACGCGGGAGCAGATACTGACTATAGCATTGGCGTGCGTACAGTTAGCCCATCTGCGTGGCATTCTCTTTTTGCACAAAACATGTTTATTGACTTAAAAAGCTCAGAATACGAGGGATTTGCATCTGACTTTACGATTTACCATGCGCCAGAATTTACGGCAACGCCTAAAAAACATGGTACAAATTCAGGTACGTTTATCGTGATTGATTTTACCAATAAGCGCATCCTTATTGGCGGAACAAGTTACGCTGGTGAAATTAAAAAATCTATCTTTACAGCCTTGAACTATATTCTGCCAGAGCAAGGTGTTTTCCCTATGCATTGTAGTGCAAATGTAGATGAAAACGGTGATGCTGCTGTCTTCTTTGGTTTGTCTGGTACAGGTAAAACAACCCTTTCAGCAGATAGCTCTCGTACACTTATAGGAGATGATGAGCATGGTTGGAGCTCGCGTGGTCTCTTTAACTTTGAAGGCGGCTGCTATGCAAAAACGATTCGTCTTAACCCTAAAGCTGAGCCAGAAATTTACGAAACAACGCAGCGCTTTGGGACAATCCTTGAAAATGTGATTATGGACGATGTAACGCGCACGCTTGATCTTGATGATGCGAGCCTTACGGAAAATACACGCGCATCATACCCACTTACTTTAATTCCTAATGCAAGCGCAACAGGTACAGGTCCTACGCCTAAAGATATTGTGATGCTTACCGCTGATGCCTTTGGTGTGCTGCCTCCAATTAGCAGGCTTGATACAACGCAAGCGCTTTATCATTTTCTTTCTGGCTATACAGCTAAAATTGCAGGCACTGAAAAAGGCCTTGGCGATGAGCCTGTAGCTGCCTTTTCTGCATGTTTTGGCGCGCCGTTTATGCCAAGAAACCCAGTTGAATACGCTAAAATTATGGCAGAAAAACTTGAAGAAACTGGCGCACGTTGCTGGCTTGTGAATACAGGCTGGACAGGCGGTGCTTATGGTACAGGTGAGCGTATGCCAATTGCTTATACACGCGCAATGTTAAGGGCTGCTTTAAATGGCGAACTTGAAACAGCGTGTTATACAACGCACTCTGTATTTGGCCTGTCTATGCCAACAACATGCCCTCATGTGCCAAGCAATGTATTGAACCCTATGAATACATGGGATGATAAGGTTGCTTATATGGCTGCCGCACAAAAATTACAAAGCATGTTTGAGGAAAATTTTAAGCAGTTTGAAGCGAAGTTCCAAGAGTTAATGCTGACACCGCTTGTAAGGGCTGCTTAAATTTATTACACTTGTATACGGTAACAATTGAATATGAAAGACGAGAAATGACTTTATCTGTTTCAAACGTAGCAGCTGTTCTATTTTTAGTGGCGACTAGCTTTATTGTATTTAGCTGCGCAGATGACTTTGAAAAGCATACTAAAGGCAGCGTGCAGGTTACTCTATAAAAGCATAAATATGCTTAAAAGATGTGCAAATCAGATAGTACTGATTGTTTTTTGCTATTTCTGAAACAATTGCAATTGACAAGCACCTCAGGGATGGTTAAATTGCACCTCGTTAAAGGCTCCTCAGTGGTGAGATGGCCGAGTGGTTAAAGGCAGCAGACTGTAAATCTGCCCGCGTTAGCGTACGTAGGTTCGAATCCTACTCTCACCACCATTATTTTAAAAACTCACCCCTTGTGGGTGTTTTTTTATGCCTAAAATCCCCCAGTTCAGCCACCATTTTTACTTCCCCCTAAGCACTGTTAGAGTGTTCTTTTTCTGAAAATCTCTCTCAATTCTCACATTCTCTCACCGCGAACAAGTACCTTTTAGAGTTTTAGTGGTCAAAGAAAAGCCTTGTTTTCTCACGTTTCTTAAATTTGTATTTCGCATTGTTTTAATGGGGATAGCGACCTTGTTTCTAACTTTTTTATATGCCTCGTCGTCGTTTTGTATCTGAAAACTGTACCAGCCTAGTAGGAAGAAAAATGAGGAATATATTAAATGTTAACAAACACTAAAAACCCTACTGAGATGACTGGTGATGAACGATTACAAGAGGTCGCCGCCATTCTGGCTCGGGCTATTTCACGCACATTAGAGAATAAGCAAAAAGAGAGAGGTTTGACTGGACTTCACTCCCTTTCGAAGCGTTCATGTGATGAGAGAAAAACCTCTCACCGTAAACAAACAAGAAAGGCCAAGTAGATGAAAATAAATATGTTAACGGAATGCGCTGCACTGGACGCAATGACCATTACGGAGCTTTTGAAAGAATGGCCACGCTATTTTGATGTGCCACCCAAAAGTAGGTCAAACAAGAAGTATTTAATGAGCGAGATGCTTTATCGTATTCAAGAAATGACGTATGGCGGATTGAGTAAAAAGACAATTGATCGCTTAGAAGCTCTTGCCGAAAGCAAGCTCATAAGCCAACGTAAATATGATGATAGTCGCCTTGCTGTTGGTACGCGCTTAGTACGTGAAGTTAAAGGTGTAGAACACCAAGTCACGGTACTTGAAGAAGGTTACGAATATAATGGCACAAAATACAAAAGCCTCTCAGGTGTAGCGTTTGTTATTACGGGTACCAGGTGGAACGGAAATGCTTTTTTTGGCCTTACTAAAAATAAGCCTCGTCCGTACCAAAAATCTAAGAGGCTTGGGCGATGAGTGAGAAGAAAATACTGCGTTGTGCCATCTATACACGTAAGTCCACCGAAGAAGGCTTGGATATGGATTACAACACGCTAGACGCACAACGTGAGGCTGGTGAAAAGTACATTGAGTCCCAACGCAATGAAGGCTGGCGAGTTATTCCTGATCTATATGATGATGGAGGTTTCTCGGGTGGGAACATGGATAGACCTGCCTTAAAACGCCTTATGGTTGATATTAAAGCTGGCCGTATAGATATCGTGGTGGTGTATAAAATTGACCGCTTGTCACGTGCTCTTGCTGACTTTGCCCAAATGGTGCAGGTTTTTGATGAGAACAACACCAGCTTCGTATCTGTTACCCAGCATTTTAACACTAAAGATTCTATGGGGCGGTTAACCTTGAATATCCTCTTAAGCTTTGCCCAGTTTGAACGTGAAGTCACTGGTGAGCGTATCAGGGATAAATTTGCAGCTTCAAAAATGAAAGGCATGTGGATGGGTGGGCCACCCCCACTAGGCTATGATGTGATTGAACGTAAACTCATCACCAACCACAAAGAAGTAAAGCTGGTAACACACATTTTTGAACGATTCATTGCCCTTGGCTCTATCGCTTTATTAGCGGCTGAATTAAATAAAAATGGCTACCGTACTAAATCTTACACCAGCCAAACTGGCAATAAACAAGGCGGTAAAATTTTCAGTGCCAATGCCCTTAGAACCATCCTTAAAAATCGCCTTTACTTGGCGGAGGTACACCATAAAGATAAATATTACCCCGCCCAGCATCAGGCTATTTTAACCCAAGAAATATTCGATAATGCTCAGGCTGTATTTATTGAAAGCCCTGCAAAGAAGCGCAAACGTACTATCAAAGCCAAATCAGAGGCTCTGCTTAAGGGAATAATTGTTTGCGGTGGCTGTGAAAGTGCTATGTCACCAACGCATACGAAGAAGAAAAACAAACAATACCATTACTATGTGACCAACTCTTACCGTATGAGTACTTGCGGGGAATGTCCTGTTTCCAGAGTGCCTGCCGGTGAAATTGAATCTGTAGTTATGGGGCACTTAGAAGCTGTTTTTTCAACGCCTAAAATATTGATAGAGATATGGCGGAAAATGCACCAGAAAGATAAGCATTTCCAAGAAAATGATTTACATGAAGCGCTCCATAAACTTGGCTCTTTTTGGACGTACCTATTTCCTGCAGAAAAGAAGCGTATTACGCACCTTCTAATTGATCGGGTGGTCGTACGTTCTCAGGGTATTGATATTGAATATCGATCACAAGGTCTGGAAAACATAGTGAATGAAATCCAGCAGGCCATTAACGATAATAACAAAATAAGGGAAATACAGGCATGAGTTTGCAATTAAAAGAGAACGAGCAAAAAATAGTTGTGCATATACCTATGGCACTCAAAACATGGGGTGGCAAAAAGGTTATTGTTGGCCCCACCGGGCAAGACTTGCGTAAGCTAGACCGAGAAACCCGCAAAGATGAAAAGCTAATAAAAGCACTTGGCCGTGCCTACAAGTGGCATAAATGGCTAGAAACAGGCAAATGCTCTAGTGCAGAAGATATTAGCCAAATTGAGAATATTAATAAATCTTATATTATCAAAATTATGCGTTTAATGAAGCTTTCTCCTAAAATTATTGAAGCTGTTTTAGATGGTCGTCAACCTGATAATTTTGGGCTTTCATCGGTAGAACATTCTTTCCCTATGTTGTGGTCAGAACAGGAACAAAAATTCCAATTCCTTCAAAAATAACTCTTATCCATACTACCAATATCATCATACATTCCTAAATTCAGAAATGCCTACTTGTAGTTGTAAATCAATGAAGTAAGGCACTTTACGTCTATTTCCCCCTTTATGCATATCTAGCTTAATTATTAAACCCTTTCAATGGGTTGCGCTCTTGCATCTTTTCTTCTTAGGGGAGCCTCGGCTCCACAACCGAACTAAGAGGAAAATAAGATGTCGAATAACCGCTATAGCGGCGTAGACTCCTACGCCGCTATTTTTATTGCATATAAAGTGAAACTATTAATCAGAACCCCACTTTTTAATCCATCAGATTATGAAGATTTAGAGCAAGACCTAATGCTTGCATATTTATACGCAAGGCCAAGCTTTGACTGTAAAAAGGGTCATTTAAAAAGCTTTATTAAAGCCGCTGTGAATAACCATGCAAAAAATATCTTAATTGAAGCTGAGCGTCAAAAACGCTGGACAGGTGAAAAGGATATTTCATTTCAAATGGTATCTGAAGAAAACCCCAGCAGTACATTGCTAGACGAAACTATGAGTGATGATGGCTTTTGTGGTGATGTTTTTTCAAACCTTAGCATTGCTTCAATTGAATTGGAATTGGATATCCAAACCCTTCTTGAAAGGATGCCTGCCGATTTAAAACAAACTTTTCATTTGTTACAAAAGTATTCTGTTACTGATGCTGGCAAGGTTTTAAATATCCCACGAACAACTATGTCTAGCCGTGCTAAACGCTTAAGAAGGTATCTGGAGGAAGAGCTATTGAAGAAATAACTTCATCTTTTTTATATGCCTCGTCGTCGTTTTCAAAAGGAAAACTGTACCAGCCTTATAGGACAAACAAATTCTATTAAGGAAGGTAAAAATGAAAGCAAAAACAAAAAAATATGATGCTGTATTTAAATGGGTTCAATACACACCTATTGGCAATATCAAAAAGCTAAATGACGAGGATCTTATACAAATAAGACAAGATCTCATCAAGGAAGTGCGAGAAGTTGGGCGTGCTCTTCAGTGGGTTGAAGGCATTGTTAAATTGAAGGTGATAGAACGCAAGAGCCAGCCTCAAAAAAGTAAGGAGGTTCGTTCACGAGCAATGATAAAGATATCAGTATTAAGCAGAAATATGTTGAGGAACGTATTCGTGAGGCAGAACGGACTTTGCGTAAACTGCCAGAAGAAAAAATTCAAGGATATTTCAGTGCTTGGCCCGCCATAAAGCATGATGCAGTTGAACTGCTCAATATGGAAAAGAAAGTCCACTTCCCACCACTCCCCGAAGAAATAGACGAAATGGAAGTGGTACTGTTCAAGTGGCTACCAATGCTTGAGCCTGTAGAACGTAAAATCGTCTGGCTACGTGCTGAACGCATACCATGGAAGGTTATCTGTGCCACTTTCGGCGTTGGGCGTACCAAGGGCTGGGAAATGTACAAATGTGCCTTAGGTAAAATTACAGCACGCATATGAAGCCAACCTTTGCCCCCATTCCAAATCATATTCTGCGTAATCGTGATCTGAGTCACGGCGCTAAGCTGTGCTGTGCACGATTGATTCAATATGCGGGCAAAACGGGCAAATGTTACCCTAAACTGTCCACTATAGCTGATGAGCTGGGTATGTCTGTGCGTGCGGTACAAAGATTCGTCTCGGAGCTTGAATTTCATGCCTTGCTTGAAACAAAACGCCGTGGGCGTGGGCAGTCGAATGTGTACCTGCTAGATAAGTCGTTATTTATCCACAATTTTATACAAGACACGCCAGAAGTGGCATCTCTAAACACGCCGAAAGTGGCCACTCTAGATGTGCCAGAAGTGGCGTGTCCATATAAATAGAAAAGATAATATTAAAAAATAACTAGAAGAAAAAACAAAATAGCCTGTGGATAACCGCGAAAAACAAGGCAAAAAAAAGAATCTTATTCACTTGATAAGCCTCGTAAATGAAGCGTTACTGGTGTTAACAACGGAGGAGAATAAATGACAAATACACAAGAAAAACGAATAGCGCTGGACGCTTTTATAGAGCACAAAGCTCGCATTGATAAGATGCTGGAGCGCCTGCAAGCAGCAAGCGCAGATCACTTTGAAATAAATCCAGATAGCATTAACTGGTCTGACGTTGGCAGCTTGGCAGATATTGCTAACGATCTTCAGAACATCACTGACCGTGTTTGCAAGGAGGATGAATATGCCTAAAGCTATTCAACAACAAACCGACCAGCTTTTAGCTGAAATCGCCAAGAAGCACTTGAACATTGAAACACTAGAAACCAGAAACAGTGATAGCTTAGATTTTCATGATATATCTGTTTGGTCTTTGAAAGATGCGATAGAAGCTGCCTATAAGGCAGGAGAACAATCAAAAGGCTAATGTATCTTATTTTTATCGTTAAGCGGGCTAATGTATAGAATTGTTTACATTAACATCTATTTTTGAGCATTTTAATAACCATTGAGAAAGTAAATATGGGAAGAAAAAAGATAACATTATCTCCAGTGCTTGAAGAGTTACTACCACGCGTCGGTGAAAACATTAAACTGGCACGCCTGCGCCGTAAAATTACAGCAAGCATGTTGGCTGAACGTGCCGGCATGACACGCACAACTCTGCGCAAGATTGAAAACGGCGATAGTGGTGTAACATTTGGTGCATATGCCAGTGTGCTGTTTTGCCTTAAACTAGAAAAAGACTTATTGCTTTTGGCTAAAGACGATACGCTGGGCCGAAAATTACAGGATATTGGGCTTACTCTTCCAAAACAACGCGTGGCTAAAAAACGCTAATCCGCACACATTTTTCATAAAAATACCATTTTCACGCACGTTTTTCATGGTCTGCGCATATCTTGCAAGAATTTCTTATATATTTCTTGCAAATATAAAAGTTTGTTTTATAATTTGTAAAAGATGAATTTATATAAACAAGGCTAAGGTTTACAATGAAACATATTAACAGGCACATCAGAAACAAGCTTCTTAAGGCATTAGATGTTAGCCCCGTCGTATTCCTAAATGGCCCTCGTCAGGCTGGCAAAAGTACGTTGGTTCAAGCTATATCAAAAAAAGAATACCCCGCCGAATATGTAACATTTGATAGCACAACACAAATGGCCGCCGCCGCGAATGCACCGGAAAGTTATCTTAAGGAACGTAAGGGCGCTTTGATTATTGATGAGGTACAACTTGTTCCTGAGGTTTTTAGAGCTTTAAAGGTAGTTGTTGATGAGTTAAGGCAGGAGCATGGTTCAAAGCTTAAAGGACGTTTTCTTTTAACAGGTTCTGCCAACATTATGGCTCTTCCTAAATTATCAGACCCGTTGGTCGGACGTATGAACGTACTGACGCTTTACCCTATCTCTAGTGCAGAGGCTCTAAACGGTAACGGTGATTTTATTGAGAGGCTGTTTAATAAAGATTTTGAGGCTGATACTGGAAAGCAGAAACTTTCGGATGTTATTCGTACTGCGACATTCCCTGAAATATCTGGGGCAGATATTCACGAGCGAACAACTTGGTTTGATGGCTATTTAACCACTATTTTACAAAGAGATGTCCGTGCTTTAGCTGAAATTGAAAAGCTAAGCACGCTTCCTAATTTGCTTCGTATTCTGGCTAATCGAGCGGGTGGCCTTGTAAATGATGCTGATATTTCACGTGATGCCGGCTTGAATACTGTAACATCACGCAATTACAAAACATTGCTTAAGATGCTGTTTTTGACCTTTGAGTTAGCGCCATGGTATCGCAATATTGGCAAGCGTCTTGTTAAATCACCAAAAGGGTATATGACGGACACTTTACTGTTGTGTCATCTATTGCAGTATGAGTTAAGTGACCTTGAGAAAAACAGGCCAGAACTTTTTGGACACGTCCTTGAAAATTTTGTGGCAACAGAACTGATCAAGCTAATGACATTCCGTGATGATAAAATGGATTTATTCCATTTCAGAACAAGCGATAATAAAGAAGTTGATTTTGTTTTAGAAAAGCCAAATGGGCAAATTGCTGCTATTGAAGTTAAACAGCGTGACAGCGTTTCAAAAGTTGATTTCAAGGGACTGGAAGAGCTGCAAAGCATCACAGGTGCGGATTTTATCTGCGGTATTGTGTTGTACCGTGGTCGTGACGTTGTTCCGTTTGGTCAGAACCTTTGGGCTATTCCTATGAGTAATTTGTGGGGATAAGAAATGTCATCAATTATTTTAAAAAGAAGATCTGAAGCTAAAGGTACCTTATCAAATATTTTTGATAAAGGAGAACTTGGCCTTATTATACACTACTCTTGCGAAAGCTTTTACGACAGAACTGATGGGAAAACACCTCGTGTCACAGCCATAGTTCTTAGAAATATTACATCCGCCCAGACACATTCATTTTCTATACACTTAGAGGCAGAACTCAAAGGAGTTAATGTTGATAAAATTGAAGATAAGTATGATTCATTAGAAAAGTCTATGCTTGATAAATTCTTTTCTTTCATCAAGGAACACCAAGCATACCATTACGTACACTGGAATATGCGTGATGGCAATTATGGCTTTCAAGCCATAGAACAGAGGTATAGAGTTTTGGGAGGTAACCCAGAATTTATTGTATCAGACACTCATAAGCATGACCTGTCTAGGGTGCTCATATCAATTTATGGTAAAGGGTATATAGGTCACCCACGACTGGAAAAATTAATTGAAAAAAATCATATCCAACCTCTAGATTTTTTAAAGGGAGCAGAAGAAGCTTCGGCATTTGAAAATAAAGAGTTTGTTAAGTTGTATCAATCAACTCTTCGGAAAACTGATATATTAGCTAATATTGCTCAGTTAGCCTATGAGGAACAATTAAAAACTCTTTCAACATGGAAAGACCTATATGGCGGATATAAAACCTTATTTATGGAAACAATAAAAACCCATTGGATAGTATCTTTAATAGGTTTTATCAGCGCTATTGCTGGAATATTTGCTTTTTTAAAATAAAAAAATGTTCGCGAACATATTAGTTCTGGACATCACGAACAAAAACAGCCCATTCTATAGGTACGCTCGCTAGAGTTAACTTTACACCGCAGGACACCCTGCGGTTTTGTCGTTTTGTATCCCCTAAATGATTAAAAGGTACTCGGCGGGCTTTATGTGTATGCGGCAGGCTTGGGCGCAGTATTTCTTTAGTGACTGCGTAAATTTTTGTTTACGCACTTGGTGCAAATTTACGCACCTAAACTTAATTTAATCAATATGTTATTGGGTGCGTAAACAAACTTTGTTTACGCACTTTTGTGTACCAAGATCCAAAACTGGATCTTTTATTTACGCGCCCCTAAGAATTGGAAAAAATATGGCCAAACAAAATCTTAAAATTGAGCAGTTACAGCCTGAAAAGCTAACACCGTATATTGGCAATGCTCGCACCCATACGCCTGAACAAATTGGGCAAATTGCTGGTTCTATTGCGGAGTTTGGTTTTGTTAATCCTATTTTAATTGGTGAAGACGATGTTATTATTGCCGGTCATGGTCGGCTACTTGCAGCACAAAAGCTTGGGTTAGAATCTGTTCCTGTTATTCGTTTGGACCATTTAAGCAAGGCACAGAGGCAAGCATTGGTGCTAGCAGATAATAAAATCGCAGAAAATGCTGGCTGGGATGAAGATTTACTACGGTTAGAACTTCAAGCACTAGAAGAAGCCAACTTTGATTTGGATGTTATCGGATTTAGTGAAACAGAGTTAGATGATCTCTTTGCTGGTTTAGATGATGAAGATAATACCGAAGGTGAAAACGAAGTCCCAGAAATACCAACTGAACCTATCAGTAAACTTGGCGATGTATGGATTTGCGGAAACCACCGTGTATTATGCGGTAGTGCAACAGAACTGACCGATGTTGAAAAGGTTATGGATGGAGGGCTTGCTGATATGACTTTCACCGACCCGCCGTACAATGTGAATTACGCAAATTCGGCCAAGGATAAAATGCGTGGCACAAACCGTCCCATTAAAAACGATAACCTCGGCGAAGAGTTCCAAGCATTTTTACATGATGCCTGCTCAAACATGCTTAAAGTAAGCAAAGGTGCGCTTTATATCTGTATGAGTTCGAGCGAACTTCATACCTTGCATTCAGCCTTTACACAGGCTGGTGGCCGTTGGTCAACCTTTGTTATCTGGGCAAAAAATCATTTCACTATGGGGCGTGCTGATTATCAGCGTCAGTATGAGCCTATGCTTTATGGTTGGAAAGATGGCAACGACCATTTTTGGTGTGGTGCACGTAACCAAGGTGATGTTTGGTTTATAAACCGCCCAGTTGCAAACAAACTCCACCCAACGATGAAACCCGTTGAACTGGTGGAACGAGCTATTTTAAATTCTAGCAAAACGAAAGATGTTGTGTTGGATAGTTTCGGTGGTAGCGGTACTACCATGATTGCCTGTGAAAAAAACAACCGCCACGCCCGCCTCATTGAGCTTGATCCTAAATATGTGGATGTCATCGTTCAACGTTGGCAGGAGTTTACTGGGGAAGAAGCAATACTTCTCGCAACTGGCGAAGCATTTACAAAAAAACAAGGAAAAGCACATGCCAACTAAAATAAAAAAGCAAACCAAAACAGATATGATTCTAGCCATGTTAAAAGAACCAAAAGGCACAACTATTGCTAAAATTGCAGAGGTAACTGGCTGGAAGGTTCATACCGTACGCGGCAGCTTGGCTAATCTGAAAAAGAGCCGTAATTTAGACATTACTAGCAAGCGTATAGAAAATGAACGCCGTTATTTTTTACAAGAAACACCAACTGAAAGTAAATAAATGGGGCTTTCTATCAGAGGCTATGCCAAACATCGTGGCGTAACTGAAGGTGCAGTACGATATGCCCTAAAGTCTGGGCGTATTACCAGAGGAAGTGATGGTAAAATCGACCCAATAAAAGCGGATAGCTCATGGGAGGATAATACCAATCATGCCAAACGCCACCGTGGGGCATTTGCCGATATGGCTACGGATGAAGCAACCTCTACTCCACCAGTAAAAAATACGCCCGCAAAACATAGCTCTATCGCCACCTATCAGCAGGCCAAAGCACTGGATATGGTAAACAAAGCAAAAATTGGTCGCATGCAACTGGAGGAGCTAGAAAAGAAACTTATAGACCGTGAAAAAGCACTAAAAACAGTATTTTCCTTGGCACGCCAATTTAGAGATTCATGGACTCAGTGGCCTGCACGTATTTCCTCGCAACTTGCAGCAGAAACGGGTGCAGATCCGCATAAACTGCATTTAGGGTTGGAGAAATATGTCCGAGAACAACTTGAAGCAACAGCAGATATTTCAACAAAGCTCGAATAATTTCTATGGCCTTGATGATATTTTACAAACTTGGGCAGCTGGCCTACGCCCTGAGCCACTTTTAAAGGTATCCGAATGGGCAGATGAGCACCGCATGCTTTCGCAAAAGTCTGCGGCGGAGGCTGGACGTTGGAAAACTTCTCGTACGCCATATTTAAAAGAAATTATGGACGAGCTTTCACCATCATCACCAACCCAACGTGTGGTTTTTATGAAAGGTGCACAAATTGGCGGAACGGAAGCTGGCAACAATTGGATAGGTTATGTAATGCACATGGCGCCGGGGCCAATGCTGGCGGTTGCGCCAACGGTTGAGCTTGCTAAGCGCCAATCAAAGCAACGAATTGATCCAATGCTGGATGAAATGCCAATATTGCGTGAAAAGGTTAAGCCTGCTCGATCACGTGATAGCGGTAACACAGTTCTTTCCAAGGATTTTATTGGAGGTGTTTTGGTGCTTACTGGGGCGAACTCTGGTGTTGGTTTACGTTCCATGCCAGCCCGATATTTATTTATGGATGAAGTTGATGGGTTTCCGGGTGATGTTGACGGCGAAGGTGATCCAATTTTGCTGGCAGAGCGCAGAAGTGCCACCTTTAAACGTCGGAGAAAAATATTTTTAGTGAGTACGCCAACAGTAAAAGGTATATCGTGCATTCAGCGAGAATTTGAAGGCTCAGATATGCGTTACTTCTTTATGCCTTGCCCTGATTGCGGTCATTTTCAACACCTTAAATTTGCTCAGCTTAAATGGCCTGAAGGCAAACCTAAAGAAGCTAAATACAGCTGTGAATGTTGCGAGTTTTTAATAGAAGAGCAGCATAAAGAAGCCATGCTTGCAGCTGGTGTTTGGCGACCAACTGCTGAAAAAGAAAGTGACACCAAAGGCTATCATTTATCCTCACTTTACAGCCCCGTGGGTTGGTTTAGCTGGGCAGATGCTGCCGCAATGTTTGAACAAGCTAAAAAACACCCTGATTTAATGAAAGGCTTTGTAAACACCGTACTTGGTGAGCCGTTTGAAGAAGAACACGAAGCACCCGAATGGCAACGTATTTATGAACGCAGGGAAACTTATCAGCAAAGCAAAATTCCAGATGGCGGGCTGTTTTTAACTGCTGGTGTTGATGTGCAAAAAGACCGTTTAGAATGTGAAGTTGTAGCATGGGGCAGAAACAAAGAAAGCTGGTCGGTTGATTATATCGTTTTAGATGGTGACACTGCTCGCCCTGAGGTTTGGCAACGTTTAAGCCATATTTTACAGCGTGATTGGGTTCACGTTAGTGGTAATACGATGCCAATTCGAGTAATGGCAGTTGATAGTGGTTATGCTACCCAAACGGTTTATGACTGGGTAAAACAGCACCCGCAGGCGACTTGGGGTGGTTCTGGTGCAAGAGCATCTCAACCAAGAACAGCAGTTGCCATTAAAGGTCAAGCCCGAGATACATCACTTATTTTAAGTGTTTCCAAGGCTGATGTGGGTGGTAAACGCCGAGGTTTGAGAGTTTGGAACGTATCTGGTCCAGTTGCTAAAACTGAACTTTATCGTTGGTTAAAAATGGAATGGCCAACTGATGAAGCCTTGGCAGACGGCGCAATGTATCCGCCAGGTGCGTGCCACTTTCCGCAATATGGCGAGGAGTTTTTTAAACAGCTCACTGCAGAACGGCGGATTATCCGTGTTACCCGAGGCATGCCAACGGCTATTTGGGAGAAAGATCCAACCCGTAACAATGAAGCCTTGGACTGCCGAGTTTATGCAAGAGCTGCCGCTGCCATTTACGGCCTTGACCGCATGAGCGAGTACAAATGGAAGCAATTGGAACGAGCCATAGGTACTTATGTGGAAGAAGAAAAACCACCGTTTGCTCAACCAATAAAACAGATAAACACACCAACAATTCAACAAGAAAAAACAACTAAATCACGCTTTTCTCAACGCAAAACGGTGAAAGCTGATGATCCGTATTTATAAGGAAGAATAAAATGGCAGATATAACAGAACTTCAAACCCGCCTCACAGAAGCAGAAACAGCAAGGCATAAGCTACTTACTGGCACGTTAGAAGTAACGGTGAGTATTAGCAATTACGGATCTGCCACTTACGCACAGGCAGATATTAGCAAGCTGGAGCGTTATATTAACCAACTTAAAAATGATATTGCCAAGCTCAAAGGCTCTATGCGCCGTGGTCCAATTTTAGCAAAATTTTGATTATTTTCACCAATGCTCTTGACTCTAGAGTATAGTCTAGACCCTATACTTTATATGAGGAGATAAAAAATGTTAATTGGTGAGCTTGCAAAGCATGTAGGAACAAGCATTGATACTATTCGTTATTATGAACGAGAAGGATTGCTTAAACCAATACATATACGTGATTCTGGCTATAGAGAGTTTGATGAACTTTCCATTGAAAGATTGAGCTTTATCCTCCGTGCTAAAAAGCTAGGTTTTACATTAAAGCAAATAAAAGATTTGTTAATGTTGAATGGGAATCCTGACACTACCTGCCTAGATGTACGTAGTTTAGCAGAACATAAATTAGATGAAGTGCAAGGCAAAATTAATGCATTACGACGTATTGAAAAACAGTTAAAAGTGTTGATAACAGATTGCTATAATGCGGAAAATAAAAATTGCCCTATCATCAAAAACCTAAATGAAGGATAGATAAAATGACTATTGAACTCATATACTTTGATGGTTGCCCTAATGTTGAAGCTACTAGGGAAACTATTAAATCTGCATGTGCAGCTGCAGGAATTAAACCTGATTGGAAAGAATGGAATCAGCATGATAAAGATGCTCCTAGCTATACCCAAGGGTATGGTTCACCAACGATTCTTGTGAATGGTAAAGATGTTGCTGGAGAAAAAAGTGACTGCTGTGCCACTGGAAATTGCCGTATTTACGATAATATGACGGGTGTGCCAAGTGTTGAAATGATTCAACAAGCGTTGAATAAGGAGTAGCGTATGAAAAAAGTATTTTTAGCTATTCCTTCAATCCTTACATCTATTGTTGCGGCGTCACCAATATTAACTTGCCCAGCTTGTTGGCCACTTTATGCTGGCTTGCTTAGCTCTATGGGTATTAGCTTTGTAAATTATACGCCTTATATTTTGCCAGCAACTGTCATTATGTTATTTATTTCTCTTATTGCGTTAGGCTGGAAAGCAAAAAGTCGCCGTGGGTATGGACCGTTCATTGTCGCTATATTGGCATCTGTATTGCTACTTAGTGGTAAGTTTTACTTGGAAAACAATTGGTTCTTTTATGGTGGTGTTATTTTGCTAATATCCACATCTATCTGGAATGTTTGGCCAAAAAAACATTGTACTGTATGTAAGTAAATTTTAATTTGATTAAGGCGGGTAATCCCGCCTTTTTTTATGGGATAAAAATGGCAAAAGTTACCAACAAAAATGGCGAAAAAGTAGCGTGGCACGGCGGTAAATATTCTGCTTCTGATGTGGCTCATCGTGCCGCTTCACTTTCTGCTCGAGAACTTTCTAGTTGGTCGCCTATGCTCGGTTCTGCCGATAGTGATTTACTTGGAGAATTGCCAACGCTAGTCTCCCGTTCTCGGGATTTAGTACGAAATAACGGTGTTGCTAGCGGTGCAATTCAAACGTTGGTGGATAATATTGTTGGTACTGGTTTTCGCCTTGCTGCTCGGCCTGATTTTAGGGTGCTTGGCAAAACCAAGAAATGGGCTGATGAATGGTCACGCACTGTTGAATCACATTGGAGATGTTGGGCTGAAAATACTAAGATTGATGTCACAGGTCAGCTTACTTTTGTTGGGTTAACTACACAGGTTTTTCGTTCCAGCCTCATAAATGGTGAAGCATTGGTTTTGCCTTTATGGCTTCCAAAACGTGATGGAAATTTTGCAATAGCCTTGCAAACTGTAGAACCTGACCGCCTCTGTAACCCTTATGGTAAGCCTGACAGTCGTTATTTACGTGGTGGTATTGAGCTGGATAAGTTCGGTTCACCTGTAGCGTACCATATCCGTAAAACTCACCCCGGTGATGCGTTGCTAAATATAAGCAATGGTGCAATGGAATGGGAACGTATTCCAGCCATAACACGATTTGGTCGCAAACGTGTTTTGCACATTCACGATACTGAACGCACAGGGCAAAGCCGTGGAAAACCTATTTTAACCGCTGTTATGCCTCTGTTTAAGATGCTTGACCATTATGAACGATCTGAACTTCAAGCGGCAGTGGTTAATGCCATGGTGGCGGCTTTTATTGAAACTCCTCTGGATGGTGAAGCTATTGGCGAAATGTTTGGAGGTTCGGTTGATGATTATATTGCTGCCCGTAACGAATGGCAGATAAAACTGCAAGGTGGTTCTATTATTCCGGTGTTCCCCGGCGATAAGGTTTCATCATTTACGCCAAGCCGTCCCAATAGCGCTTACGGTGCTTTTGTGGAGAATGTTCTCCGCCATATTGGGGTTGGCCTTAATGTGCCACTTGAGCTGTTAATGAAGGACTTTTCTAAAACCAACTATTCAAGTGCCAGAGCGTCTTTGCTTGAAGCATGGCGTTATTTTAATGCTCAAAGACAGTGGCTCGCAACAGCATGGGCAAAACCTGTGTATGAGTTATGGCTTGAAGAAGCAATTAGCAAAGGCCTCGTTGAGGCACCTGATTTTTACAGTAATAAAGCTGCATGGACGCGTTGTAAGTGGATTGGCCCCGGCCGAGGATGGATTGATCCAGTAAAAGAAGCTAAAGCATCACAAATCCGCATGGAGATTGGGCTTTCAACCTTAGAGGAAGAATGTGCCACCCAAGGCCAAGATTGGGAGGATGTGCTTGAACAACGTGCGCGTGAAAAAGCCAAAATGGAAGAGCTAGGTTTAACTGTTGAAGATATTCAAGAACAAATGGAAACAATGCCACCCACTCGTGGGGCTAAAGATGGAGGAAACGATGAGAATTTGGAACAAAATAACAGGTGAGCCATGGGCAATTACCGAGAACTCTCTGCAAACAATTCTTGAAGTTGCAGCAAGGGAAAATGAAAAACCTGAAGCAGTAGCTGCTAAACTTGGCCGTGAACTTCGTAATACGCATACCGTTATAGAACGTGATGGCGTGGCAATTATTCCTGTTGTTGGGCCATTATTTAGATACGCCAATATTTTCACCCAAATTAGCGGTGCTTCTAGCTATGAAATACTAGCGAAGGACTTCACAACAGCACTGGAAAACCCAGAGATTAAAGCAATTATCCTAGATATTGATTCTCCGGGTGGTGAAGTTAACGGTGTAAGCGAGCTTGCCGGTATGGTTTTTGATGCTCGAGGCAAAAAGCCAATTGTGGCTTACGCTTCAGGTGATGTTGCATCAGGCGCTTATTGGCTTGCTTCTGCAGCTGACAAAATAGTGGTGTCATCAACTTCAAGCGTTGGCTCTATTGGTGTAGTTGGTGTTTACCGCAAAAAAGATGCTAAAGAATCTGCCTCAGAAATTGAAATTGTATCATCACAAAGCCCCCATAAGCGTATTGACCCAAGTACAGATGAAGGTCACAAACGCTTGCAATCTAGTATTGATGCTATGGCAGATGTGTTTATTGCCACCATCTCTCGCAACCGAGGTGTTTCCCCTGAAGCAGTTTTGGATAACTACGGTGGTGGCGACATACTTATTGGTGCAAATGCCGTAAATGCTGGCATGGCCGAAGGTGTTGGCTCGCTGGAGCGGATAATTGCCGAGCTTGCAAGTGCTGATAACAACCCTCCTAAAACGGAGGGTGTTTTTTTGAATAAAACCGAAAACAAGGAGAACCCGATGGATATAGAAACCCTAAAACAAGAACAGCCAGATTTAGTGGCGAGCATTGCAAGAGATGCGAGCAAATCTGAACGTGAACGCATCAAAGGCATTATGAATTGTGCAGAAGCTGAAGGGCGTGAAGATCTGGCTAAAAGCATGGCATTTGATACAGATATGGACGCTATTTTAGTTCAGCAAATGATGGCAACTGCACCTGTTTTAAAGGTATCGAATTCGACACCTTTAGATTTAGCCATGGCCACAATGGGTAACCCTGATGTTGGTGCAGATATGGGTGAAGAAGAACAACAAATGGATGCGGTTATCAACCGTATCTCTAAATACTAGCAAAGGAGAGTTTTATGAACGCAGAAGGTTTTACAGATCAAGGAGCATACGCTCCCGGTAATTTAATTGCTGGCGAATACCCTCGCATTGAACGCTTAGTTACCGTTACAGGTGCAGCTGCACTAACTGTTGGTAGTGTACTTGGCAGAATAACTGCTGATGGCAAATATCAGCTGAGTCTATCAGCAGCTGTTAATGGATCAGAAACACCAGAGGCAATCCTTGCTGAAACAATAGATACAACCGCTGGCGACGTGGAAGCTGTGGTGTATTTGGCTGGTGAGTTTAACGAAAGTGCTCTTACCCTCGGTGCAGGCCACACGCTGGCATCTATTAGCGATGGTTTGCGTTCTAAGAGCATCTTTCTACGTGCAAATCAACCAGTATAAAGCCCACTAGTGGGTTTTAAATATAAAGGATATAACTATGACAATTGATATTTTTAATACGCATGTATTAAACAAAGTTGTGGAGCGTTTAGAACGCCCATCATCTTTTTTACTTGATACATTTTTCGGGCAAATTCAAACTGAACAATCAGAAGAAATTCACTTTGATATTGATAAATCAAAACCTCGCTTAGCCCCATTTGTATCCCCACTTGTGGCTGGTAAAGTGGTAGATAACGAAGGCTTTGAAACCAAAAGCTTCAAACCTGCTTATGTGAAAGACAAACGCCGCTTTGACCCAAATGCACCGTTAAAACGTACCATTGGTGAAACCATTGGCGGTACGCTTGCGCCTATGCAACGCCGTGAAGCAGCTCTGAACCGTTCACTTACCAATCAGCTGGAGAACCTCAACCGCCGTGAAGAAGTTATGGCGTCAGAAATTATGCGTACAGGTAAAGCTACAATTACAGGAGATAATTATCCAACTGTTGTAGTTGATTTTCAACGTGACGCTTCTCTCACAGTTGCATTAACACCGGGTAGTCAGTGGGGTGAAGCTGGTGTGAGTATGATTGATGATTTAGAAGATTGGGCTGGCACAGTGCAAACAAAATCTGGTGCGGCAGCTAGAACTGTAGTGTTTGACCCAAAAGCATGGAGACTTTTCAAAGAGGATGACAAAGTGGAACGCTTACTAGATATCCGCCGTGCATCTGGTGATAACAGCCTCGCATTTGGTCCAATTAGTCGTGGTCAAGGGAATGAAAAAGTTCGCTTTGTTGGTTCAATTGGTGATTTAGAGTTCTTCGTTTATCAAGATGTTTATGTAGACGATGCTGGAGTTACCCAGCAAGTTTTACCTGATAATACAGTAATTTTATCGAGTAAAATTCAGCTGGAAGGTGTGCGTTGTTATGGTGCAATTCAAGATGAAAAAGCAGGCTATCAAGCGCAACAATATTTCAGTAAATCATGGCTTGAAGAAGACCCAGCAGTGCGCTGGTTGTTACTACAATCTGCGCCGCTTGTCGTGCCATACCGTCCAAACGCATCATTCTGCGCAACTGTAGCTTAGAAAGGAAAAAACAATGATAAAAGTAATCACAAATGTAACATTACGTGTTGGTCGTGGGCAGTCAGTTGAATACGCTCCCCCTGGCACCGAAGTTGACCTAGAAGAAAAAGACGCAAAAGCCCTCATTGATCGAGGGTTTGTTTCTTCTATTAAAGAGAAAAATCAAGTTCAGACTGTTAATGCAGCACCCAAACCAAGCATTGACGATATTATCGAAGTCATTATTGGGTTAGACCCTGAACAGGATTACGGTAAAACCACTGGCAAGCCTAATGTTGATGCAATTGAGGCTTTACTTGGTGCAAACATCTCAGCTGCTGAGCGTGATGCAGCTTGGGATAAATATCAAACTGAAATTGCTGATACACCGTCATGACCTCACCAGCATTTTTTGGCACAGCCGTAGGCAGCCTTTTTAACCGTTTAGGTGTTGATGCTGTCTACCTGCCAAATGACGGAGGCGATCCTATAAATATTAAAATAATTGCAAAGCAGCCTGATGAAGTATTTGGTGTAGCCGACACCAAAGTTCACTCAGAAAGTAATATTTTTGATGTGAAAGTTGCGGATATTTTAACACCTCGTGCTGGCGATCAAATTCAAATTGGTAGCGATACTTTTACAATTCACGGAGAGCCAAGCAAAGACTTGCATGGACGTATTTGGAAGTTAGAAACATATAAAACTAATTAAATTTAACAAAGGTTTACTAAATGCTATTCACTAAAGACATTAAGAAAGATGTTCGTTTAAATAAGGACGTTTTGGAAGGTGGTAGTAGCTCTGGCGCTAGCGGTGTTTCTTTGGGTATGCGTGATGACATGTATTACGTTAGCCCGTTTATGAACAACACATCTTCTTCACTGCCCAATGATGATATGTGGTCGGATCGTTTGTTTATGACGCCATTTGAAACAAGGGTTGATAACACGGTGAATCGTATCGGAATTAACGTTACGGTGGCTAGTGCAGGGCAACTTTGTCATCTTGGAATTTATAGTTCAAACGCAGAAGGTTTACCTGGGGATTTACTTCTAGATGCTGGCTTTATTGATTGCAGTACAACGGGTGAAAAAGAGATTGTTATTGAACAATCTCTAAAAGGTGGTGAGCTTTATTGGCTGGCAGGGAATTGCACCAGTGGAGCTGTCATGTTTAAAGGCTATGATGTGGCCTTCTTTTCCACAATGGGAGCTGCCAACTCATACCTCAACAGCACAGCACCTTTTAGTGACATAGGCATTATTGCCGAAGATCCTCTTCCTGCAGTGTTTCCCGGCTTTAAAGTTGCAGGCTCAGCGTGGAGCATTGCAGCAGGCTGGCCGCTTATTTGGTTAAGAAAGGTAACAGTATGAGTAAGAAAACAGTTTATGGCATTGGTGGTTTTAAGCCTAAATCAACCGGTAAAAATATTATAGAAGATGCTGATGCCCGCTCTTTAATTGAAGCTCAAACTGAACGTTTAGATATGTTGAAAGATTTTTGTCGTAAAGCGATCCTCAAAGATGCCCCAGAATTTAAACAGCGTAATGCTGCATTAGGTCTTTTGGAACAAAGTGAAGTTGATGCCATCTCTGCTCACTTGCAAACAAATATGGCTAAATATGAGCAGAAAAAGCAGGAAGTTTTAAAGGCTACTAATAATGATGATGTTGATGCTATTGGCTGGAATAACTAATGAATCTGCGTTTAAAAGCAGCCCTGCATGGTAACCTTAAAAAGCAACTAAAGCAGGAAGCCCAAACGGCTGAACGTGCAGTTACAACAGGTATAAAAGAAGCAACTAATGGCCTTAAACTTAATATGCGGCGCCAAGTTTTATCTGCAGGGCTTGGCCAGCGTATGGCAAATACATGGCGTGGCAATGTTTACCCAAAAGGCAAAAACTCCATTCGTGCAGCTGGGCTTGTTTACACCAAAGCAAGTAAAATTATGGCTGGTTTTGATGAAGGCACAGTTATTCGCTCTAAAGATGGCTGGTGGTTGGCCGTTCCAACGCCAAACGCGCCCAAACGTGGCATTGGTGGTAAGCGCATAAGCCCAAGCAACTTCCCTGAGCATCGCTTTGGAAAGCTACGTTTTGTCTATCGTAAAAATGGCCCATCTTTATTAGTGGCGGATAACGTACAAGCCTCTTACAAACGCAAAACAGGCGAACTGAGTGGATTTCGCAAAGCAAGCAAACGCAACTTGAAAACTGGCAAAAATCTCAGCACCGTTGTGATGTTCTTCCTTGTACCACAAGTAAAAATGCCAAAAGTAACCAGTTTTCAACAAACCGCTCGTAAATGGCAAAGCCGTTTACCTAACTTAATACTAAAAAATTGGAGTGAATAATGCCAAGCATTAGAGAACAATCTGTAAACGATCTTTTTGTAGCTATAAACGGCATTACTGGGCCAGTTTTTAAACGCAATGAACCGTTACCAACCAAAATACCAACCGAAGGTTTGGTCATCGTGAGAGATGGTGAAATTGGTGAACCTGAAATCATCCTCTCACCCACACGCTATATCTATCGTCATATGGTGGAAATTGAAGTCTTGGTACAAGAAGCTGATCAAGCAACGAGAGATACAGTCTTAGACGCTCTGATACAGCAAATCGGCAATGCCATTGAGCTGGCTGGCACACTTAACGGTGTGGTGGATAATATCCAACCTACAGCCCCCGAGTTTGTTAATGAAATTATCGATGGCGCACCAACGGTTAAAGCCGCTGTTATTGGCGTTATTTTAGAATATGTAACGAGTAACCCGCTTAAATAAGGAGAAATACACTATGGCAAGAGCATACGGATGGAACGCAAGGTTACTCTTAGCGTTTGAAGCGACTTACGGAACTGCCCCAGCTGCTGGGGCTTTTCATTTACTGCCCTTTGTTTCTAGTGAATTGGATTCATCTCAAGGGTTGATTGAATCGAACGTTTTAGGACTTGGGCGTGATCCAACCCAACCGTATCAAGATGTTATTAATGTGGATGGTGATATTACTATTCCTCTTGATATGCGTAACATTGGCCAGTGGTTAAAGGCTGTTTTTGGTTCGCCAATTACCACAGGCGTTGGGCCATATACTCACGCCTTTAAATCAGGTGCAACAACACTTCCAAGCCTAAGCATTGAAACTGGCCTGCCTGATATTCCAGATTTCCCGCTGTTTACTGGCGTACGAGCCAATTCAATAGCACTTAATTTCCAGCGTAGCGGTGAAGCGCAGGCAACTGTTAGCCTTATTGGCCAAGCTGAAACCGCTCAAGTTGCAACGATTGATGCAGCTCCGCAAGAAGCTACGTTTACGCGTATTTCCCAGTTTCAGGGAAGCATTAAACAAGGTGGAAGCTTGCTGGGTAACGTAACCTCAGCATCGCTTACCTACAGTAATAACCTCGAGAAAGTAGAAACCATACGTGATGACGGTAAAATTGAAGCCGTAGACCCCGGTGTTGCTGCACTTTCAGGTGCTGTTTCTGTTCGCTACGCCGATACCACGCTTATGGATGCAGCTCGTGCTGGCACACCCGTTGACCTTGAAATGGCTTACACGATTGATGCTAACAATAGCCTCATTATTGAATGTTTTGAAGTGTATCTGCCAAAACCTAAACGCTCTATTAGCGGCCCCGGTGGCGTAGAAGCCAGTTACGATTTTCAAGGTGCAAAAGATGCCCTAGAAGGTTGCATGGTCAAGGTAACTTTAACCAACGATGTCGTAAGCTATTAAGGAGAAACTCATGCTTAAACTACAAATCCCGAAAGAACCCTATTGGTTAGAGCTTGGCGTAGGCGTAAAGGTAAAAGTACGTCCATGCACCAGTGCAGTTTTTTACGCTGCCCGCGCTTTTATGAATGAAAAACTTACAGCCATTGGGGAAGAATATAAAAAACGCAAAGATGTCGGTGTTGGTATTGAAGAATTACCAGATATTGAAAACGCAAGCGTCCGTGAAGCGTTAGCAGAACAATACCTTGCTATTGGCCTTGCTCGGGTGGCTATTGTTGACTGGGAGGGTGTGCTGGAAGCTGATGGTGCTAAGAAAGCTAAGCCAACGCCTGAAAAAATTGATGAGCTAATGGAAAACTTCTGGTCACTCGCCGCCACTTTCTCACAGCAATACACCTGTCTCTTATACACATCTGACGCTG
>CAXHDG010000010.1:0-69799 GCA_964015495.1 uncultured Magnetococcales bacterium
GCGTTGCTGCCTTACCAACAGTTGAGAAACACACCATTGTTGTACGGTCTTGGATATGTTCGCCCGTACGCACTTCGTAATCGCTGGCCTCAAGCTGACTTTCCAGCATAGATTTAAGACCTTCTGGCCATGTAAATGTGCGCTGGTATTTCATTTCACCATTTACCCACATTTCACCGCCCATTACAGGGAAAAGCGCATAAGCATTTTCTAAAATATCTGCTGGGACCTGTGTTTTCATTTTCTTTAAATCGCTGCCTGATGAAAGCACATAAGGGTTATCCCCTACAAAGGCTTTAAAAAGCGCTGCCATCTCATCTGTCATTGAAAAACTAGACGCTACAAGAGTATTGTCTACATCGAATACGTACATCATTACATGTCCCTTTCATCTGGCGCACGCCCAAGTACTGGAATGCGCACTATTTGTGCTGGTGCGCTTTTAAACTGAAGTGTCACAGGCACTTCAACACCAACCATTAAGGCGTCTTTTACACCCTGAAGCATAATATGTAAACCATTCTCCTCCAGAGTCACAAAAGACTGCGCTGGAATTTTAACACTAGAAACAGGACGCAGACTACGACGCCCAAACGCGCCAAGCTCTGTCTGTTGAAGAAAAATACGTCGGCTCTCAGAAATTTCTGCACCCACAAGCTCCATGTCTTTATCTGTAGTATTGAGGAGATCCATAGAGATTACACCGCTCAGGCCATGAGTTGAAGGCTTAAGCCAAGCACCACGCAACTCAACGCCAGCAAAAGCAGGAAAAACCGCAAACAAGCATACTATGACATAAACTAAACGCATCCACAGCCCTCTCCGCAGCCCATAACGCGCGGCAACTTATGCTCTTTAAGAGCATCTGTATAAGCGCCCATCATTTCCATATTATTTTCTGCCATATCCTGCAAAAAATCCCATGTATAAATACCTGTATCGTGACCATCGTCAAAAACAAGCTTCACCGCGTACTGCCCCACAGGGAGAATATTTAAAATTTTGACATTTTTTTTACCGTACACAAGGCGCTTTTGACCAGCACCATGACCGCGCACCTCAGCAGAAGGGCTTTCCACCCGCAAGAGCTCAGAAGAAAGGGCTGTTTCTCCCATACCTTCAAAGCTCACTTTAAGTAATTTTTTATCAGCAGATAACGTAAGACTTGTTGGCGCTGTCATAACTATTTCTTTCCCTTTTGCCATGGCTCAGATTCTTCTGCCAGCATCACTGGCACACCATCCCTTATAGGATAGGCGCAGCCTGCAGAGGGACTAATGAGACGATTATTTTTTGAGTCATACTGGAGCCTGCCTCCCGTTTGCGGACAAATAAGGATTTCTAAAAGCTCCCCATGCGTGCCGCGAACCTTCTGTAAAGAAGATTTAACCGGCATACCCGCTCTCTTTTTTCTCTTGGCGGCGCTTTGCCTCAATGCAAAGTGTTGCAATAGGACGTGCCATCAAACGGCCAAGACCAATTGGATCACCCGTTTCTTCGCAATAACCAAACTCACCCTCTTCAATACGCTCAAGCGCCTCATCAATTTTATTGATAAGTTTACGCTCACGATCACGCGTACGTAGTTCAAGCGTTTGCTCATATTCAAGAGATGCCTGATCATTCAAATCAGACTCAATTGCGCTGTTATTTTTAAGCTCGCGCATTGTTTCTTGAGATTCTTTTAAAAGCTCATCACGCCACGTCAGTAGCATATCTCTGAAAAATGCAGATTGCTGAGGACCCATATATTCCTCATCATCAGTTGGCTTATAGCCTTCTGGGTATCCTCTTTCAGTTGATTTTACTGCTGTTTTGGTCATGTTATTCCCTTTCTTACGTCGCGGGGTCTTATTATTATGGCAGCCATTTTAGCGCAACTCTTTTCTCTATGCGAGTATAAAGAGTGATTTTAGTTTGAGAACCGATCAGCAAGAGTATCTGTTGCATTTACAAGAGCCTGACTAAAGTGAAGCGCGCCTGTGCTATGAGAGGCTTCCTGCACTGGAATAAACTCACAACCAGGCCACGCACTTGCAACATCAAAAGCGCCTTTAGGCGGGCAGCACATATCAAAACGACCCTGAACGACATACCCTTTAATATTTTTAAGCTTATCCATGTCACGGATAACCTGTCCCTCATCAATAAAGAAGTTGTTTTGGTCGTAATGGGCAAATATGTAGTTCATCCACACAGCATGTTCTATCTCATCATGCGCCATAAGCTCGGGATCAAATGTACTTTTCTCCATATTCATCCCACACAAATGCCACTTACTAAACGCATTACTAACCTCTCGCTTACGCCCAAAATGACCATTTAAAAGGCCATCAATTACAGCAGCACGCGTACATGTCTCTCCATTTTTTAAAACAACAGACTTAAACTCTTCGTACTCGGCAGGGTAAATATAATTTTGCCCCTCACCATTCATCCATTTACTGGAAAAATCATCCGCAAGGAATACCGCTGACACAACAAGCGACGCAACCTTATCTGTATAAGCTTGTGCATAAAGCAGAGCAAGCGTACTCCCCCAACTACTGCCATACACATGCCACTTTTCAACATTAAGGTGTACGCGAACCTTTTCTGCATCAGCCAACAAGTCTTGTGTGGTGTTATTTTCAATCGACCCTGCAGGAATACTCTCCCCGCAACCGCGCTGATCAAACATAATAATGCGATATTTTTCTGGATTAAAAATTTGTGCGTGCTTGGGCTTACTTTGGCTTCCAGGACCGCCATGAAACACAATAACAGGCTGCCCTTTGGGGTTTCCACTTTCTGAAAAATACACCTTATGCCCCTCACCCACATCAAGGTGGCCTACATTAAATGGCTCAGACAACGGATATAAACCAGTAACAAAATCACGCATAAAAAATCCCCTTATAAAACAAATTCAGATCAAGATACCATAAGACATACACAAGCAAAGAGTAGAAACAAAAAACTTGAGAAAAAGCGACACTTTAGGCATATTAGCCATGTACGCGCCCTTAGCTCAGCTGGATAGAGCGTAGGCTTCCGGTGCCTAAGGCCAGGGGTTCGACTCCCTTAGGGCGCGCCATAAAACACAAGGAAAAAGAAAAATGTCTGAGCCAATTAAAGCAACCAACAAAGAAGTGACAGAAGTGACAAGTAAAAAAGCACACTGTGACGGACCTGAATTTTCTGGCCACCCGCGCATTTACCTTGATATGGGCGATGAAAAACAAGTGGTTTGCCCATACTGCAGCCACGTTTTCAAGTTAAAGTCTTAAATTATATCTATTAAAAATCTTGTCCTGAAAGGACAGAGAGAATATAAGCTTCCGCTTTTTCTAGCGGGTGTGTTTTTGTACCAAGACGCTTACCATTTAAAAAATAACCATTAGGCCTGCGCACTTTCACAGATGCGGCAAGGTGTATATCTTTTTGAAGGTCACGAATCATAAGGCTCATGCGCTCAGACATCATGACACGCTGTGCAGCAAGATCCAGCCCTGCTTTTTCTAGATAGTTCACATAGTCTCCTGGTGTGAGCTGATCCTCATGGCTGAGTACCATAGTAAAGAATGGTTGAAACACACCACCCTGCCAAGCCATTTGCATAAATATCCCTCCACGGAACTCATCAGCCTCAGACGGCAAAAACTTGAGCACAAACCGAGATGCATCTCGGTACAGGTCAACCTGATCCAAAAATGCCTTTAAGCGCTTTCGGCACTGTTCGCAATCTATGTCTGTAAAAATAATAATTTGGGCCGCACTGCCGCCACGACCAATAAGAGGGTTAAAACTCTCAACAGGAATATCAAACTGCTGCGTCAGATAGCCAGGCTCAATGGCAGCAGAAACAGACGCAGGATCATAAGCTTTTAGAATATGTTCAACATCTGGCATTACGCCAAGTTTTTGCTGTGCAACCCTTGCCTGCTCTTTTTGACGATGACGCGTGACAGGATGCGTCTCCACCATACGATCAAACCCTAACGGGCCAATTTCAGGCGCTGGAAGGGTAAGGCTTGGATTTAAAATAACTGCAATTTGAAAGGCACACATAATAACAAGCAAAACACCTGCAAGTAAAAACAAAGGAAAGGAAGGCTTCATAAGACCTTCCTTTCCCGTTGCTTTAAATGAACTCCCTTAAAGAGCACTATACGTTTCTAGCATATCATCTAGGGTCGCCTTAAATGCCTCAACTGGCTGTGCGCCACTTACGCCCTTACCATTGATAAGGAAGAAAGGTGTTCCGCTTCCGCCATTCTTTTGCGCAAGCTCAGAAGATGCACCAATCATTTCTTTCAAAGCATCAGACTCTCGGTCCTTATTAAACTTATCCATATCGAGACCAACTTCTTCAGCAAGCTCAACATAAAGGTCTTCGCTTAGGCGGCTTTGGTTATCCCAAACCTTGCCATTGTATTCCCAGAATTTACCTTGCTTATGCGCAGCTGATACCGCAAGGGCTGCACTGAAAGACTCTTCGCTAAGAATAGGGAAGGCCTTATAAGAAAAGAGCACACGATCCTTATACTCTTCGCGCAGCTCAGCAAGCGTATCTTGCACACGGCGGCAGTAACCACAACGGTAGTCACCAAACTCAATCATCACAACTTTAGCATCTTTAGGACCAATTGTCGGGTCGCCTTTGACAGCAGCATGCGCATCATCAAGGCGCTTGCTCATAAGGTAGCCATCAAGAGTGTCCGCGATCAGCTTCGGGTTATTTTTAATAAAACTTTCAATTGTTTTCTCAATATCCGTTTCTGCATGTGCCGATGTTACAGGAGCCCCTTGCGTAAGCGCAAACGCACCAAGACCACCAAGAACAACTGCGCTCCAAAGCCAAGCTTTCATAGAATCACTCTTTCTTGTTATTTATTGTTTGTGTAATATGTGCTTATGCTTACATACCCCTACAAAAAATTCAATGGATAATGCACATGGATGTACACACATTAAAGATTCCAACAGCAACTTCTGGCCATGCCACAGCAGAAGGCACTAAAACTTTTGCAGACATAACGTGGCAAAACGCCCCTAAAACAAGCCCTGACTCTTGGCGCATTTTAGATGGAAAAACAGTAAGTAAGTCTTGCTTTGGTACATTAGGGTTCCATAAAAACAAACATCAAGAATCCACACTAAAGACAGCCTTCAAACACGGATGTAACCTGATTGATTGCTCTTTATCTTTTAGTAACGGAGAAGATTTACTTGCACTAGGAAAGGCCCTGAAAGCAGCCCTTGAAGAAGGGCACATAGAAAGAGACCAGTGCATCATCTTGAGTAAAATTCAGGCCTGCGAGCTCAGCGCCTTTCAAAATCAATATCAAATCCATTTGCAAACAATGGGCATAAAGCAAACAGATTACGTCCTCATTCAAGAGCCTGAAATGCTGTCATTACAAGGGCTGGCCTCAGACGAAATACAATCGCTGATCTTCTCTCTTTTTGAGTGGCTAGAAACGCTTACCATTAAAGGAGAGATTCAAGGGTACGGTTTATCCAGCCAAACCTTTGGCGCCCCTTCAAGCATGCCTACACACACATGCCTTGCCACATATGCAGAACTGGCAAGAGAAGCAGCGCAAAAAGCATGGGGCCGCAAAAAACGGAGCGCCTTTAAAATGGTTTCAGCCCCGTTCAATTTAATTGAAACAGAACTGCTGACAGAAAAAAGCACATGGGAGTTCAATAAAAGGGGCGACAAGCAAACATGCTCAACCCTAGACCTTGCTTCACGCATGGGCCTAAGCGTCATTACGCAACGCCCCCTCAACGCCCTGCACCCGCACTTTGGTAGCGTTAGGCTTATTGAGTACAATGCCAAGCCATGCAATGAACAGACTGAAACCTCCCCTTATATTTCACACATTCAAGGGCTGGCACATTACGGGCAAATTAAAAATCTTCTAGAAAGCCAAATATCAACTGAAGAATGCTCTCAAATCGAAAATGCCCTCATGGCTGCAAACAACAATAAGATCAAACCGCTCAGAGCGCACCTAAACACTCTTGTTTCATCTCTACCCTTCCACCAAGCCTGCATTAGCGCGCTCAGCAGCACACCTGGAATAACAAGCGTTGCACATAGCTTTACACAAAGCACATATACAAAAGATATCGCAGATCTTATGGAAAGCGCAGATATTCACTATATCCATAAAATATTCGCGCCAACAAAAGAGGCAGACCAACAAAAGAAACACCCTGTGGATAAATCTCAATAATTTTTTGCTTTAGAACTTGACCGAAGCATAAAAAACACCTATTTTCAGTGCTTATCAGCGTTCACAACATGTGGATAACTGGAAACCCTTTGCCACCCGGGTCACTGAAAGACTACAGACTCAAGCAAAGATAGAGCAAACCTGCGGCTAACAAGCTTAGGGCACGCTCAAACAAAACAACCCCTTAAATATAAAGGAAAATAGCATGGCTAACAGTGCACAGGCGAGTAAACGAATCCGCCAAACAGAAAAACGTACAGAACGTAACAAAATGCTTCGCACACGTATGCGTTCAGAAGTTAAAAGATTTGAAACTCTTCTTGATTCAGGTACACCTTCAAAAGAAGAAGTTGGTAAAGGTTTCACAGCAGTGATGTCTGAGCTTCACAAAGCTGTCGGTAACGGCATCCTGAAAAAGAACACAGCAAGCCGTAAGATCTCTCGTCTTGCAACACGTGTTCGCACTCTGACTGCTGGTAAATAAGCTTTATTTACTAAACGCTTTAGGGGGTGGCGTAATACCCCCTATTTTAATAATAAGGAGCTCTTATGACCAGTACACTTTGGAATTCTGTCTGCGACACTCTCAAATCTGATGTTGGTGAACAGAGCTTCAATAGCTGGATTGCTCCTCTTTCTTTCTCTCCTGAACATTCATCTCCTAGCAGCGCAACAGTTGTTGTACCAAGCGGCTTTATGCGTAACTGGGTTGAACGCCATTACGCCGATACCATTACATCTGCTTTCAAGCAGGCCGCAGGCACTGACGTAAAAATCACTTACGTTCTCAAGGGTGAGCTTAGCACGGCAGCATCAAGCCAGCCATCACCAGCGCCAGGACAGTCTCAAGCCACGGGCGCCCTTGCAAACGTAGCAGCACCGACATCCCTTGCAGGCTCAAAAGACAAAATGCATCAAGGCACCCCCCTTGACCCACGCTTCACGTTTGACCGTTACGTCACTGGTAAATCAAACGAGTTTGCCTTTGCCGCTGCTAAGCGCATTAGCGAAACAGATGATACGCAGTACAACCCATTTATTCTTTACGGCGGCGTTGGCCTTGGTAAAACACACCTTATGCAATCCATTGCATGGGAGAAAAAGCGCCTGAATCCAAACATTAATATTGTCTATGTTTCGGCTGAAAAATTCGTGAATATGTTCGTAAGCTCCCTTCGTAACAAAAAAAACATGGAACCCTTTGAAAAAATGTTCCGTGATGCTGACCTGCTTATGGTTGATGATATTCAGTTCATTGCTGGTAAAGAGCAAAGCCAAGAAAAATTCTTCCACACATTTAATACACTTATGGATAGCAAAAAGCAGATTGTCTTTACAGCGGATAAACCGCCTGCAGAACTTGATGGCATTGAAGACCGTTTGCGTTCTCGTTTTGCATGGGGGCTTACAACAGCCATTCATAAACCCTCCCTTGAAACCCGCATTGCCATCCTAGAGGAAAAAGCACAAATACTTGGCGTTGACCTTAAACGCGATGTGGCACATTTCCTTGCTGAAAAAATTGATAGTAACGTGCGTGAGCTTGAAGGTGCACTTAACCGCCTCATTGCACACACACAGCTGGTGCAAAAAGAAATTACCATTGAGACCACGCAAGAGATCCTGCATGACATTTTTAAATCCTATGAAAAAACTGTGACAATTGATGATATTCAGCGCAAAGTGACTGACCACTTCAATATCAAAATGTCTGAGCTATTGGGTACGCGCCGCAGCCGCGCTGTTGCAAGACCGCGTCAAATTGCAATGCACCTTGCTAAAAACTGCACAACCAAGTCCTACCCTGATATTGGGCGCGCTTTTGGCGGCCGTGATCACACCACGGTTATGCACGCCGTTAAAACCATTGATAAGCTCATAGATACAGACCCTTCTGTTAAAGAGGATGTGAAGCTTCTTGAGAAAATTCTAACAACAACCTCTTTCTAAAAAACATACTAAATGTTGCGTTTAGATGTTTATCATTTCACCCATTTTGTGGTAGTGTGTTTTTGATACAACAATAAAGACAAATATCTTTGAAAAAGGGTGAAGATTTATGAAGCTTTCAATTTCTCGCGAAACGCTGCTTAAAAACTTGAAGCATATGCAATCTGTTGTGGAAAAACGCACCAGTATTCCAATTCTTTCTAATGTGCTTCTTAAGGCTGAAAATAACCGCCTTATGACAACAGCGACTGACAATGACATGACTGTTAAAGGGGGCGCTGAAGCCTTTGTAGAAACAGAAGGTGCAACAACAGTAAGTGCGCACAAACTTTACGAGATTATTTCAAAAATCCCTGAAGGCGTTATGGTGAATATGGACCTTAAAGACAGTGGCGGACGCCTTGCTATTACAGCAGGTAAAGCCAAGTTCTCTCTTGCTTGCCTAAGCCCTGAAGCTTTTCCAGACACTGATACTCTTAAAGACGGCGTAAGCTTTAGCGTTCCATCTGCAGCTTTCAAAAAGACGCTTGGTAAGGCAATCTTTGCTGCATCAAACGACGAAACACGCCAATACCTAAACGGTGTTTACGTTCATGTGACTGATGACGAAGAACCTAAACTTCGCTTTGTTGCAACAGACGGCCACCGTCTATCACGTGTTGAGATGGATCTTCCTGAAGGTGCAAAAGACATGACTGCTACAATTCTTCCACGTAAAACAGTTGGTGAACTTGCTAAGCTTTGTGATGAAACAAAAGAAGTTACACTTCGTGTGAGCGACAAAAAGATTCAGTGTGAGACAGATACCATTACGCTGACATCTAAAGTTATTGATGGCGCCTTCCCTGATTATGACCGTGTCATCCCTTACGGTAACGATAAAGAAATGGATATTTCACGTCAGATGCTTATGCAAGCTGTTGATCGTGTGGCTATTCTTTCTCATGAAAAATCACGCTCTATTAAATTTAGCGTAAAGCCGAACAACCTTATGATTACAGCAAACAACCCAGACCAAGAGAATGCGGTTGAAGACCTTAAAGTTGAGTACACTGCTGATGAAGTGAGCATCGGCTTTAACGCCAAGTACGTGAGCGAAATCGGCAGACATATTGAAAGTGATGAAGTGATGTTTGTCTTTAAAGACGGCACATCTCCTGTCATGGTTAAAGACCCTGCAGATCCTTCAGCTCTGTTTGTTGTTATGCCAATGCGCATATAACAAACTTACTTGCTTTTCAATGCAACAAAACCAGCCTTCGGGCTGGTTTTGTTTGGTATTGCCTCATAAAAAAACGCCCCTTAACAGGAGCGTTCATTTAAAAAGAAGACATTAACTTGCTTTTGCCTTACCTGTCTCTGCATTCACCATATAATTTAGCTTCTGCTCAGATTTAAGCTCTGTCATAAGCACGCGGCGATTATCCACATCGGTGACTGTTAATGTGCTTCCGCCCTCTAAAGTAAAGCTATCGCCTTTTGCAGGCACTTTACCAGCAAGGTGGAACACAAGGCCGCCAACTGTATCAAAGTCACGGTCATCTTCTTCTAGGTCCGGCGTTAAGTTTACATCAAGGCGCTGCTCTAAAAGAGCAATCTCAAGTTTAGGGTCAACTTTATAAACACCCCCACCCATCGGCATAATCATAACAGGCTCTGGTGTTTCATGCTCATCATGCACCTCACCCACAAGCTCTTCCACAATGTCCTTTAGGGTAATAATGCCTGTTGTTCCGCCATACTCATCTACAACCACAGCCATTTGCACATGGTTCTTTTTCATCAAAGCAAGCACCATGGCAATGTCCATACCTTCAGGTACAAACGTTGTCATATGTAGCGCTTTCTCTAAAGCAAACTCATCTTGCTTTTCAATAAACGGCAAAATATCTTTAATGGTTACAAACCCAAGCACGTCATCTTTATTGCCATCAATAACAGGCAATCGGGAATGATTACATTCCATAAACACTTTAAGAACAGCCTTAAAATCATCTGATCTATCAACCGTTACAATATCAGAGCGCGGCACGCAAATGCTCTCTGCTTCAATTTCATCAAAGCGAAGCGCCGCTGCCACAAGGGCGCGCTCTTCATCTGTAAGCGGTTCTCCATCATCATGGTTGACGGCAATATCATTCAGCTCTTTTTGAAGCCCCCTACTAAAACGAGACGTCACCCAATCTGAAAACTTAGTTATAATACGATTAGTCACGTGGAATCCCCTTCTCTTCATAAGGGTTTTTAATATCTAATGTTTGCAAAAGCTCAATCTCAAGCGTTTCCATCTCAACAGCTTCAGACTCTTCCTCATGGTCATAGCCCATCAAGTGCAAAAATCCATGAATCATCAGATGAACAATATGCTCTTCTACAGGTTTTACCTGCTCTTTTGCTTCCCGCATCACCGTATCGAGAGACATCATAATGTCTCCAAGGTAAAGGGCTTCACCATCATCCGTTCCATCAGGGAAAGACAGCACATTGGTTGGCTTATCTTTATGACGAAACTCTGCATTTGCACCTTGAATTGTTTCATCATCCACAATCTTTAATGTGGCTGCATAAAAAATCTCAGATCCAAAATAACCGTCCATAGCTGCAAGAGCGGCATCAGCGCATGCAACAATATCAATATCAGTTTCTAATTCTAAAATAAGATCAAGCGCGAAGAACCCACGCTTTCTACTCAGCGGGTCTATATCGTCAGATGAATAAACGTCTGTCATTTGTGTTCCATAATTTCATTATTATATGTAATTTAAAGTATTATGAATTTGTGCACAAAATTGCAAGCAAAATCATGTTATCTCCATATATTCCCATAGACTTTTAAACCTTTCCATGGCATTGTTACCGTCTATTTTATGAGCAGAGTAAGATAAGGAAAAACATCTCATGCCAAAGCGTTATTATTTCACCAGCGAATCTGTATCTGAAGGACATCCTGACAAAGTATGTGACTGCATTAGCGACAGTATCCTAGATGCATTTCTTGAAAAAGAGCCAGAAGCACGCGTTGCGGTAGAAACCCTTGTTACCAAAAACCTTGTGGTTGTTGCAGGTGAAGTACGCTCTAAGAATGTACCAGATTATGACACTGTTATACGTGAAGCTATCCGCGAGATTGGCTATACAGGTAAAGATAATAGTGATTTTAACGCTGATACTGTTGAAATTATTAACCGCATCCATTCTCAATCTAATGAAATTGCCCAGGGCGTTGATGAAGATAGCGATAAAGAAGAAGGCGCTGGTGACCAAGGCCTTATGTTTGGCTATGCGTCGAACGACACAGAAGACCTGATGCCTGCTCCCATTTACTATGCACATAAGCTTATTCGCCGCATGGCAGAAAAACGCAAAAATGGCGAAAAGCGCCTCGGCCCAGATGCTAAATCTCAAGTAACTTTTGTTTATGAAGATGGCAAGCCTGTGGCTGTTGATACGATTCTTATTTCTCATCAGCATATGGATGGTGTCACACAAGCAGATGTGAAATCAATCGTACTTGATACCATTCAAGAAATTATTCCTGCGCACTTTAGCCCCCATGAAGCTAAAATTTTCGTCAACCCAACAGGCTCATTCAACTACGGCGGCCCTGGTGCTGACACAGGCCTTACTGGTCGTAAAATCATCGTTGATACTTACGGCGGTATGAGCCGTCATGGCGGTGGTGCTTTTAGCGGTAAAGACCCAACCAAAGTAGACCGTAGTGCTGCTTACATGGCGCGTTACCTTGCTAAAAACATTGTAGCAGCAGGCTTTGCAGATTGCTGCGAGATTCAACTTTGCTACGCAATTGGTGTGGCTGAACCTCTCGCGATTTACCTTGATACTTTTGATACAATGAAAGCTGGTCTTACTCATGATGATCTTATTAAGGCCATTCGTGAGACAGTGTCTCTTACACCTAAAGGTATTCGTACTCACCTAAACCTTAACCGCCCAATCTATACCCAAAGCTCTTCTTACGGCCATTTTGGACGCACAGCAACAGAAGCTGGGCACTTTAGCTGGGAAAAAACAGATATTGCTGAAAAGCTTAAAGCAGCAGTTAGAATTGCAGCCTAGTGACTCAGGATAAACGCCTTGTTAAAGAAGGTAGCGCGCGCTCATTTGGGCGCGTTGCTAGCCGTATGAGCCCTGAAGCGCAAAAGCAACTAGAAACACGCATAGAGCCATTTCTGTTTGACCCTAAAAACCTGCCAAAGGCGGAGCGCATCACACTAGAAATCGGCATGGGTAATGGTATGCTCCTTTTTGAACGCGCCAAAGCAAATCCAGATGAGCTCTTTCTTGGTATTGAGGTTTACAAAAATGGCCTACGATCTCTTGTTTCCAAATGTGAAAAAGAAGGCATTACAAATCTGAAAATATCCAACCAAGACGCGAGAGAAGTTTTAGATGATTTACCAACTGGTATTATTGATCAAGTTTGTCTTCTTTATCCAGACCCTTGGCCAAAACGCCGCCAACATAAGCGCCGTATCGTAAACCAAGATTTCCTTAAGGCTGTTTATCGCGCACTTAAAGATGATGGGGAATACTTTATGGCAACAGACATTCCATCATATCTGCATCACATGATTGCTCACGTTCATACATTTGATCTTTTTGAAGCCCCTGCCGTTAAACCACAGGATTGGGGTACTCCGCCCAAATGGTGGATAAGCACCAAATATGAGAAAAAAGCTTATAAAGAAGGCCGTTTTCCTTGGTACCTCACCTTTCATAAAAGAGAGATTACAAGCTAATGCCAATATGGCTTGCTGTAGCACTGGGCGGTGCCATAGGCGCACTTGGCAGGCATACTCTCAATAGCTTTATCCCATCACACAGCTCAGGCTTCCCATTTGCAACCTTTAGCGTAAATATATTGGGCGCCTTTCTTCTAGCCTGCCTCATCCAATACCTTGCTCTTAAAGGATACGCATCGCTTCCTCTCAAAGCCTTCCTTGTTATCGGCTGTCTCGGTGCATTCACTACATTTTCAACATTTACCATGGAAACTTTTTTACTCCTGGAACGCGGAGATTACCTACTCAGCCTTACATATATAGGGCTTTCCATTTTTGGAACCCTCATTTCTTTTGCTTTAGGCCTTTGGGTTCTGCGTTTTCTGTTGACATAGTATACATCTCACGTTAATTTCCTCTTAATTCAAACCTTTCTTTCCTCTTATCTCATAAAAGGTGCCGTTCACATGGCAACATTCCTCTTTTTTGTCCTTGGGGCTATAGGCGGCTTTCTTGCTGCTATTTACCAAAAAGGTGATCCTCACCACGCACACATGGGTATCTTCATGTACTCTGGCGCAATTGCCGGCATTGCCTTTGTTGCGATTGCGCTCTTTGCTTTTTTCTTTGAGGCGCCATGGTGGGTTATTATTTTTGGCCCCGCAGCTGCGGCGCTCACAACAAAAGCTCTCATTTGGATTCACCTCCGTTAACACTCAACCTTTCTATAAAGGAGACTTACTATGGCCACATCAGGCTTTATTTTCTTTCTTATGGCACTCTTCAGCTTTGCCCTCATTGTTGTTATCTCTTTCGCAACCATTGATGAAAACGATACCGGCGCAGAAGGCTTTAAACCCCTTGGTACCTTTGTACTAAACATAATTGTTGGCATTGTTTTCATGGTGCTACTATCAAGCGCAACAGCGTGGTGGATTTTCGTATTTGGTCCAGCCGTCTGCGTGCGTGCTTTTAACCTTGGCCTAAAAATATTCAGTAAAATTACTAAAGATGCTGACAAATGAGCATTATGTTTCTTGCTACAATTGGCGCCTTGACTCTCAGTTTTATTGCACCTATGCTTGCCCCAACACAAGGTGGCGACTATGATTTCAGCGGCATTGGCAATATGATTTCTGGATGGGTCGTCGCCCTTTTGGCTATCATTGCGCTCAGCTTTGTTGACGTATGGTGGGTCACTCTTATCTTCCCGCCAATTCTAGCCTTTGCTATTCCTGCTATTTTTGTGCGCTGGTAAATCGACAACAAAAAGCCCCGCAACCAGCGGGGCTTTTTATGTAAGGCTGAGCCTACTCGTCATCTGGACTTGTTGCCATTTCTAGCTCATTTAGCTCATCTTGATCACGCTTATCTTTCGCTGCTTTCTCAAGGTCAGCTACAGATTTTTCGATCTCAACAATTTCGTAAGCTTCAATGATATCGCCTTCATGAACGTCATCAAACTTCACAAGTGTAATACCACACTCGTAGTTTTCTGCCACTTCTTTAGCTTCATCTTTAAAGCGACGCAGACCATCAATCTGACCATCAAGAATCACTTTACCATCACGGATAAGGCGAACCTTAGCATCCCGGCGCATGACACCAGATGTCACCATACAACCAGCAATTTTGATCTTACCAGCTTTAAAGATCTGGCGGACTTCAGCCTGACCAAGCGTGTTTTCCATCTCATCTGGAGAAAGAAGACCAGCCATAGCCGCTTTAATATCATCAATCAGGTTATAAATAACGCTGTAGTAACGGATATCAATCTTTTCACGCTCTGCAAGTGTGCGGGCCTGTGGGTTGGCGCGCACGTTAAAGCCAACAACAGCTGCACTTGCTGTTTGCGCTAGTGTAATATCTGTTTCAGTAAT
The DNA here is from genome assembly GCA_964015495.1 of uncultured Magnetococcales bacterium. Classification (GTDB taxonomy): domain Bacteria; phylum Pseudomonadota; class Alphaproteobacteria; order UBA2136; family JAPKEQ01; genus JAPKEQ01. The sequence continues at coordinate 14,800 of CAXHDG010000010.1, forward strand.
AATACCAACACCGCTATGAACAACTTTTACTTTAGATTCAGCTGTTTCAAGCTTGTTTAGCGCATCTTTAATGGCTTCTACAGAACCTTGTACATCACCCTTAAGGACAACGTTAAGAATTGTATCTTCGCCTTCCTTAATACGGCCAAACAAAAGATCTACAGCAGAAGGGCCAGAAGCGGCAATCGCTTCACGGCGTTTTTCTTCGCGGTAGTCAATAATTTCACGGGCTTTACGCTCGTTTTCAACGACAACAAACTCGTCTCCAGCTTCCGCAGCACTCTGCAAACCAACAAGCTCTACAGGCATTGCTGGAGGCGCTTCTTTAATCACGTTTCCTTTGTCATCAAACATCATACGTACACGTCCTTGAACCGTACCCATAACAAAGATATCACCTTTCTTTAGCGTTCCCCCTTCAACAATAACTGTCGCAACAGGTCCGCGCCCTTTATCAAGGCGAGATTCAATCACAATACCATTTGCGCGGCGCTCTGGGTTGGCCTTCAGGTCAAGCATATCAGCTTGAAGCAGAACCATCTCAACAAGGTCATCTAAGTTTGTACGTTGCTTTGCACTAATTGGTACACACACAACATCACCACCAAAGTCCTCTGGAATAAGGTCATGGCTTAGAAGGTCTTGCTTCACACGGTCAATGTTTGCATCTGGCTTATCAATCTTGTTAATGGCAACAATAATTGGCACTTCTGCGCTTTTCGCGTGGTTAATCGCCTCAATTGTTTGCGGCATAATACTATCATCAGCAGAGACAACAAGAATAACAACATCCGTTACAGAGGCACCGCGTGCACGCATCGCCGTAAAGGCCTCGTGACCTGGTGTATCAAGGAAAGTTACATGTTTACCTGTTTTAGTTTTAACCTGATAAGCACCGATGTGCTGGGTAATACCACCCGCTTCACCGCCAACAACATCTGTTGTACGCAGTGCATCTAGGAGGGTTGTTTTACCATGGTCAACGTGCCCCATGACAGTCACAACTGGCGGACGCCCTGCAAGAGTTTTTGCATCGTCTTCAAACGTCATCACTTCTTCTTCAACAGCTGCATCGCTAACCGTTGTATAACGGTGGCCAAACTCTTCTGTAAGAAGAACAGCTGTATCTTGATCAACCGTTTGGTTTTGCGTCACCATTTGACCCATCATCATAAGCTGCTTAACAACATCACCTACTTTTTCACTCATACGAGAAGCAAGCTCTTGCACAGTAATGTTCTCTGGAATTTCTACATCGCGGATTACTTTTTCACGCTCTTCCTGAATGATAGGACCTGCGTTTTTCTTACCGCGGCGTTTTGAATTAGGGATCGTACGGAAACGCTGACCAAGTCCGCCTGTGTAAGCTGCACGGCCTGTGCGCTTTTCAGCAGGTTTAGATTTCGCAGGGCGGCGATCATTTGCAGGCTTTGTTTCACGTTCTTGGCGTGCAGCCTTTTCTTTACGAACAGCATCAAGTGCTGCTTCTTCTTTTGCAATACGCTCCGCTTCTTCTTTAGCGAGACGGTCTTGCTCAAGTCGTAGAACCTCTTCTTCTTCGCGGCGTTTTACTTCTTCCGCTTGGTCGGCCTTCATCTGAGAAAGTTGTTCCGCTTGCTTACGCTCTTCATCACGGCGCATCTCTTCCTCTTTCGCGTTTTTCTTCGCTTCTTCGAGGGCTTGAGCGCGGCGTGCCAGTTCACTATCTTCAGACATATCAATCTGAGCTGTAGCATCACCAGCTTCTGCTGGCGTGTTAAAACGACGGCGACGAACCTCAACAGCAATCCCGCTTTTTGGCCGAGACTGAGCGCCCCCAACACTGAGGGTTCCTCCTAGGCTTAGCGTTCCTGAAGTTTTTGGCTTTTCGTTTGTGTTGTCTTTATCGCTCATTGATCACCTTTCTCGTGTCATTCCACTCTGCGTAGCGTTTTAGCTCTGCACGTGCATTTTTTGCTTTAGCATTAATTCCTACAACGCTACAGGACGTGAAGCCAAGGCTCCAGCCAAGCGTATCTTTATCCAGCAGGTAGAAAACGTCAAGTTTTTCCAACCATTTCCTAGAAAGTCTTTGCGTAGAAGCGCCAGCATTTCCGGCGACAACAACGCATTTTATTCCCTTGCCAGATTTAAAGCAGGCATCTACATCATCCTGTCCTGCAACAATATGACCCGATTTTCGTGCGAGCCCCAGTGCTGAACAGACTTGTTTCTTTAAAAAGCTGTCTATCTTATGGGGAAGCTCTTCCCCTTTTTCAAGCGCGCTTAAACAAGACGTGTTTAAACAAACCTGCGTGACCTCTAGCCCGTGTCCTGGATGTGCCGGCCAAAATACGCCAGACTCATCCTTTACAAGCTCTACAAAAGCAGAAGCCCCACAAATGGCGCACTGTGGTGCGGGCGTGTGGGGCTTCATACGTTGAGGTTCCTATCTACATCTGGGCGGGACGCTTACGCGTGCGCCGTTGATGTTGAAGTTACTTCGTCTGCAAACCAGTGCTTGCGGGCTTCCATAATCATGCTTTCAGCTTTTTTCTCTGTTAGCATTTTTTCAGGAAGAATCTCCATAAGCTCATCCGTTGCAAGTTCACCCAGGTCGTCGCGTGTTGCGATTTCCTTTTCAGTCAGCACAGCAAGAAGTTCATCCGTCATGCCTTCTAGGCTTGCAAGACTCTCTTCAGATGCTTTCATTGTATCGCCTTCTTGCTCTTCAGATTCGAACCAGTGCTTACGGGCTTCCATAATCAATGTTTCGGCCTGAGATGTAGACAACATGCCAGATGGCGTCATATCCATAAGCTCATCTGTTGCAAGCTCGGCAAAGCCATCACGCGTTGTAATATCATTTTCTACAAGGGCTTGAAGAATGTCTGGAGACATACCAGCAAGCTCAGATAGATCAGACTCAACGCCTTTTTTATCCATTTCAGCTTTAAGTGTATCTACAGAAGCTTGCGCACGGCGCTGAAGTTCTTCAGCAACGCCAGCATCAAAACCTTCAATAGCTGCAAGTTCATCAACTGATACAAGGAGAAGCTCATCTGCACTTCTAAAGCCTTCAGACATAAGAATTTGCGAGATGTTTTCATCAACATCCAAACGCTTAGCAAAGCTTTCAGTGATTGATTTTGTTTCCTTCGCACGACGCTCAGACTCTTCTTGTTCTGTCATAATGTCAATGTCCCAACCTGTAAGGATAGACGCAAGGCGTACGTTTTGTCCGCGGCGGCCAATAGCAAGACTCAGCTTATCTTCTGGCACAACAACCTCAATACGGTTTTCATCTTCATCAAGAACAACCTTGCTCACTTCCGCAGGAGAAAGAGATTGCACTAGGAATTGAGCTGGATCTGGGCTCCACTGAATAATATCAATGCGCTCACCTTGTAGCTCGTTTGTAACGGCTTGTACACGTACACCACGGATACCTACACATGCACCAACAGGGTCCATATTATGATCGTGTGATTTTACAGCAATCTTTGCACGGAAACCAGGATCACGGGCTACGTTTACAACTTCAATCATACCGTTTGCAATTTCAGGCACTTCCTCATTGAAAAGGGCCTTCATGAACATTGGGTGTGAACGAGAGATAAAGACTTGAGCACCGCGTGGGTTTTGCTCAACCTTATAGATATAAGCACGCACACGGTCGTTTTGGCGGAAAGATTCACGTGGGATCATTTCTTCACGGGGTAGGAAAGCTTCACCGCGACCAAGGTCAACAAGGATACCACGGTGATCTGTACGCTTTACAATACCACTGATGATTTCGCCTTGGCGGTCTTTAAATTCTTCATATTGCTTTTCGCGCTCAGCATCACGTACCTTTTGGAAAATAACCTGCTTTGCAACTTGTGCTGCAATACGGCCAAAGTCCATTGGCGGCATGTCTTCTGAAAGTTCGTCGCCAATAACAGCGCCTGCTTTAACAGCTTGAGCCGCAGCTTCTGTAATTTGAATGTCGTTCGCATCAATTGGCTTACCTGATTTTCTATCAATAGCAAGACGCATTTCAGGCTCACGGTTTTCACGGATTGCAAGACGAATTTCATCTTCGCTTACGTATTCCATAACACGCTGAACAACTGTACGTACTTTACGTAGTGCAACGTCGCCCGTTACAGAGTCAAGCTTGGCACGAATATCAAGATGCTGGCCATGCTTACGGCGCGCAGCCATTTGAATCGCGTCTTGCATTGCGTCCAAAATCATCTGTTTATCAATGTTCTTCTCGCGTGCTACCGCATCAGCCACCTGAATGAGTTCTAGTGCCATTACTTGTTTCCTTTTTCGGTTAAGGGTTTCATGAGGTTTGCAAACTGCTCCTTAGAAAGAGCAACTTGCGCTTTATGTACATTGGTATAGTCAAAAGAGATTTTATCTCCTTTGCCTTCTTCGGTTACGGTGATTGTGTCACCGTCCAGGCCTTCCAAAATGCCAAAAAATGTTTTACGACCATCAACAGCTTCAACAAGCGCTGTTTTAATGCGGTCACCTTTATACATGTCAAAATCTTCTTTGAGTACGAGCGGGCGCTCTACGCCTGTAGAACTTACTTCTAGCTCATACGCTGTACTAATCGGATCTTCAACATCTAAAATAACAGATACCGTGCGAGATACAGAGGCACATTCATCCACATGCACTGATACACGGTTCTGCGCCGTGCACTCAAGAGGTTCGATCATAATTTGAAGAAGGCTTTTGAATTCACTGCCGCTCAATTGAACGCGCACCAAACGCAAATCCATCGCCTCAATATCAGGGGCGATCATATCCCAAATTTTCTTCTCAACTGGTTTTAACGTCACGTCCGTTATACTCCAATTATTAATATAATTTTGTTTTACTTGCCTTAAATAAAAGTGATAAATCGCAAAAAAAAATAAGGCGTTACGCCTTCCCAAACTTTCCACCAACACTGTCGGATGCGAGTGCCGCGGAAGGCGGCTGAGGAGAGAAGCTCTCCATTCACAACGGGGAATATAGGAGGGTTTTCTTTTTAATGCAAGGGGAAAGCTTCACTTTTTTCTAAATTTATTGGCAAAAAATAAGCCTGTTTGCCTCTTTTTTCATGTCCCCCCTTGCATAAGGTATACATTTCACTATATATAAAGGACAAATAGCTAAAGGATTTAAAGTTTATGAAGCCACAAACAGATCGCCAAGTCCGTGTTAACGAACTTATGAAAGCTGAAATTGCAACAGCTCTTACACGCAATGACAGCGGCAACCAAATTGTGACCAAAGCCATGGTATCTGTTACGGGCATTGACGTTGCGCCGAACCTTAGAAATGCAACGGTTTACGTGAGCACGCTTAATTCTTCTGTAGATCACACCGATGTCATTAAAGCCCTTAATAGCGATGCGTACCTTTACCAAAAAGCACTTGGCCGCCTACGTATTAAATACATTCCAAAGCTAAAATTTGTATTTGATGAGAGCTACATCACAGCGCAAAGCGCAAACGAACGTATCCGTAACCTTTCTGGGCTTGATAAGGAAGAAACTTCAGAAGTTTCATAATTTATGACAACATTCTAGAAGCTCGTTTAATGGCTTCAGCGGTATTTTGCTTCTACAAAATACAAACCTTCTGGCGAGAGTGTAATACCTGCTTTTCGGCGATCTTTGCTCGCTAAAATTTCATCCATAGCACCTGCAGGAAGCTCCCCGCGGCCAATATCTACAAGTGTGCCACATATAATGCGCACCATGTTATAGAGAAAATGATTCCCTGCGATTCGCACATGAATTTCATCATCCACTTTTGTCAATTCAAGCTTTGTGAGGTTGCACATAGGTGTTGAAGATTCACACCTTGCTGCGCGAAAAGCACTAAAATCATGCTCCCCAAGCAAACTTTCAGCAGCTTTTTTCATCACATTAAAATCTACTTTATAAACCACATGAGCAACACGCCCTTCTCTCACAGGGGAAGGCTGTCTCCTTGTATGCATTTTATAAACATACTCACGTTCATAACAGCTCGCACGCGCATGAAAATCTTCATCCACCTCATCAATACTTACAACAGCAAGGCCAGGTTTGCATAAATGGTTAAGTCCGCCCATAAGTTTATAGGTATCCACGTCGTCTTCTACATCTAGGTGCATCACATTCCCAAGAGAATGCACACCTCTATCTGTGCGGCCACATACAGCCGTTTTAAGCTCTTCTACAGAAAGTATTTTTTTGAGTGAATCCTCAAGCGCCCCCTGTACCGTTCTTACAGGCGGATTAGTTTGGCGCTGGTAGCCATAAAAAGCAGTACCATCATATTCTAAGGTGAGTTTGAGACGCTTCACACAATGTCCCCTACTTCAACAGCAAAACCATTCAGAAAATCCGTAGCGCTTACAGCTTTTTTACCTGCACGTTGCAGAGTCAACATACGTACACCGCCTTCTATGGCTGCAACAACAAAACCGTTTTCTTTATCTGTACTGAGCACAGTACCAGCCTTAGCTTCCCCCTTTACAGGCTCTGCCATAAGAATTTTTACTGTCTCGCCCTGAATACTCATTTGTGCAGCAGGCCAAGGAGAAAGACCGCGTACACGTTGGCAAAACTTTTCTGCCGTAAGTTTACGAATATCAAGTTCACGAATCATATTAATATCTTCACGGCTCCATTTACTGGCATAAGTCGCACCATCTTCCATTTGTGGAACAACCTCTAATGTCTCTATATGACGCACCACTTCAAGAAGATGCTTTGCGCCTTCCTTAGACATCCAATCATGGAGCTTTCCTGTGGTGATATTAGCGGGCATATCATAGTACTCACGCAAATACACAGCGCCCGTATCCATGCCCTTATCCATATGCATAATACAAAGTGCTGTTTTTAAGTCTCCCTCAAGTACAGTAAACCCAAGCGGATTTGCTCCGCGCCAACGGGGCAGATCAGACGGATGAATGTTTAAGCAGGTATAACCGTTTACAACAACCTCCGGCAAAAGAAGCCCGTACGCTGCAACACAAACCACATCAGGGTTTAATTTTTTTAATTCAGCCTGCGCCTCTTCACGGAAACGTTTGGGCGTAAAAACAGGGATCCCATAATCATCAGCAAGGGCATGAATAGGTGTTACCGTTTCCTTGTGGCCACGCCCTGCGGGCTTTGGTGGCTGGCTAAACACGCCAACAACATCAATATCAGCAGCCTCAATTAAAGCCTTAAGAGCTGGCACTGCGAAGGCAGGGGACCCCATAAATACGATTTTTTTGTTTGTCATCATTTTTTCCTTCTCGCCATTTGCGCAAAGCTAACTGAATTAAGGATAAGGCTTTATTATGTTAAGGGCGCAGAAGGCTTTAAGGCCTTTAAGCCCGCAAAAATGTTAAAGGGTTGCCTTAGTGGTTACAGTGTTCGCCATGTACGTGATAGTACTCAAGCCCCTGCTTCTTCTCTTTCATTAGCTTCTTCATCACACGCTCACGCTTAAGACGAGAAACATGATCTGTAAATAGGATACCATCGAGGTGTTCAATTTCGTGCTGAATGCAAAAACTCATAAGACCGGAAAACTCTTCAATTTTTTCAGCGCCTGTTTCATCAAGGTATTTAAGCTTAATTATATTGGGGCGTTCTCGCTCTTCATAAAACCCAGGAATACTTAGGCAACCTTCATCGTAAACAAAAAGCTCATCGCTCATTTCTAGAATTTCTGGGTTCACAAACTTATAAGGCGTGCCTTGTTTAATTTTACCGTCTTCATCTTCTTCACCAATATCGGCAACAAACAAACGCATTGTTTCGCCCACCTGAGGGGCTGCAAGGCCAACGCCGCCCGCGTTGTACATTGTCTCTATCATGTTATCCATAAGCTCGCGTATCTCATCTGTAATGTTTTCTACAGGAGCACACATGGTTTTTAAAACGGGGTGTGGGGCAATAACAATATCTAAAACGGGCATTTTTAATCTATCTACTCTTCGTTGATAATATCAGCAATTCGCTGTACTTATGTATTCAACTTTTACATCTTTTTTCTCTTTTTCTCAAGCCTTAAGGAATCATTCATGACCAACACACCTTTTGATGCCGCCGCTCAACAAACTGAATTTGAAGAAAACGTCCGCGCCAGTGAAAAGAAAATGCGCCAGCAGGGTATTTTCTACCCAACCAAACTGGTTACCCCAGAAATGCGTGAACGCATGAACAACCTGCGCACTTGGATTAACGCTGAAAAAGCCAAATAAATTTAATCGATCACAATAAATCCGCCTCATATTTGAGGCGGTTTTTTATTGCTATAAGCACATGAAAAGGGCGCTGCAAATGCAACGCCCTTCCCCATTTCGATTTACTTCCGTGTGGCGGCAGCTTTGGCTACTGCCTCCTTGGCCTGCGCGGTTGTCATCCCAGCATAGGGATTGGCCGACTTGCCGGTACCAGGCCGGACATAGCCAGAAGACTTACGCCCTCCGCCATTGTTTCCGCGGTTGTTCTTGCTGACTTTCTTTTCAGGCTCTTCAGCCTCAAATTTTGGGTCAGCAGACCATTGCGGGAACTTGTCCTTCATGGATGGCGGGTAGATACCCGCCTCGAACAGTGCCTTGGCCGCCATGGACGACTCAGTCACCTGAGCCGGGACGACAACAATTTCAGCCTTCAGGCTTTCAGCCCGTTCAGCGATGAAACCTGCCATAGCTTTGGCAGCTTTTTCACCGCCATGGACAAGTGTCTGACACGCCTTCAACTGAAAGCGTGTCGCAAAGTGCGTCTTGCGAACAGGTGCTTTCTTCACTTGCGGCTTGCGCGCGGCTTTGCGTGCACGTTTTTCAGCGGCAGCAGCAATACGGCGCTGCGCCTCCGCATCAACACGCTCGGCAATCAGCTGAGCGTCCAATTTGGCGACGGCGGCAGTTTTGGTTTTGGAAGTGGTCATGACAATTCTCCTTGTCATAGTAAACAGATGCGATTTACGCGAAGCCGCGCAAAGGGATACACATCATACAAAGCCTCTCCCCAGAGGTAAAAGGGTTCAGATAAGAACCACATGAAAACGGAATACTTGGTTTGCCAAAAGCAAACTTTGATAAGTCCGCCACATGGCACTATGAAGATTTATAGGACACGCAGTAAGGATACCCCCTGAAAAACTGACAATCATTGTTCGCACCGCTATAATAAAGCTATGTTAGACGCACAAACCATAGATTCACTGAGCCTATTTGGGCTTATTATTTGTGTCTGTTATGGCTATCACCTTATGGGGATGGCTATTTTAAAACGTGGCAGGACTGTGGACGTGGCACTGACAACACCACTTTCAACCATTCTTGCTGGTGCGGGCGTATATATGCTTATGTCTGTGCCTATGGTTTATAGTGGTATTCCTATTGCGCACACCTTTGGTAGTTTTATTTTTCTTGCGCTTATTTTGCTGGTTACATGCAGGCGCGGACTTGCCGCTATTCCAGAAGCCAAAGAAATGAATCGCACGCTCTTTCTTTTGCTGACAGCAGCACTGTTCCCAACCCTTGCTATGATATCTAATGATATTCAAACATCTTCAAGCGAATGGCAGTACTGGATGGTGCCAAGCCTTATTCAAACACCTGGGCATGCACTGCCTGAAGCTTACGATATTCTGCCTTGGCAAAGCGCCGTACTTCAACACCCGCCGGCCTGGTATATTATGCCGCTTTTCCACGATATGGCAGGGCGCTTTAAATTTGAACAGTTTGCACTCACTCTAAACTTTACCCTTTGCATCCTTGCACTTATTAGCATGGTAAGGCTTTGTGACCTGCGCGTAAGGTGGAGTAACGTGTCTGTCGTCACAGGCGGCCTTGCATTTAGCTTTTTTGCACTCAGCCCGCTCATATCCATAAAAACTCTGCTCAGTATTCAGCCAGATATTATTGCAGGTTGCGCTCTGCTTGCTATAAGCGCGCCTCTTTTAAAAGCTGGCGGGCTTCCCTTTAAAGGACAAGCAGGCCTTACCGCCTTTGCTGGGGCCTTGCTTGCCCTTAGCGCCCCTGATGGTATATTTTATATTGTTGTTCTTAGTATTTTTTGGGTTATGCGCAGCCTAAAAGAACCTAAAATGACGCGCGCAGGATGCTTAAAAAGCACCGTGTTAATCCTTCTTGTTTCTGGGTTTGGCATGAGCATAAACAGGCAGTTTGTAAGTGGTGTATGGCCATGGGAATGGCACAGTTTTTACACACCCTCTATTGAGGCATTAACCCTTATAATTATTATGGGCGGCCTTTTACTTCTATGGAACATTGCAAGCCTTGTCCGCAACATTCCCAAACCTTCGAGCCTCCCCCTTGTTACAGCTTACACCTGTCTTTGGTTTGGCTTGTTCATAGCTGGCTTACCTTTAACAGAAAGCGTTTTAGGATTTGTAATCCTTATTCCATTTTGGCAGTTTGCAGTCAGTGCTTATAGCCGTTCTACATACGCAAAAACAACCTACAATAATCCTTGGGGATGGGGCGGGGCATTTATTGGCATCACCTTTGTTCTCCAAATTTTCTATTTACCTTACACGCAGCAAAGTGACATTATAAAAGAAGATGATATAGCAAGTGTTCTCAGTAAAGCTGAAGCTAAAAATATCGCTATCTGGGATAAAGATAATGCCCACACCTATGGCAGTTGGATTTTTATGAAAAGCGCTGGAAAAACGCAATACTTTAACGCAAGAGAATGGGCAACAGAAACGCCGCGCAAAGGCTTTTTGCCATACCTTCAGCAAAGGAAGGCTGACTATCTACTTATTACAGCGCCAGATAAAACCATTAGTAAAATTCTAAAAACAGCCCTTCCGCAAGAACATGTTTTTATGCTGAAAATAGGAACCCAAAAGTTTGCCCTTGTTTCCACAAGCTTAAAAAAATAACACACTAAAAAACCCTCCGACTGGAGGGTTTTTTGATGCGTGCTACAACACACATTCAGATATCTAAAGGGCAGCTTCGTAATGCTTAGAAACAACGTCCCAGTTCACAACGTCCCACCATGCGCTTAAGTAATCAGGGCGACGGTTTTGGTACTTAAGATAATAAGCATGTTCCCATACATCATTTCCCAGAATTGGCGCACCTTTAACAGAAGCTACATCCATAAGAGGGTTATCTTGGTTTGGCGTACTTACAATTTCAAGCTTGCCATCTTTTACAATCAGCCATGCCCAACCTGAGCCAAACTGACCAACACCAGCTGCATTAAATTTTTCTTTCATCACATCAAAGCTACCAAAAGCTTCATCAATTGCTGCTGCAAGCGCTCCAGAAGGTGCACCGCCTGTACCCGGTGTTGTCATAAGGTTCCAGAAGAAACTATGGTTCCAGTGGCCACCGCCGTTGTTACGTGTGCCTGCACTGTAGCTTGAAATATTTGCAATGATATCGCCAAGCGCCTTGCCTTGAAGGTTACTATCAGCTGCAACTTCTCCATTTAGCTTGTCAACGTAAGCTTGGTGGTGCTTAGAGTGGTGTGTTTCCATTGTCTTTGCGTCAATTACCGCATCCAATGCATCGTAAGCATAGGGAAGGCTAGGTAGCGTAAATGTGCTCATATCATCATCCTTTTTAAAACTTTTATTTGAACAGTACTCTGACGCACAAATAAGAAAGGGTCAATATTTTGACCCTTTAAATAGTACATTTTTTGTATCTTTTAGAGATTAATGAAGAGAATCCGCAGTTTCTGTTCCATTGATCTTACCGCGAAGGCGTGCTTTTTCTTCAGCTGAATCTGGGTCAAAACTAAGCGCTCTTTCCCACTGCAAGCGTGCTTCTGGTTTACGTTCAAGCTTTTCATAAACATCACCAAGGTGCGCATTAATGGTTGCATCAGTTGGCTCTAGCTCAACAGCACGCTCCAAAAACCCGACAGCTTTTTTATACTCTCCCATACGGAAGTATGCCCAGCCAAGGCTATCAATAATAGAACCGTCATTCGGCTTTAAAAGAACCGCTTTTTTGATGTAATCAAAGGCTTCTGTAATGTTCTTGTTTTGGTTTACCCACATGTAGCCTAGGTAGTTAAGCGCCATAGGGTTGTTTGGCTCAAGCGAAATTGCTTTTTGCAGATCAACAGCTGCTTCATCAAATTTACCTAGACGTTCAAAACTTGCACCGCGTGCAAAGTAAAGCACAGCGTGATGGCGGTTTGGCTCTTCAAGCTCACCCAGAAGTTTTGCAAACTGTTCAATCGCTTTAGGGTACTCGTTCATATCATAATACATCTCAGCAAGGGCGCGCGTTACAAGCGGAAGCTCTGGGCGCTCCTGTGTAAGCGTAAGAAGCATGCTAACCGCATCACCCTTTTCCTTACGAGAAAATTTTGATTCTGCAATACGTACTTGAGCAGCAAGGTAAGCTCTTTCGCCCTTGTTAATACGATTATAATACCCAATAGCCTTTTCAGGGCGCCCGGATTGTTCCTCAACAATACCCAGGTAAAAATCTGTGAATGGGTACTGCGGGTCAAGGTAATCGGCCATATGCATAAGCTGGCGCCCAGCAAGATCCATACCTTGAGAAACCATAAGCGTCGCAAAACTAAAGAGAACATCTGCAATATCAGAGCTCAGCGTATTTTCAAGAAGCTCAGGGCTTTCGCCTCTATCGAGTCGTCTCATTGTATAATCAAGCAGAACACTATCAGGATTGTTCAAGTTAAACTGATGGTACATTTCCATCGCTGTTTCTTTATCACCGCCGCGTTCCAGTACAGAACCAAGCCTAAGGATTGTAAAAAGAGAAGAGGCATCTTGCGCAAGAGAAGCGATATAAGCTTCGCGTGCATTTTCAACATCATGAGAACGCTCATAAATACGTCCCATATGGAAAAGCTTTTGAGGAAGTAGAACTTCATGCTGCTTAAAACCAGCAAGGTCCACTTGAATTTCTGAAACTTTTTTACCTTCTGCAAAATCAAGGTAAGAGCTCATAAGTTTAAAGTGTAAAAGTCGTGGTGATGTTTCTGTTGCTTTATCAACATGAATGCGAGCCTTGCTGTAATTTCCAAGCTTAACCGCTTCACTAGCAAGAAGAATATGCCCAAGTGGCGGAATTTCTTGCACACCGTCCATAGATTTTAGAATTGAGAGCGCGTCGCTAATATCACCGTTTGCAAGAAGCGTAGTAAATGCGGCTTCATTGAGAGCGAAATCTTTTGAAGTGATACTCGCACTTTGCTTATAAAACCTCGCTGCTGCCTCTAGGTCTCCACGAGATTCTGCAATACGTGCTTTAAGGTAAGCACCTGCCGCCGCAACATCTGGTTGCTCTGGCGCTGGCATTTCAGCAATACGGTTAGACATGCCAAAAGAAAGAGAATCGCTCTTTTGCGTTAGTGTGCAGGCTGTAAACACAACAAGCCCTGCGGCACTTCCAAGAATTGCTAGGCGCAAACTCACTTTTAAGATTCCTTTCATCTGCTTATGTACCTTTTTGGGTTCTTCAACTTCTTATGATGCATGATTCAAGCCGATTTTGCCTATTTTTTCAGACAAATGGGTATAAGAATCTACACAGACCCATAACCATTTGTGATATTCACGCCACCACCTCAGCGGCTTAAAGGCTCCAGAAACAGGGTAAGGCTGAGCAAAATCACCAAGCCCCTCTTCTTCAAGAAGCAGTAAACTGCGCGGCATATGATAGCGATTTGTTATAAACACAAAAGGCTGCCCCCCTAATGCAGAACCAAGCCAACCCTTTGTATTTGTTGCATTTTCCCTTGTTGATTTTGCATCATAGTCCATAACAATAAAAGCATTACCGCTACCATTTGGCAGAACATCTGCCACAGAAACTTTTGGATTTACACCACTTAAAAAAACAGATCCGGAAAATCCTTCTCCAATCACATCTCTAAGCGCATAAATACGCTCAGGCTGCCCTGTAAATAAAACCAGTTTTTTTTCATCTTTCACAAGATCTGGAGACAATGAAGGCAATAAAATTGCCTGACTTGCAAACAATAGAAAACCAAGCACATAAAAAGAAGCAAACACTATCGCCCCCAATGCGAGAGGTTTTAAACATCTACTCAAAATGATTTCACCATATGTTTCATTGTATGGTAGGTCATGCCGAGTGCAACAATAACAAGCCCCACAGGTACAAGGGCGGCTGCAATCCATACAGAAGGGCGCATATAAGCCACAAGCTCAGGAAGCCCAATCATCATCATTAGTAATGTAACTGCTACAATAACCGTTGAAAATGCCCATCCAAGCGAGGCCCGCAGAAAGACTTGGTTAAGAATAAGCCTAATTAAAAAGCTATCACTTGCCCCCATATATTGCAGCATTTTAAGGCTTTTAGACTGCCCGCGCACACCTGCACGCACCACAAGAGAAACAACAAACGCAACAATAGCAAATACAATACCCGAAAGCGCAAGTGTTACACCCTGAGTCGCTCTCACTGCTCGTGCAACGCTTTCCAGAACAGAGCGTGCATCATCAATTTCAGCCGTCGGAAAAAGCTCTAAAACTTTGCCATCAAACTGAAGACGGTTAAGCCTTTGTGTTACATCAAACTCTACAACTTTTGGCACAGGGAAATTTTGCGCATTTTCAAAGTAAGGCTCAAGAAGGGCGCGCGTCTCTACATCTGTTAAGACCTTTGAAGATTCAACCCCCTCATAAGAGCTCAGAACAACAAGGTGCTCTTCAATTTCTTTATTTGTAACATCTGTTGAAAGATAAAGCGTCAATTGACTGCGTTGTTTCAGTTGCCAAGCGCCATATACATTTTCAAGGGTCACAAGCCCAGCAGTTCCAATGCCGCACACCCAACCAAGAATCACAATAAGTATTGTAAATGCACGAAAAACGCGGTCCTTATTGAGAGAGAGTGCTTTTCTTGCTGAAGCATCAAATGTTCCAAAAATCATAAATTAATACAGTCCTACGCTGTTCTTTTTACTGTTTGCTCTGGTACTTTTTTAATAATATTTCCACCGCGCAGGTAAAGGCGTGGATAAGGGAAAGCTTTTAAAATAGATGCGTCGTGCGTTGCGATAAGAACCGTTGTGCCATGCTTATTAAGCTCCGCAAAGAGGTACATAATACGGCGTGCCATTTCATCATCAACATTACCCGTCGGTTCATCGGCAATTAAAAATCTAGGACGAGAAACCACCGCGCGCGCAATAGCAGCCCTTTGTTTTTCTCCGCCAGAAAGCGTGCTAGGGCAAGCATTAAGGCGATGAGATAAGCCCACCCAATCTAAAATTTCATTCACACACTTCGTTTGCTCTTCTTTTAATGGGCCATGCAAACTAAGGGGCAATGCAACATTTTCACGTACACTGAGATGTGGAAGCAGGTTCGAATCCTGAAAAACAAGCCCCATTTTACGGCGCATCATAGAGATCTCGTCTCGATCTAGTGTTTTGGTATTGCGGCCAAACAAAGTTATATTGCCCTCAGAAGGGAGAAGGTCCATGTACATAAGCTTAAAAATACTGGTTTTACCGGCACCGGAAGGGCCTGTCAAAAAATGAAACGATCCGCTCTCTAACTGAAAGGACACATTATTAAGCACGCGTGTGCTTTTTCCATATTCGAGTGTCACATTATCCAGCTGAATCATTTATTGCCATCTCGCTTTGCATCGTTATTATTACCTTCAAGAACTCAAAGATACCCCATCCCCGCAGTGTATTCACATGAGGAAAAAAGTGCAAGGGTTTGGATACCACACCTCAAAAAAAAAATTACCAAAAGCATCCCCAAAGGTCAAAAATCATGTATCATAAGAACTATGATTATTACGTGCCCCAACTGTAGTTCTCGATTTAAAGTGAACCCCGATACTTTCCCGCCTGAAGGGAGAGATGTGCGTTGTGGCAAATGTAAACATAAATGGTTTGCTGTGAGCGAGCCTGAAGAAACACTTCAAGAGCCAGATACGGATGCACCAGAGGAAACTCTTGCTGCGCCAGAAAACCAAACACCGTTTCCGCAAGCGCCGCTTCCCCCGTCTAACCCACTTGTAGATGAGCCAATTGAATCGGCCCACTCAAGACGCACAAGACT
The DNA here is from genome assembly GCA_964015495.1 of uncultured Magnetococcales bacterium. Lineage (GTDB taxonomy): Bacteria > Pseudomonadota > Alphaproteobacteria > UBA2136 > JAPKEQ01 > JAPKEQ01. The sequence continues at coordinate 30,832 of CAXHDG010000010.1, forward strand.
CAAGAAAAAAGCGATCCTGAAATCAATAGGTGCAATTTTTGGTGCCATTCTTATCGTATTCGCTCTTCTTTTTGCCCTTAAAGTCCCTCTTACAAAAGGCATCCCACAAACAGCTGCCTTTTATAAAACCTTTGGCTTCAATGTTTCTGAAAAGAACAAAGTGGTTCAATCCGATGTCTTCCAGATTGGCGCCGTTGAACGTATCGTTTCCAAAGATGGAGAGCTGACAGTCCTTACATTTAAAGGTAAAGTAACAAACCGTAAAGATATGGCACTCACTGTACCAAAGCTCAGTGTCACACTCTTTAATGCATCTGGCGTTGCTATTGATGAATGGGTTGCACAAGTTGAAAAAAGCCCCCTTGGCGCTGGAGAAACCAGCACATGGGTTTGCCGCTTCTTTAATCCAAACTTAGAAAATATTGATGCCTACACGGTACAATTTAGACCCTAACCCCTTGACACGTAACCTTCGCGCTTCTATATAGGCATTGAACCTATATATCTTTATCTTTTTTCTGTTCTTGAAAGGAATAAATACCATGGCAAAAGCAAACAATGGCGCCATCCTCGCAACCATTGAAGGCCACTGCATCTACGTGGAAGAGCGCCCAGAAAACTTTGGAGAGCATTTTAAAGCGGCCCTGAAAGGCTTTTTGGATATCACTCCCAAAGGTGCTCAGCTTATCGGCCGAGAAATTGGCGTTGCCAGCGAAAGCATCAACAAATGGGCAAACGGCGAAGCAACCCCTCACCATGACATGGCCAAGGCCGCATCCGAATTCATGCGTAACCAAATAGCACGATAATCGAAAACAAGAAAGCCTCCCCAATGGGAGGCTTTCGTTTAAATATAAGTAAAATTTAAACGGAAGTTTGTAGCCACACAGGCCTAGTATGAGCGTTCGGGCTGAATATAATCTGCTGGAGGTTGAATATCAGCGCGCTTACCGCAAGCAACAACCGTAAAGGCCATAAGAGCAACAAAAGCAATAGCAATAAGTTGCTTCATTAGAAATCACCTTCGCCTGAAACAGATTTAAGGTCAAAGTACAGAGACTTTGCATCTTCTTTGCTTCTTGGGCGGTTAGGCTGAATGCTGTTGCCAAGACCTGCTGCCGGAGAAATTTCATTCAGGCTCATGATATCCATAACTGGATCTGTATCAATACTATCACCTTCAATAGGGTAGCCTTCAATCGGCTCCATTGCAAAAGCTCCTGCTGAAGCCATTAAAAAACTCAGTGTTAATAGAATGCGCATGGGTATAACCTTTCTTTGCATCTTGCATACAGAATGTAGGTTAAAAACACCCCATGTCAAGTGGCACGAGGTATTTTTTAAGTTTTACTGTTATTTAACCTGCATTATAAGGCGTGAAAATATCGTTAATTTGCTGAGTTACACAAATAAACGTTGTACGCTTGGTCAGCTCTTTCAGGCGTTCAGCTCCCACGTAAGTACAAGTACTCCGCACTCCGCCAAGAATATCCTGCATGGTGCCTTCCACAGCTCCCTTATAAGGAACATTTACACTTTTCCCTTCAGAGGAACGGTAAGAGGCTACACCGCCCATGTGCTTTTTCATCGCCTCTTCACTGCTCATACCGTAGTAGCGCTTCACCTGACGGCCCTCATGCTCAAACACGTCTCCGCTACTTTCATCATGGCCAGAAAGCATACCGCCAAGCATGACAAAATCAGACCCTGCGGCAAAAGCTTTTGCCACATCACCTGGAACCGTACAACCGCCATCACCGCACACAAGCCCTTTCAGGCCATGCGCTGCATCTGCGCACTCAATAATAGCGCTCAGCTGAGGGTAACCACAGCCTGTCTGGCGGCGCGTCGTGCACACGCTTCCAGGACCAATACCAACTTTTACAATATCAGCGCCACAAATAATAAGCTCTTCCACCATTTCGCCAGTTACCACATTACCTGCCATAATCACTTTATGAGGGTAAGCTGCACGTACACGGCGCACATAGTCAACAAGGTGCTGGCTATAACCATTTGCGATATCAATACAAATATTAGGGCAATCTGCCACTTTCAGAATTTCGGAAACACGTTCAAAATCTTTATCAGATGTCCCGCTCGAAACAAAAACGCGCTCAAGAACTTCCGGGTTTTTATCCGCAAAATCTTTCCACTCCTGCACGCTATAAAACTTATGAATAGCTGTGAGCACATTAAACTTTGCAAGAGCTTTAGCCATTTCAAACGTACCTGTATGATCCATGTTGGCAGCAATAATAGGAACGCCGCTCCATGTGAGACCTGAATGCTTCATTTTGAACTCACGTTCAATGTCTACATCTCTTCTAGAGTTAAGTGTTGAACGCTTAGGTCTAATCAACACATCTTTAAAATCCAGTTTTACTTCAGTTTCAATACGCATCTCAGCGTGTTCCTTACTTTGTACTTATTCATGATGTAAAGTTTGGAAAATGAAGCTCAGACAGTGAGCACTTCTTCCTTAAAGATGGTACAGAGCTGAGAAAATTTGTCACGTAAAAAGCGCATAAACCTCAGGCAAACCTAAAGATAACCTTGACAAACAACACTAAGCTGTCTATTTATAAGGCAATTTTTGCGTTTATATACGTAAAGAGAGACTGTTATGAGATAACTGCATCAACAGAAAGTAAAGATGATGACTCGTATTATTGAAGCTAACTCCCGTAAAGTTCTTGGAACTGGTAGCTCACGCGCTGCCCGCAACTCTGGCATGGTGCCTGCTGTTGTTTACGGCCCCTCTATGGAAACTCTAAACATTGAAGTTAAGGCTTATGACCTTATGATGGCAATGAAAGCAGGTAAATTTTTTACAACTGCACAAAGCCTTAAACTTGATGGTAAAGACATGCAAGTGCTACCACGTGACGTTCAGCGCCACCCGGTAAGCGAAAAAGTAACGCACGTTGACTTTTCTGACTTTGATCCTGCACGTGAAGTGCGCGTATCAATCCGCATTAAAGCAACTGGTGAAGAAGAATCTCCTGGTATTAAAGCTGGTGGTGTTATGTCTTACCTACGTAACGACATTGAAGTTCTATGTCGTGCGGACAGTATCCCTGATTTCATCGAAATCTCTGTTGCTGACCTTAAAGTTGGTGAAAGTGCGAAACTTTCAGCGACAGACCTTCCTAAAGGTTCTCGTCTGACTGAAGACCGCGAATTCACTGTACTTAACATTCTTGCGACACGTACAACTAAAGGTGCGGACGACGAAGCTGAAGAAGCTGAAGGCGAAGAGGGTGAAGAAGGTACTGAAGCAGCTGCTGAAGGTGCTGATGAAAGCTCTAAGTCTTAATTTTTTTGCAAAGGAACCGTCTCATATGAAACTCATTGTAGGACTCGGTAACCCTGGCGAAAAGTATAAAGATACCAGACATAATGTCGGCTTTATGGCGGTGGATTATATCCATCGCCATTTTGGCTTTGGTGCATGGAAAGAAAAGTTTAAAGGCGAATTTGTAAAAGGCTCTATTGATGGGGAAGATGTTATTCTTCTCAAACCTTATACTTTTATGAACCTGAGCGGTGAGAGCGTAGCTCCTGCCTGCAAGTTTTTTAAAATTAAGCCCGAAAACGTGTATGTTATTTATGACGAACTGGATATTCAACCGGGTCAAATAAAGCTCAAACAAGGCGGCGGCGCCGCTGGACACAACGGCATCAAATCTCTCGACCAACACATGACGAATAAAAACTATTATAAGATTCGCATGGGTATTGGCCACCCTGGCAATAAACATGAAGTGAGCGGCTACGTGCTTCGCAAAGCCCCCGCTGATGAGTTTGCCCAAAGTGAAAAAGCGATTGAAACCTATATACCGAGACTTCCAGCACTTTTTGCTGGAGACGGTGCAAAATTTTTAAACCCTAACGAACCTCTGTAAAGGAACCTAATATTATGGCACGTATGAAAATTGCAATTCTTGGCGCAACAGGCCTTATTGGCCGTGAACTTATCCGCCTTCTTGAAGATCACACAATTTGTGCAGGTGACCCTGCCCTTCTTGCCAGCACAATAAGCGAAGGCGAACTTATTCCATTCAAAAATGATGAGATCCAAATAAAAACTGTTCAAGGGTTTGATTTTTCATCTGTAGAGCTAGTTTTCTGCGCCCTTCCAAAAGAAGCTGCAACAACAGCCATTGAATCTGCTGTTAAGGCTGGCTGTAAAGTGATTGACCTAAGCGGCACAACAAGACAGACAAACGCCCTTCCTATCATTCCAGAGCTTAATGCCTCTGCTCTTAAAAAGGTATCATCTGAAGGCGGTGCTATTTACTCACCTGAGCCAGCAGCTATTCAGCTCACTCTTGTGCTTAAAGCCCTTGAAAGCAGCGTACATGTGAAAGATATTCAAACGACTGTTCTGTATGGTACAGGTCGCGGCGGCGTCAAAGCTATGGACGAGCTTTACAACCAAAGCATTGGCCTTGTCGGCGGTGCTGGTGCAGAAGAAATGACAGGAAATCTTTTCCCAACACAAATCGCTTTTAACTGTATCCCTATGGTTGGTGCAGATGAAGATGGCATAAACACTTCTGTTGAGAGCGCTGTTAGAAAAGATGTACAGGCCTTTGCAGGCGTAGAACCACTTGTGACAGCAATCACAATTCCAAGCTTTGTAGGCTGCTCCCAGTCTGTTGTTCTTAAAACAGATAAGCACCTCTTACCACAAGACGTACGCAACCTTCTTGAAAGCGGCTCTGGTATTTGCGTGATTGATGATATTGGAAAAGGCGAAGTCTCTACGCCATTTGGTTCTGCTGAAACCGATCCTATTTACGTGAGCCGTATCCGTACTGGTAAAGATAGCATCCAACTTTGGATTAGCAGCGATACACTCAGAAAAGGAAGCGCCCTCAACGCCCTGCAAATCGCAGAAGCGCTTGCCGCTTAAACTTTCTTTCTCTGATTCTATAGCGACAACTTGACACACTGTATACCTCGCGTATACAGTGTGTTTAATTTTTAAATCTGCGTTTCTTTTCACAGCGGATTTTTCCGCCCTCTCTTTGGAGTCTCTCTAATGACCCTCCCCCTTCTCTCCCTTAGCTCTCGCACTTTTGGTGCGGACTACACTGAATCTTTCCACCGCATTGGCTTTGGCGCCGTGACAGACCACGGTGTACCTTATGACCTCATCCATGCCACAGAAGAAGAAGTACGCAAGTTCTTCGAAATGGCACAGAGCTTCAAAGCACAGTTCCCTTCTGACCCTGTCACCGAAGTTGGCTGGGTTGGTAAATCTGGCAGCACCCTTGGCAAAAAAGTTGACCTGAAAGAGTTCATGGTTAACCGACCATTTATGTCAGGTGTGACCCTGCCTACAGCGCCTCACTTTGACCTGTCAATCCTCAACCAATATGCAGCAGAACAGCAACGTGTTGGCCTTGAGATTGTTAGCCGCATTGAACCTGTGGTTTCGCAGCACGCACCACAATTCAAAAACATTGCGGCCAGCCTGCGTGACAGCACACCTACCACACAGCGCGTCAACTACTTCCCTGCTTACCGGCAAGAAGATGATGATGGATCTGTTCCGGCTGCTGGACACCGTGACCTTGGTTTTCTGACCATTCTGTCGCCAGCACGCGAACAAGGCCTTTGGGCCTGCGATCGTACCCACGACCGCACCAGCGCACTGAAAGAAGAAAACCATAACTACATCCCTGCCTTTAACCCAGCAGAGGATCAGCACTTCTTTGTGACCAATATTGGCGAAGTTTGCAGCCTGTTTACAGGCGGCTCCTATGACTTTGTCACGGGTCAAGTGAACCCTGATGGTTATCTTCCGGCCACATGGCACGGCGTAGACAAGCTGAAGCGTTCCAATGCTTCTGCTGCGCGGATTTCTATCCCTATGTTCATGCATCTCAAGCCTGAAACACCGCTGGTTCGCATTTCAGAAGAACAGCTGAACGCTGTCGCCTCTGACCCGCGCCTGAAAGAAGAAATGTTCGCTAAACATCGTGCAACAATTCTTAAAACAGTTGAAGTTTGCCGCGAGCATGACCGTTTCCTTCTGGCTGGCATGCTAGTTTGGAACCGCCTAGTGCGCCACGGTACTGGCAAGGCGCTAGAACTATCTTGAATCGATTTTGAAAGCTGCCCTTTTAGGGCGGCTTTCTTTTTTTGCTTGCAGGCCTTCTTTTTTTTGTTACAATTGTTCCATATTTTCGAACAAGGAGAGATACCATGACAGCACAACCCATAACAACAGACACAAACAAAGAAGCATGGCTCAATAAGCTTTTTAAAGAAGCGCGTTCCCATTTCAAATGGCAGCAAAAAGATGTACCAGACAGCCTCCTTGAAGAACTCTATGACCTTGTTAAAATGGGACCAACAAGTGCCAACTGCTTACCACTACGCCTAGTTTTTGTAAAATCTCCAGAAGGTAAAGAAATGCTAAAAGATGCCCTCATGGAGGGTAACATTGAAAAAACAATGACAGCGCCCGTTACAGCTATTATAGCTTATGATACTGAGTTTTTTGAAGATGGAACCAAGCTTTACCCACATGCTGACACAAAAAGCTGGTATGAAGGCAAACCAGCATTTGCTGAGAAAACAGCTCTCTATAATAGCACACTCCAAGCAGGTTATCTTATTATGGCTGCGCGCAGCCTTGGTTTGGATTGTGGCCCAATGACTGGTTTTTCACCTAAAAAAGTAAATGAAACTTTCTTTAAAGATAAGCCAAATTTTAAAGCAACAATGCTTGTAAACCTTGGCTATGGTGATCCAAGCGTTCTTCATCCAAGATCACCTAAGCCTGATTTTGGAGATTACTGCCAAGTGGTATAATCGCCACTTATTTCCTTCCGAAAAGCCACACAAACGTGTGGCTTTTCGTATGAAAAGGCTTGAGGCCTTGATTTGAACGTACTTTGAGTCATAATAATAGCTATGACAGGTGGTGAAAACATTTTGACGATTAAGCAACTCATGGAAGATGAGCCGCTTACTGATGAGTTCAGTATCAATAAACTTAAAATTTCTCAAGAACTTAAAACACTTATTCTTATCGAACAGCAAAACACAACATTCACCAGTGGTGATCGCGTTTATTATGCAACCAATGCACAGCAAAAAATTGCAGATAAAGCAGGCCATAGAAAATGGCACCTACTTATGAAGCATCGCAACGCGAGAAGCTTTGCCCTTGAAGACCTCACCTACCAAGAATTTCGTAAAATTTATACAAAAGATCTTCCAAGAGAGAACTCTCTTGCACAAGATGTTGCTCAGGCAGTGCGCCGTGCATTAAAATTGCTAAAACTAGAAAAATAAGGACAAAAAACATGGCTGCTAAAAAGCTTAAGTACGCTTACTACCCTGGATGCGCCGCAAAGCAAATTCAGAAAGAAGCCGACTGGTCTGCACGTAAAGTTGCAGATGAACTTGGCATAGAGCTCCATGAAATGCATGCAGCAACGTGCTGTGGTGCTGGTAACTTGCAGGAACATGACCCTGCTGCTGCCCTTGCAATTAACGCTCGTATTTTCTCTCAGGCAGAAGAAATGGGCATGGATATTGTGACAATCTGCAACACCTGCCTGCAAACATTCCGATACGCATATGCACGCCTTCAAGATGATGATATTCGCGAGAAAATTAATGCTGTTCTTGTTAAGGCTGGCGTAAAACCATTTGAAAACAAGATGGAACCCAAGCACCTTATTTGGGTTCTTGTGGAAGAGCTTGGCGCTGAAAAACTCAAAAAACATATTACAAGCCCACTTAACGGTATGAAGGTTGCCCCATTTTACGGTTGCCACTCACTGCGCCCACGCGATGTCTTTGACGGTAAAGGCGGCCAGAAGCCCCAGTACCTAGATACGCTTATTGAAGCCATTGGCGGAGAAGTGCTTGAGTACAAAGGAAAAGACAAGTGTTGCGGTTTCCACTACATGCTACTTAATGAAAAAGAATTTCTGCGCATGTCTGGCGGTCATAGCCATGAAGCGAAACAAAAAGGCGCAGACGTTATGGTATCTCCATGCACACTTTGCGATATGGCTGTTGGGGCTTACCAGTCTCGTAGTGAGAAAGCAATGGGCATAAACATTAACCTACCAGAAATGAGCATTCAGCAATTAATTGGCGTTTCTATGGGGCTAAACCATAAGGAACTAGGGTTACATAGATTGCACCAAGATCCACGTAAGGTGATGGCAAGCTATGGTGTTAAAGAAGGTTAGGGAAAAACTCATGAAACAACTTATTATATTTAGCTTTATTTGCATGGCGGCAATTCTAAGCCCAGAGATGGCTATTGCGGCAGCTGAAGAAGCACAAGCAATAGAAATTGATGGAGAGATTACATCTTTTATTGAACGCGCGCTTAACATGATTCTTGGATTTCTCGGAGAATTCTTAACACTTGTTGGCGAAACGGTCGCAGATATTCTTGGCAGAGATTAATTCCTAAAACTTCCCCCCTCTTTTAAAGGAGAGGGGGTATTTTTATAAATATTTTCTTACATCTGCCATTTTACCTTCAAGTGCTGAGGCTGCAGCCATAGCAGGACTCATCAAATGCGTCCGACCGCCTTTACCTTGGCGTCCTTCAAAGTTACGATTGCTGGTAGACGCGCACCGCTCCCTTTCGCCCAGCTTATCTGCATTCATCGCAAGACACATACTGCACCCTGGTTCGCGCCATTCAAACCCTGCGTTTATAAAAATTTGATCAAGCCCTTCATCTTCTGCCTGCTTTTTCACAAGACCAGACCCCGCAACAACAAGCGCCTGCACACCTTTTGCCACATGACCTTGGGCCGCAACCTTGGCCGCTTCTCTTAAATCTTCAATGCGGGCATTGGTACAACTGCCAATAAATACTTTATCAATTTTAGCATCTGTAATTTTTTCTCCAGATGTGAGCCCCATATATGCTAAAGCACGCTCTTCTGATGCATCCTTTGCCTTTGGCACAACACCATCAATATCAATTACTTTTTCAGGGCTTGTACCCCACGTAGTAAGAGGCTTCAGCTGAGATACATCAACATGAATTTCTTTATCAAAAATCGCATTATTATCTGTTTTAAATGTTTTCCAAAAAGAAACAGCATCTTCCATCTGTTCGCCCTTTGGTGCCTTAGGTGTGCCTTTAAGATAAGAAAATGTCACACCATCAGGGGCAACAAGCCCTGCTTTTGCGCCCGCCTCAATGCTCATATTACACAGCGTCATCCGCCCTTCCATCGTCAAATTTTCCACGGCATCACCAGCAAATTCCATAACATAACCTGTTCCACCCGCTGTACCAATATCACGAATAAGAGCCAGTGCCATATCTTTTGCATAAACGCCGCTCGCTCGCTTTCCAGTAAAAAGAACACGCATATTTTTAAGCTTTTTTTGTGGCAGTGTTTGCGTTGCAAGCACATGCTCAACTTCGCTGGTACCAATCCCAAACGCAAGCGCGCCAAAAGCACCGTGCGTAGAGGTATGGCTATCTCCGCATACAATTGTTGTTGCAGGCAGCGTAAAGCCCTGTTCCGGGCCAACCACATGCACAATGCCTTGGCGCATATCATCCATGCCGTAATATTCTACGCCAAACTCTTCAACATTTTCTTCTAAGGTTTCTACCTGAATACGGGATGTTTTATCTTTAATGCCTTTATGACGGTCAGATGTTGTGGGTACATTATGGTCTACAACAGCAAGTGTAGCTTTGGGGTTTCTTACCTGCCTGCCTGCGGCGCGCAGCCCTTCAAAGGCTTGCGGACTTGTAACCTCATGCACCAAATGGCGATCAATATAGAGAAGCGGCGTCCCATCTGGGAGTGTATCCACAATATGTTCAGCAAAAACTTTATCGTATAGGGTAAGGCCGCTCATTCTTATTCTCCTGTTTTGTAGGTTTTATTGTAAAAAAAAATCATAAAAAATACAAAGCTTACCTTTACTTTAGAGACTGTATACAGTAATATTTGTTTTATATAGAACTATCTTGTCTTTATGTTTTGCGCTTTTGCGCATTCAAGCGCGATGTAAACTGCTATACTCGCTCGCGCAAAACAAACAAACATGTTTAAAGGAGAACAAGATGTCTCATCATCCTGTTTTTGAAATCAAAAACCTTCAGGTTGGCTTTGCTCACCCTGCAGATTCGTCTCAGACGGTTACCGCCGTTAATGGCGTTACTCTACATATCAGCAAAGGTGAAACGGTTGCCCTTGTCGGCGAATCAGGTTCAGGTAAATCTGTCAGTGCGACTGCAGCACTTGACCTTCTCCCTGGCGTGACCCGTATTATTGGCGGAGAAATCACCCTAAACGGTGAAAAAATGGTCTCCACTGATAAAAACGGCAAAGTTTCCCACTGCAGCATATCTCAGTTGCGTTCCATCCGCGGAAACCACATGTCTATTATCTTTCAACAGCCTCTCAGCTCTTTTAACCAGACACAAACTGTCGGTCAACAAGTTGATGAAGCACTCTTAATCCACCAACCTGAACTGAGCCGCGCTGAGCGCAAGGCTGAAGTCATTCGTCTATTTGACAAAGTTCAGCTCCCAGATCCTGAAAACCGGTTCAATATGTATCCGGGCGAGCTTTCAGGTGGACAGCTCCAGCGCGTCATGATTGCAATGGCCATGGCCAATAAACCTGACCTATTGATTGCAGACGAGCCAACAACGGCTTTGGATGTAACAGTACAGGCTGAAATTCTGAAGCTCATGAAAGAGCTACAGGAAGAAACGGGTATGGCAATTTTGTTCATTACCCATGATCTTGGCGTGGTGAAAAGCATCAGCGACCGTGTTTATGTTATGCAAGCACAGTTTAATGATGGCAAACCCACTGGCGGAGAAATTGTGGAAGAAGGCGACACACAGTCTGTCTTCAAAAATCCCCAGCATCCTTATACCAAAAAACTTCTGAACGCTGTTCCAAAAGGGACGGCAAAGCCTCTCGCACCTGGTGCGGAAGTGCTTTTAGAAGCTGAAAACATTAAGGTACACTTCCCGATTCGCAAAGGCGTACTGCGCCGTAAAGTTGGTCAGGTTGAAGCCGTAAATGGCATCTCTCTTACCTTGCATCGCGGCGAAACAATTGCCGTTGTTGGTGAATCAGGTTCGGGAAAATCCACACTTGGAAACGCACTTTTGCGTCTTTTCAAAGATGGCAAAGATGCTGAACTTGGCGGAAAGGTTGTGCTGCAAGGCACAGATATTACGCCTCTGTTTGGTAAACAAATGCGCCCCTACAGAACAAAATTCCAGAAAGTTTTTCAAGACCCTGACGCGGCACTAAGCCCGCGAATGAGCGTACTTGATATTATTATGGAAGGCCTAACGGTTCACGGTGAAGGCTCTAAAGCCGACATGGAAGCTCAGGTTAAAAAAGTTCTAGCACGCGTTGGTATGCCAAGTGAGGTATCTGACCGTTATCCGCATGAGTTTTCAGGCGGACAGAAACAGCGCATTGCCATTGCACGCACGATGGTTCTTGAACCTGATGTGGTTGTGCTTGATGAGCCGACCTCTGCTCTTGATATGACCATCCAAGGCCAAGTAATTGAGCTCCTTCGGGAGATTCAAGAACGTGAAGGTCTTGGCTATCTTTTCATTACCCATGACCTCAAACTGGTCAAGGCGCTTTGTCATAAAGTGATCGTTATGAAAGATGGTTTGGTTGTTGAACAGGGTACAGTTAAAGATGTGTTCAACTCCCCGCAACATAACTATACAAAAGCCCTGCTTGGTGCGGCTTTTGATAACGTTACACAAGCCTTTTAAAGGAGTATTCCTCATGGCACTGTTAACATTATCGCCCATTGCCAAGCGCAGATGGGCTGCCTTTAAGGCACACAAGCGGGGGTACTACTCCGCTTGGGTGTTCTTTATCTGCCTGTTCCTTTCGCTTTTCGCAGAAGGAATTGCCAATGATAAACCACTCCTGATTCTTCATGAAGAAGGTGTGTTTATTCCTGCCTACAAGGACTACACTGTTGGTGACTTCGGCATTGATGATGGTGCACGCTCTAGCGTGACTGTTGACTATACCAATGACGAAATCTTTAACCGCGTGGTTGGCTCTGATGAAGACGCGACGGTCATCTGGCCGCCGATTCGTTTTCACTACAGCACACAAGACCTCTCTGGTAATAACCCTGCCGCTCCATCTTACACGCACCTTATCGGGACAACCGACAAAGGGTACGATGTAGCATCTGTGGTGATTTATGCCTTCCGGGTTAGTGTACTCTTTGGCCTTGCCCTTGCGATTGCCTCTACAAGCATCGGTGTTGTTGTTGGTGCTGTACAAGGTTTTTATGGTGGACTTACTGATCTCATTGGACAGCGTTTCATTGAGATTTGGACCAGCATGCCTGCCTTGTATGTTCTGATCATCCTCTCTTCCATCTTTACGCTGCAAGGCTTCACGTTTGCAACGCTGTTCACTCTGTTTCTTATCCTGCTTGCTTTTAGCTGGGCAGGACCTGTGGGCGCGGTACGAGCAGAAGTTTTGCGAACGCGTAAGATGGATTATGTGCAAGCTGCCCGCGTTATGGGTATGGACGAAAAGAAAATCATGTTTCGGCATGTGCTGCCTAACGCTCTTGTGGCAACAATCACTTTCTTGCCGTTCAGTATCTCTGGTGCTGTAACATCCCTGACCAGTTTGGATTTTCTAGGATTTGGCTTGCCACCCGGCTCGCCATCTCTTGGAGAACTCATGCTACAAGGGAAAAATAACCCTGATGCATACTGGCTCTGGCTCACAAGCTTTGTTGCGCTTATGGTTCTGCTCAGTTTGCTCATGTTTATGGGTGAAGCTGTGCGCGACGCCTTTGACCCACGTAAAACTCTCGGGAAAGGAGCGTAATATGGGTGCTTATATTGTACGTAGGCTTTTGCTTATCATTCCAACACTCTTTGTAATCATTGCGCTCAACTTTGGTTTGATTCAGTTTGCCCCTGGTGGGCCTGTTGATCAAATCATCGCTGAACAGCGCGGATTTGGTGAAGGAGCTACTGATCGTTTTACTGGGGCTGGCGGCGACGCTGGTACAAACAGTAATAGCGGCAAAGGTGCAGGAAACACTCAAGGCCTTGATGAAGAGTATCGGAAACAGCTTGAAAAACAGTTCGGATTTGATAAACCCGTTCATGTTCGTTTTTTCACCATGCTGCGTGACTACATCACGTTTAATTTTGGTGAAAGCTACTTTAAAAAACGTCCTGTGATTGACCTTATCGTGGAGCGCATTCCTATTAGCGCGATGCTTGGTCTTAGCATGCTGTTTCTCACCTATGCGATTTCTGTGCCTCTTGGCATCAGGAAAGCCGTAAAGGCGGGAAGCCGTTTTGATGTATGGTCAGGCGTTATTCTGACTGTCATGTATGCGGTACCTAGTTTCCTCTTTGCGGTTGTCTTGCTGCAAACTCTTGCAGCAGGCAGCCCGTTTGAAATTTTTCCTGTTCGCGGTATAGAAACCAGCGGCTGGGACGGTTTTGGATTTTGGGGACGCATCACAAGCCTCGCTTGGTGGCAAGATGCGATTATGCACATCACTCTTCCTGTTGCGGCCATGATGATTGGTGCCTTTACTGGCATTACCATGCTGACCCGTAATTACTTTTTGGAAGAAATGACAAAGCAGTATTGCATCACAGCACGCGCCAAAGGGCTAAAAGAAAGCTCTATCCTTTACGGGCATGTATTCCGTAATGCGATGATTGTGATCATCTCAGGTATCCCTGCTGCATTTGTAGGGGCCTTCTTTGCAGGATCGCTTCTTATTGAGGTTGTATTCTCCATTGATGGGCTTGGTAAGCTGGGCTATGAAGCCGCGCTCAACCGGGACTACCCAGTGATGTTTTCAACGCTTTTCATCTTTACGCTTATGGGCCTTGTTCTTGGCATTGTAAGTGACCTGATGTACGCATGGCTTGACCCGCGCATTGACTTTGAATCGAACTAAAACACTGTCCTCTCCCCTTAACTGGGGGGAGGATTTCTATTTGAAAAAGAAAGACTTGATACTTGTATACATTTACGTTAGAATTTAAGGATATAAAACCTCTTTTTCACCGTTTTACTTTAGGAGCTCTTCCTATGTTCAAAACAATCCTTACAGCCCTAGCTCTCACAGCAACCGCACTAACTGCGCACGCTGAAGAGAACTTGCCATGGCAACACGCCCTCTCTTTGTATGGCGATATCAAATACCCTGAAGGCTTCACTCACTTTGATTACGTGAACCCTCATGCGCCGCGCGGAGGCATTCTTCGCCAAGGCGTCCAGGGTACATTTGAAACATTTAATTCGTTTTCAAACACACGTGACAGCACCGCCGAAGGTATTGGCTTTCTCTATGAAAGCCTTTTGCGCACATCAAGCGATGAATCCATGACAGGATACGGCCTTTTGGCCTCTCGCATGAAAATGGCAGAAGACCGCTCATTTGTGATTTATGAAATTCGCCCTGAAGCCCGCTGGCATGATGGCGAGCCTGTAACAGCACATGACGTGGCTTTCACGTTTGAATACCTTCTCTCTAAGCATGCCCCACCTGGGTATGCTAGCTATTATGGCGCAATTGAATCCATTGAAGAAATGGACGAGCGCACTGTAAAGTTCACCTTTAAAGAAGGTTCAGCGCGCGAAATGCCCATTAGCGTTGGTACCCAAAGCATCCTCCCCTCCCACTATTGGGAAGAATGCGTTGGCAAAGGTGATCCAAACGCAAAAAACCATGTAAACGCCTGTGACGGCAGAGATTTGTCACGGCCAGTTTCAACCCCGCCACTTGGTAGCGGCCCTTATCGTGTGCGCATCAAAGGGACAAACCCATACACAGGTCAAGTTGTTTATGATTTTGCTATGGGTAACTATGTCACCTATGAACGTGTTCCAACTTACTGGGGGAGAGACCTTCCAGTGAATAAGGGCATGTTTAACTTTGATGCCTTGCGCTTTGATTACTTCTCAGATGCGGACGTGCTGCAAAGCATGTTCATGAACGGGGTCTATGATGTGCGTCTTGAAAATAAAGCCCAGAACTGGGCTGAAAAATATGAAGGCGAACGCTTTGATAACCTGCACATCCTCAAAGAGCGCATTGAAACCTACACAGTTGAAGGCATGCAAGGCTTTATCTTTAATCTAAGGCAGGAGCGCTTTCAAAACCTTGAGCTTCGGCAAGCCATGCAGTATATGATGAACTTTGATGAGATGAACCGTAGCTTCTTCTATAGCCAGTACGCACGCAAGTGCTCATATTTTGGGAACTCCCCCATGATGGCTGAAGGACTCCCATCTGATGCTGAAAAGCAGCTTTTGGATGAACTTCGCGCTGCACATGGCTCAGGCGCTGTAAATGATGCCGCATACGGTGAGGCTTGTCGCCCCATCAATGTTGACACCATGCCAGAATCTGATCGTCAAGATATTGTGTTTGGCCTGCTTGAAGACGCTGGTTACACCTACTCTGATGGCGCCATGCGTGACAGCAGTGGTAAGCAGCTCACCATTGACCTGCTTATTGTGAGCCCCGCATTTGAGCGTATTGGGCTTAGCGTTCAAAAACTCATGAAAAATGTTGGCATCACGCTGACTGTCAGCAAAATTGACTCTGCTCAATATAGCCGCCGCGTCTACGGCGGGGAATTTGATATGATTGTCATGAGCTATGGCGCGTCTAGCAACCCTGGTCCTGAGCAATATAACTCTTGGTCTACGCGGGCTGCAAACACTGAAAATAGCGGCAATTTTATGGGGGTTAAAAACTCTGCCATTGACGCAATGCTTGACCGTATTGTGGCATCGCAAACGCGTGAAGAACTCACATTCAACACGCGCATTTTGGACAGACTTCTCCAAAGTGGCTCCTATGCCATTCCCCAATGGGGCATCACTGTTGACCGTACCGCTTTCTGGAACAAGTTTGGGTATCCCCTAACTGAAAACGGCGAGCGCCCGTATGTGATTGGTGGTTCAAGCTTCATGACATGGTGGCACGATGAAAGTCGTGCTCAGGCCGTTGAAGGCATCATGAAAAGCAGTCCTCTTGAGCGTTACACATTCCTTGAGGACACCTCTGTTGAAATCATGCCTGTTGCACCTGTTAGCCTCAACTTAAAATTCTGGGCTATCTTTACAGGCATTTGTCTGCTTCTGATTCTCACCATTCGTCGGTGGGTGCGCGTGGCAGATTAAAGCTTCTTATAAACGAATTAAAAAGGCTGCCGCAGGGCGGCCTTTTTTCTTTGAGGTTTTCAGGTTATGATGCTTTTTATGAAACATTTATTTTTTACATTTTTAGCAGTCACCCTTTTCACTCAACCAAGTTTTGGGCAAGGCATTTCCTTTAACGATGACATGTCCGTCCACAAACCAACCTTTGGCCACAAGGCCATGGTGGTAAGCGCTGAAAAACATGCATCTGAAGTAGGTGTACAAATTTTAAAACAAGGCGGTAACGCAGCGGATGCTGCTGCTGCCGTAGGCTTTGCCCTTGCTGTAACTGTACCGCGCGCGGGTAACCTTGGCGGCGGCGGTTTTGCACTTTTTTATAACGCGCCAGCAAAGCAAATTAAAGCACTTGATTACAGAGAAGTTGCACCATCTCGCTCCACAGAAAAAATGTATCAGCACAGAGATGGCAGCGTTGATTCTGGCAAATCCCTTCATAGCCTTATGGGCACAGGTGTACCGGGCACAGTTGCAGGCCTTCTTGACCTTCAAGAAAAACATGGCCGTCTCAGCCGGGCAGATGTTCTTGCTCCCGCTATTAAGCTGGCAGAAGAAGGGTTTCCTGTTTCCCAATCTCTTGCTCTTTCTCTTTGGGACCATAAAGATCGCCTTAAAAAACGCCCTGAAACGGCGCGCACATTTTTCAAATATGATGGCCGCCCTTATGCGCCTGGGGAAATTTTTATTCAGCCAGATCTTGCAAGCAGCCTCAAGCTTATTTCCACTTACGGCAAAAATGCTTTTTATAAAGGCCCTATTGCAGAGGCCATTATAAAAGATATGAGGATTCATGGAGGTATCATTACAGGAGAAGATTTAGAAAATTATAAACCTGTTTATCGTGATCCTATTGTTGGCCGCTATAAAGGCTATCAAATTGCAGCTATGCCTCCGCCAAGCAGCGGCGGCGTGCATATTATTCAAATGCTCAATACACTTGAAAACTTTGACCTGAAAGCCAAGGGCCACAACAGTGCCGCCAGCATTCACATTATGGCTGAAGCAATGAAACGCGCCTATGCTGACAGAAGTAAATATCTCGGTGATCCTGATTTTGTTCGTATTCCTCTTGATAAACTTACGGCTAAAATTTATGGGCGCCGTATTGCAGAATCTATCTCTCAAAATAGTGCGACACCGTCTCGCAACATCTCTCCCGGCGCCCTGTTTAGCGTGCCAGAAGAAAGTCCGCAAACAACGCATTTCTCTGTCATAGATGAAGATGGGTCCATTGTATCTAATACCTACACACTTAACCTTTCTTACGGTAATGCTCACGTCATTACTGGCACAGGTATCCTTATGAACAATGAAATGGATGATTTTAGCTCTCGGGCTGGCGTGCCTAATGCTTATGGTCTTATTGGCGGTAAAGCTAATAAAATTGAAGCAGGAAAACGCCCTCTGTCTTCCATGACGCCTGTGATTGTCTTTAAGAATGGTGAAGCTGTTTTGGCGACAGGAAGCCCCGGCGGCGCACGAATTATCACCACTGTTCTCAATATTCTTGTGAACGTGCTTGAGCATGAAATGAACATTGCGGACGCCACTGCCGCACCGCGCGTGCACCACCAATGGATGCCCGATGAATTACGCATAGAGCAAGGCATAAGCCCTGACACACAAACCTTACTCAAAGCGCTTGGCTATAGTGTATCTTTAAAGGCTCCATTTGGCGCCGCGATGACTCTTGCAAAAAGCTCTCTTGGCGTATATGGTTACGCCGATTCACGCCGCGGTGATGCATACGCGGCAGGATATTAAAAGCTAGCATTCATTTGATTAAACCCGCTAGCGCTAAAACAAAGCAAACCTACCTTTCGTTATAATTTACGAATGGGAATGGTTCTTAAAATTAGGATTTTTTAAAGCTCATGAAAAAAACACTTATTCTTTCGGCTCTTCTTGCAAGCCCTTTTGCGCAAGCTGAACTTTCTGACTCTCACAAAAACAGCCTTATAGCCGCTTACGGCACAGGCGATAGCTATGTTTTCGAAACAATCAAAAACAGCATTACATCTGCCACAAGTATTTCTGATGTTGAAGCTTTCATAACAACGCTTGCAAAGCCTATAGAAGCAACAACTGAAACAGTGGCAAGTATTGAACCTGCAGCAGGCCCTGAAAAAGTTTATCCAACATCTCTTATGGATGGCTGGTCTGGTAGCGTCGAAGGTGGATTTTCACTTTCATCTGGCAACACAGAAAAGCGTAACCTTAACGCAAAACTTTCTGGTAATCGTGAAGGCGAAAAATGGTTCCAAAAAGGAAGCATGGAAGCACGTACAACTCACGAAGATGACACACGTACAGAAGAAGAATACCGCTTTAAAGGTGAAGTGGGCCGCAAGCTCTCTGACATTGACTATGTCTTTGCCAGTGCAAACTACGTGATTGACCCATTCTCTAGCTACGATTGGCGCGTTGATGAAGTTATTGGTTATGGCCGTTACTTCATTCAAGAAGAAAACATGACACTTGAAGGTAAAGCCGCAATTGGTGGACGCCACTCTCAGCCAAACCAAACGGGCGCAGAACGTGAAGATGAACTTGTTGCAAAACCTGCTCTTGCCTTTCAATGGAACATCAATGAGGCCCTTACATTTGGTCAAGACATCTCAAGTACAATTGGTAACGAGCTTGTTGTAACAGAATCTCTTACATCTCTTACAAACAAAATGACAGACAAACTTTCGCTCCGCGCAAACCTACGCGCAGAGCACACAAACAAAGTACCTGCTGGCACTAAAAAGCTTGATACCGTTACAAGCCTAAACGTAGTGTATGATTTCTAAAACGTAGCTACCTACGCATAAAAGCCCGCCTCTTGGCGGGTTTTTATTTGGTGCAACTGTGCCATAGGCTCTCCTTAAAAGAGATTACCGCCCTAGCCATGCGTCAGGTTTTAGATTAGGATAAATAAGCTTTTAATAAAAACGTGATGGAATTGGTAAAAAATGGCGACTGAAACAAAAAAAACAGCGACCAAGGCAGCAACAAAAAAAACAGCTGCTGTAAAAAAAGCTCCTGCTAAAAAAGCCGCAGCAAAGAAACCCACCGCTAAAAAGACTGTAGCGAAAAAGCCTGCTGTTAAAAAAGTAGCACCTAAAAAGGTTGCTGCCAAAGCAACACCCCAAAAAGCATCACCAGTTAAAAAAGCAGCCCCCAAGAAAGCTGCTGTAAAAAAAGCGGCGCCTAAAGCCCCTTCATCTAAAACGGTAACTTTCCGTATTAAGCGCGGCGAGCAAGTTGATGGCGCATTTGAAGCACGCCACGAAGATTTTAAAATTAAATACGATGATTCAACAACGGTACTGCAAGGCCTTGAGATGATTAAAGGCGAGCAAGATGGCTCTCTTACATTCCGTCGCTCTTGCCGTGCCTCTATTTGCGGAAGCTGCGGCATGTTTATTAACAACCGCTCCCGCCTAGCCTGCAAAACAAAAATTAAAGACATGGTTGGCGGTGTTAAAGAAAACATGAATATTCCTGCAAGTGGGGATATTATTGAAATCGAAGCACAAAAGAACCAACCTGTTCTTAAAGATCTCGTCGTAGATATTCAACCATTTTACAAAAAAGTTGAAAACATCACACCTTTTGTACAAGAAGGTGCTGAAACAAATGCCGACGTTGATAAAACATCATTTGAGCAAGTAAACATGGTGAGTAACTGTATCATGTGTGGTGCTTGCTATAGTGATTGTACGGCCATGGTAGAAAATCCAGATTTCCTCGGCCCTGCGGCACTTGCAAAAGCGTTCCGCTTTGTATCTGACCCGCGTGAAGGGCAAAAAACAGATCGCCTTAAAGAACTTTCTGAAAAGAATGGTGTTTGGGATTGTACGCGTTGCGGCATGTGCGTTGATGCCTGCCCGAAAGGCGTTGCACCAATGGAAGCGATTATTAAACTAAGAACGCGTTCAATGAATTCTGGCGTCACCAATAACCCGGGTGCGCGTCATGCCATGTCCTTCAAAAAAGACATTGCAACATGGGGCGTACTCAACGAGCCTGTTATGCTACTTAAAACATTACGTCACAATGTAATTAAGCAAGCTGGCAACGCACTAAACCTTGTGAGAAAAGGTAAGATCCCTAACCCACTCCCGTTTGACCATAAAGTTGAAGGTTTAAACGAAGTGCGCGATATCTTCAAAGAACTTGAGAAGAACCCGATTGATGTAGAGACACGCGCAGAGGATACTGGCCCAGGCGCAGGCTAGTACTTACTTAAAGATTAAGAGCCCTGTTTGTGATTTTCACTTGCAGGGCTTTTTTAATGACAAGCCCCAACGGCGATGAATCGAAAAACTTTTAAACAAGCCCTTCCGAGGGCTTGTTTTTTATTGTACACACCCCTAAAACGAGGTATAACCAAATGGAATATAAAAGACGAAAATATAACCCGCGCTCGGTACTTGGATGTCAGGTATCAAAGAATGACGGAAACTACAAAACAAATAAGTTTCTTAAGTTCGCTAAAACACTGTAAAAATCAATATGATTTTCAGTATGTTTTAGTAGAATTGGGCGCATAATAAAGGATAAACATTTAATGTTTACAGTTTATAAAAAAGAATTTGATCTCGGCGGTCGTACCATGACCATCGAAACGGGTAAAATTGCCCGCCAAGCTGACGGCGCTGTTACCGTAACTTACGGCGACACTGTTGTTATGGCGACAGCATGTTTTGCTAAATCTCCTAAACCAGGACTAGACTTTTTCCCACTTACAGTAAACTACCAAGAAAAATTCTACGCTGCAGGCCGTATCCCTGGTGGATTCTTCCGCCGCGAAGGTCGTCCTACAGAAGTTGAGACGCTTACATCTCGCCTAATTGACCGCCCAATCCGTCCTTTATTCCCGAAAGAGTTCAAAAACGAAACACAAGTTGTTGTAACAGTTCTTTCATCTGACGGCGTAAACGGTACAGAATCTCCAGCAATGATTGCTGCCTCTGCTGCCCTTACACTTTCTGGCGCTCCTTTCATGGGCCCAATTGGTGGCGTACGCGTTGGTTACGTTGATGGCGAATACGTTATTAACCCAACACCAGAACAGCAAGAACAATCAAACATGGAACTTTCTGTAGCGGCAACGCAAGAAGGTGTTCTTATGGTTGAATCTCAAGCCAAAGAGCTAAGCGAAGAAATGATGCTTGGCGCTGTTGAAACAGGTCATAACGCATGTAAAACTGTTATTGATGCGATTATTGAACTTGCTGAAGTTGCGGCTAAAGAGCCATACGAGCTTCCTGAGCAAGCTGACCTTTCTAGCATCGCTGATGAAATTAAAGCTGAGTTTGGTGCATCTATCATTGAAGCTTACGGCTTCAAAGAAAAGAAAGACCGCCGCGCTAAGCTTGATGATATTAAAGCTGCAGTAAAAGCAAAACACATTACTGAAGATACTGACGAAGGCACTGCTGTTCGTATTTCTGGCATGATCAAAGACCTGGAAGCTGACGTGCTTCGTGGTGACGTTCTTGAAAAGAAAGTTCGTATTGATGGACGCGGAACAACAGATATCCGCCCAATCGTATCAGAAGTAGATATCTTGCCTCGTACACACGGTAGCGCCCTATTTACACGTGGTGAAACACAGGCCATTGTTGTTGCAACACTTGGTACTGGCCGCGATGAGCAAATGATTGATGCTATGGACGGCGAATACCACGACCGCTTCATGCTACATTACAACTTCCCTCCTTTCTGTGTTGGTGAAGTTGGCCGTATGGGTGGCACAAGCCGCCGCGAAACAGGTCATGGTAAACTTGCACGTCGTGCGATTGAGCCAATGATGCCGAGCAAAGAAGATTTCAACTACACAGTACGTGTAGTAAGTGAAATCACAGAATCTAACGGTTCATCTTCTATGGCAACTGTTTGTGGTACGTCTCTTTCTCTTATGGCTGCCGGTGTACCAATGGAACGCCCTGTAGCTGGTATCGCGATGGGTCTTGTTAAGGAAGATGAAAAGTACGTTGTACTTTCTGATATTCTTGGCGATGAAGATCACCTTGGTGACATGGACTTTAAAGTTGCTGGTACTGAAAAAGGTATTACAGCTCTTCAAATGGACATTAAAATTACATCTATCACTAAGGACATCATGGAAGTTGCCCTTGACCAAGCCAAAGATGGCCGTCTGCACATCCTTGGTAAAATGGAAAAAGCCCTTACAGGTAGCCGTACAGAAGTAAACGAACATGCTCCAGCACTTGAGAGCTTCCAGATCGACAAAGAAAAGATCCGCGAAGTTATTGGTACTGGCGGTAAAGTGATTCGTGAACTTATCGAACGTACAGGCTGTGCGATTGATGTTTCTGATGACGGCGTTGTAACAGTATCTTCTCCAAACCGCACAGCTCTTAAAGGTTGCGTACAAGAGATCCAAGACATTGTTGCTGTTCCTGAAGCTGGCGTAGATTACACGGGTGAAATTACTCGTATCGCTGACTTTGGTGCGTTTGTACGTGTTCTTCCTAAAGTTGAAGCTCTGCTTCACATTAGTGAAATTGCTAACGTACGCCTTGGCAGTGTTGAAGATGTTCTTAAAGAAGGTCAAACAATCACTGTGAAATGCCTGAGCGTAGAAGATAACGGTAAGTGCCGTCTTTCTATGAAAGGCATGGAACAAGCAGATGCAGACGTTACAGCTAAACTTGAAGAAGTTGAAGCTGCTGGCGGCACATCACGCCCAGAAGGTGACCGTCCGAAACGTGACGACCGCCGCGGTGGCCGTGATGACAAACGTCGTCCACGTCGCGCGTAAGTAACTCGCATTCAAAAAGCCCCGCATGAGCGGGGCTTTTTATATTGGTGTTATATATTATATAAAAGGATCATAAGACCACTGTAAAAGTGCCTGCCTTTGCCTTGGACGGCAGTCAAGGTCACCTACCTTACAGTTGGCTTTAATTTGCCCTGCATGGCGTGCAAATGCTTTCCAGCGCTTAATTTGAAAAGCATCAACACCTTCTATACGTCGGCCTAAATAATAACGGCAGTACCACTGAAACCACCCTCTCGGGTCTGGCGGAATGATCCACTCTTTCTCTCTCCATACATAGAGAGGCTGCCTGCTCTTAATTTTAAAGTAATTCATAGAAGGGTCGGCAGTGTGACTTATACGCGCCTGCTTAAACCATTCGCTCGGGAACTCACCTTGACAGTCATTGCAATATTTCCCTTCAAAAACACCTAGCTCCAGCATTTCTTGAGGGGTAAAATGGGGGTGAAAATCTTCTGCATATTCTGCGCCTTCTGGTGCCGTTATCTCATAAGAATACCCTTGCTGCATTTTATCATTTACACAAACAAGGGTACCAATTTCGTACATGCTTAATAACCTAAAAACTTAACGCATATCTGTATAAACATGCGGCGCTGATTTAGCTGTGGCACGGCGGCGTGCATCCACTTTTTGAGATGTACTATGTCCGCGCTCAATTGCTAAGTTTTGACCTGGCGTAATAAAATCAGGATCATTTATCTGGCTGCGATTTGCATCATGAATAAGTGGCCAAAGCTTCCAATCATTATAGATTTTTGGCTTACTAGAAATACCTGAAAGCGTATCACCGTTTTCAACAGTGTAGCGGTCCGTACCGCCCTGCATCGTGCCAAACTCTGTATAGCCAGATGAACGCGCAACATCTACACCAGCGTGCTTTTGGCCAAGGCGCGTCGCGTCAACCATGCGGTCATAATACTTTGTACCATGTGGCTTGTAATCATAATCCCCCGGACGTGCATCAAAACGAAGATGCCCTGGCTCATCTTTCCAGTTACTGGTGGCTTCACCAATTTGAGTTTTTACACCAAGGCGGCCACTACTTGCCTGATTATGCCAAGGCGTGCTGCCTGGCTCACCCACGTAAATTTGTGCGCGGCCACCAGCTTGCTGCTGGTGCCAGTTAATGGCATCGCGGCGCTCTGTCATTTGGTAACCTGAAGGCGTTTGTTCATAAGCTGTGCGCTGATGCGGCATATAACGGTAAGGCGTTTTAATACCATCATGATCCATATCGTATGGCTTACCAGATGGGCGCATCACGCGGCTAGAGCCGTCCATGCCCTTCACAGCTGTCATTGGTCTTCCTGCATAATGCTTAGACCACTGCTGTGCCATTTTTTCATCGTAATATGGAACGTAAACTTCTTGAGGGTTATACGGACGGTCTGGCGTCACGTTTTCTTTTTGATCAAGGCGGAATGTGTAAGCTCTGTTGATGCTTTCATACATACCAGAAATAACACCTGCATGTGCTGTGTTTAGTAGAAGACCTGATGATATGCTAAGGGCAGCGATCCACAAAGATTTATGCTGTTTTGCCATGACCGTTCTCAATTTTTATTTTTATAACGTTATACACCTGATACTATGACGGAAATCACAACGAAGGTAAAGCAAACACACACATGCAGAGATATTTCACACTATTTTTTAAAGTTTGTGTGCTTTGGGCCGCACTTTGGAGCCTTTCCCTTATGGTTTTACCAAAGCAATCGCAGCAAAAAACAGCTGATATTCGTATTGCTGTGCAAACAGCTCCGCGCACATTGCACCCCTTCAAAGCAACAGACGCTGCAGCAGTTAGGCTCCTTCAGCATATAACACCTGCCCTCGGCAAGTTTGATAGGGCCTTTAATATTCAGCCTGATATTGCCAGCGCCATTACACCAACGCATTATGGGTTTAATGTCACCCTTCCCCAAAATGCAACATGGCATGATGGTACAAAACTGAACGCGCAAGACATTATTGAGATTTATAAAGGCCTTCAAAGCGGAACGTACCCATATAGCAGCCTCACTCAAGGCCTAAAAAAAATTGAAAGCTCAAAAAGCGGTACATTACAGTTTTATACAAATACCCAAGACCCGTACAACGCCAAGATACTGACAGTTCCCCTTGTTAAAATGAAAGAAAACACCCCTATTGGATTAGGCCCCTGGGAGCTGGCTCAAACAAGTAATCTGCACAGCCTTGTTCTTACTCATCGTGCATCTGAAAAAACAGCACTATTACAGGCTATACAGTCTCCTGATGTGCGCCTTATGGCTCTTCAAAAAGGTGAGGTTGACATTCTACATGGAGATATTTCACCAGAGCTTTTTGCGTATGGTAAAAAGAAGGGTTTTAAAGGTGCTGAAGCCCCATCTGAATCTTATAGCTACATTGGGTTTAACACAAAAAACACACCTACAAACAACATTAAAGTGCGTAAAGCTATTGCTTATGCCATAGATAGGCAGCTCCTCATAAGTGCTTTACTTAAAGGAGGCGCAGACCCTGCACTTAGTGTCCTCATGCCATCGCATCAATCGGTTTTTAATATTCATCCGCCGCAATATAATTTAAGCAGAGCAAAAGCTATGATGAGCGAACTGGGTTACAGCCATGAAAACCCGCTTAACATAACACTGTCTATTACAAACAACGCCTTTATTCATAAGCTGGCTCAAGTGATTCAAAGCCAATTAAAACAGGCACACATTGCGCTGAACATTCAAAGCACTGAGTGGGGTACGTTTTACGAAAACGTAAAAAAGGGTGCAACAGAGATGTATATTCTCACGTGGGTTGGTGCCTTTGATACAGATTTTTTAAACCAAGTTTATCACTCAGAAATGACACCGCCTAAAGGGCTTAACAGAGGCTTTTATAGAAACACGACTATAGATTATCTGCTAGACACCCTAAAGAAAACACCCAAAGGAAAACGCCATAACAGCATAGCAAAAGAGATCCAACGCATCACTGCGAAGGATCTCATTTATGTACCGCTATGGCGTGCTTCTCACAAGGCCCTTACATCAAAAAGGATAGACAGCTACAACGTTCCTCTTGATGGCGGATATCCGCTGAATAACCTTATTGATTAGATGTTTTCCACACGGCTTGCACCCTTGCATCACGCCCACATGACCAGCGGTAGTATTTATAACGAACAGGGTTCTTTATATAATAGTCTTGGTGATATTCTTCCGCAGCATAGAACGGCTTAGCTGGCATAATTTTTGTTTTTACCGCCCCCTTACTAAATACGTCCTTTTCATAAGAAGCCTTTAGCTTTTCAGCAATACGTTTTTCTTCATCATTTCCATAAAAAACAGCGCTCGTGTACTGCTCGCCTTTATCGCAAAATTGACCTGATCCATCTAAAGGATCTACATGGCGCCAAAAGTAATCTGTAAGCTCTTCATAAGACACTTTGTCTGCATCATAAGTCACCTCTACCACTTCATAATGTTTGGTTTTCTTAGCAGCAACAAGTTCATACTTAGCATCTTCTTTAGAGCCACCACTGTAGCCAGAAACAACATCTATCACGCCATCGAGTTTATCAAAATCACTTTCAATACACCAAAAGCATCCGCCTGCATAAATTGCTGTTTTTGTTTCTGCCATGAGATTTCCTCCCCAAAGTAAAGCCGCTGTTAATAAAAATATTTTTTTCATGGTCTTTTATCCTTTCGCCTTAAATTTTAAGGCAACGCCATTGTTACAATACCTAAGACCTGTTGGCTGTGGACCATCTTTAAATACATGCCCCTGATGCCCGCCGCAACGGCTGCAATGGTATTCTTTGCGTGGATATACCAATTTAAAATCAAGCTTTGTTTCAATGTTTCCATCAATAAAATCATAAAAACTTGGCCAGCCTGTACCGCTGTCATATTTATATTCAGATTTGAACAAAGGGAGGTCACAGCCGGCACAGTGATAAGTTCCACTGCGCTTTTCATTGTTAAATTTACTTGTCCAAGGACGCTCTGTGCCTTCACGGCGAAGAACGCGATACTCTTCATCAGAAAGGCGCTTTTTCCATTCATCTTTTGCCAAGGCCCACTTCTCCTTTTCTTGTTTTGTTACAGCAAACATCATTTTGGGTGCAACAAGCGCTACGGCCGCTGCCCCAAGGAAGTACCTGCGGCTTGTATGAGGTTTTTTCACATCTCTCTCCTTCGTGTATCTATTCTATATATGTATTCGGAAGAAGTGCAACAAAGGTTACATAAATTAAGAAAAGACTTTTTTTTTGAACTCACAAAGATGCTCTATAGGACATTCAGAGCATTTAGGCTTACGGGCAACACAAATGTAACGGCCATGAAGAATAAGCCAGTGATGGGCATGAAGAAGAAACTCCTTTGGTACAACCTTATTGAGCCTTTCTTCAACTTTTTCAACCGTTGGTGCTTTAGCAATGCCTGTACGATTACTAATGCGAAACACATGTGTATCTACTGCAATAGTTGGTATGCCAAAACCAATATTCAGTACAACATTGGCTGTTTTTCGGCCAACACCTGGCAAGGCTTCAAGGGCTTCTAAATTATTAGGAACTTCACTACCATGCAGCTCTACTAGCATTTTAGAAAGCCCGATTACATTTTTAGCTTTCGCTTTATAAAGACCAATTGTTTTAACATGAGAGATCAGCTCTTCTTCACCAAGGGCAACCATTTCTTCTGGCGTAGTCACAATTTTAAAAAGCTTTTTTGTGGCTTTATTTACGCCAACATCTGTGGCCTGCGCGCTCAGTACAACAGCCACAAGAAGCGTGTAAAGATTCACATAATCCAGCTCCCCTTGAGGTTCTGGATTCAAATCATGAAGCGTTTTAAAGATTTGGTGACGCTTATCCTGATTCATACTCTATGCAACAGTTTTCTTTTGAGAGTTTGCATGCCACTCGTTAAACCAGTCTGCAAAAGTTTTCAGGCCATCTTCTAGCTCTGTATTTGGCTTCCAGCCGGTTGCTGCAAATATTTTATCTGTATCAGCATATGTTTTTAGAACATCGCCTGGCTGCATGGGCATAAGGTTCCATTCAGCCTTAGCACCCATCACTTTTTCCATGGTTTCAATGTACTCTTTAAGCGTAACAGGTGTATTATTACCAATGTTATAAACTTCATGAGGCAAATCGCCTGTTGGCACGACATCGCTGAGGCGGTAAATGCCTTCTACAATGTCATCAATGTAGGTAAAGTCGCGCCACATTTCACCATAATTAAACACGTTAATTGGGCGGCCTTCTGCAATGGCAGATGCAAATAGCATAGGGCTCATATCAGGGCGTCCCCATGGGCCATAAACCGTAAAGAAGCGCAGTCCGCTCATTGGCACTTTGTATAGATGTGCGTAACAGTCGCTAAATAGCTCATCTGCTTTCTTTGTTGCTGCGTAAAGGCTCTGTGGGTGGTCAACAGGGTCAGACTCAGCGTAAGGCACTTTATCGTTACCGCCATACACAGAAGATGATGACGCGTAAAGAAGGTGGAAATCCTTTGCGCCCGCTGCCACATAATGACGGCAAGCTTCAAGTACACGCATATGGCCCATCACGTTACTCTCAATGTAAGCAAATGGGTTTTCAATTGAATAACGCACACCCGGCTGCGCTGCAAGGTGCACCACACGAGATGGCTTTTCAGCATTCATTATGCTGTCAAACACTCCCTCTTTTGCAAGATCAACCTTATGAAACGTAAAATGTTCTTGCGATTCTAATTCTGCAAGGCGTGCATACTTCAAAGATGTATCGTAATAATCGTTTACACAATCAATACCAACAACTTTACAGCCCTCATTTAAGAATTTTTTAGAAACACCATAGCCAATAAAGCCTGCGGCACCTGTTACAAGAATTGTTTTCATAAATGTGTCCTTACTTCTGTCCAATACAGGTGTACGCCCAGCCTGCATTATTCATGGCTGTTGCATCAAGAATATTACGCAAATCAATACATACTTTACCGTTCATTTTGCCGTTTAACATATCCCATTTCAAATCTTTAAACTCTGCCCATTCTGTAAGAACAAGCACAGCATCTGTGCCCTCAAAAACAGCTTCAGCATTATCCTGCATCTCTACAAATGGCATTTTAGGCGCCGCTTCTTCCATAGATTCAGGATCAAAAGCAACAACCTTTGCACCAAGCTCATGTAATATTGGCAAAATAGTAAGAGATGGTGCATCGCGCATATCATCTGTATCGGCTTTAAAAGCAAGTCCAAGCACGCCAACTGTCTTGCCTTGCACGTTACCGCCCATTGCATTTACAACTTTCTCGGCCATGCGTTCTTTAATACGTACATTAGCCTTAATTACTGTTTCAATAAGTGTTTGGGGCTCATTATAATCTTTACCAATTTTTGCAAAAGCGTTGGTATCTTTCGGGAAGCAAGATCCGCCATATCCCGGCCCAGGGTTAAGGAAAGCACGACCAATACGATTATCCATACCAATACCATCAGCCACGTCCATTACATCAGCGCCACAAGCTTCGCTAAGCGCTGCCACTTCATTGATAAAAGTAATCTTCATTGCAAGAAAAGCATTGGCTGCGTATTTAATCATTTCAGCTGTAGGTGCGTTTGTTTCAAATAGCTTTACGCCGCGCGCCACAAGGGGGGCATAAAGCTTACGCATCACGTCCATCGCCTGTTCACTTTGCGCGCCAACAACCACGCGATCACCATCCATAAAATCACTTACAGCATGCCCCTCACGTAAAAATTCAGGGTTGCTGGCCACGTCAAACTCAGCATTTGCATTTTCAGCCTTAACCCACTTTTCTACACTCTCGGCAGTCCCAACAGGAACTGTTGATTTATCAACAATAACTGTATAGCTGCTTAAATGAGGTGCCATTTGTCGTGCGCACATTTCAACATATTTCAAATCAGCAGAACCATCTTCATCTTGAGGCGTACCTACAGCAATGAAAACAACATCTGCCTGCGGAATCACATCTTTATAAGATGTGCTAAAAGAAAGACGGCCTGCGTCAATATTCTTTTTTACAAGCTCTTCAAGGCCTGGTTCATAAATAGGAATTTTTCCATGATGGGTTAAGTCATCAATTTTCTTTTGATCAACATCAAGACATGTCACGTCAAAGCCAAGTTCAGAAAAACACGTCCCGCTTACCAGACCAACGTAGCCTGTTCCAATAAATGCTATTTTCACTGTATGATTACCTTTTATTTTACCTTCTCAAGGCTGGATGCCTGAGGGTTATCAATATCAAGTTCTTTAATAAAGCTTGCGATTTCGCCTTTAAGCTCTGGGTGATTTAAGGCCATAAAAATGTTTGCTTTCACAAACCCTGGGCGATCCCCACAATCAAGACGAATACCATCGAGCACTTGTCCCATAAAACCTTGCTCTTTAGCAAGGGTTTC
Organism: uncultured Magnetococcales bacterium; assembly: GCA_964015495.1. Classification (GTDB taxonomy): domain Bacteria; phylum Pseudomonadota; class Alphaproteobacteria; order UBA2136; family JAPKEQ01; genus JAPKEQ01. The sequence goes on from CAXHDG010000010.1 coordinate 61,282, forward strand.
CATGGCATCTGTTAATTGAATTTCACCGCCAGCACCAGGCTCTGTCTTTTCCAGCAGGTCCCAAACTTCTGGTGTAAACACATAACGGCCCATAACAGCCATGTTAGAAGGCGCCTCACCCTCTGCTGGTTTTTCAACAAAACCTTGCACAGGAAGAACATCCCCTTGCGGAACAGTTCCGCCAGTATCCAGAATACCGTAACGTTTGGTATTTTCCTTTGCCACTTCCATGCAAAGCACAACTGATTTTTGATGCTCTTCAAATGTCTCAACCATCTCTTTAAGGGGCACACGCTCATTGTAGCCAAACACAATGTCATCTGGCAAAAGGACTGCAAACGGCTCATCACCAACAGCACTTCTCGCACAAAGCACGGCATGGCCAAGCCCGCGACGGCGCGCTTGACGCGTGTACATCACGCAGCCTTCTGGGGGTGTAATATCTTTCAGTAGCTCAAGGTCCTCTAAGCGGCCTTTTTCCTCCAAAACATCTTCCAGCTCAAAAGAACGATCAAAATGATTTTCAATCGTTTGCTTACCACGGCCCGTAACAAAGATGAACTCTTCAATCCCTGCTGCGCGTGCCTCTTCAAGGGCATATTGCACGACTGGCTTATCAACAACAGTTAGCATTTCTTTTGGCATAGCCTTCGTTGCTGGCAGGAAACGCGTTCCCCAACCCGCAACTGGAATGACTGCTTTTCTTACTTTTGTCATGTGTACTCTCCCTTAAGGTTTAAGATACTTTAACTTTGTCTGTTTTAGGCTTATAAAACGGGCTGTTTTCTGCTGGTGTGTACTCTTCAACAAGTGTCATAATTCCATCAACAGCAGCATGCACATCACTTGATGCACAGGCATTTTTTATATTTTTACACTGCGCCTTAACGCTTTTACTGTCAAGTGAGACAGGGTTGACGCAGAAAATATCTTTATGAGCCGTTTTGACCATCGCTTCACTATCATAGCTAAGCTCCTCAAAGAGCTTTTCGCCCGGACGAAGCCCGACTTCTTTAATTTCAATATCACGCCCAACTTCAAGCCCGCTAAGGCGAATCATATCCTCTGCCAGATCATATATACGCACAGGTTCGCCCATGTTTAGCATGTATATTGGATTCTTTTCCTTGCCTTCAAGGGAAGCGGCTTGAATAACAAGCTGAACAGCCTCAGGAATTGTCATAAAGTAACGAGTCATATCTTTATGTGTAATTGTAACAGGTCCGCCCTCACGAATTTGCCTTTGGAAAAGCGGAACCACTGACCCTGTTGATCCGAGTACATTGCCAAAACGTACCGTAACATAAGATGTTTTACCTGCATGGTTTTGGCAGTAAATTTCTGCTGCACGCTTGGCAGCCCCCATAACATTGGTTGGGTTTACAGCTTTATCTGTACTGATAATTACCATGGTATCAACATTATGTTCAGAGCACATATCTGCAATATGGCTCGTTCCAACCATGTTAGTTGAAATGCCTGAGATTGCATTAGATTCTACAAGAGGAACATGTTTATAAGCTGCCGCATGGAAGACAACATCAAACTTACCTTCTGCAAATATAGATGATAAAAGTTCATGCTCTCTTACATCTGCCAGAACAGCTGATCGCTTCACTTTAGGAAACTTACGAGAAAGCTCCATATCAATACCATAAAGTGCATACTCCGAATGATCGAGAACGGCCATATGTTCTGGTTGTCTTTTGGCTATTTGTCTACAAATTTCAGAACCAATAGATCCGCCCGCCCCTGTAATAAGAATACGTTTACCAGCTACAAAAGATTCAAGCGCAGCAGCATCAAGTTGAACTGGCTTACGACGCAGCAAATCCTCAATCATCACAGGTTTAAGGTTAGAAAGCTTTTCTCCATCCTGCATATCTTGCAGGCTTGGAAGGCGTTTCACCTGAAGCATTTTATCCTGTGCGACTTCTAAAATTGTTTTATTCAAAGTTAGTCCTGGTTCAGACAAAATAAGCATATCCACTTTACGGCGAGAGTTCTGCACTTTTGTGAGCGCAGCCTCTAGCTGAGGTATGGAGCCCAAAATACGAATGCCATGCATCAATCGGTTATGCTTACCTTTATCGTCATCTAAAATACCAAGTATTTTATATGAGGAAGAGGCCTGCCTTTGTACATCTTTAAGGAAAAGGTCCGCCGCACCACCAGTACCAATAACTAAAGCATTTTTAGGCTTTTGTCCCGCGCGCTTGTGACCTGTTCTTTTTTCAATCATGCGCTTATAAATAAAACGAGGGGACGTGGAAAAAGCTACATGCAACATAAGAAGGATAGGGAAAGCTGTACGCGGAAAATGTTCAAGGCGCATAACCAAAAACATGAGGCTTGCCGTTACCATAATAGAAAGCGCAACAGCATTTGATAAAGCTACAACATCTGAAGCTGACGTGTAACGCCACATACGGCGCTGCATACCTAAAAGGCCAAAGGTAATGCAACAAACCAGTGCGTAAGGCGCCGCATAAAGAGGAGCCAAAGCAGATGTATCTGGGATTGTACCGCCAAAACGTAACAGTAATGCAAGGTATAACGCAATAGCGCCAATAATCGCATCATAAAAAAGAGTAATAAGCCCGCGCATTATTTTCCTTCCAATTTAGAAATACGGTGTGCAGGATAAGCAATCACCACAAGAGCTAGCAAAAATGTCCAAGGACCAAGCCCTGCAGCAAGGCCGCCAAGCACCACAAGCATAAGTACAATATTTACAAAGGTAAATTTTACGACAACATCCGTATGGCTCATGCCTACATTGTGCACTGCGCGCTGGTAAAAATGTTCCTTATGCGCATGCCATGGTTTTTTGCCTTGCATAAGACGCTTAATAAGCGTGAAGGTTGCATCACCACTAAAGGCAAGCGTTAAAGATAGAAAGATCAGCAACGTTTCCCATGTGGCCGTATAAAAAATAATGCCCGCAAACATAAAACCAAGAAATGTGCTTCCGACATCCCCCATAAAAATTTTAGCGGGACGTTTTACAGAAATATTTACACGCAAGAAGCCAAGCGAGCTCCCTGCAAGAACAAGCGCAAGCGGCTTAAAAAATGGGCTCAAAAGGCTTAAAACAGCGCCAAGAAATACAGCCTCTGCTCCGGCAAGTCCGTCAATACCATCCATAAAGTTATAAAGATTAATAAACCAAATCCAAAGAAGGAAAAAGATTGTTTTATCTGCCCAAACAGGCATGAAAGTCATGATGTGTGGTAAAAAATATACCGCAGGTGCAACGGCAATGCATTGGCTTAACAGGCGAACCTTTGCAGAAAGCTCATAACGGTCATCAAGAAGGCCAACCCAAGCGACAAGAGCTCCACCACCAAGAAGAGCTGCATAAAACCAAGGTACAACACCACCCCCAGCCTGCACCATGTAACCCATATGAAACAGGCCAACAATAAGTGTCATCATCACTATAATGATCCCGCCGCCGCGCGGTGTAGGCGCGCTGTGAGAGCTACGCTCATTCACATCATCAACAAGCCCAAAAGACTTGCTCCAAGCAATGACCCGCCCCATAAGGAGGGCTGAAATTAGAAAACTACCAAATACGAGTAAAAAATCAATCATGACGCAAGCTCTTCAATTAATGTATCTATTCCCTCGGCAAAAGATCGTGGCTTAAAGCCAAGGTCTTCCCTTGCCAAGTCATGTCCAAACGCTTTGTTTTCACTAAACCTTTGAATTTGGTCGGCTCTTATTCTAGGAGTGTAGGCGAGACGCTCATACAGACGCAACATAAAAACAAAAGGGCTAATAGGAAGTGGAATTAACCAGATTTTTCGGTGTAATTTTTTACCAATTGTTTGTACAACACTCAACAGCTGTTCAGGCTCTTTTCCGCTCATTGTATATATTTTCTTACGAGAAATTTTCTTTGACCATGCGCGCACAATACCTTCAGCCAAATCGTCCACATGTACTGGTTGCTGTAAAGCTTTTCCACCGCCAGGCATTAAAAATACAGGATACTTTTTAAGCCAGCTAATAAGCCGCTCCATATTTCTATCACCGATGTGCCCATAAATCATTGTTGGTCTAATAAGGGTCCAAGATAGGCCTGATTTTTTAACTGCCTCTTCTGCAAGGCTTCGCTCTTCTTTTAGATCAGGATTAAGAGTCGTTAAAATACCTGTTGTTGAAACAAAAATACTGCGTACAATTCCAGATTCTTCAGCAGCCTTTACAGCCTGCTCACCATGGCCATTCTCCATAGAAGCCACATAAACAAGCTCATCTACATTTTTCATAGCTGCCTTGAGGCTATCTATATCTGAAAGATCTCCATAAGCAAGCTTTACATCATCACCAAGAACAGATGTATCAGACGTCTTCCTTACAAAGCAGGTGACATCTGCTTTTTTATTGAGCAAATGGTAAACACGTTGCCCTGTAAAGCCTGTTGCACCAGTGAGAAGTACACGCCTATCCAACTTGGTGCTCTTTCATTTGTTCCTCTTCTCGTGGAAGTCCCGTTACCTGATGTAAAATGTTCATATACTGGCCAGCTAGCAATGCGTGGCTATATTTTTTTTTCACGTAAGCAGGACCAGCCTCTGAGAGACGCTCTGCGTAAGAGGCATCATCAACAAGGTTCATAATCGCCTGTGCAAGTTTTTCTGGCTCCTCTGGTGGCAGCACAACAGCTGCGCCACTATCTTCCATAATCTGAGCAGCTTCCCCGCGCACACAACCAAGGACAGGTGTCCCGCTTGCCATAATTTCAAACATTTTTGAGGGAATAAATGTATCAAAGCCCTTAATATCCTTTAAAGGCACAAGGCAAGCGTAAGACAGGTGATAAAACTCCCAAACCTTATCCTTTGGTTGAGAAGGGTAAAACTGGACGTTTGGCATCCCAGTGGCAATACGTTTTAAGCGCTCTTTATCTCCGCCTTCACCTACAAATACAAAAACAAAATCTGTACGTGCCATTAAAATACGAGCGGCATCCACCACCTGACCAAGCGCCTGAGATACGCCATGGTTCCCAATATAAAGAATTACTTTACTGAGCGGGCTAATTTGTAAATCTGTTCTAAGCCTTGCCACTTTATCATCAAGCTCTGCATCTTCTGCACGTGCAATATCATGCTCGCTCACACCGTTGGTAATAATAAAAATCTTACTTCCATCGATTCCACGATTTATCATATCCTGACCAAAACCTCGTGTAACCGTTACAATGGCAGCAGCACGGCGGTACAAAAACAGCTCTATTTTCTCAAGCGTATTATACAAAAAGCCGCGTTTTAAAACGCCAAGCTCCAAAAAAATCCCTGGCCAAATATCTCTGACTTCAAACACAAAAGGCACTTTATAACGCTTTGAAAGAAGCCAAGCACTTATCGCGACAAAGAAAGAGGGTGAACTTACAACAATAACATCAGGCCTATCCATTGGTGATGCAAACAGGTTTTTAAGCAAGACAACAAACGCAAACATGAGCTGAGATAACGCTTTAAGCACAATGCCTTCATTAGAAGTCATAAAATAGCTATGACGCTTTACAACAACACCATCAAGGTTCTCTTCTGTGAAAAAACCTTTGCTCTGGTATTCATCATAAACCTTACCATATGGATGATTCGGCATACTGGTTAATACAGTCACATCTTTATCTGCTCGGTTCCAAAAACTTGCAAACCCACCAAGGCGGGCAGAAGGTGCCCCAGGTTCGGGCGCAAAAAACTGACAAATCAACCAAATTTTCATACTCTATTCTCCTTGCGGTTGAGCTGTAAGTGCAAGCACTTCACCGTCAACATATACAATTTCACTTACATTTAAGTTAACAGAAAGCTCTTCAGCAGGTTTAATTAAAACCTGCTTTTCAAGGGCGTCATCAACATCTACAAAAATAGGCCAAGACTTTTCGCTTAAAGAACCACTTGCTTGTCCATCCGTATCACTTAAATCAAAAACCTTAAGAACCGTACCATCTTCATCTACGACGGAAACTTTTGCATGGTATGTTTTAATATCTTTCAAAGAAGCATTTTTAACGGCCATGAATAACATAACTTTTGGTGCTGATGTTTCATCAGTTGCAATAGCTGTTGATATTTTAGCGCGGTCAAGCAACAAAGAAGAGTTTAAAATCTCTTTAACCTTTGCCTCTTTTTCAGCTTTTAGAATGCTTTGGCGTACGCTAATTTTCTCAAAAGCTTCCTCAAGGCCATCCACATCCATAAATGTCCAAAGGTCATTCTGAACAGCCATATTCATCATAAGGGGAAATGTCACATCCACATCTTCTCTATGCCAAAACATTGTAAGCAAGGCAGTATCGCCAACAACCTCAGTAACAGATACGCTTTTTAAATGCATTTTTGAGGCATCGGCCCCAACAAGGCTTACATATACCTGCCCAAGAACCGATGTTGGATTGGGTGCCATGCCGCCTTGATCCTTCAAGAGAGTTTCAAACTCTGAAAGAAGCGCAGCTGCTACATTATTTGTAATCGCCTCTCCCATTGCAGAGTTTGCATCAGGAATATCTACAATATCTGTCGCCACACTCCCAGCAATACCATCAAGGCTTGAAAGCTTCTTCAATGTAATCAAGTCTTCATTTTGAAGCGCTTTTTGCGCGGCCTCAAACTGCGCAAGAATACCAGCAACAGGGTTTGCTTTTTCTGGACGAAGCGCAAGACCAAGCCACACAAAGATGCCCCAAACAATAAGCATTCCGATAATAATAATTGTGGATTTCTTTTCAGGATACTTCACGAAGTCTCTACCTTCCATCTTTCAAAATTTTAAAAGCCCAACGGACTGTTGTCTCTTTCCCTTTTACAGGAACACTTAAAATAATCTGGCGCGAGCGCTCTTTCTCACCAAACTGTGGTGCATAAACACTTTGAGCATCATACAGGCGCGCACCTTGAACCTTAAAGGAAAGCTTTCCATTTTCCTTGGTTTGAATTTCAATTTCTTTTTCACTGCGCTGGCTCACATGAATGTGAGGCGCAAGATGGAAATGAATGGTCGCGTTTTTATCACCATTCATATTCTTCTTGGAAACAAGAGTATCCTCACCGCGAATATCTAATCCATTCTCTGATATAAAAATACGCCGATGATGCGTAAGACCGAGATGGCGATATCCATCATGGGATGCATCCACGCCAATACCTGTCCCTGTTTCTTCTTTCAGAAAGGCTTCCACCTTACGGGGCCGACGCCCAAGCCTGAACACATGCCAAACTTCCGCACTATCTGTTTTATTAAAGCATAAGGTTGAGTGCGCCTGAGTGCCACGCATCTGGTTACGGTTTTTGTGTTGATAACCATAGGTCCCCTGATTCACAACAACACGTTCACCGTTCACAAGAAGTTCCATGGCAAGCATATCTGCATGGGCATGCCCTGGCAGGCTATCAGGGCAACATAACCCTGCGTCCATAAATAAAAATGTTTTTTTACGGCTCAGGCGTACATATCCTGTTTCTGGCAATTGCGCTAGTTTTGTGCTCTTAACACCTGTGCGTTTCATAACCGCAGAAATATCTTTTGCATTGCCAAGTATGCCGTCATTAAACAACCCAAGATGGCCATCAGGGTACACCATAAAAGCAAGCGCCTCAGCCATACTGTCAATTGCTGAATCCAGCTCATGTGGCGGTGTTTGCCCAGCCTTTAAAATAAGAGCGTGTATATCAAGCAAATCTTTCAGCACAATTACATGATAGTGAGGACTGCGCTCGTAATGCCCGCCATCTGGTAAAATTTGAATCTTAATCTCTTCTAGAAGAAGTGCCATGGCATCTAAGTAATCAGACTGATGCCCTTTCAGGCAAAGCCCTGCAAAAATAAGAGCCTTAATATTTTTAATCAGGTGGTTTCCACCAATATCTGTTTCAATGCTACGCTTGAGAAGTTCAACCTGCCAAGAAACACATTCCCAAAAATCAGCCTTCAGCTCATCACTCATGCCTTTTTCAAAGAAATCATAATGCGTAAACCAATTCACAAGACGAAGCGACATTGGATAAGGATGCCACGCAACTTTCTGGTAACCGCCACACTCCTCAATCCAACTACGCAAATAATTTACACAAGGCTCAACACCTTTGCTTTTCATCGCACGAAAATCACCAAGATCATCATGGTAATGCAAATGAAACATCCAAAGCGCTGAAACCTGTTTTGGAAACCAATCAACATTTGCACCAAAATTCACATCACGGCCAATATAACTAAACTGGTTTTCCGCAACGAGAGCACCCTTTTTTGCATCACCCTTCCAAAGAACAGGAGGATTGACAACAAGACAGTCCGTAGGGTTTTGAATACGCTCAAACAAAGAAAACAGCGGCGTTTCATAATAAGAAGACTTCACACGGCGCACAACACGGCGCACCAACTTACTTGGTGGAATGTAGCGAATCGTCCTTAAAAAAGGGCCTATGTTTTTAGCATGTTGCATAAGCTCACTTTAGCTGCTGTCTCTTATACACATCTCCGAGCCCACGAGACCGATCGATAT
>CAXHDG010000011.1:0-67057 GCA_964015495.1 uncultured Magnetococcales bacterium
CGCTTTTTGTCGCCGTAAGAGTTACCACGGTTGTCATCTCTGTTACCGTAGCTGCGGTTGCCGTCTCTGTCGCCGCCGAAGCTGCGCTTTTTGTCGCCGTACGAGTTACCACGGTTGTCATCTCTGTTACCGAAGCTGCGGTTACCGTCTCTATCGCCGCCGAAGCTGCGCTTCTTATCGCCGTAAGAGCCACGGTTACCATCTCTGTCGCTGCCAAAACTACGACGCTGTTCGCCGCCACCATTGCGTTCGCCGTATCCGCCTTTGCGGTGGCTTTTCGCTTTACGATCTTGGAAAGAACGAGGCTTGCCGCCGCCGTTACCGCCGCCGCGTGCTTGTGGTGCGTCAGTTGTTTCGCCGCCCCATACAAGGCGCTCAATGGCTTTCCATTTACCGAATTCTTTACGGCTAATGTAAGCAAGTGCATGGCCTTTAGCCCCGGCACGTGCTGTACGTCCGATACGGTGGATGTAATCTTCTGGGCACTGTGGTAGGTCATAGTTAATTACGTGCTGAATGTGAGGAATATCAAGTCCGCGCGCTGCAACATCTGTTGCAACAAGTACTTTGTATTTCTCTTTACGGAAGCCATCTGTTACGCGCTCACGTTTGTTGTGACGTAGGTCACCGTGAATCGCAGCAGCTTTAAAGCCATCGCGCTTAATTTTATCAGCCAGACGGTCTGCACCATGTTTTGTTTTTACAAAAATAATCACAGAGCCATCGCGGCCAGAAAGTTCGTTTAATAGGTCTTCGTACTTATCGCCATCTTCAATACGTTTTGTTTGGTGGTCAATGTTTTCCGCTGGCTTTGTTGTAGAACCAATTGCAATACGCTCAGGCTCATTCAGGTAGTTTTTAGCAAGAGACATAATGTTGCGTGGAAGCGTTGCACTAAATAGAAGTGTTTGGCGCTGAGGAGGCATGTGGCTTACGATTTCTTCAATCTGAATAGAGAAGCCCATGTCTAGCATGCGGTCTGTTTCATCAAGTACAAGGAAGCTTGTGTTGTTAAGCTTAAGTGTGCGGCGGCTTAGGTGGTCGTTTAGGCGGCCAGGTGTACCAACAACAATGCGTGGGTTAAAGCTAAGTTGCTTAAGCTGCTTTTGCATTGAATCTCCACCAATGATAAGCGCAGTGTTAATGCCGCTACGGTGTGGAAGGAAACTTTTGATGCTCTGCTCAACCTGTGCGGCAAGCTCACGTGTTGGCGTTACAATAAGAGCTGTATCGTCTTCGTTAAAGAGCAGGTGGTTTACCATTGGAATACCAAAGGCACCAGTTTTACCTGTACCAGTTTGCGCTGAACCTAGAATATCTTTACCTGTAAGGGCAAGAGGGATAGCTGCTTCTTGAACGGGAGTGGGGGAGTTAAAGCCTTGCTTTGCAAGTGCTGTTACCAAATCTTCAGAAAGCCCTAATTGGGCGAATGTTTGCGTCATATCATCGTCTTTCATGTAGCGACAGAGATTCTGTTTAAATCTGCGCTTTCTCGGTTTGTCTGGAAATATGCAACCGAGAGCGAACGTGATTTTTATTAGACGCAAGCGGTGGCATCAGCGGCGTTTAAGCCTGCTGGGTATTTAATGCCGGTAGAAAAGGGAGCAAGTGCTCCCTTTTCTGGGGCAAAGGGAAACTGCTTAGTTTACCTCAAGGTTCGTAGCAGAAGTTCTGCCGCGGCTCTCTTCAAGCTCGTAAGTCACTTTTTGACCGTCGTCAAGACCTTTAAGGCCTGCTTTTTCTAGAGCTGTGATGTGAACGAATACGTCGTTGCCGCCATCTTCAGGTTGGATGAAGCCGAAGCCTTTAGTTGGGTTAAACCATTTTACTGTACCAGTAGCCATTGTATCTATACTTTCTTTGCAGGTGGGCAAAAGCCTGTTTCCTGCGGATCTTTATCATTAAAAAGCTTTTTCTGTTTTAAGATTACCTAACCTTAAAACGTATGCTCAAAGGAGCGTGAAAAAACTGTACTGATTCAGTATATATGCTATGTTGAATACAATTACAAGGGGAAAGCGTTTTTTTTTATTCTTCGCCCATAACAGAACTAACAAGTTCGACCACGCCAACCACGCCAAGCATGTGGCCATGCTCTGTCACAACAGGCAAGTGACGAATTTTATTTTTGGACATAATACGCAGTGCTTCTTGTGCCTCTGTTAGAGGAGGCGATACAATAAGGCTTTCTGTCATAATTTCATGAATCACAACATCAGATGCTTCTTTACCGTATTTACCAACGGCTTTAATAATATCGCTTTCACTCACCATACCAACAAGCTCGCCGTTATTTTCGGTGACAAGAATAGCTTTACGCTGAGTATCTAGGAGCTTATCAATGATATCTCCAAGCTTTTTGTGCTCATTAATGGTAATGAGGCCTAGTTTTTGTTTTTGAAGAACTTTATCCAAAGTTGTCATGTGTGCCACCCTAGCGCTCTACGCTTTTAATTTCAAGGGCATCTGCCATGCCTTGGATATCGTTAAAAGAGATTTGCTTTACTTCGTCATCGGCACGTTTTTCAATATATTTAATGCCGCGACGGAAAATGTCTTCTTTGAATTCTTTAAGAAGAGCATCATTTTTACATTCAAATTGCATAATCCAGCCAAAGGGGTTGTTATCAGAAGCTTCAAACCATGTTCGAACAGGAGCATCAAAACCATGTTTAAATTCAACCTGTAAAGTTTGTCGTTTTTCAACTCGGGTCAGGCGGTTTCTAAAGACTGCTTCCATGACGTGTTTTGGCCTTTTTTATTGTACGAGCTCAAGTGTAGCACTAAACCTAAGGTTTGTAACGTTTGATGCTTTCTTATGCCTTATAGGCCAAATGAAAAACTTACAGGGTGTGGCAGGCATGCAAAAAGCCCCTCGCTAAGGAGGGGCTTTAAGTTATTTACGATTATTTGTTGAGCAACAGGCAAAGAGCCAGAATGGCCTTAAATCCATCCTGCTCAAAGAGGTTGTCATCAATGGCGCCCAAAAATCCTGCACCTTTGATGCATTCTTTTTGCTTGTCGGTGAGGTTGTTGTAACGGTAGTTTCCACGCCGGCTACCATTTCTATGGGTTTGGTCGTAGCGCCGCTGGTAGCCCAGTTCCTCTACAGACTGGTTTTGGCAGGTTGTTGTGCCAATACGACAGGTCGTATAGACCTCATAGACGTTGCCATTGCGCCGCGCAAACTTGACCCAAGCAGACTCATGTTGGCGTGTACGTCTGTATTCACGCTGTCCAATGTATTTGTCGCTACGGTTCAACGGTTTCAGGCGTACTTCGCCACGTTTGTTGCTGCGGTAGGGTTCAGGTTCAGCCACCCGGCCGCGCAGTTCAACAACGCTGTTGCGTGCACTGCAAAGGCGCGAACCATCAAGCTGACACCATGTGTAGCGCTTGTAGCGGGAGCCATTGGAGCGTTGCCACGTCACCCAAGAGGCTTCGTAGCGTCTGCCATCTGTTGAACTCCGGAATGTGCGGTACTCAGTTTGCCGCACATAAGTGTGGCTGCTGTGTGCTTTGAAGCTGTTAAGGCGGCTTCTTGAAATATCTGCGTTTGCATGTGTTGCAAGCAGGGCGAGAGAGAAAAGGCCGAAAACGGCAGTTTTAAGAAAACGCATGGGAGCGTCCTTTCTAGGAAGAGGAAAACAGAGTTGTTTTAGTACCTATGTTATAAGCGTGATTTTCTCAATTTTCAACCCCTTCGCACACAAGGCAAGTGACAGCAGAATATATTGGCCTGTTTATATAACCAATAAAGGAAAAGATTTATGCCTGCGATTGCTGTTGCTGCTGCTGGATACGCTGCTGCCCATGGGGCGGCTGCACTTGGATTAAGCGCGGCAACTGCCGCTTTTGCTGCCACGGCTGCAAGTACTGTTATTGCAGCCTCTATGGCGCAAAGCCCAAGAGGCCTTACAGGGAACAGAGGTCTTTCCACCACATTGCGCAGCAGTATAGAAAGCCATAAGGTGATTTATGGTACAGCGCGTACCGGTGGCGTGATTGCCCATATTAGTACGGTAAACAGCACTTTGCTGCCTATGATGGGTGAAGAACTTGTTGAAGGCGTGCCAGAGGAGGTGTTTCAGCTGGTGCCTTATAACGTAACCAATGGCACCTTATATATAGCTGTTGCCTTTACGGGCCATGAGGTGGATGGGCTTGATACTCTTTATCTGGATGGTGTGCCGCTAACATTAGATGAATTTAATAATGCCACAAACCCTGAATATATCACTGCTGCAGGCTACCCTATGGTGAATGTAAAGTTTTATTCAGGAGAGAGTACGCAAACAGCAGACCCTGATATGGTAAGAGACCTTGGGGAGTGGACAGAGGCGCATCGTTTGCAGGGTGTGTCTTATGCCAGAATTAGGCTCCTTTATAATGACAGTGCCTATCCAAACGGTATTCCAAACGTAACAGCTAAGATAAGAGGCAAAAAATTATATGATCCACGTAGTGGGATAAGCGCATACTCTGATAACTGGGCACTGGCTGTGAGGGATTATCTGACAAACCCTATTTATGGGCTAGGTTGCACAGTAGATGAAATAGATGAAGCATCTATTGTGGCAAGCGCTGATATATCGGATGAGGCGGTAAACCTAAAAGAAGGCGGAACAACGAAACGTTACACCGTAAATGGGGTACTGGATACAGCAAACACGCCTCTCACTCTGCTTGAAACCCTCACAAGTGCAGGGGCAGGGGCCGTACCTTATATAGACGGAACTTTCCATGTACTGGCAGGTGCCTATGATGCGCCAACTGCTACTTTAGATGCAGATTGGCTGAGGGGAGAGCTTAACATTCATGCTGCGCCTTCACTTAAGGAACGCTTTAATACTGTAAGGGGCGTATTTGCAGACCCTGATCAGTCCCATCAGGTTGTAGATTTCCCTGAGGTAAAAGACGATGACCTTATTGCCGCCCTTGGGGGAGAGTCTGTTGCTAGTAATATAGAACTCCCTTTAACAAACCACATAGAGAGCGCCCAGCGTATAGCAGCACTTATGCTCTCTCAATCCGGAAATACCATTTCTCTCAGTGCGCCTCTTAACTTAAAAGGTATGTCTCTTAAAGTGTGGGACGTTATAAACCTAAACCTGCCAGAGCTTGGATGGGAGAATAAGCCTTTCCGTATTACCCGCTGGCAAATGAGCGAAGACGGGGGCGTAGATATAAACCTAAAGGAAGAATCCGCTAGTGCTTATGATTGGGATGAGAGCACCGCTAAGACAGTTTCCCTTATAGAGGAAATAGCGCTTCCTACAGGGAGAGAGATTACCGCGCCCGGTATACCAGAACTTACAGAAGACTTATATGTAACCACAGACGGAAGCGGGGTTAAGGCACGTATAACGGCAACTTGGGCAGATGCCAATGATGCCTTTGCTATAAGGTATCGTATTAAGCTTAAAAAAGCAGGGGAGAGTGCTTACACCACATTGGGGGAAACCTCTCATACGCAGTGGGTTATAGAAGACCTTGCACCAGGGGATGTTACTGTACAAATTGTATCTGTAAGCCCGCTTGGTATAGAGAGTGCCCCATCAGAAGCCTCTCTTACTGTAGAAGGCCTAACGGCTCCGCCTGCTGATATAGAAAACTTTAACCTGAGTGCACAAAATGGTCAGGCACATTTAAGCTGGCTTCAGGTAGAGGATATAGATGTAAAAGTAGGGGGGCGTATCAGGCTGCGTCATAGCGCAAAAACAACTGGCGCAACTTGGAGTACAGCCGTAGACCTTGTACCTGCTCTTGCAGGGATTAGTACCCATGCTGTCGTGCCTCTGTTAGAAGGCACCTATATGGTGAAAGCGGTTGATAGTACAGGCAATGAAAGCGTGAGCGCCAAGGCTATCGTTACAACGGCGCCGCAGGTTGTTGGTATGAATGTTATAGAAACCCTTACCCCAGCCCCTACCTTTGATGGAGCCCTTATAGGGTTTGTCCATGATACAGAAAATATTGTTCTGGACGGGTTAAGTCTCTTTGAAGATGCACTAGGAGATTTTGACGATGCGCTTGGTTCTTTTGATGGGTACGGCGGTTTTGTAACAACAGGAACTTACACCCTTGCTGATTATATTGACCTGGGTTCTATTTATACCAGCCGTGTGAGGGGAAGTTTTGTAGCTGAAACCACCGATGGTAGAAACGTGTTTGATGTAACAGATGGTCTGTTTGATAGCAGAACAGGAAAATTTGATGGAGATGACCTTGCGACCATTGATGTTAGCCTTGAGGTACGTAGCACGCAGGATAACCCAGCATCTAGCCCCGTATGGGCAGCATGGCAGCCGCTAACCTTGGCAGATATCACAGCCCGCGGTTTTGAATTTCGGGTGGTGGCTGAAAGTGCCAATAGCGCCCATAACGTACAAATTTCAGATATTCATATTTCTGTAGATATGCCAGATAGGCTTGAGAGCGATCAGATAAGTGTCGGCACGGGTGGAATGTCTGTTAGCTTTGCGCAAGAGTTTTATAGCCCTCCTGCGGTAAGTCTTACGCTACAAAATGGCATGAGCGGAGATTACTTTAGCTTTTCTGGTGTCACGAACGCAGGCTTTGATGTCACTGTTTACAACAGTGCAGGCAGCGCCGTTGCACGAGATATGACCTACGTGGCGAGAGGGTACTAGGCCTTTACGGGCTTATGTGTAAGGGGAGGGTATACAATGTACTTGCCATATATGAGGCGCCATGGTATATAACTCCTAATTCTCACATCTTTCTCTTCTTTTTCTTTCGGCTCTTTATGGAGGTTTCTCATGGCTGATAAATATACTCTACCACTAGACGGTAAAAAGATTTACTGGGCTTTGATGCTTGCATTGGGTTTTGTTACCTTTATGTTGGCAGTACCATCATTCTTTTGGATGGCTCTGCTCATTTACTGGTTTTTACAAGCCGCTTCTTTTGCCATTCAATGGAAAGCACCTGATTTGGGGGCTGTTGTGTTATGCTTGATCTTCTCAGCAGTTTGCTGCCTGGTTGTTGTTGGGTTTAGCTTTGTTGCAACTTTCAGCGGCCTTCTTGCTGCGCTTGGTTTTTTGGTGATGCCCGCGTTTTGGGACCCTGTTAACTAAACAGGGGCTTTTTCTTTTTCTCTCAGCTTTTTATGGAGGTTTCTCATGGCTGATAAACAATCAAAGTCTGTTACCGTTACAGCGGGGCAAATGTTTGGATGGGGCTTGTTTGCTCTGCTTGGACTTGTCGCTATCATTGGTATTGGGAGCGCCCCTCAGGTCTCTTTGGGTATCTATGCCCTTCTGCAATTTTCCATGACACTCCGCTGGTTTGAGGACAGTAAATCTTTTGATGAGGGGGATTTGTTTGCGCTTATTATCATGACTGCTATTCCCGCCTTGGTTGTTTGGGGTGTTAGCTTTATTGGCATGTTCTTGGCCGTTATTGTGGCTGCCGCCCTTTTGTTTTATCCAATGTTTTGGCGTAATGACAGCGACTCCTAATATCGAAAACGAAAAAACCCCGCTGACTAGGCGGGGTTTTTTGTATGTACGGACGTACTATCATGGTTTGGGTAAAAGGGGTGGGTCACGCAAACCTCGGGGAGGTTAGGGGGATGTCAGGGGTGTGAGGTTCGGGGGCGCGACCCTTTCACGCGCTTGAAGCGTGAAACTGGTTAAACTCGTCATATTCAATTGTCATGTAACGTCCTGAAAAATAATTTGCAAAAGCTGTGCCAATTTTTGTTTATCCTAAAAATACTATCTGTTTGACACCTTATATTGAATATCCCTATGTGGTCGCTTCCTCTTTTGTGGCTTGCAATGACTGCTGATGTGGACGAATAATCGAATAAAGTAAGCCCCCGTCTACATGACGGGGGCTTAAGTTTTGTGACTCTATAACTTGAGACTGAAGTGTTTAGAGGTTTTTGGGTTTACTCGCGATGAGTCACAAAATCGTCAGGGCTTGCCAGAATCTCTTCCAATTTTGGCTCACGCATTTTTGTATGTTTATCCATCGGCAGGCCAGAGCGCTTGGCGCTGCTCAGCAGGTGACCTGCACTAATGGTACGGCCATCGGCAAGTTCAATGCCGTCATAGCTCATCAGGTGGGCTGCCATAAGAAACCCTTCTAAGCTTAAAACCGTATCATCATCAAATTGAATATGAAGCGTATAACCATCAAAATAGAGGGTGGCGCTTTCTGGATCAAAAGAGAGTTTAATTTTATCAAAATTTTCACTTAAGAAAATGGTTTGGTGACTCACTGGGCGGCTAATTGTAACTGTTTTTGCCCAAATATTTGGTCTGTTTCCTGAGTATTCTAGCGGATTCATTGTTTTCTTCCCCTTATGTATCTTTGTGTTTTGCCTTATAAAAGGTACGTTATGTTTAGGTTTTGTATACAATGCAGAAGCTGTGCCAAAATAAGAAAAGTTGTTAAATAATGATGGGGTTAAGTTGATGCATATCCCTTTTTTTTGATACAAAACAAATCTTGAAGAAAAGGCCTTGCTGAAGTATCATAAGCCTAAATAAAAATAAGATAATAAGATCCATGAAATTACAGCAGATTTTCACAGTTTTACTTCTACTCGGTGTGCCGGCAGCTGCCTGGTACTTCCAGCCATCAGATAAGATACATGATGCATATAGTAGCAACGCTCATGATATTGTTTCATCTACATCAGGACCTCTTGATACAAAGAAAATTTTTTATGAGCTGATGAATATTCAATTAGAAGAGGGCGTTAATACATACACGGACGCTGGCGTAAACCTAGGGGTTAACTCCTATGTTGATTATGCAGATCAGTTTCGCTTTTTAATGAATGAAGAAGAAAAACGTATTTTAAGCCGTGAAGCTGAAATTGCTGCAAAGTATAGCTTAAGCCGTGACCAGGTTGAGGCTATTATTACGCAAGGCGCTATGAATGGCTGGCTTACAGAAACAGAATCGGTGGTTATCCATGGGCAGTAAGTTTTTTGCTTTAGGTTTGTTTGTGTTAGGGCTATCTGTGCAGGCGCAGGCAGCCGATATGCCGGTTTATGTACCGGCAATTTCTGATGTGATGGCCGGAAAAAGCTTTGCTATTACGCCATCGCACTTACGCCGTATAGATATGCTTGAAGATCTTGCCATGGACCTTGGGACGCACCGTCAAAAGCTTAACCTTTGCAAAAGTCATGATCTGCGCGACTTTGATAAGATGTTACGTATGATTGATGTGCGCCTTGAAAAGGTAGATTTCAATAAAGGCTTTCTTGTAAGTGTGTACAGAACCCGCTTTAAACAAGGTGAAGAGCGCTCTCTTGTTTATGCGTCTCTCTTGCGTCCTGAGTACCGCAGTGGATACTGCCGTGGTATTGGCGGTTTTGTAAGTGGAACGGCAGAAAGTGTAAAAGATCTTACAAAACGTGCCTATGACACAATGACAGCTATGGACATGGCCTTTAATGTGGATACACGCGCCACACGACCAATTGTACAATATTAAGAAAAAGGTGTTTCTATGTTGATGCTTCTCTCTCCATCTAAGACTTTAGATTATGACCGCGCTCTACCAGCGCATACACCAACGCGCCCTGAATTCAGGGATGAATCTTTTGAACTTGTAGATGTTATGAAAAAACACTCTGTTTCTGATATCAAGAACTTAATGAAACTTTCTGATAATCTAGCTGAACTAAATCATGCACGCTATCAAGGTTTTGAATCTCTCTTTACAACAGAGAACTCTCGCGCGGCACTTTTTGCTTTTAAGGGAGATGTTTACGATAACATGGATAGCGTAAACTATACGCCATCACAGCTAGACTTTGCACAAAAGCACCTCCGCATTTTGAGCGGCCTTTACGGCATGCTTCGTCCGCTTGACCTGATGCAGCCGTATCGCCTTGAAATGGGCACAAAGCTGAAAAATGAAAAAGGTGAAAACCTTTATGATTTCTGGAAGGACACGCTAACAGAGAAGCTCAACCAAGAAATTATGTCTCTTGAGGGTGGGTTTGTGCTGAACCTTGCGTCTGGAGAGTACTTTAAGGCGATTGATGTGAAAAAGCTGCGCCGTCCTTTGATTAACGTACATTTTAAGCAAATTAAAAATGGTGAAATGAAAACGATTGGCCTTATGGCGAAACGTGCGCGCGGCGCTTTTGCTGACTGGGTAATTAAAAGCGGCATTAAGAGAGAAGGGGCGCTTAGCTCTTTTAAAGAGCAAGGTTATGTATTCATGCCTGACCTTTCTGATGATACAAACCTTACATTTATTCTAGATATGGACGCTTAATGGCACTTAAAATACCACGCCGTAAATTTGATTACACAGAACGTAAAATTCACTATATGGATGGCCGCAAGTGCATTCGCAGTGTGCGCATGCCAAGCTTTGTGCCTATTATTCCTGGCTGGCCAAGGGTTGTAGATGATAAATGGCAATCTCTTCCTATTCAGGAACTTTTAAAACAGCGAGAATCTCAGGTGCTGGAGTTTAAAAGCTCACTGGCTTGGGGCGTGAATGAAAACAAACCTAATAAGCATATCCGTAAAGCGCCGCCGCGGGCAATTGCCTCATTCATGAATGCAGATGGTGGTGTTTTACTTGTAGGTGTGGAAGATAACAAAAACGTCTTTGGCCTTGAAAAAGATTATGGGCTATTAAATGGAGATGAAGAAGCCTTTAAGGCTGAACTTTTAAAGTTGTGCAGTGATTGTTTGGATACTTTTGATCCGCGCCTTTTAAAAATTAAATTTGTTAAGGTTGAAGGTAAGTCAGTCTGTGTTGTGGCAGTGAGGCCAAGTCCTCATCCGGTGTTTATGGTATGGAGAAATGATAGGCCTAAGCTCTATGTCCGATTTTCGAACACATCACAAACTCTTACAACAGTACAAGAAAAATCTTATATTAAAGCTCATTTTGCAACAGAGGTTTGATACAAAAGAGAATATGCCTCTTTTAAAATGTCAGATTTTTGTCGAAATCCTTATAGGAAAGCGCATAAGATAGTGGTATGACGTTTAGGTAAATAATATTGAATAAAGAGAGTGCTATGCAAACAGCAACTTTTAGCGATGAACTAATTTATTACACTGACCCGCAGTCTCGGGAAGAAGAAATTCGCTTTTCCCATTCTTTGCGCTGTGAAATTCGTGTTACTATTTGTGAGACGAAGGAAAATAATGTTGGGTGGAAAATTAATATGCACGGTAATCCACGCATTATTGAAGCTTTTAAAAGAGAAGTGTTTTACCATACTGTAGAGTATTTAGAGCGCCGCCTTCGTAAAAAAGTGAACCGTATTAATTACAGTGATATTGAAAAGCTAGCAAATGCGCAGCTTATTCGCACAGTTTCAAGGTTTTAACCTTTAGACCCGTATAAGAAAGAACAAAAAAAACATAATGGCAAAGCCGCAAAACCATAATGATATTAACTTAATTAAATCTATTCTCGGTAAGGGGACAGATCTTATTGAAGTGGCAAATACAGCAGATAGCGTATTTGATATTGCGAATCTTATTTTTAATAAGCACGCGAGTGCAGTTCTTGTACGTGCAAACTCTAATAAGGCCATGGGTATTATTACAGAGTACGATGTGATTCATGCCATTCGTAAGCATGGTGAAGGCATTATGAGCATGAAAGCTGGCGATGTTATGGCAGTAGATCTTGTGTGTTGCCGCCCTAGTGACACGCTAGAAGAGGCGCTTAGAGCAATGAACTTGCATAAGATTCGTTGTTTGCCTGTGGTCAGTGAAAGCGGAAATCTTGAAGGTTTTGTGAATATTAATGATGTTGTACGCGGACAGATGAAAACAATCATTGATGCTTGGCAATCTAAAAAAGATACGAAGACAAAAGCCTCTTAAGGTTTTGTAGTACATACAAGTTAGAGAAAAGTGATTTGCCCCCCTTGACGGGGGCTTTCTTGTGCCCCATATGTTGTTGGTTAATGAAACCTTATCTTTCCTTTAATTCTAGCCCATGGGTCTGCTCCTATGGTTCCTAAATAAACTGTCACTGAAGTATTCTTTATGCCACTCAGTAAAGAGTGCTTCCTTAAAAGAAAAGGATATCAACATGGTTAAACTTGTTGATAGATCGGTTAGCGTTATTCATGGTTTTAAAGCAGGCCAGCCTAAGCTGGACTGCGGAGATCGTGCTGATGCAACCGAGGATATGCTGATGGTGTTTGATGGTGCTTCTAGCACCGATGACGCTCCACGCTTCCAAGATAATCGTTTTTCAGCAGGCACGTACGCTGCCAAAGTTTGTGAGCTTGCTGTTGAAGTTGCCATTTTGGGAAGCGGAGAAGGTTCAGCAGCCGATTTACTTTGCGAAGCTAACAAGCTCATTGCCTCACGTACACCTAAGGGGCTGCCCAAGCATCACTTGCCTATGGCGGCAGGTGCTCTTGTTCGGGTCCATGACGATGAAACCTATACTTGGGCTATTGCTGGGGATTGCCAAATTATTGTTTATGACAATGATGGCAACGTTGACGTGTTGCGCAAGCACATTGCAGGCACACGCTTTGAGGCTGAACGCAAAACTATCCGTGAAGAGCTTGAGCGCAAAGAAGGTCGCTCACTTGATATCAATCACCCCGTTCTGAAAGAGTTGTATGAAAAGCGTGTTTCACAACACAATGTTTCTTTCCCTGTTCTTAACGGTGAAAAAAGCTTTGAAAGCTTCATGCAATCCTCTGAATGGTCAGGTGAAGGACATATGAAAGATGTTGCTGGCTTTATTGTCTTCACAGATGGTGCAGCTTGGCCGTATGACACAAGTCCTCAAGATGTGGATGCTATTGCAACCAGCATCATTGATGAAGGCGTTGACAGCTACTTGGAAGAACTCCTTAGAGAGCTGCGCCGCAAACCAGACCATGATGATCTTGCGATTGTCATTGGTTCAGTGGTTCATCCTTCTGATCCTTGCGGATCATAAACACAAAAACGAAGCATAACACCCTCCAGAAATGGAGGGTGTTATGCGTTTAAGCAGGCTTTACTGCTTTTTACATGTATTTTTAATGACAAGTAGAGCCCGCTTAAATTTACTAAAAAATCTTGTGAGAGCGCATTAAATCCCTCATTATAAATTTATGAAATATGTAATGACTTTTTTTATCACTCTTTCTCTTTCTGGCTGTGCTATGCAGCAAGCACTTTACGAGGCACAGCTTAAAAACTGGAAAGGTAAGCATAGCGAAGAACTTCTTATGGCGTGGGGGCGTCCTGCCATGGTGCAGCCTTTTGCAAAGGATAGAGAGGTTTACCTTTATCAGTATAACCGTACAACTAAAAAGCCAGGCGAGCAGGGATATATTTCTTATAAGAATATAGACGGTACTATGCAGCCTGTGCGTCATGGTCATAAACAACCAAGGCTAAGAAGTGAGCGTTGTGAATATCGATTTGTTATTCTGCCAAATGGCCTTATTGAAAGTGTGCGTTGGCGCGGTAATGGCTGTACAGCTTAATTTTTATGCAAAAAATAAGCCTCTTTATTCTTTAATTTCCTTTAGATCAGGAGCCTGAAAGCCAAAGCAGCAAAACATACCATTTCCTTTTGGTGAAAACGCTGGAAGTTCATTTATTTCACGCATAGAAAGCTTTTCACCGCGCTGGCAACGTTTCATAATGGCTTGGTAGGCATCAAGAATAGGGCTAAAGTTTTTTTGTGCTATTTGGCAATTATATTTAGCCATGGTGCATCCCTTGGCAATTTTTTCTTTGTTTGCTATAGCTTTTGCCCAGCCTTTTTGAGCTTTATGCTCTAAGCGTTTGCATGGGTCCATAAGCTGAATATCTGTCACCATCGCGTGGCGTTCTTCTGTATGTTTAGGATCATCAGCAAGCGCTGGAAGCGAACTAAATATCATTAAAGCAGAAAGCAACATGTGCATATTTAAGGCCCATTCTTTATATTTTTTTATAGGATTACATAAAAAACCGCCCCATTCAAGGGGCGGTCTGTATTTCGATTTAATTTGGAACAGGAAGCTCCTTCGGCATAGACTGAGATGCCAGAATCACCTGCTGCATTTTGGAGCCCATGGTATGTTTTTGCTCTGTGGTTTCTACTAGAAACCCAGTACCTAGAAGAAATTTTAAGGCATTTTCTTCAGCATGAGACATACGGTAAGCCAGCCTTTTTCCGCTCAGGGTATCTACAAAAGCAGCACGGCGGCTGTTTTTAAAAATGCTGAGGTTTTCACTATGCAAACCATTAAGAATCATCACATAAGCAGGCACATCTCGGCGTCCTTTGGGGCAAAGAGCAAGAATGCGATCAAGGTGAACCACAATGTTGTGGTAGGTAAAGTTCATGTAGTGAGAGCGGTCTGTAATACTGGCAAAGCCTTTTTCAATAAGGCTCTTCAGTCCGCGGATATGACCTTCTTGCATATCCATAAAATCAGTGTTGCCCATACCTGCGTAAAAACTCCACACAAACTCAGCATGTTGATAGGGGTTTTCATCGGCAATAGTGGCATGAGGAAGAGAGGGGGACGGTTTTTTGTTGGTTTGGCGGTGATAAAGCACCATAAAATCGCGTTCGTCAGGTGTGAACATGTGTTTAATCTCCGTATAAAGGATAAAAAGGGAAGGGAGAGGGTTGATAGAAAAAGTTATACGCCCCTCATTTTCTGCCTGCAACAAAAAAAGGCAGGGATAAACCCGCCTTTTTGAATCGTTTAAGTGCCCCATCCTGTATAGGGAGGGATTTTAGTTGTATCTGGATTCACATCCGCAAGACGAATGTTATGGAAAGATTGCTCTTTTGGGCTTTCAACAAAAACGCCAGCTTGAATCAAGCTCTTTACGCCCTTCATTTCCTGTTGCGTCATGGGTTTAAAATCCACATGACCGGCGCCAGAGTTAGTTAACCAGCAGTACTCTGTGAGTCGTTTATGCTGCTCTGGGTTTAAAACATGTTGAATGCCTAGCGGACCAAAATTCCATTCTGGAATATGCAGATGTTTTTGCAAAACCAGTTGCTCGTACATATCAAAGCTTTTAGCAAGCTCTTCGCTATAAAGCATTTCTGGCGGTGTTTGTTGATTGGATGATGCGACTGAAACCAGTGTACCCAGCGGAAACTTATCCGACTGGTAAATGTCACTCAGCACGCGTTCCATTGTACCAAGGTTCAGGCTTTGCCGCACATACCGGCTTTCACTTGTGCCAATAAGCATGGGTTCTTCAAGGCCATCATACATGACATAGGCAAAGCCGACACTGCAGATATAAACGGCGGCATCAGGGTTTGCAATCAGGCTATCAACAGCAAGGTTTGCAGGAAGGTTTGTCATAGTTATCTCCATAGAAAAAGGAAAGAGTGGGTAAGTGATGCCTTCTTATAAAGGGAAGGGGCGTCATGCACAACAAAAAAAGAGGGCACCGTTAAGTGCCCTCTAAAATGTTTTTTTCGATTTATTCGCCAGCGCCAGCTTCAGCAATGGCCTTGCGGATTGCAAAATCCTGAGCCAAATTGTCTGGCCGCGCTTGTGGGCGCTTTGAAGTGACTGGCGCAAGCTCTGTCCAAGGGCGTGCCTTGGGGAACAACGATGTTGTAACAGCAGGGCTTTCAGTCACCTTGCGGGTGAAAGTCTCACCGCCAGATTCCTTGCCATCCACGTCTTCAGCGGCAGCATTCCAAATGGTGAAAGAAGACAGGTAAGCACCTGCTTTGTTCATGTTGTTGGTTGCTGTCATCCGCAGTTTGCGGCCTTCGCGGTCAGCCCAAGTGCCAACGCGATCTCTCACGTCGTACTGGTTGTCAAAGCTTTCCAGCATGCCGGCGTAATACGCAGGCGTTTGGGTAATCGGGAGCATTTCTCCTTTGTTAAGGAGTGTGCCGATTTGTGCCCAGCAAAAAGCAAGGACAACGGCGCCGATTGCGAAGATACGTACAGTTTTCATCTTTAGGTTTTCCTTTTACGCGATGAAAGTATAAACACACCAGAACGGTGCAACGAATCCTGCCTCAAGACAGGTGTAAAGCGGTACGGTAGATTTGCCATTCAGGCAATTGTTAAATTTACCGAACAGCTTATCCCTTACTTATAGGGCATAATATAAGTTTTTCCAGAATTAAAAAATGACTTGCTGGCAGAAATATCCGTATATACACTTATTTTAACAATTGAATCTGTGGTTTCTTTTACCAGGAGTTTAGCAATGAAAGCTGCCTTAACTGCTGTTTTCCTGATGTTTTCTTTGTTTCTGCAATCTGCAAATGCTACGCCGCTTTACTACCATTTTAATACCCTTTGGCTGCAACAAAATATGCCAGAGTATTCTGCATACCAGCTAGAACGCTACGGCCGGACGCTACTTCCAAATTACAATGTAACGCCAGACGAGCGTGATTTTGTGGCAAGGTTTGAGCACCGCCAGCTGTTGAAACGGTGCGCTGCTGCACCTATTACAACACGCGTTCATCCGCATTATCCGGGTTTTAAAAGTGGCTGTACCCATGGTTTTGGCTACGATATGGGCGTGCGGCGTCAGTCTCGCACCTACCGCGACCTGCAAACTGTACTGCGTGCTGACCGTGCAAAATTTTGCGCAAAAGCCTACAGCACAAGCCCGCTAGAAAGCTTGTACGCAAAACGCAGAAAAAAGGCCTTAAATTATTGTCCTCTTTCTCATGAAGATGATGTCTGTTCTCTCAATTGTGCGCAGTCTTTTAATTTGCTAGATCAGCAAATTGAAAAGGCCAAAAGGCGTATTTTAGAGAGAGCACGTAAGGACGGCATTGTGTTAAGTACACAGCAACTGCAAGCGCTCATCTCGTTGGATTATAATAATCCTGTGTTTGTAAGCGGTTCAACTAAGCTTTGGCGCTACCTTGCGCAAGAAGACCATGAGCAAGTGGCTCGTCAAATTTTGCGTAATAGCGGAAGCCAAAAAGTAAGGCTTTTGCAAAATAGGCGTAATCGGGAAGCTTTGGTCTATCTGCTTGGATCTGGCTACGAATACACCGAAGCAAGGCGCATTGTTAAGCGGCATAAGCGATATTAAAAGAGCAAGGTTAACCCCTTGCTCTTTTTTTTCGTGCAAAGAGAGCAGGGAAGGCGTAGAATATAATTCCGTAAGAAGGTATGTATATATGAGCAGCCGAGTGCGGATTTTTTATTTTAGCGGCATGTATCTATAAACAAAACTTTCCTAAATAATAACCAATAAATATGGAATATACGCACATGCATTACGCAAAAGTAGAATACATCTGGCTAGATGGTGGTAAAACGCAAGAGCCTCGTTCAAAAACTAAAATTGTCCCAACTGAAAAAGAATTAACACTATCTGACCTTGAGCAGTGGAGTTTTGATGGATCATCCACAATGCAAGCGGGCGGCACAGATTCGGATTGCCTTATTGAGCCTGTGTGCTTGGTGGAAGACCCAATCCGCGGCCCTGGCAATTACCTTGCTTTATGTGAAGTTTTAAACGCAGATGGTACGCCCCATGACACAAACCACCGCGCGCGCCTTCGTGCACTTATGGATATGGGCGGCGATGCACAAGATGCTTATGTTGGTTATGAGCAAGAGTACACGCTTTATAAAGATGGCCGCCCGCTGGGCTGGCCTACAAATGGTTACCCTGCGCCGCAAGGGCAGTACTACTGCGGCGTTGGTAGCAGTAATGTATTTGGCCGTGAGCTTGCGGAAGACCATATGGTCGCTTGTATGGAAGCAAACCTTTGCTTTTACGGCATTAACGCAGAAGTTATGCCAGGGCAGTGGGAGTTTCAAATTGGTTACCGCGGCGTAAAAAGTGAAAAAGCTGATCCATTAACGATGAGTGATCACCTCTGGATTGCCCGCTGGATGCTTTACCGCCTTGCAGAGCTAGAAGGCGTAACCGTAACATTTGATAACAAGCCAGAAAAGGGCGACTGGAATGGCGCTGGGCTGCACACCAACTTTTCAACAAAAGGTATGCGCGATGAGAAAAAAGGCTGGGCAACCATTGAGGCTGCCTGCGAAGCACTTAAAAAACGCCATAAGCTGCATGTTGACCATTATGGCGAAGGCCTTGGAGAGCGGCTTATTGGCGCACTCGAAACAAGCTCTATGACTAAGTTTAACTGGGGAACGGCTAACCGTACAACGTCCATTCGTATTCCGCGCCCAGTGGCAACAAAGGGCTATGGCTATATGGAAGACCGCCGCCCAGGCGCAAACGCAGATCCGTATGTTATCTCTAACCGCTTGCTGGAAACCACTGTTATGGGCTTTGAAGGTAAAGAGACCATTGATACATGGATTAAAGCTGGAAAAGTAACGCTGATGGCGCCAGGCGCAGGTAAGGTAAAGCTAAAAGTTGCTTAATTTAGCACTTTTAAATAGCTGAAAATATAAAAACGCCCGTATGTTTGTACGGGCGTTTTTTAACGCTCAGGTTCAATGTTGCTATGTTCAAATGTTACTCTAGGCCCTGCAATTTCTTGTAGTTCATGGCCTGCTTCTCGGTAAAAATTTCCAGCATTTCGGCTATGAAAACTTTCTTTATGAGCAGTGACTTGGCTAAAATCTACATTTTGAGCGCCATTGGCAAGTTGGGGATCTATAATATTAAGGCTGCCCCATTCTTCTGTTGCGCGCATAATGGCGTATGTATTGGCATAAAGAATACGATCTTCTGTATCCATGTTTTGAAGGGTGTCATTTGTAACAACCTCCATACCCGTTGGTAAAGAGCCTTTATCTGAGGACGTCGCGCCGGCATCAAGATGTATTTTAATGTATTCGTTCATTTGGGTATGTGTGGCATCTGGCGCGGCTTCACGTAAATCATTTATGGAGCCAAGCGGAATGTTCAAGTTATGCTCAATAACGGCTTTTTCTCCATCATAATGGCGCTCAATGAGATCTAGCATCTGGGGTGATATTTCAGTGCCTTGCCCATGTATTAATTTTGCAAAATCTTTAGGGAGCTGCATATATTCTTCAGGCGTAAGAGATGAATCCTCAATGGTCTCTTTTACAAACTCTGTAAACCTTTCTGGATCTGCTTGTAATTCTGCCTTTTGCTGTTCTGTAAGCCTACTGCCAACTTTAAGCATGGCACGAATACTTGGCCCCGTATCATGGTGGATAAAATAGCTTTTTGTGTTCTCATCGCCATCAATCCCAGAAAGAATAATAGATTCAGTAACATCTATGGGCATGCCTCTTTCCACTTTGTTAGGCAAATTTTTACTTCTGAGTCTGCTTTCTAAACTGTTAAGGGCTGCGGCATCACGGTAATGTGAGGCGCGCTCCATGAGGTCAATACCATCTTGGTTATTTTCGATGGTGTATTCTAGTGTTGCGCAAGCATCTGCAAACTGCTCGGCCATATACATACTATAGTTGTGTTTAAGGGATATGCTTTCTCCTTCAGCTGTTTTGCCAGCATAAAAAACTTCTGGATTTGCATAATGGTCTCCGCTGAAATTATAAACTGCGGGGTCAATCCCGTGGCAATTCTCATGGCGCATCACGTAGTCGTCCGTAAGCTCATTTTCAGCAGATTGCTGTGCTTCACTTATTGGTAAGGCAGGTGATATAAACTTGGCAATTCTTGTTTCTTTATCAAATTCTCCATAATGAGAGACAGCAACGAATTCTCCTTGGATATTACGCGGAGAAAGGTGAGAAAAGGCGTAATTCTCTTGAATTTTATTAACAAGATCTGCATGGGAGACAGATTGGCCATCAGATGTGCCTTTTTCTGCAATTTGCATAAATGAATCTCTATCTTGCGGATGCTGTTGAAGTGTTTGAAGCTCGTTTAAAAAGCGTTCAAGGTCAGCTTGAGAATGCTCAGAGAGGTTAACACCATCCCAGTTCAATACTGCGGCATGGCTTTCTCTACCAAGGGTTTTTTCCATTCTTTCTTGTAATATTGCAGATTCTTCAGGTTGGTAAACCTCTTTCATAAGGTTGCTGGCGCTTAGTGTAAACGGCCTTGCCTTGGGGCGAATACTCGAAAGACTGTGTTGCTCCATTAAGTTATCAGGACGCATTTGGGGGCGCAGAGATGTTGTAACAGCCTGCATGCTAATGGGCTCTGGCTGTACAATTGTAGAGAGGCTTTCTGGCGCTTGTGCATTTTGTTCAGGCACCATATCTGGTGTAGACATGTTCATATGCATAGCAAAGGGAATAGCAGCAAGTGTGCCTCCCAAAGCAGAACCAGCAGCTAATTTATTTAATATAGTCATTTAGTTTACAAATCCTCCCTAGAACCCATATATTTTTATGGAAGAAGGGGCAAAGTACAGGTTTAAAAACCTGACAAAGCAAAAGCCCTCCCCAAAGGGGGAGAGCTTTTTTATTTCGATTGAAGGGGTTAGCCATCATCTTTGGGGGAAATATACCAAAACTCAACGCGAATGAACCCATTCTCACGGTCGTGATATACCTCCTTAGTAATCCGCATAAGATTCGCTCTCTTTTCCTTACCTTCAAGGGTAAGGGAAAGCATAGCAGCGTCATGGAGACTCAAAGGGTAGGGCTTTGCCTCTTCTCTTGATTGAGCATAGTTGCAGCCGAGGCTTTTTATCATTGTCTCTGCGTAGTTGCCAGTGCGGAGGTTTCTGCTGCCAGTGCCAAGGTATGACTTTTCTTGATCATCGGTGACAGCTTTAAAAGCTTCATCGCTGGGGCAAATGATGATGCCTTGCATCATTTCTTGATATGTTGGTTTTTCAGCTTTGGGTGCTTTGTTTGAGGGGGGCGGTGGTGGGTAATCACCTTCTTCATAAATAGCCATAATGGCCTCCAATGGTTAGGGGTGGGGGAAGAAAAAATTAGCCTTCATCTTTGGGGGAAACATACCAAAGCTCAACAGAAATGGCATCGGAAAGGCCGTTGCGCTCAATTATGTGCATAATGTTGGCATTTTTAGCTTTGGCGCGTTTGGCAAGTAGCAGCAAAATGACTTCACTTTTGGTCTCTGGCCCAAGGCACCTGTCTCTATCTTTAAAAGAATAGAACCGAGGGTAATTGATGCCAAGTTCCTCAAGCATGGCGCTTATACAGGCACCACCTCTGGAGGTGCTTTCTACGTCAGTGCCAATGTAAATCAGCTCTTGTCCGTTCGTAAGGGCCTCAAAGGCTCTGTTTGTATGGCAAACAGCAATGCCTTCCATCAGCTCTTCATAGGTTTGGCTTTCTGGTTCTGCATGAGGTGTTGTTGGTCCTACTGAGTAATCACCCATAAGTTCCATGACGTTGTCTCCTGTAAGAAGAAAAAGAAAATTAGATAAGAATTGATGGAACTGTATACGATTTTGCGTATCTATGTCAAAAGAAAAACACTCCTGCGGTAAGGCAGAAGTGTTTTTTTTCAGTGTCGATTGGCGGTCATTTTAAGAACTTTACGTTCCCGCTTGGCGCAGCGAGTAAGGTCACGGTGGGTGCGGAGGGTTTTGCCCTTGTGGTTGGTTTTGTGTTTCCAGTTCCAAGCGCGTGCATCCATCCAGCCGCTGTATTCCAGTTCGCTGATGCTAAATTCAATGCCAACACCAGTGTGAGGGTTAACCTTGTACTGGTTTTGAGAGAATTGTGCGGACATGTTGCATTTCCTTCTTCTGACCGTGCGTTGTTGCACGTAATCGGAAGGTCATGCGGCCGCGCAAAGTAAAGTGTTTCATGCGATGCTTGCTCCACTTTTTTTGTGCAGCATGCGGCGAAAAGCGCCAGCTGCGTGTTTCGGGTCGCGCAGGCTGCGCAGGGTTGTTCCTTTGGTTGTCCGTCGGAAAGACCAGTTCTGATCACGTCGGGATTCGGTCTTAGCGTTGTAGCGGTTTTCGCCTGTAAAACCAGTGTCAGAATTGATTTTACGGTGGTTTGACGAACGTTGTACGGACATGTAGTCCTCCCTAGAAAAGAGTCAAAAAACGGAACGCAAGAGATACTTACGTAAGGATATATATAAGAGCGGCTGTTTTACTTTGCAAGTCCTAGTGTTTTTTTGTAGGATTCTTTCTGCAATTTGCATCTTTTTTAAGAATGTATGCATGTTTGCATAACAAGAACAAAGGTGATATACCCATGACACATTTAAAGAAACTCATGCTAGCACTTGCTCTTTTGGCAGCGTCAGCATTCCAAACAGCGGAGGCAAAAGATTTGGACAACACTCTATACCTAGACCTTAAAGACGGTCGCGTAACAATTGAACTTTTCCCAGAAGTCGCGCCAACACACGTTGCGCGTATTAAAGAACTTACAAGCGAAGGCTTTTACGATGGGCTTAAATTCCACCGTGTAATTGAAGGCTTTATGGCTCAAACTGGTGACCCAGACGGTAACGGTACTGGCGGAAGCGGTACAAACCTAGATGCTGAGTTTAACGACAAACCACATTTGCGTGGTACAGTGTCTATGGCCCGTGCGATGGATCCTAACAGCGCTGATAGCCAGTTCTTCATCTGCCTAGAAGCAGCACCACACCTAGATGGCCAGTACACTGTATGGGGCCAAGTGACTGATGGCATGGAACATGTAGATGGCATCAAAAAAGGCGACAACCGTGATAACGGATCTGTTGATGAGCCAGATACAATCATCAAGATGCAAATTGCAGCTGATGTGAAAGAAGAGAAAGCCTCTTAAATTCTACTCTACGCGACTGCAAATGTGCCCGTGGTACAGTGCTCGGCCTTATGTATGTTAAATACACTGCGACCTATGCGCTTCCCACAAACCCATTTTCGTTAGCGTAGAACGAATTGGTATCTTCATAAAAACCGCCTTCGGGCGGTTTTTTGTGCCCTTGAAATAGAAGGGCGCGATACCAATAATATACCTTAAGCATAGGATTCTATCCTGAATCCCTATCTACCCATGGCGGGTTGCTATAAAGGCAGGCCTCATGTGGTCATATTCCTTTTTAAGCCATGCAGGTTCTTTTTCTGCATGAGATAGCATTTCGTATGCTGAGACGCTGTAATGGTTCAGCGCACATTGACGATGGAGTCAATACAATGAAAAATTCTAACATCAAACTTTCCGAATTCCCCAGTGGCTACGTTGCTGATGAAATTCTGGCTCATGCCATTGTGGCACATTGGATGGTTTCCGTTTGGAGCACTGCACCTCGCATGGAGATGCGTGCGCACATTTGTGCAAAGCTGTCACGCTCAACAAAAAATATCTATGGTGATGAGCACATGAAGCTTGTTGAACAGGCTGTGCATTTGGAGGCTGATAACCCTGTTGCTCTGCTGGAGGAGGCAGTGGCCGACAATAGCCGGACACTTTGGTTCCACTATCTGCTGGCATTTGAGCTGGCACAGGTAAAGGGAATCAACAGCAGCTGGGTTGACATGGCTCGTGAAAAGGCCAAGGAACGCCTGACCGAACTGGATAGCTCTGGTCGTTTGCAACTGTTGTCTCTGCTGCATTATGATTGCGGCCTGACAAGCAATATGCGCTGGTCTGGTGGGCATGAATCTCAGATGCGTGCCTCGCTGTTTGCGCTACTTGAGCATCTGGCCATTCGTTCCGACGAGGTGTGGGTATCCAGCCAAGATCTGGCGGTTCCGCATGGCTATGGCGTTGTACTGACCACCTCCGAAGACTACGACACTAACAATATCGTGGTGGAGATCAATAACGTACCAGTACTTGTGATGGATGTGAATAAGGATTATGTCCTTTGGAGCAAAGACGCAAGCTGGTCGCTGCTGGAGTATATCCAGCTGGAAGGCGGTGCAACCTGCGACAAGCCTGGACGCATCACCGTTCAGTAAACACGAGAATAGCTAAGGCCCCCAAACGGGGGCCTTTTGCTTTGTTATTTACTGAGTTCTATGCACGTTTCCATAGGGGTTTTTTCAATCTCGCTCAGCCAGTTACCAAACATAAAGTTACCATCACCAGATATATTGGTTTTAGCTTTAATACAGGTTTCTGCTTTAGGGGCTTTAAGGGCGTTCATCATACCGCCATGCATTTGGTATATATGCTCAGCGCCTACCATGTTGCCGCATTCATCCTTTTCTGCATGAGCTGTTTGTTTAACACGCACAGTCACATCCAAATATTTATTTGTCAGCCCTTCAGAGAGGCCTCTGCCAGGCTCGTTACGTTTTTCAATGCTTAGCACCTTACCTGTAATATCGCAGGTTGGCTGATCTGGTGCTTTTGAGGCATGAGCACTTAGTGAGAGCAGAGTAAAGGTTATAGCAATAACAGTTTTCATGGTTTTTGCTTATGCTCCATGTCCGAGGCGTTTGAGGCTTTCCTCTTTACCGAGAGCGCTGAGTATTGCACCGACGCTAGGCGCTTGGGTTGTGCCTGTAAGGGCAACGCGCACAGGCATGCCCACAGCTGGGAACTTTGCACCAGATTCTTTTATGTATGTTTTAACTACGCCATCAAGTGAGGCCTCTGACCAGTCATCCTGCATATCAAGTGCATCTGCAAGGCCGTTTACGTGCTCCATTCCTGCACCAAGCACTTCTTCTGCTTTTGCGTCTGCAAGGCCGGGTCTGCCATCAAATAGGCAAAATTGCGCTACGTCTACAAAGTCTGTAAGGCGGCGAGCGCGGGGCTTAAGGGCATCCATGAGCTTGCTTACACGCTCTGCCGCAGCTTCTGACATAGGTGTACCGTCAAGCTCAAAGAATGGTTTAACAGTTTTGAATAAGTCGTTGTTATTCATTTGTTTGATGTACTCACCATTGAGCCAGTCAAGCTTGTCAAAATCAAAGATAGAAGCGCCTTTGTTTACGTCTGTGAGTTCAAATGCTTCTACGGCTTCATCAAAGGAAATCACTTCCTTGTCACCCATGCCCCAGCCAAGGCGCATAAGGTAATTGTTAAGTGATGTTGGCAAGTAGCCCATATCTTTGTAGTGCATCACGTCAACAGAACCTGTACGTTTAGAGAGTTTTTTGCCGTCCTTGCCGTGGATAAGAGGGAGGTGCGCAAAAGTAGGAACATCTTGCCCTAGCGCTTCATAAATATGAATTTGCTTTGGCGTATTGTTAATGTGGTCATCGCCGCGAATCACATGAGTAATCTCCATTTCAGCGTCATCAACAACCACGGCAAGGTTATACGTTGGTGTGCCATCGCTCCGCAAAAGAACAAAGTCATCAAGCTGAGTGTTTGCAATTTCAATGCGGCCCTGTACGGCATCTTCCCACACTGTACTGCCATCTTGTGGCAGTTTGATGCGGATAACACATGCTTTTCCTTCAGCTTCAAAAGCATCAATTTGATCTTGTGTTAGATCTCTATGACGGCCGTCATACTTTGGCATTTCCCCGCGCTCTTCGGCTGCTTTACGCATAGCATCTAGCTCTTCTGGCGCTACAAAGCATTTGTAAGCCGTGCCGTTTTTTAGCATTTTATGCGCTGCTTCTGTGTGCTTTTCCACAAGAGATGTTTGGAAGACATACTGGCCGTTGTCTGGCCCAAGGTTTAACCAGCTTAGCCCGTCTTTAATCGCATCTACAGCAGCTTGCGTGCTGCGTTCGCGGTCGGTGTCTTCAATACGAACCACGTATTCTCCGCCTGTATGCTTTGCGTAAAGCTTACTAAATAGGGCTGTGCGCGCGCCGCCAATGTGCAGCATGCCTGTTGGAGAGGGTGCAAAACGTGTTTTTACTGGTTTTGTCATTGAAGAATCACCTTATATTAAATTATCTACAAAGGTTTTATACATGACTTTATGGAAGCATTACAGATTAAAATCATGTATTTTGATCTGTAATGCTGAGCATATTCAAAATTCTACAAGTCACAAAAACGCCGCTTATGTGCGCGGTGCTTCTGCTTGTGGGTGCATCTGCTGCAATGCAAATTGAAGGAATAGTTACATACAGGCTTCCGCTTGGCGCACTGCTTATATCCTTGGGGTTATTAATGCGCTTTTGGAGACAAGAGGCACTTTATGCCGTAGCCTTTACATTTGCGCTTACCAGCACGTTGTTTCATCTAAGCTTTAAAGAGATGCCACCAGAAAGCATCAGTTACAGGTCTCTATGGGCGCATGGGATTGTAAAAAGCATTTCTGAAAGGTCTAATGGCCGATATAATGTGTGGCTAGAAAAACCCCGTTTGTTTACGCATGAGGGCGCTATTGACGTGCCTTCAGCTCGTTTAAGTGTTGCAGCGTCTCAAATATCAGATTTAAAAGTAGGAGAGGGTGCAAGCATACAAGGAAAAGCTTTTGCACCAGAGCCTATGGCAGAAGGCGATACCTTTGATGCCATATCTTATGCGCGTTTTTATGGGCCATCTGTAAGGGGGTATGGGCAAGGGCTTATCGCATCTTCAGCACTTTTAGAAAGCGCACCAGCAAAAGACATGAGCATTATAAAGCGCACCTACTGGAAAATTAGGCAGGGGTATTATAACCTTGTGATTGCGCGTACTTCAGGTGAGGGCGGCGCTTTACTGACTGCACTGATGACAGGCCACAGAGGTGGCGTATCTTATGAAACTAAGAGTGAATTCAGAAAGGCGGGACTGTCTCATCTGCTTGCTATATCAGGGCTTCATCTTGCGCTGGTTACTGGCCTTGCTTACTTTGGGCTTAGACGCATGATTGGTTGCAACCCTAAAATTATAGACCGTATAAACACGCAAAAATGGGCAGCTGTGCCAGCGCTTATGCTCTGTGTGAGTTATATGCTAATGGCGGGCGCAAGCCTGCCAACGGTAAGAGCTAGCGTGGTGCTTGGACTTTTACTTATTGCGATTATGATAGACCATAATGCAAATCCGCTTCGCCTTTTATGTGTTGCTGTGTGGGTTGTTGTGGCGCTGTGGCCTTATAGCGTTGTGGGGCCGTCTTTCCAAATGAGCTTTGTTGCGGCTTTTGCGCTGATGCTATTCTCTCGCGTTGGTTATAAAGAACACTACCACTGGAGCATGGGCTGGTGGCACGCGCCATTTGGTTACATGAAAGGCGTATTTGCGGGAAGCCTAATTGCCACCCTTGCCACCATGCCTTTTGTTGCGTGGCACTTTGGTACGGTAAGCCTGCTTGGCCTGTTTGCAAACCTTGTTGCGGTTCCGCTTACGGGGCTTATTATTCTACCTATGGCACTGCTGGCTGTTGTGCTGATGCCAACTGGGCTTGATGCCCCGTTTTGGTATGTATCTCAGTGGGGAGCTGAGCTGCTGGTTCACTGGGCAAAATGGATTGATACAATACCCTTTGGTGTGTTTGATATAAGCCATGAAAATGTGATCTATCTTGTTGGAGCTTTGCTGCTTGGCTTTGCTCTATGGTGCTTTAAATCAATACTCGCAAAACGCAGGCACTTGCGCTACAGTGCCCCTCATCAATAAAGGATTAAAAAATTGGCAAATGTAAGTGTTATCGGTCTTGGGTATATTGGTCTTCCCACAGCAGCAGTGCTGGGGAGCCATGGACACAAAGTATTTGGCTGTGATGTCAATCAAAATACAGTTGATATAATCAATAGTGGCCGCGCCCATGTCATAGAACCTGACCTTGATGCAGCTGTAGAGAGCGCCGTATCATCTGGTAGTTTTAAAGCTTTTACAACCCCGCAAACCGCAGACGTTTACATTATTGTTGTGCCTACACCATTTAAAGGTGAGGCAGCAGGTGTGCCTCAGCCTGATATGAGTTACGTAGAAAGCGCTGCAAAAGCAATCAGCTTACTTGTAAAAGAGGGCGATCTTGTCATTCTTGAATCAACAAGCCCTGTGGGTGCAACACGCAAAAACGTGGCAAATGTTATTGAAGGCGCGCGTCCAGAGCTAAAAAACAAACTTCATTATTGCTACTGCCCAGAACGCGTTCTGCCGGGGCAGATTCTTACAGAACTTATTGAAAATGATCGCGTGGTTGGCGGCCTTACGCCGCAGGCCGCATCTAAAGCCAAAGCGTTTTACAAAACGTTTGTAAAAGGCGAAGTGTTTGAAACTATAGCCGAGCAAGCGGAGCTCGTAAAACTTACGGAAAACACCTACAGAGATATCAACATTGCTTTTGCAAATGAGCTAAGTAGCATTTGTGATGATAAGAACTTAAATGTATGGGAGGTGATCAAATTTGCGAATCGTCACCCCCGTGTGAATGTGCATTTTCCTGGGCCCGGCGTTGGCGGACATTGCATTGCCGTAGACCCTTGGTTCATCGTTGCAGGCTCTCCTGAAAAGGCTAAGCTTACTCACCTTGCACGTACCATTAATGATGCAAAACCTGCTTATGTGGTGGATCAGATTTTAAAAGGCATTCAGCAAACAGGCACAAATACTGTAGCGCTACTAGGTATGGCCTATAAGCCAGATGTGGATGATTTAAGAGAATCCCCAAGTGTAGAAATTGCCAAGCTTCTTAAAACAAAAACAGATGCAAAAATCCTGATTGTTGAGCCGTACGTTGAGAGTATGGACGGCTTTGAACTGGCGGATACACAGACAGCAGTTAAAGAAGCAGGCGTTGTGGCCATGCTCACCAACCATAAAGAATTTTTGGATATTACCCTTGGCGAGCTTGAAGGCAAAGCTGTTGTTGATACACGCGGGGTGTGGGCATGAGTCAACGCAACGGCGTCAGCATAAAACTCTCAACCCAAACAGGCGGTATCACGCTGGCTGAACTTTTTGCAGGCCGTAGCGGCAGCCTTAACCTTGGCGGAGATATTTTTTTGTGGGAAGAGGGCGAGGCACCTAAAGGCGTCGATATGATTTGTAAGCTGAGTCTTTCAGATGATATAGCAGCCAAAGCCGATAGCTTTAAGCTGGCTGCCAAAGGCCATTTTACGCCAGCTTTTATGGCGCTGCTTGATACGGACAATGAAGAGCATATAGAAGAAGCCAAAAAACATTTTCATACCGTGCTTATCCCCTGCACAAAGCGGGAAAATATTCCGGCAGATTTTAGAGCCAGAGTGCTTGGATATACCGCATAAAAAAAGCCCCCAGTTGGGGGCTTTTGCTTTTTCGTTTAAGGAAGTGTTATCACAAGGCAGGCTTGCCAGGTTTCATGTTTCCCATCGTTATAACGCATGACATTAAAGCCAACCTGCACGGTTGGCTCAAATTTCTGGCTGATTTCCAGTGCCATATTTTGCATGGAAGCATGCTCTAAAACCATATACATATTGGTGCAATTATTACGCATAATAGGGCCATTTTTACGGTTTTTGCCACGTGTGGTGCTGTAGAAACCATGGACAGGATAAAGTAGCTGGAGATCTGAAACATTGCCATTGTTTAAAGCCTCCTGAATGCTTTCCATGGCAAGGCCTTTTATCGCCATAGCGTTTTTGCTAAGTTGGCCTGCAAGCTGTTTCTCAATGAGTGGCATCATTGTTTTTGCTGCCTCCACCTGAAAAAGGGCGGGGTGTTCTTCTGAACTTATGGAAGAAATGGCATGTTTAATAACTAAATATATAGCATCTTCACGTGTTTGAGCTTGCTTGATGAGGTTTGCATAGTCGCTTAAAATGGCCCAATCTTTCATGCCCATGCTTTCAGTATCGCAAGAGGCAAACGGGCGAATACCGCTGGAAACTTTTGTTTTGTGCATAGCGCACCTCTAAAATAGAAAATGAAAAGATAAGGAAGAGTTCAATTTTTTAAGAAAATATCAGTGGAAAAGAAGGTCGTCAAACTCAAACTTATCACTCGACAAAATCAGCGATTTTTGCAAATATGTGACGTGTTTAAATATTAAGGATTTTAAAGCCCCATGAAACAAGTTGTTCAGCAAATTCGTACCGGTAAAACAGAACTTTCAGATGTACCTCCGCCAACACTTGGGCGCGGTGAAGTTCTTGTGGCAACAGAAGCCTCACTCATTAGTGCAGGTACAGAAAAAATGCTGATCGATTTTGCAAACAAAAGCGCCCTTGGTAAAGCTAAAGAGCGCCCAGACCTTGTGGGTAAGGTTGTAGATAAACTTCAGCGTGACGGCCTGTTTAGCACTATGAACGCCGTGTACGCACAGCTTGAGCAGCCGCTTCCGCTTGGCTACAGCGCTGCAGGCCGCGTTATTGCTGTTAGCGAAGATATGAAACACCTTTACAAAGAAGGCGACCGCGTTGCCGTTGCAGGCGCAGGCCTTGCAAACCATGCTGAAATTAACGCCATTCCTAAAAATTTGATGGTACCTGTACCTGAGAGCGTAAGCTTTGAACATGCATCTTTTGCAACGCTTACATCTATTGCAATGCACGGCTTTAGAAGCGCTAAGCCTCAGCTAGGAGATACAATTCTCGTTATGGGTCTTGGCCTTGTTGGCCAACTTGCTGCGCAAATTGCCCGCGCATCTGGCGCTAAAGTATTTGCAGTAGATTACGATAAAGGCCGTATTGAAACCGCTAAAGAGTGCGGCATTAAGGCAGCCCACAGCCTAGAAGATGGTAACCTAGATGATAAAGTTTCAAACTTTACTAAAGGCAAAGGTTTTGACAAGGTTCTGATTTGCGCCGCAACGGATAGCTCTCGTCCAATTGAGCAAGCGGCAACGTGGGCACGTGACCGCGCAGACATTGTACTTATCGGTAAAACAGGTACAACGCTGCCCCATAGAGACTTTATGCAAAAAGAGCTTAATTTTGTTGTATCTCGTTCTTACGGGCCTGGCCGTTATGATTCAAACTACGAGCAAAAAGGGCAGGATTACCCAATTGGTTACGTACGCTGGACAGAGCGTGAAAACTTAGCAGAGGCGATTCGTCTTATGGAAACAGGCGATCTTAAAATCGCGCCGCTTATGAGCCACACTTACCCCATTGAAGAAGCTGAAGAAGCATATGGCGTTGTTGTAAACAAAGCTGTGCCTCAGCTGGGTGTGGTTCTGACTTATGGCCGCAGTGATAGCGCACGCGAAACATCTAAAATTACGCTTCAGCCAACAGCTACAGGTACAGATACAATTGGCTTTGGCGTTATTGGCGCAGGGGCATTTGCACGCGGCGTGATGATTCCTAAGATGAAAAAAATGAAAGACGTAAGCCTTACAGGTATTATCTCTAAAGGCGGGCTTAGCGCGCAAGCAGCAGGCAAGCGTTTTGGTTTTGGTTACGCAACCAGCAAAACAGAAGATGTGATGGGCGATAGTGAAACACAAGCCGTATTTATCGCAACGCGCCATGATAGCCACGCACAACTTGTAACAGAGTCTCTTAAAGCTGGTAAGCATGTGATTGTTGAAAAGCCGCTGGCTCTTACATCTGAGCAGCTAGACACTGTTGAAAGCGCAGCGCGTGAAAGCGGTAAGGTGCTTATGGTTGGCTTTAACCGACGCTTCTCTCCGTTTACAGAGGCGCTAACAGATACCTTTAGCCCTGTTACAGGCCCTAAACAAGTGATTGTACGTGTAAACGCTGGCTTTATTCCGGGTGATAACTGGCAGCATGATAGCTCTATTGGTGGCGGGCGCTTGCTTGGCGAAGTTTGCCACTTTACTGACCTTGCTGTTGGTCTTGTTGGCCATGACGTAGAAACTGTTCACACCACACGCGGAGCAGGGCAGGATAACTACAACATTGTAATGACCTTTACAGACGGCAGTACAGCTACGGTTGTTTACACAAGTGAAGGTGATACCCGCTTTAGCAAAGAACGTATTGAAATGTACGGCGGCGGCATGGTTGGCGTGATTGATAACTTTAGAAAAGGCTTTGTGATTAAAGGCGGTAAAACACGTAAGGTGCGTGCTTGCAACTGGATTAAAGGTCTGCTGACTGGCGGCCAAGATAAAGGCCACGGCGCAGAACTTCGCGCCTTTGTTGACGCTATAAAAGGCGATAGTCCAATGTCTGTTACGTTAGATGACTTCCTGCATAGCTCTCGCGTGGTGCTGGCAGCAGCAGAAAGCCTTAAAACAGGCGAAGCTGTTAAATTATAATATTGCTTGCTCTTAGCTTTAAAAAATAGCCACGTAAAGTGGCTATTTTTTAATTCTTCGCAAGCTGTTATCTTGGCAAAAAAGTATTTAAGTCTTTTGGTCTTGCTCGCAATCCCCAAAGAGCTCTTTTTTGCCGCCAAAAGCCCTTGGGCTTTTGGGTCGCACTATTCGTGCTCCCACTCGTTTAGGCAGGTACCTCTATTATACTTCCTAGCAAAAAACTGCTAACTCTGCTTGTGCTCGTGGTGCGTGGAGATGCACCACAGTCGTTTCCCCATGGTTCGCGAGCCGAATAGGTGAGCCAAAACCTTAAGGGGTTTTGAGCGGTTTAAAACAATTAAAAACAGAGCGTAGCACTGTTTTTGCAAAAATAAGTTTTAAACCAAGATAGTACTTCGCGGTGCAGCGTCTTTTTGAAGCAGCGTAGCGTATGAAAAAAGCGATGGTGAGAGCGAAGAAGAAATCCCCCCCCCAAAAAAAAAACAAACAGCCCTCATTTTGAGGGCTGTTGTTTATTGTCATGTATCGATTAGCCGTAAATTGTACGACGGTTGGCCCGGCGCGCTTGGCGTTTTGCCCGGCGACAAGCAGTCGCGCAGAAAGGGTCAAAACCATGCATCAGTTTAAAAGCCATTTGATGCATGAAGGCTACAAACAGCCCACCAGAAAGCAAAAAGCATACAAGCATAACGCTCATCGCTTCATTCAGGTTGATGTTCCAGCCGCCCATAAAGCTCATGGGCAGGTTGGCGGTCAGCAAAAACATTGCACCAAGGAATGGCGAAATACCTTCAGTGTTTTCATGGAAAATGACCATAAAGACAAGAAGAATGCTGGTCAGGCCTGCGCCTGTGAACCAAAGTCCTTCTTTTGCCCAAATTGGGGCAAAAAAGAGAGCGGCACCAATGACCAAGTAAATGGTTGCAGTGGCAGCAAGAGTTTGAAGAGTTTTCATATTTTTCTACCGCACTGTTCAGGTGCGGCTCCCTAGGGTTATGAGCAAAATGCTCAAGTAAAAGAAAGTGCACCAATTGCAGAGGCAAGGCCCCTGTAGAAAAGGTACGAGAGTTTATCTTACTTATTTATGTTTAATGTCACAAATTGATAAACAAACACAGCAGCCTCCTATACGAGTGCGAAGGCGAATAGCCGAGCCAAAAAGCTAAGGCCTTTTGAGCGGTTTAAAACAATTTAAACAGAGCGTAGCGCTGTTTTGCAAAAATTAGTTTTAAACCAAGATAGTACTTTGCGAGTTATCAAGCTTTTGCCGCCGCGTAGTAAAGGTAAAACTTGAGAACGTAAAGCAAAAAAAGATCCCCCCACAAAAAAACAAGCCCCCTAACGGGAGCTTGCTTCAGTTTCGGTTCAATTTTTGGGTTTCAGGCCGCGGTGCTCTTTCATAATCTGCACGCTGATTTCGCTGACATCACCAGCTTCAATCGCGGCTGCAAGGTCGGCCTTGCCAACAGCAACAACGCCCATACCTTGGGCAGCGGCCAGTTTTTCCATCAGGTCTTTGCCAGCGGGGTTTTGTTCCACCAGAGCACTGTCATAGGGGACGGTGATCTTGTGTACCAGGTTGACACGGTCTTTGATGGTGTCATCAAGCACGTGACCCACAAACTGGATATCTGCGGCAGTCACATTGATGCCAAGTTCCTGCGAAACAACAGCGGGCACATCAACAGCGCCGCCATCGTGACGCGCGCCAAACAGGCTGAGCTTGCCGGGGCTGCCAATGGCTTTGCCTTCGGCGCTGACATGGTTGCGGACCTGCATCATCAACTGGCCTGCGGTATTGAACATCACAAATGTGACGACTGTGGATTTTGCCATGGGAAATACTCCTTTGGGGCAAGAGGGGGGGGGGAGGTACGGAAGTTTGATGTATTACCTTATATATAAGCACTTCCGGTTCTTATATTAAGGATGGTTACAGAGACGCTGCGTTGTGTTCAAGTAGTGGAAGACGGCCTTGCTCTTTATGCAGTTTGCCAATGAGAGTATTGGGCATAAAGAACGTGTCCCATTTGTGAGCCATATCAATTTCAAAAAGAAGAAGTGCATGGGATGCGTTGACGTCTTTTTGTTGAATGCGCTCAATATGATAGTCCATTGAGGCTTGAAAAGGGGTGGCTTCATAAGCTTCTTTGATAAGAAACTTTGCAAACTGGAATTCACGCAGTCTTTTTTCAGCTTCCTTATTGCTCTTAATTTCAGGCGGGGTAAAATTATGCACAAGAATGGCTTGGAAAGGAAAAACCTCCCAAATAAAATCTCGTGCAGGTTCAAAACCACCATCTTGAAAAATGGCCCCAATGAGGGCCTCAAGCAAGTTTGCAATACTCTTTTTCGCAAGATGATAGCGATAGTTTGAGTATTGTTTGGATGCTTTTTGCAGTGGAATCCTGCGAGCAATCATACTCATGGTGTGATTGCTAACAAGTTGAGAGTACATATAAATTTTCTTATCCCCATACAGCCTGGATAGAAGCTCTCTCACAACAAGAGAGACAACAGCATCTCCTATATGTTCAAGAGAACCAGCAAGAGGGGATTCATGCGAATCGCCGCGTGATAGCGCCGTTTTGAGGAGGGAAACATCTCGGAATGTGTACCCGAGGTGTTTTTGGAATTCTTCGAGGTCCAAAGCTTGGACTCCTTATGTCTCGGGGGGAAAAGGGAAGAGTTAGGTATTTATATTTCTTCTGTATACATATACGGTTTGTTTTTGTCAAATTTTAAGAAATTGTTTTGGTGGATGGATGTATTTCGCATATGGTTGAATTGTCAGACAAAAGGGAATGTAGGGACATTTATGGCAACAGTAGAGCGTAAATTAAAACTTGCAGAGCGCATACAAAAAGACGGCACGCCGCATCGCTTTAAGCGTATTGTTTATTTATATCATCGTCATAAATCTAGAATTATTATAGGGCTTCTTGCTGTTATTGCTCTGCTTGTGGCTGGGCTGACTTACATTGGCTGGCTGCTTTATAATAAAGAGCCTGGCGTAATGCTACGCGCCAAGCAGTTTACGATATTTCAGCATGTGGAAGAGCCAGAAGAAAGTACTGATGGTTACT
The DNA here is from genome assembly GCA_964015495.1 of uncultured Magnetococcales bacterium. Classification (GTDB taxonomy): domain Bacteria; phylum Pseudomonadota; class Alphaproteobacteria; order UBA2136; family JAPKEQ01; genus JAPKEQ01. The sequence continues at coordinate 34,932 of CAXHDG010000011.1, forward strand.
ATATTATTATGTCAGAGGAAGGTGAGCCTTCCTTAACACCTGCACCTTAAAAATAGAAACAGCCCCATGAAGGGCTGTCTCAAAATCGTTTATTCACCAACAAAAGATGTGGCGATGGGCTCAAGGCAAAAATCCAAACCTGTGATGGCTTTACGAACTTCAATGGCCATATACCAGGCGCTGGAAACCTCATCAAGGCTGCTTCTGTAGCGCCTGGGTGCTTTGCTTTTAAGTGCAGCAATTTCGTGGCTTGCAATTTTGCAAATGGCCTCTTCCTTAGTTGTTTCTGCATGAATGCCATAGAAGATATAACCAGCCGCTTTTTTTACGTCCTCGCTGGAAATAAGCATGGCCATATTCTTTGCCAAAACTTCAGATGCGCAATCTTTTTTCTGAGCCTTTGTGATCGCAGAAGCGAGGTTATCAAGCCCTTGGGAGTTGGAGGGCGTATCATTGCTATGATCGCCGTCAAGGCCAAAAAAGAGAGCCGGCGTCATGTTCAACATCCCGTTCAAGATGTCCCCATGATATGCAAGACATTCTTCAATTTTGGTCGTTTCTTCAGTTGTGTTTGCTGCGGACGCAAGGGTCGGCAACAGCAAAGTGCAGATAAGCACAAGCGCATGTTTTAGCATTTCTGCCTCCATGAAATGGTGAGAGAGATTTATTCAGTTGTATATAAAGTATGGGGACGGTGACACAACTTTACAAGTGAGCTGCAAGGTGCCTTTTGAAGTGATTTTTCCCTAAGCCCAGGCGCTTGTCATCATTGCAGAGCCAATTAAGCCAATAGAGGCCATGGCTGCATCATAGCGGTGATCAACCGGTGTTTCAAACAAAATGCCGCGGCTTGCAGGAATCACTTGCCAGCTATCTTCTGCAATTTCAGATTCGAGCTGTCCTGCATCCCAGCCGCTATAGCCAAGGCAAAGGTTCTGTGCTTTAGGCCCAGTGCCTTTTGCGGTAGCTTCAATAACATCTGTTGTCGCGCTGAGAAAAATTTCTTCTGTTACAGGAACCGTAAGCTTGTGCATGTAATCTCCGCTATGCAATACAAAGCCGCGGTTTGGTTCAACGGGGCCGCCGCCAAGAACCATAGGCGATGCCGCAGGCTCTGCGTTAATGCCAAGATCTTCGGTGAGATTTGCAAAGTCTGTACTTGGAAGAGGGGAGTTAATAACAAGTCCCATCGCGCCTTCGTCGCTGTGCGAGCAAATAAAAATAACGGATTTTTCAAAGTAGGAATATTTAAGCGCATCTGTTGCCAGAAGTAAGTAGCCTGTAAAATTAGTCACGATTCCAGATTTGCTGTGTGCTGTATCTAGCATTTGTCCATCCCTAACGTTATTATTTTTGCTCCCTTAGCAAAAGTGTACCCCTACACCTTAAGTAAAGAAAAGGCTAATCCTCTTCTGTACGTTTCTTTATGGCCTCGGTCGCAAGTGTGTCAGCTTTTTCGTTGCCGGGGTTGCCTGCATGGCCTTTTACCCACTCCCAATCTAGCGTGTGACGTTGCATGGCTTCGTCTAGCATTTCCCACAGGTCTCGGTTTTCAACGGGCTTTTTAGCCGCATTTTTCCATTGGCGCTTTTTCCAGCCTTCCATCCACTCAGTTGCGCCTTTGAGCACATAAGTAGAATCCGTAAAGATAGTCACGTGACATGGCTTTTTCAGCGCATTAAGAGCTTCAATAACAGCGGTGAGTTCCATGCGGTTGTTTGTGGTGTGCTCTTCGTGGCCGCTCATTTCGCGCTCATGGTCGCCGTAAATCATATATGCGCCCCAGCCGCCTGGGCCTGGGTTACCGCTACATGCGCCATCTGTATAGATATGAATGTTTTGTGAATCTGTTTTTTTCATGGCCGTATCATGGGAGAAAGAGGGGGAAAAATCAATCAGAGATGTATAAACAGCCTTTTTAATTGACTATATATTAGTCAGTCATGTATACGATTCATAAGTGTAATCTTTAACATTTTTGACTTCTAAAGGGATACCTATGAAGAAAGCTCTCAATCGTCTGTTTAATATGAAAGACAGGCAGAAAAAATATAAAGTGGCACCGTTGCCGTACCCATACCCCCATAAAGGGTTTTGGATTGCCGCTTGGTTTGGCTCTGGACATTTGCCGCTTTCTGGCACGGCAGGCACGGTGGCCAGCTTGCCTTTTATTTGGCTGATTTACACTTTTTTGGGTGTGTGGCCTTTGGTGGTATTTACACTGCTGAGCCTTATGGTTGGCGTATGGGCTTGCCGCGTGGTGGAAGATCACACTGGCGCTCATGATCACAAAAGCGTGGTGATTGATGAAGTGTTTGGCATGGCTATGGTTATCTGCACCTTCCCATGGTTTGGCCTTGGGGAAGCATGGCACTGGCTACTGGCTTTTGTGCTGTTTCGCTTTTTTGACATGCTCAAGCCGCCGCCTATTAGCTGGATGGATAGCAAATTTGAAGGCCCTTGGGGCGTCATGCTGGATGACGGCGTTGCCGCACTTTTTGCCATAGCTGTGCTTTGGTTTATGTTTGGTTAATCGAGTTATAAAAACAGCCCTTCGGGGCTGTTTTTTTCTTGTGAGTTAGGCGTCCTTGTGAGATAAGCACACCGCACATTTATCTTCTGTCCTTTTTTTTTGCGTATGGAGTATCCACTATGCTGAGCTTTTTTATTGTTTCTTTGGCCTTTTTTTTGGCCACGCTGGCTGCAAGCCTTACTATGGAAAAGGTGTACTTGAACCTTTTTCCTGATATGCCGCTCCTCTCCCAAAGGGTGTGGAAATTTGTTACGTTTCTTGTCTTTGCTATATTTGCCGCATCGGCATCTGCTGGATATAGCGAAAACCTTTCTCCTGCGGGGGATTTGATTGCTATTGTGACAGGTATTGTTTTGGCTTTGCTTATAGGCGAATTTGCCTTTAATACAACAAGCGAAGAGAAAGACACTCTTTAACAGAACCGAAAAGAAAACAGCCCTTTATGGGCTGTTTTTCTCATATAAACTGATATTTTTATAGGTTTAGCTTGAAAGGTAACTCAAGCCTTACTATAACGGAGTTAACAAATCATCTTCTATTCTTTTTTCTGTCTTGAAGGGAGCCTGTTATGGCTATACTTGCCTTTGTTGCATTTTTTGCAGCAGGTGCCCTTGCACAGGGCATTGAAATTGGAATCGTACATATCTTTAACATCAAGCATAGAGTTTTGGCTTTTGCGCTGGGTTATGTTTTGTGTATTCCAACCTATGCCTTAGCAGCGTTTTTGCTAGGCGGGCTGCCCCATTATATTATTGTTATTATAGGGGGCGGGCTTGGCTACTTTGGCCTTGGGGTTAGCCTTTGGCTGATGAATCGAAATAAAAAACAGCCCTGATGGGCTGTTTTTACGTTTAAGCGTTATGGTTTTGCCAGTAGAGCAAGCGCTCTAGCCACGGGCCAACGGGCTTCGCATCAATGACCTTTTGCGGTTTACCAAGCAGCGGATTACGTAGGCGCATCACCACAAAAATAAGGGCAGCAAACTCAAGCAGGAGCGGCCATTCTTCTTTCCATAAATCATAAGGCAACATGCTCAGTACGCGGTATGTGTCTTCTAGGGCATCCATAAAAATTACATGTGGTTCACCTGCGTCATTATCCCAGCACCAAGCATTAGCAACAATGGCAAGGTCAAGTAAGCAAGGCAGGGGGCAGGCCATCCACCAATCAATAACGCCGGTAAGCGTTGTGCCGTTAGAGAAAAGTGTATTATCTGGGAAGAGGTCCGCATGGCAAATGGCCGTTGGAGATTTAAACGTGGCATTTTTTATTTTAGCGAGAGAGACTTTTGCCGCTGCAATAGCTTCTTTTTCAGTGCTGCCAGAGGATTCAATCTTTTTAATATACTCTTCCATTGCTAGAGGGCGGTACTCATGAGACAAGCTCATCATATCTTCTGGCACAGGTACGCAGTGCTGCATAGCAAGGTGAGTCGCTAGCGCACGTACGTGCTCTTTTTGAATGTCATCTTCTGTAATATGGTGGCCAATAAGTTTAGGCTGAAGTACGGCAAGCTCGCCGTCAATCGTATTGAGGTAAGCACCATCTGCCGCAGGCACAATAGCGGGCACGGCAAGGCCGTTCAGCGCAAGGAAGGGCAAAATATGCGTGCGCGGTTCAATATCCTGCGCAGTTTGTCCTTCTGCAAATAGGGTAAGCACAAACTCTCCCTCGCTTGTAAGAAGCAAATAGTTTGAGTTTTCACTGCCCTCAGCAATGGGGGCAATAGAGTTTACCGTAAGGCTGTAGAGCATCTCTACTTCTGCCTTAATTTTGGTATCTAAAATGTTATGTATTACAGCCATTGGATAACAATATCACAGGTGGGGCATTTTTGATGCAACTGTGCATCATTATAGACGGAGAGGCGCAGAAAAAAAGACCTCTACCATTGCCCTTTAGCAACACTGCGCTATACTTGGTGGATTATAGGGAAGGTGAGAGGAACAAATCACAATGCAAAATACATATACGGTGGATGTTAAACAGGATCGCTACGCGCTTTCTAAGCAGTTGTTTGATAGAGCTTTAAAGCTTATTCCTGGCGGTGTGAACTCTCCCGTACGGGCCTTTGGCGGCGTTGGCGGAACCCCCGTATTTATGGCTGGCGCAGATGGCGCGGCTCTTCAAGATATGGACGGCAACCAGTATGTAGATTATATCGGCAGTTGGGGACCTATGATTTTAGGCCATGCAGATGCGCGCGTGATTGAAGCTGTTAAAAATGTCATGGAAGTGGGAACCTCTTTTGGTGCACCAACAGACCGCGAAACAGCACTTGCTGATTTTATTGCAGAGCGCCATACCTCTATTGAAAAAGTACGTTTAGTTAACTCTGGTACAGAAGCTACAATGAGCGCCATTCGTCTTGCGCGCGGCTATACAGGACGTGATAAAATTCTTAAATTTGCAGGCCATTACCATGGCCATGGAGATAGCCTTCTTGTAGAAGCAGGTAGCGGCCTTATTACGCATGGTTCACCTTCAAGCGCAGGCGTACCTAAAGCACTAGCAGAGCTCACTTGCGTTGCACCATTTAACGATGTTGCCGCTTTAGAAAAGGCTTTTTATGAACATGGGGAAGACCTTGCTTGTGTGATTCTTGAACCTGTAGCAGGTAACATGGGCTGTATTCCTCCTAAAGAGGGCTACCTTAAAACGCTCCGTGAGCTTTGCACAAAGCACGGTACGCTTCTTATTTTTGATGAAGTGATGACAGGGTTTAGACTCGATATGTCCAGCGCACAAGGGCTTCTTGGCATTGAGCCAGATCTATCATGCTTTGGTAAGGTGATTGGCGGCGGTCTTCCGCTTGCGGCATATGGCGGTAGATCTGAAATTATGGATAGGTTGAGCCCGATTGGAGATGTCTATCAAGCGGGCACGCTTTCAGGTAATCCGCTTGCTGTTTCAGCGGGTATTGCCACCGTGGCGCAACTTACACCTGAAGTTTATGCAAAACTTGAAGTTACAGGTGCTAAGCTTCAGAAAGGAAGCGAAGAAATATTTTCAGATGTGGGGATTCCCATTCGCACACACCGCGTAGGAAGCATGTTTAGTATCTACTTTAGCGAAGAGCTACCATACACATTTGAGGACGTTCAAAATACAGATATTGAGATGTTTAAAAAATTCTTCCATGCCATGCTAGATGAAGGTGTTTACCTGCCGCCATCTGCGTATGAGACTTGGTTCTTTGGCACCTGTCATGATGACACTATTTTAGATATGACATTTACAGCCATGCGCCGTGCGGCCATGAAAATTAAAAACACGTAAGGGAAACAGGGGCGCTTATGATTGATACTGGGGATATCTATGCAGGTTTAGAACTGGGCACGTCAACGGCGCGTCTTGTTATTGGTCATGTGAGCCACGATGGCGTTGTTGATGTACGTTTTGAGGATTCTTACGTACACGGCCTCGCAGGTGACCTTGTGCACGGCACACGTTTTGATGAGCAGCATGTGGATGATCTTGCCCATTGGATGGGGTATGCACAGCGCACAATGGTCACTTACGGCGTTAAGCGCGCAAGGGTTGCGGCAACATCTGTCATTGGGCATTCAGAAGGCGCACAGGATTTACTCGAAGCGCTTAAAATGGAATCAGGTTTAAATATTCATCAGCTTGGCCATATGGAAGAAGTTGAAATTGCCCTTAAAGGGAACCGGAAACTGATTGATCCTGCAGCTGATTTGACTGTATTTGTGGAATCTGGGGCAGGGAGTAATGAGTTTGCACTCCTAGAAAAAGGCGGTCAGGTAAGAGAGATGCGCGGCTTTAAGTTTGGCGCAGCCACTTACGCGGACCTCTTTGAGCAGGACTTCATTGAGCCTTCAGAAATTGAAAAACTAGAAAAAGAAATTCGTTCTACTTTAGAAGAAGAGCTGAGCGAGTGGCAAAGCCAGTTTACTAAAAAAACCTCTCTGCTTATTGCCGGTGCGCCAATGTTTGTGATTCGCTACCTGACCAAAACAGAGCTGGAACAAATGGTGAGCCTAGAAGGCCGCTGGACAACCAAAGAAGACATTGAAAATGTGTTTGAGCGCTACGTTGACCTTGGCCCTGACCGCCGCCGTGACCATAACTATATTTATGAAAAAAGCGCGCACCTTGTAACCCCAGCCGCACTTATTATGAAAGTGATTATTGATATTGTTGGCGTAGAAGGCTTTACACTCGGCGCTGGTGGCCTTGGGCGCGGATTACTCCTCAGTGCAGCCTCTGGCGAAGGCGTAGGGCTTGCAGCTTAGGTCAACCTTCCCTATATAGTTAATATCACAGAAGTATTCCGCTAAAAATGCGATACATCGCAAAGAGAGAGAACCTATGAAAAAACCTGTTAAAAAAGGTGCCTGGATTGGCAAGAAAAATGTCAGTGTATCGTCTCGTCGTTACCTAGATCGTCAAGAAAGTGATCATTACGTGACGGCTGCCCGCAAGCTTGGCTATCGCTCTCGCGCTGTATTTAAATTGCTTGAAGCTGATGAAAAGTATGGCCTGCTTAAGCCTGGACAAATGATTATTGACCTTGGCGCTGCACCAGGAAGCTGGAGCCAAGCGGCTGCACAACGCGTATCACCAGGCGGACAAATTTTTTCACTAGATAAAATTCCAGTAGACCGGGTAGAAGGCATGACCTTTCTTCAAGGAGACTTTACAAAAGATGAAATTTACGAAGAGTTTCTTGAAATGTGCCCGAAGGGCGTAGACGGCGTACTGAGTGATATTGCGCCAGAAACATCAGGCCATGGCGGGCAGGATCATCTTAAAATTATGATGCTTGCAGAAATGGCGCTGGATTTTGCGCTTAAAACAATGCGCCCTGGGGCTTGGTTTTACTGTAAACTTTTCCAAGGCGGAGAAGAGGCGGCCTTTAGAGACAGCCTGAGAGAACATTTTCAAACTGTACGTTTCTTTAAGCCAGAAGCCAGCCGTAAGGATTCAAAAGAGATTTTTATATTTGCGCAAAACTTTCAGCCGAAGTAAAGCGCGGCTCTCTATCTTTAAATTTAGAAATGTAAAATTTCAAAATTTAAATCTACCGCCGTGTATTTTCTTGGCAAAAAAGGCTTTTAGCCTTTTGGTCTTGCCAGCAATCCCAAAAGATTTCTTTTTTGCCGCCGCAGCCCCTTAGATCTGCGGCTCAGCTATTCGCTTCGCATGCGATTATGAAGCATCGAGTGGTTGGAGGGCCCCCACTAAAATATAAATAAAGCGCTCATAGAAACCTTATGCAGTATGTGCAAGGCGCTTATGCAAACATGCGAAGTTTAGAGAGCATCTAGCCACAAAATACTTTCAAAGAGCCTGCATATCATGTTAAAACTTTCTACAGGTTTAAAAACTAAGAAAAAGCCTATTCAAACAAGGCTATTAATAAAGGGGCAAATACCTATGACAAATGAATTCCTTCGTGAAGTTGATGAACACATGCATGCAGAGCGCATGGAAACTTTGTGGAAAAAGCATAAGCTTCACATTTTTGGTGCTGTAGGTCTTTTATTTGCTAGTGTAATCGGTGTTAAGGGCTACTCAAACTACACAGAAGTTCAGCTTCAAAAAGAAGCAGCAACTTACTGGCAGAGTGTATCTGGCACAGAGCTCAACACAGAATCTCTAAAAAGCCTTGAAGAAACATCTGCAAGTGGTTTTGGTATGCTTGCGAGCTTTAAGCTTGGCGAAGAAGCGCTAAATGCAGGTGACTATGAAACAGCAGCAGGCGTATTTGCGAGCATTCAAGGTAAGGGCCTCCCTCAAGAATTTAAAGAACTTGCTAAATTTTACGAAGCAACAGCAACGCGTTACACAAACATTCCTGCAGCGCAGGCGCTTTACGTTGAGCTAAGCGCCGTGGGTGGCACATACCGTGTAAGCTCACTTGAAGCACTTGCTGATATTGCGATGACAGAAGGAAAAACGTCTGAAGCGTTTGATTACTTCCAAGCGATTGTAAACAGTGGAGACGATCTGGCTTCTCCCAATGCACTTCAGCGCGCGACTACGCAGCTGACAATTCTACGTGAAGAAGCAGGGCTATAATTTTATGTTGAACTTAAAAAAATCTTTTGCTTTAAGCGTATGCCTTTTGGCTCTAACTGCTTGTGGCGGTGATAAAACACCGCCTTTGCAGGGGGAGCGCGTAGACGTTCTTGTAAGCAGTAGTGATCTTGTACCTGATACAGATCTTTACAATGTACCGCTTCTTTTGCCGGAGCAAATTCCTCTGCAAACATGGGCACAGGTTGGTGGTTTTTCTCATCACCGTCCAACGCACGTGGCATTGCCAGAACATGTTGAAGAAGCATGGCGTGAGCGTATTGGCTGCGGCATGGTAAAAACAGGTCTTATTTTAAACCCACCAGTTGTTTACGCAGAAACTGTTTATGCGATGAATAGCTGCGGAGAAGTGATTGCCCTGAATGCAAAAACAGGTAAAAAGATCTGGAAAGAAAAACTAGAAATTCGTGAGAAAGAGCTGGAAAGCTACAGCGGCGGACTTGCTGTGAACAACACACATGTGTACATCACAACAGGCAGCGGCGATGTTTTTGCTCTTAACGCTAAAACGGGTGAGCTTGCCTGGAAAGAAAACCTAGGTATGCCCCTTCGTGCGTCTCCTGCGCTTCAAGGCGATCATGTTTACGTGGTTAGCCATAACAACCGTTTATTTGCACTGGATAAGAACACAGGTAAAACAATCTGGCTTCATTCTGGCCTAGAAGAAGCGCTTGCGCTTATGGGCGGCGCGCCTCCTGCTGTAGATGAAGATGTTTCTATTGTGCCTTATTCTAGCGGTGAAATTTACGCATTGAACTCAAAAAATGGCCGTTACCTATGGCACAACGCTTTATCATCAGATAACAGCTTTGACCCACTTGCTAACCTTGTAGACATTGAAGGTACGCCTGTTATTGCAAGCGGCATGGTACATGTTGTAAATAATAATGGCTGGCTCAGTGTATTTGACCTCAAATCAGGACGTAGATACTGGGAGCGCAAACTCAGCGCTGTTCAAATGCCTTGGGTTGCTGGTAATGCAATTTTCATCGTGACATCTGATAATAAACTTGTAAACGTACACCGCATTGACGGGCGTGTGCGCTGGGTACGTGAGCTGACTTCGCTTGTACCAAAAGGTGCACGCGAACAAACAGACTTCTGGAGCGGGCCTCTCTTTGCTGGCGGACGTTTGATTGTTGTATCTAACAACGGTTACGCTGTTTCGGTTAACCCAAAAAGCGGAGAACCTGTACGTATCTCAAATCTTAAAGAGCAAATCAGCCTTGCGCCAATTGCAGCTGGTGGGACGCTTTACTTTATGAGTGATGACGCAGAGATTATTGCTTATAGATAGTGAAACTGCTTGCCTTAAAACGGTCGCATATGCGGCCGTTTTTTTTAATTTCCTGCTCTTGGTCTTTGCATTTTAAAAATGTAAAATTTTCAAAATAAAATCCCCCGCAGGTATTGTCTTGGTGCAAAAGTTTCTTTGAATTTTAGTACTGCCAGCAGTCCTATAATAAACTCTTTTGCGCCGCCAAAACCTCTTAAGGTTTTGGGTCGCTTTGCTCCCGCTCGTGTAGGCCACAGCTTCGATGCCTCTTCATGCCTCGCATCCTAATAGGCCAGTACCTCTTTAGTTTCATAGGTGCATGCGAGAACGGTTAGTGCGAGCCGCAGACCTAATGGGCTGCGATGCTTGGCCGCAGGGTAAGGCGACGCCCGAGTGACTAACGAGGCGGGCAAGCTAAATATAAAAAAAGCAGTTGTTGGCAGGCACAGTATTTGTGCGCAAGATTTATAGGTAACATGCGAAGCTGTTGAAAAGCGCAACTTCACTCAAAACCTTCTTGCTCAACCCCTTATATTCCTGTATGTATACACATGCAAAATAATTTAAAGAGAATACCTTATGTTTACAATTGCCCTTGCAGGTCGTCCTAATGTTGGAAAATCAACACTATTTAACAAGCTGACACGCCGTGTGCGTGCCATGGTTGCACCTGTACCGGGCGTAACGCGTGATAGCCGCGAAGGTTCTTGCAGTATTGCTGGCTTGCCTTGCACAATTGTAGATACAGCTGGCCTTGAAGGTCGTGCAACAGGTATTGCGGGCGATATGAACAAAATTGCAGAAAGAGCAGCCGAAGGCGCTGATGTGATTCTTTTCATGATTGATGGTAGAGAAGGGCTAACAGCGGAAGATGAGTACGTTGCAGGGCTTTTACGTAAACTTAAAAAACCAGTACTTCTTCTTGTAAACAAAGCAGATACACGTGACGCACATGATAATGCAATGGAAGCCTGGAGCCTTGGTTTTGGGGAACCTGTAATGCTTGCTGCAGAGCACGCGATTGGCTTTGATGATATTGCTGATTTTGTTGAAAAGCACTACATCCCTGAAGAGGTTAAAATTGAGCCGATAGAAGTTGTAGAAGAAGCAGATAAAGCAAATGAAGCTCTTGGCGCGGATAACCGTGGCCCGAACGATATATCTTCTCTTAAGCTTGCTATTGTTGGCCGTCCAAACGCAGGTAAATCTACTCTCATTAACACAATTCTTGGTGATGAGCGTATGCTTGCTGGAGATATGGCCGGCCTTACGCGTGAAAGCGTAGGGACGCTTTATGAACTCGACGGTGGACGTATTATTGAGCTTGTAGATACGCCAGGGCTTCGTAAACGTGCAAAAATTACCGAGGAGCTAGAGCAGAAAAGTGCAGCAGATGCACTTGTAACAATTGGTAAAGCAGACGTTGTTGTACTGATGATTGACGCGCAACAACCACTTGAAAAACAAGATATTCAGATTGCTGAAAAAGTGACTAAAGATGGCCGTCCGCTTGTGGTGGTAATCAACAAATGGGACTTAATCAAAAACGAAGAACGTCAAAAACTTAAAGAAGAGCTGATAGAAGATCTATTTTACGGCTTCCACCAAGTAAAAGAGCTTCCTTTCCTTACTATTTCTGCCCTTAAACAAAAAGGCGTGGATAAGGTGCTGCCTCGCGTACTTCTTGCGGCAGAAATTTCTAAAAAACGTATTGGTACAGCTAAGCTGAACCGTACACTGGAAATGGCTCTTGAAGCCAACCCACCGCCACTACGTAGCGGTAAAATGCTCAAGCTAAAATTCATTAGCCAAGTTGCCATTGACCCTGCAACGTTTGTCATTTGGATGAACCGCCCAGAGCTTATGCTGGCAAGTTATGAGCGTTACCTTAAAAACGTAATGCGTAAAGAGCTAGACCTTGGAAGCGTGCCGTTTAAGCTTATTTTCCGCGGAAACGTAAAGGCCAACCCTTATGCGAATAAGGCCAACCCTTACGCGCGCGGCCCAAGTAAAGCCAATAAGTCGCATAACTAGGATGACAATTTCGTTTGATGATTTTATGAAAGTTGACCTGCGCCTCGGTAAGGTTGTTGATGTGCAGGATTTTCCTAAAGCAAGAAACCCGGCCTATAAGGTGTGGGTAGATTTTGGTGATGAGATTGGTATTAAAAAGTCTAGCGCGCAGATTACTCACCATTACAGTAAGGAAGACCTTTTGGGGCGCCATGTGATTTGCGTGACCAATTTTGCGCCGCGTCAAATTGCAGATTTCATGTCTGAAGTACTCATTACAGGTTTTTATGATGCAGACGGCCATGTAGTGCTTGCTAATGTAGAAGATAAAACTTTGCCGCTCGGCACAAGGCTTGCTTAATTATTATATATTGCATTTGTTTGTATACATCTTTATACTGAATGCATATTCTACCTATCTTTCTTTTTTGGGGAGGCCTTGTCATGGCTCTTAAACATCCATCTACCATGCTGGACGATGACGGTAACCAGCTGCCTGATTTGGTTGCTGCTGAAAATGAAGTTCACCGTTTGGAAAGGCTTGTTGAACAGGCTATTTCGCTTATTGGTTATGAGTTTTCCGAAGGGGAATCTGCTGGCCAAATGAGCGACCAACAAAGGGCAAATATGAATGCGGAAATTAAAGCGGGCATGGAAAGCGCTGTGTCTGTTTCTGCGGAATGCATCCGTTGGCTAAAGGTTAAAGTTTTGCCTGCGCTAGAGGATAAGCGCGCTGTACGTTATGTGGAGGAATCTCTTTTGGGTTTTAAAGCAATGCATGCACCTATGCTGATTGACCTTAAAGCATTTTGCCGCCGCCATGGCCTTAAAGTAGGAGTTTGATCGAATTTTTAAAAGCAGCCCTTCGGGGCTGTTTTTTTTGCCCTTGAAAAGGAAGAGAAGGGTTCCAATAATTTCACTTACGAACAATCATTGGTGGGGGCACCAATCGTACCATTTTTAAGGAGGCCTTTATGGCTGCTATCCAACTTTCGTCTGCTGTTGAAGCTGAGTATCGTGCTTTGTGGGAAAAAACAAATGCCCTAGAAAAGCTGCTAAGCGTTAACGAGGAAACGTTTCATGCTTCTCTTGTGAATACGATTTATCACCTGAGGCTAAAAAGAATGAAACTTGCAGACAGAATCGCCCGCACCAGAATGGTCAGGTAAAACGAAGAGAAAAGAGTCCATCAGAATGATGGCTCTTTTTTCATTTATACTTGCATTTAGATATGAAAAGGCTCAGCATATTTGCGACCTAAATATCTTCTTTTCCTCTTTTATTGGAGATCTACCATGATCGCTCCTAGCCCCAATACCTATGATACGGTGCAGCGCTTGAATGCTGTTTGTGACAGAGTGAAAGCCCGTGTCCAAAAATTTCAAGGCTCTTGGCAGGGCCGTTTAAATACATATCTGACTGCGCTTTCTCTCTATACACAAGGCATTATGCAGCTGAAAGCTATTCTGAAAAAACTGGAATATGGCTCGCGCCTTTATGCGCATGTTCAAAAAAATCTTAAAATCATGCAGAAACTGCACCTGGCCACGCACGCACAAATGCTTCGCTTTAAAACAACTCACGGGTTTGCCTAAAGTAGAAATAATCGCATAGAAACTCCTCTGCATATATGCGGGGGATTTTCTTTGTGCTTTTATATGCCAAGTTTTTTATGACGTGCGAGATAGAGCACAACTGCGGGTACGCTAAATACCAGTGATGACGTATAAAGAATGGCGTAGAACTCTGGTGCGGCGTAGCTTTCGTGTGGGCGATTGCTATAAAGGCTATCTAGCATATAGCCAGCGCCTATAAGCACAGGGAAGCGCAAATGCCACTCAGCCATGCGCCATAGAAGTGTATCTGTTTTGAGAGAAGGCAGCAGCGTAAGTTTGCGCGCACTGATAAAGGGCAGGGCGCACCACAAAAGCCAAAAGGCAATAAAGGCATATGCAGAAAATGTGATGCTCATGGCATCATGCCATGCATAAGTTTATCGTAGCGCTCTTTCATAATTCTTTCTTCTTCCTCTTTTGGATCATAAATAATAACGGTTTTATTCATGATATCCTTTTTCATTAAAAGTTCTTCAATGTCTACAGCGTGATTATAAGTTGTACGTAAAAAGAGCGAGCTATCTGTGAGCCAATAAGGCACTTCTTCTTCTGTAAATATAAAAAATGAAAGCATGGCACCAAGTACCATAATGTAAACACGGCTGACGCCTGTAAAAAAGCCAAGGCGCTTGCTGAGCCTGTTTGGGCGGCGCCGCTCAAAAAATTCTCTGAAAATAAAGATATCCATTAAGTGCGCAATGAGTGAGCTAAAAAATGTAATCCCAATCATTGTAATAAACAGCCTTGAACCTTGGCGCAAAAACACAGCTTCTGTGGCTGAGGCATCGTGGAACAAAATATAAACAGTACTCACAAAAAGCGGCAGCCATATCACAAATTGAGCAAGGTCTCTAAACAGGCCGCACCTATAGCCAGTAAGGCCTGTGATGAGCATGAATAGGATAAAGAGAAGGTCAGCCACGTAAAATTCCAAGTAGGTCGCCAATGTGCTTAATAGGCTCTGTTGTGCCCTTAATACCATCAGATGGCGGGCAGAGGAGAGAGCCATAGCCAAGCTTTGTGGCTTCTGTTGCTCTATCGCCAGCACTGGTCACGTTGCGAATTTCTCCGCTGAGGCCAAGTTCGCCAAATACAGCCATATCGTGCGGAAGTGCTGTATTGGTTAAGCTGCTCATAAGAGCGGTTGCAATGGCAAGGTCAGCCGCAGGCTCATTAATTTTAAGGCCGCCAACAATGTTGACAAATACATCATGCTCGCCAAAGGGGGTGCCTGCGTGTTTATCCAGCACAGCAGCAACCATAGACACGCGGTTTGCATCGAGCCCCAGTGTTGTACGGCGCGGCTGAGAGAGTTGGCTTTTGCTCACCAGTGCTTGTACTTCTACAAGCAGGGGCCTTGTGCCGTTAAGGGCAGGGAGCACAACGCTACCGCTTGCCCCTTCTGGGCGCCCTTCAAGGAAGAGAGCAGAAGGGTTTGTCACCTCGGTAAGGCCTGTGTCGCGCATATCAAATACGCCAATTTCATTGGTTGCGCCAAAGCGGTTTTTAAACGCACGTAGCAGACGGAAGCTATGCCCGCGGTCGCCTTCAAAATAAAGTACGCCATCAACCATGTGCTCAATAACGCGCGGGCCGGCAATTGTGCCATCCTTAGTAACATGCCCTACAAAAATAAGGCCAATACCAGAAGCTTTAGCCACCTGAATTAGCGCATGGGCACACAGACGAAGCTGGCTTACGCTACCTGGTGCGCTATCGGCGCTTTCTGCAAAAAGCGTTTGGATAGAGTCAATAATCACAATATCAGGTTGGTTATGCTTGATGGTTGCGAGTACCATTTCTAATTGAGAAATAGGGCAAAGTTCAACTTCGGCTTTATCTACGCCAAGGCGTTTGGCGCGCATTTGAACCTGACTGGTAGATTCCTCGCCGCACACATAAAGTACTTTATTCTTTTTAGTGAAGTAAGCCGCTGTTTGCAGGAGGAGCGTAGATTTACCAATGCCAGGGTCTCCGCCAATAAGGATGGCGCTACCCGGAACAAACCCGCCGCCAAGCACGCGGTCAAACTCGCTCATACCTGTTTCAATGCGCGGCACAGGTTTATGTTCACTATGCAAATATGTGATTGGCGCAGCCTTGGCTGTATTCTTTTTAGGCAGAAGAGGGGACGCATTTGCAGCGCCAATATCTTCTACAATGGTGTTCCACTCATTGCAGCTGTCACACTTACCTTGCCAGCGTGGAAATGTTGTACCGCACTTATTACAAGAATATTGGGTTTTTACTTTAGCCATTGAAATCTTTGAACTCTTATTTTTAATCTATGAATCATATCAAAAATAGCCTTGACGCACCACCTTTGAGTCCCTACATAATATAGGTAACTTAACTTTCTTACGTTCCTTTCTCTAACCTCAAGTGGATGTTTATATGATGTCTCTGATTCTTAGGCATTTTTGTGTGAACGGTCGTACTCTTGATTTGAAATACGGACAAGATCACAACGCCCCCGACGAAGCTATGGACTTGTCCATGGCGGACATCAGAACCTTTACGGTATTTAGCCCACTTCCTAAAAACGCACACATGATGAATGGTGAGCGTGGCCGGGTTGAGCTTTTTCTGAAAGACGGTACTGAACTTGTCTTCGAGCTTTCGCTTCCTATGGCAAAGCTTTTGTTTAAACGCATTCAGGGATTTCTCAAAGAAGTCTGCAATGTGACGCCTCGCTGGGAGCAACGCCTCTGAGTATAAACGAAAATTAAAGAGCCCCCTTATTGAGGGGGCTCTTGCATTTGGGGCTGTTTCTGTATACTGTAAAGGTATCCAAAAACTCTTCTTTTCCGTTTCTCATAGGAGGCACCATTATGTCTAAAAAACCATTTTTTCAGGTGGCGCAAGGTCTTATTGATTCCCTTCAGGGGAAATTCTTGATCTCTGAGGTTGAAAGCTTCTCCCTGGAGGGCAATATTTTAACGCTGCACTCTCTTAGCGTTGAAGGAGAACGCACCACTGAATTTGACATGGATAGCGACGTTCAGTTTTACGACTTCATGGGGCATGATTATATCCCTGAACTTGCTAGCAGTGGAAGGCGCATGTTTTTTGACCTTGTTATGTATGATGGACAAGTATTTATCGCTACAATGCCTGAAAAATTGGGTATTGAAATGTATGCTGCGCTTCAGAAAAAATATATTCATAAGCAAGCTGTTCCAGCATCTAGCGATACGCCGCGCGCCATGATCGGCATTCAGCGCACCTACCATGCAGTAGAGTTTGCGATGGGGCAGGATTATATTGGCTTTAGCGTGCGTATTGCATCTGGCAATGTGGGGAAGGTTAATTTTGAGCCAGAAAACATTGGCAAGGTGTGCATTTACAGCACTGACACCGGCAAGGTTGTCGCAGAGTTTATTGACCATAATGGCGGTGCTGTGTCTTTTTATATGGATGGGCACATGGGTATGAGTTTTGCCATAGGGTTGCGCAGCGTTGTTGCGGCACATAGGTTCACATTTGAGATTGAAGAAAACTAATCGACACTTTCCCCCTATCATTTTTTTGATAGGGGGCTTGTTTTTGTATGCAATACGTCGTATTCTTTAAATATCAAACATCTGAAAAGGACCGTTCAAAACAGGAGGTACCCATGTGTACTCAAGTGATTGTTAACGACCTGCTCTCCCCACACCTTGGCGAAATTCCAACATCTTTTGTTACTGGTTACAGTTATGCTGGTGGCAACCTTACCATTATGAGCGAAAGCGAAATGGGTAAAGATTCAGCGGTGTTCTCTATGGAGGAAGATATTGCTGGCATTGAAACGTCTTGCTATCCTGGCGATATACGCCTGATGCTTGAGGTAATAACTCATGAAGGCGAGAGCTACATGGTTGTTATTGAGCGTGAGATGGCTCAACAGCTCATGCATAAAATGGCCAATATGCCGCGCCCTAATGGCGTGTATGTGCGCAATGCAAGTTTGGGCTCTTAACCCGCTAGCAAAAAAATCGATTTCAAAAAATAACCCCCCGCAGCAGCGGGGGATTTTTTTTCGTTTTATGAAGGCGTTTTTATGGCCTTTTCAGGTTTGATGATGTAGGTGGCAGAAGGAACATCACTTGCACTGGTAAGCTCCATCTTCAGCGGCGTCATGCCGCTTGAAACGCGCCGAATGTTAATGCCTGTGACGCAATCTTCAAGCATAGGCTTAACATGGGGGTAGCGGTCTTCGCATTCTGCAACCATCCACCTTGGCATTTTACCAAAGCTTGGGTGAAAAAAATTCAGCTTCAGGTGCTTATCTGTAGGCATGTAGGCATTTTCATACAGGCTATTAAACCAAATTTGAGCCGGCACGGCATGGTAACAAACAATGCCAAGGTAAACACCAAAGGCATATTCAGCTTGTTCAGCGCTTACAGGTGCTGGCTTTTTGCTGAGAATACCTTTGTTTTTTTCTCCGAGCAGGGCCGTGTAAGCTGCGATGGCTTCTTCACGCGTGTTAAAACGAGAGAGAAGGAAGTCACTGTGATCCGGAATAATCACTTTGATTTTTCCAAGAGCCAATTTTTGCTCAGAACCATCTTTGAAGTGGAGGGCATACTCTGTGTGAGGGTTGAATTTTACACCTTCAGAGTCATAGATAGGAATCATGGTGATACCCCTTGCTAGAAACGATAAAAAGATAAGTTAGTTTCCCCTATATAATAGGGTTTATGCGCCTTTGCAATAGGTAAAATTAAAAAAATACCCCTGCTTTTGAGCGGGGGTATTTTATCGGTTTAAAGGGCTGTAGCAATGCGGTCATGGGTATAAAAACGGATGTGCGCCATTTTTTGATGGTAAGGCCGTTCTTCCAGCACATAGCTCATTTTATTTCTGTGTCTTTTTCGGCGTGTGGTGTTGATTTTCCAAAGCAGAGCCCTGAGCACAGCGGCGTTTTCAGGGTCACGATTAAAAAAGTTCTCAGCCATATAGAGGGGCAAAGCAATTTTGCCATAGAAAATATGATCAAATTCTTTAATTTTAATGGGATCAAGCTTACGAAGCTTTGACTTTAATACTTCAAAAGAATTTTTAAAGTGTTTTTCAGCATTGGCTTTAAGGCGTCTATAGCGCCTTTGCACCTCGGCGTCGCTTACATCATTTTTGAAAAACCACCAGCCGTCTTCCATATGCAGGCGAAGGGCTTTAAGAGCCTCTTCATCGTTACTGCACTCTTGGAAGATATCGTAAGGCAATTTCTTTTCAATCCTGGGAATCCAAGACATGTGTTTCTCCATGGATATAGAAAGAGGAAAAGAAGGTTACAAATTAACCTTAATATGTATACAAAGGGGGTTTTTGTCAAGAAAGAAGCTGAAAAACCTCTAAGCGTCTACACCATCAGGATAGCCAACATCTCCGCTAAACTCGTGGAAGGTTGTTGTAGGGCCATCGAATGTGAAGGTGAGGGTTTTGGTTGAACCCTTACGGTTTTTACTAATAAGGAGCTCAGTAAGACCTTTAACTTTATCAAGGCGCTCTTTCAATTTCACGTTTTCTTCAGAGTTCTCATCTGCACCCATCAGTTTAGAGAGGTAGTACTCTTCACGGTATAGGAACATAATCACATCGGCATCTTGCTCAATCGCACCAGATTCACGCAGGTCTGAAAGCTGCGGACGTTTGTTCTCACGGCTTTCTACGTTACGAGAAAGCTGGGAGAGGGCGATAACAGGCACATTAAGCTCACGTGCAACACCCTTAAGGGTTTGTGAAATCATCGAGATTTCTTGTACACGGTTATGGGCATGTAGCTCAGATGTCATCAGCTGAAGGTAATCAACCACAAGCATACCAATATTATGTTGGCGTGCCATACGGCGTGCCTTACTACGAAACTGGCTTACAGAAAGCCCTGGCGTATCATCAATAACAATAGGGTATTCACTAAGCTCGCCTGCGGCTTGCACCACACGCTCAAGCTCTGCATCGTTAATTTCACCGCGCGCCATTTGGCCAGAATCAATGCCTGATGCACTTGATAGCATACGCGCTGCCAGCTGATCAGATGACATCTCAAGTGAAAATAACCCCACGGCCGCGCCGCCTGTTTGGCCATTACGCAGTGCTTCTGCGGCGTTGTAAGCCACGTTAACAGCAAAGGCTGTTTTACCCATAGAAGGACGCGCAGCCAAAATAACAAGATCAGATTTACGGAAACCACCAAGCAGTTTGTTAAGGTTTTTATAACCAGAGTTCACCCCAAGAAGCTGGCCTTGATGCTTTTTGGCTTCTTCAATTTGCTCAATAACAGTAACCAGCGGCTGGCGCAGGTTTTGAAGTTCTTTTGTGGAGCCTGTTTCGTTTAGTTTAAATAATTCAGCCTCAATGCGTTCAATAAGTTTTGTTGTAGCATCAAGTGTACGGGCACTGCCAAGGTCTTGTTCTAGTTTCCCTGTCATTTCAAGCAGTTGTCGCTGTAAGTAAAAGGTATAGATGATGCTAACAAGGGTCTGTACGTTATCTGCGCGTGTTGCGCTTTCAAACAGACCTGTAAGAAGTTTAATCATCTCATCTTTACCACCAAAAATGCTGGTATCGTTAATCACTTCTTTGAGAGAAATAGGGTTGGCTTCATAGCCTTTAAACAATAGCTGTTGCACGCCTTCAAAAATAGCTGTGTGAGCAGGCACATAAAAGTACTCAGGCTTAACCATGCCTTCTACGTCTTCGTATAATCTATTGTTTAGCATAAGGAGGCCCAGAAGGGCTTGTTCGGCTTCAAGGCTATGCGGAACAGGCTGATTGGCCGTAGAGCCTTTAGTAAAATCAACTGCTTTAACTGTACCGGTAGCCTGTGCGTTCATGTGTTTTTATGCCTTTTTAAATCCGAGATTTGAACCTGCGTCTTGAGTTTTTTAACTATAGGAGATTTGCCTTCTGGATGCAATGGTGGATTCAATAAATTGGATACAAAATGCAAAAAAGCCTCTCCAGTAAAGGAAAGGCTTTTTTGTGGTCGATTGGTTTAGCGCTCGTGACGCTGATCTAGGCTCAAGGCAACGCCATGAAAATATGCGACAGCGCCCAAAATGTTATACATGCGTGTGATGCCTTGATAGTCGCCAACAATAAAAGTTTCTTTGCGAGTATCTTTGTAAAATACCACAAGCTCCTGATGATGCGATGCCTCAGGGGTGCGCATATTGAACTTTAGCTTATGCAAAGTTTTCAGCTTGAGCACTTTTTGGCGTGGTCCGCCTTCAAAGTGTAACGTAAGAGTTTTACTTTCTAAGCAGAGCTCAAAAGATTTAACATAACCACGATGCTTGCGATCACGGGTAATATTTTGGGGTGAGGGCATAGGTATGCTCCTTATTTAGCAAGAGCTGACAGGATGAAAAAGCCTGTGTGAAAGGCCATGGTGAGCCCAAGGGGAATAGTGCAGATAAAGCCAGTAGCTGCTAATGCAGTAAAGCCAGCAATAACACCAGCAATAAAAAGAGTAGCGCCCATTGCTGCAGCCATAAGAAGAACAGGCATAGCGCCAGTGTTTTTAAGTCCGGTGCGTATGTCATCTTCCCCTGTGAGAGCTTTGGCTTTACCTGCAAGGGCGCCAATGCCAAAGGCAATAAGGCCTAAGAGAATGGCAAGCGTAACAATAGCGGTCATAAAAAGTCCTCCAGGAAACGGAAAAGAATGAGATGGTGATATGTCTAGAAAGTAGCGACACAGCTGATTTCTGTCAAATAAAAAACCCTCTCCAAAGGAAAGGGTTTTTTAAACTTTAAGTGAAATTCACTTATGCACTTACGCGACCAACCTCTAGAGGAAGTTCAATAATCACATCACTGTGAAGTGTAATTGTTACAAGATGGTCACCAACTTCTTTAATTGGTGTCTTGAAAGTCACGATAGATTTGTCTAGCTCAACGCCAGTCATCTCTTTCACTGATTCAGTGATGTCACGTGGACGGATTGTTCCGTAAAGCATACCAACTTCAGAAGCCTGACGACCAAGAACAACTTTAACGCCGTCTAGTTTATCAGCAACGGCTTGTGCAGCTGCAGCTTTTTCTTTGTTAGCTTTTTCAAGTTCAGCTTTCATGCTTTCAAACTTAGCAATGTTTGATTTAGTAGCAGGAAGTGCTTTGCCTTGAGGAATAAGGAAGTTACGAGCAAAACCAGGTTTTACTGATACTGTTTCGCCAATCTCGCCAAGAGAGTGGAGTTTTTCTAGAAGAATGACTTGTCTTTGTGCCATTGTCTGTCCCTTTGTTTTGGTTAGCTACAAGCTTTGTGTAGCAAACGGTTGGTTTAAAATTCCGCCCCTTAACCTATATAGAAAAAGGGGCGGAAGAAAGCTTAGCGGTCGCTGTAAGGCATAAGAGCCAAGTGACGAGAACGCTTAATAGCTACTGCAAGTTCGCGCTGTTTAATGCGGCTCACACCAGTAATGTGGCAAGGTAGGATCTTGCCGTACTCAGTTACAAAACGACCAAGAAGACGTGTGTCTTTGTAGTCAATGTTTTGCGCGCGAGGGCCACTAAATGGGCAGCTCTTTTTGCGTTGGAAGAAAGGCTTACCAAGAAGACGAGGCGTGTACTTAGGTGCGCGGTCTTTTCTCTCAGCTGTTGCTTCAGTAGAAGCAGCCTCAGTTGTTGTAGCTTCTGTGTTTGTTGTTTCTGTAGTCATAATAAAATTCTCCGTATGTTACGTGTTTACTTACGCTGCTGGTTCTGCTGTTTTCTTGTCAGCTTCATCAAAGCGACGGCTTTTCTTAGGAGCCATCATTACAGATGGGCCTTCGTTAAGCTCTTCAACACGAATTGTTAGGAAGCGAATGATATCTTCGTTGATGCGCATTTGACGCTCAACTTCGTTGATAATTTCGCCAGTACCTTCTACGTTTAGCATTACGTAGTAACCACGACGGTGTTTTTTGATGCGGTAAGCTAGAGTGCGAAGCCCCCAGTTTTCAAAGCTAGCCACTTGGCCGCCTTTTTCAGAAATAACTGTTTTGAATTTGTCCACGAGGCTGTCAACTTGCGTTGTTACAACATCAGGGCGAACGATAAATACAAGTTCGTAAAATGACATGTGTATGTCTCCTTTTGGGTTTAAGTAAAAAGCGTTATTGCTTAATACACAGCCACGCACATACGCGTAGCAAGGTGGCGCTAATATACATCAAACTGCATACATTGCAAGGGTTTTTCTCATCTTTTGTTAAATGCTCTCTTTGCTTTAAAAGATTTTATCTTTTGGTTCTTTTCATACTTTGTTATGGTTCTGTATATTTTCAAAAAAAACGTTGCGAGAAAAAATGACAAAGCACCACACTCTTTTTGTATTTCCAGGGCAGGGGTCCCAGCATGTTGGTATGGCTTCAGGGTTTATGGACCATGAATTTACAAAAGAAATTTTTGAAGAGGCAGACGATGTTCTCGGATTTTCTCTCAGTAAAATGATGCGTGAAGGCAGTGAAGAGGAACTTGGTCTCACAATAAACACACAGCCTGCGCTTCTTTTGGCAGGCATGGCTGTTGCCAAATATATCTATAAGAGTACGGACAAAATTAACTTACACCCGTATGCGGCCGCTGTTGCAGGGCACTCTCTTGGGGAGTACACGGCGCTTTGCGCTGCAGGAAGTCTTTCTCTTAATACTGGCCTAGAACTTGTGCGCAAGCGCGGCGAAGCTATGCAAGGCGCTGTGCCAGCAGGCAAGGGCGCTATGGCAGCTATTATTGGTATGGAGTACGCCAACCTAGAAAGCATTATTCGTAAAACAGGCTGTTATATTGCAAATGATAATAGCCCTTCTCAGGTGGTTATCTCTGGTGATGAACAGGCCATTGATGAGGCCAGCAATATGCTTGCAGTAGAAGGTGCTAAAAAAATTGTACGTCTTAATGTAAGTGCGCCATTCCATTGTCCGTTGATGCAGCCAGCAGCAGATATTATGCAAATTGCTTTGCAAAAAGCCCAGTTTGCACCTGTAGATATGCCTGTTTATCAAAATATAACAGGAGAAAAAAACTCTTCAACCCTTGCGCTAGAAAAAGGGCTTGTGGAACAAATTACTGGCCGTGTACGTTGGAGAGAAACGATGGTAAATGCGGCAGCCTCTGGTATCACGGAAGTGGTAGAGTGCGGTGCAGGAAAAGTGCTTACAGGGCTTGCAAAGCGCGTAGATGGCATTATAAATACGGCAACACTTAACACACCAGAAGATGTTGACGCTTGGCTAGAAGCGCGTCACGCAGAATAAAGGATACCTATTTATATGTTTGCAGACCTTACAGGAAAAACAGCCCTTATCACCGGCAGTAGCCGCGGTATTGGTAAAGATATTGCTCAAAACTTTATTGATGCGGGGGCAAACGTTATTATTTGTGCAAGCCGCGAAGAGACAGCTAAAACAGTAGCAGAAGAGCTTGGTGCTCACTCTTACGTTGGCGCAGACCTATCTGATATTTCCTCTCTTGAAGAGCTTGCAAAGCGTGTAGGCGATATTGATATTCTGGTCAATAATGCAGGCATAACAGAAGATGGACTATTTATGCGCCAGAGCGATGAGGCTTGGGATAAAGTTCTCGACGTGAATCTTAACGCTGCTGTTAAGCTCACAAAGCTTTTCATGCCTGCGATGAGCAAAAAACGTTGGGGACGCATTATTAACGTGACCTCTGTTGTAGCTCATATGGGGAATAATGCACAAACAAACTACGTAACAAGTAAAGCGGCTATGACAGGTTTTACTAAAGCGCTTTCTAAAGAAATGGCGCGCAGAGGCATAACAGTCAACTGTGTTGCACCTGGTTTTATTGAAACAGATATGACCCAAAAGCTTGATGACAGCGTAAAAGATAACTTTATTAAAAGTATTCCTGCCGCTAAATTCGGTACGGGTGATGACATTGCAAATGCGGTGCGTTTCCTTGCAAGTGATGCGGCTAGCTACATGACAGGCACTACACTTCATGTTAATGGCGGGCTTTACGTTTAGATTGCTTGCTCATAAAAACTTGCCAATTTGAAATATTAAACTATATTATGTGCAGACCTCCACATAACATGGGGGCTAAAATGATTTTTAAAGGAGTAAAGATATGAGTGATATTCACGCACGCGTTAAAGGCCTAGTAGTAGAAAACCTAGGTGTATCAGAAGATAAAGTAACGGACGCCGCTAACTTTATTGATGATCTTGGCGCTGATTCTCTAGACACTGTAGAGCTTGTTATGGCCATGGAAGAAGAGTTTGGTATCGAAATCCCAGATAGCGACGCAGAAAACATTGTTTCTGTAAAAGACGCTGTTGCCTACGTAGAAAAAGCTGCAGCGTAAGCTACGCAGTTTTCTTCACGGAACTATATTTACATGAAACATCCACAAAACCGCCGCGTGGTCATTACTGGCCTCGGTATGGTTACGCCTGCCGGTTTAACGGCACAAAGCACATGGAAAAGCCTGCTTGCAGGTGAAAGTGCTGTCGGGCCTATCACAAAGTTTGATGCGTCTGAGTTTGCCTGCAAAATTGCAGCAGAAGTAAAGGATTTTGATCCTTTGGTTGCGATGGATGCCAAAGATGTAAAACGCACAGATATTTTCATTCAATATGGTATGGTCGCAACGGCAGAAGCTATGGCTGATGCAGGCCTTACCGAGCTGACTGAAGAGCAAAAATTGCGCGCAGGCGTTATTCTTGGAAGTGGTATTGGCGGGTTTAACGAAATTGAAAACACAGTGCTTACGCTGAATGAGCGTGGCCCGCGCCGTGTTTCGCCTTTCTTTATCCCATCTATGCTTATCAACCTTCTTAGCGGCCAAGCCTCTATTAAGTACGGCCTTAAAGGGCCTAACTTAAGCGTTGTGACAGCTTGCGCAACAGGCGCACATGCTGTAGGCGATGCTATGCATATCATTAAGCGCGGTGAAGCCGACATTATGGTGGCTGGCGGCGCAGAAGCAGGCATTACAAAAAGCGCTGTTGCAGGCTTTGGCTCTGCCCGCGCACTTTCTACAAAATTTAATGACACGCCAGAAAAGGCAAGCCGCCCTTACGATGAAGACCGTGATGGTTTTGTAATTGCTGAGGGAGCAGGGGTGCTTGTACTTGAAGAGTACGAGCATGCCAAGGCACGCGGCGCAACAATTTACGCTGAGGTTGCAGGCTTTGGGCAAACGGGCGATGCTTATCATCTGACATCTCCTGCAGAAGATGGCGACGGTGCCAAGCGTGCCATGTCTCTTGCACTTGAGTTTGCAGGCCTTAAAGGTAGCGATGTGGATTATACTAACTCTCATGGTACGTCTACGCCAATGGGCGATGGTATTGAATCTCGCGCGATTGAATCTGTTCTTGGATCTGACGCGGTTGTCAGCTCAACAAAATCTATGATTGGCCATACGCTTGGCGCAGCTGGCGGTATTGAAACAGCTATTTGCCTCCTTGCCATGCGTGACGGTATGGCTCCGCCAACAATTAACCTAGAAAATCCATCTGAGGATTGTAACCTTGATTACGTCACAGAAGGTGCTCGTAAAATGAATATTGACGTTGTGATGAACAACTCCTTTGGTTTTGGTGGAACGAACGCAAGTCTGGTACTCACCAAGGTTAAAGATTAATGCGTTTTGGTGTTTTTCTTCTAAGCGCTCTTATTTCATTCAATGTTTATGCAGCGCCTGTAGAGGTTCTTATTCCTAAAGGTTCTGGCGTTAAATCTATTGCTCAAAAACTCTATGCAGCTGATGTCATTGCAAGCCCGCTTATGTTTGAGGCTTGGCTTCGTGTGACACGTAATACAGGCGCACTGCATGCAGGGCGTTATACATTTGAAACAGAGGACGGCATGCGCGCGGCCATTAGTAAAATGGTAAACGGCGATGTAACGCTTGAACAAATAACAATTCCAGAAGGTTTAACCGTTGCAGAGGTTTTGGTTAAGCTGGCCGCAGATGAGAGGCTTACAGGCCCTATGCCGCAAGGCATTCCGGAAGGAAGCCTGCTGCCAGAGACGTATACGTTCTCCCTTGGTACAACGCGTAAAAGCCTCATTACAACCATGCAGTTTGATATGAAAAACGTTGTAGATGAAGCTTGGGCAACAGTAGATGAAGTGAGTCCGCTGATGTCACGCAATGAAATGATAACGCTTGCCTCAATTATTGAAAAAGAAACGGCACTTCCGCGTGAATATGAAACAGTATCAGGTGTTTATACGAACAGGCTAAAGATAAACATGAAGCTTCAGGCAGACCCAACCGTGATCTATGGCCTTGAAGATTATGATGGTGATATTCGCCGTAAAGATTTAAAAAACCCACATCCTTATAATACTTATGTGCATAAGGGGCTTCCGCCAACGCCTATTGCAAACCCAGGGCGCGGCGCACTTATGGCTGCGGCAAACCCAGCAGAAGTGCCATACCTTTACTTTGTTGCCGATGGTAAAGGCGGACATGTGTTTGCAAAAACACACAACGAACATAAGAAAAATGTAAAAGCCTATCTCAAAGCTCTCCGAAGTCGTGCTAAATAGCGCATTTACGCGTACACTGGCAGTATGACAAATAAGCACGCATCAGGACATTTATTCACTCTTACAGGGCCAAGTGGTGCTGGTAAAGATACATTGATGCACGCTCTTATTGAACATGACAGCGCACTTTCATTTTTTCCAACAGCAACGACTCGTAATCCGCGTGCAGGGGAAGTGGACGGCGTAGATTACCACTTTTTGGATGAAACATCTTTTAAGGCAAAAATGGATGAGGGCGATATTTTAGAATGGAGCCACCATTACGGTAACTATTATGGCACGCTTAAAAGCGTTGTAGAAGATGGCTTAAGCGCAGGAAAAGACTTAATTACAGATATTACATATAGCGGCGTAGAAGCATTACATAATGCTTTTGAAGAACGTTGTACGCGTATTTTAATTCTACCGCCAAGTATTGAAGAGCTTGAACGTCGTTTTGCAAAACGTCAAAAAAATAGCAAAGAACCTGATGATGCGATTCAGCGCCGACTGGGGCATATTAGAGACGATTTAGAAAATTTACATACAGAAGGCTATATGTTTGGTAACGCAGATATGCGCGGTTCAAACTTAGGCGATTATGACATTGTTATAACAAATGCAGATCTTGAAACTGCAATTAAAGAAATACAACAGGCACTTGTTAAGGTGAGGGGATAATACGATGAAACATGCAAAACTGATGGTGACAGGGCTACTTCTCTCAGCTGCTTTAAGTGGTTGCGGTATTGGTACTGAAGCACGCAGTGTTTCGGGTAACTTCTGTTCTCCAAAAGCATTTCGTACTGTGTTTATGAATAATGCAAACCTTGCAGGCCTTTACGTGGATCAAGAAGCGGAAGATGTGCTTTCTCGCATGGGCCGCCCTGTAAGTGAGAGTCAGTTTAGGCTCGCTAATGGGCAAATGATTACAGCTTGGTTCTACCAAATTAACATTGAGCAGCCATGCCGCGGATTTGAGGGTGACTATAAATATGAACCTGTCTTTATTGCAGATGGCCGCCTTGTTGGTATTGGCCAGCGTTATTACATAAATGTACTGCGCCCTAACATGGGCTCAAGTCTCTTTTCAGGGTTTAACTTTGGAGGTTCAGGCCGTAAATCAGCAAATTACAGTGGCGGATTTCAGGAGCGTTTTTAAGTAAGGCTTAGCTTTTTTAAATCAAGCTCAGCTTTTTAAATCAAGCTCAGCTTGCAGAATTTTTCAAGGCTCACAGTTTCAGGACGGTCTGTTGGTTTGATATCAACAGATTCAAGAGCTGACTCAACATCATCAAAAGCACTTTTAAGGCTTGCACGAAGCATTTTGCGGCGCTGGTTAAATGCCCTGCTGCTTAGCTCCTCTAGGCGTTTTACATTACAGTCATAACGTAAAGTTTCTCTTGGGATAATTTCTACAATAGAAGATGTGATTTTTGGCGGAGGGTTAAAAGCACCGCGCGGTACATCAAACAGGCGTTTGCAATCTGCACGCAGCTGGCAAAACAGTGCAAGGCGGCCCCAATCTTTATTGCCGGGCTCTGCGCAAATGCGGCCCACAACTTCTTTTTGGAGCATAAATACAAGCCTGTCCCAGTGTTCTGGTGTACCAAGTGCTTTGGTTACAATAACTGTACCGATGTTGTAAGGCAAGTTGCCCACAAG
Organism: uncultured Magnetococcales bacterium; assembly: GCA_964015495.1. Lineage (GTDB taxonomy): Bacteria > Pseudomonadota > Alphaproteobacteria > UBA2136 > JAPKEQ01 > JAPKEQ01. Next base: position 63,581 of record CAXHDG010000011.1, read on the forward strand.
CTGGCTGCCTTTAGGTGTAAGCTCTGTGTAATCATCTTTAAGCGCGTCACCCATATACAGTGTAAATGGGTGCTGACTTTCTAGAGGTTTTAAAACTTCCTCCATGCGGTGGTCTTTTTCAAGAGAGAGGAGCGTTGCTCCAGATTCGAGCAGCGGCTTTGTAAGTGCGCCTGTACCGGGGCCAATTTCAAGAAGAGGTGTATCTTCTCGGTTTATGCGAATCGCATCCACAATTTTTTGGATAATAAACTTATCGTGCAGAAAGTTTTGCCCGAGGGATCTCTTTGCGTCAATTCTTGGTGAATCTGTCATCCTTACAGGCGCACATCAATAAAAGCTTCGCGGCGTAGGTCACGCATCATACGGCGTACGGCAAGGTCAAGGCGGCTTTCCATAAGGCGTTCACGCACACGTGTACGGTAATCTTCAAGGCCTTCTGGTAATGCACGTTTTTTAGCGGCGAGGGTGTAAGTTACTTGCTCATCGCCAAGGTCAATTTTCTTGGTTGTATCGCCAACATCTAGGGCAGTGATTACTTTTTTAAGTTGAGAAGATAGATCCGGTGCTGCAACCCATAGCTCATCTTCTGAAGTTGTGTCATCTTCAGCGTAAGATGTTTTCTTGAGTTTAAACTCTGTTACAGGTTCTGTGCGAATACCCGGCAAAGTGCGTATGCCTTTGACTTGAATAATGTGGTAACCCGTCGCACTACGCACAGGCTTAGAAACAGCCCCTTGAGTCATTTTTTGAATCTGCTCTTCTAGCGTTGGTACCATTTCACCTTCACCAAACCAGCCAAGGTAACCATCAAGCGGTGTACCGCCTGTGTTGTAATCTTTTGCAACAGAAGAAAAATCATCTTCTTTTTCTGCGCGGGCATAGGCTGTATCAGCAAGTGATTTAGCATTTTCTTCTGCGCCCTCAGATTCTCCCACGGGAATAAAAATTTGTGCAATTTCCCATTCTGTGCGGCTTTGCGCGGCGCCAAGCTGACGTATCAGTTGGTCTACTTCGCTGTTAGGGATGTTTACGCGAGATTTAAGGTCACGATCTACGATTTGATCAAGTACAAGATCTGAAACAATTTGCTGTTTAGCTGATTCTTCAACGCCAGCTGTAATTTTAGCGTAAGCGCCTTGTGGAAGGCCTCGGCTTTGCTCAAAGCGTGCAATGGCAAGGTCTACATCTGACTGCTTTACAGTAAAGCCGCGCTGCGCAGCATATTGCTGAAGCAAGCTCTCATCAATCATACTGTTAAGTGTACGGAATAAAAGGAGGCGCTGTTCATCGCGAGATGGGTTTTTAGAAAGGTTACGCATAACCAGCTCAAAGCGTGCGTTAAGGTCTGACTGCGTGATGATGTTGTCATTAATAACAGCAACCACTTTATCAACGGTTTTGGCCTGTGCGTTAGCTGCAAATACAACAGCAAATGCGCATGTTAGAACCTTTAGAAATTTAAGCATAATATATCCTTCTCTCACGTGAGTGGACATCATGCCGAAAAGTATATAAAAAATCAAGGATAAGGCGTATGTAACCTAGAACAAATGGTTGGTATCAACCTTGCTATCGCGTCCGAGGGTGAGAAGTTCCACGTTGAATGTAAATTCTGTGGCTGATGGTGCGCTTCTGTTGTTGTAACCACGGCGGTTTACGCTAAAGGTGGCATCAAAGCAATTGTGCTGATAAATCAGTCCAATATCGTTTTTAAGAAGTTTACCGCCGCCGTTCATGTCACGGTTAAAGGCCCACTCAAGTGCCCAAGCATCTGCAAGTTGGTAGTAAGCGTTACCGCTAATTTCATGCTCGCCGCCATCTAGAAGAGAGTGACGTACAGAAATATAATGGTTGTTTAGTGCACCAAGGCGTACATCACTATCAATGCGGCGGACTTCAAATGTGCCATGATCTAGACGCATATCTGTGCGGGCACTGATGTAGCGCGTCGGCTGAATTTCGGCAAGAGCAATCCAATCTGATGCTTGGTTTTCTGTACCACCAGATGTGCTTGTTGCTCTGTTTTCATCAAAACGAATACTTTGCCCAAAGAAGGTATGAACCTTGGTATCGCCAGGCATACCCCACTTGTTATCAAGTCCGTAAACAATACGGGAGCCGCTATCAATAACGTCATAGCCTGCAAAACGATCATCAGAAAATAGATTGCTACTGTCTAGCTCAAACCCTGTACTATCTTCGTTATTTATTTCATCCTGATTGTTACCAACAGGAGAAAGCATAAGCTTAATGCGCGGCGTTATAATGTGAGAGGCGCTTGCGTTAACATATGGGCGTGACCAATCTAGTGTGGCTTGTCCGTGGATACGTGATTCCTGCCCATCTAGGTTGCTTGAAATTTGGTCTATATTGTAATAGTCCGCACGTACATTGGCGCCAACGGTGAATGTATCACCATAGGTGTTTTTAAATGGTTTTGCATAGTTTGCAGAGGTAACGAGCCTGTCATGGCTGTAGCCGAGTTCACGGCTTAATGAAACGCCATCTACATTAAAGGTGATTTGTCCGCCGCTTTTATCAGTGTCCATGACATGCTCAAACATAACGCGCGGTGCAACTTGAGGGGTGGTTTCTGGCGCAACACCCTCCCTAAGGTCATGGTAGTAGCGACCATAAATAGCGGCGTAGGTATCTTCTGATCCTTGCTCTACAAAACCAGTAAGCGGCGCAAAGTTTGGCGTGCGGCCAAAGAACTCATCAAGATATGTATCATCAGAAAGCAGGGAGCCATTTACCCCGACGCGCATGCCTTTACGTGGGCGGTAAATACCTTGAACTTTAACATGCGAGCGGACTTCACTGCTGTTATCATCCGCAATAATAGAGCCATCAAATATGCCTTCAGTCTTGCGTCCAATGTAGCGCGTTTGCCCAATAAGCATGTTGCCGCGCTCTGTCATATAGCGGTTACGAATTGTGCTATCGAGATTATCTGAAAAGCGCTGGTAGTATGCAAGGGTTACTTCTTGGCCTGTAACGCTGGAGCTTCCAAAGTTTGGCGGTAACATACCGCTCATTGGCTTATTGTTTGTACTGTGTTTCATGTATGGCAGGTAGAAAACAGGCTTGCCATAAACATCAAAGTACATGTGTTGATAAGACATGATCTGCTCATCGCTATCATATTTAACTTCACCAGCGCGAATTTGCCACACAGGGGCATGGTCACTACAAAGTTTACAAGGCGTATAAGCAAGGTTTGAAAGTTTGTATGTTGCGCCGTTTTCACGGGTCACTTGCGCCGCTGCAAATACAGGGCCTTCATCACCAAGGCGCGCCTTAATACCGTCTATAACAACAAAGTTAAAATCATCGCTGAGCTCAACGCTATCAAAGAAAAGAGCCATTTTGTTTGAATCAACAAGAGTGACATTACCTTTGGCTGTTGTAATGCCTGTGGCGCTATCATAGGTCTGTCTCTTATACACATCTCCGAGCCCACGAGACCGATCGATA